>MWSW01000003.1 GCA_002050165.1 Candidatus Tepidiaquacellales bacterium OLB4/UTCHB1
GCTGCAATATTAAATGTATTTCCCTGAAGTAAAAGTTTGAAAACATTTTCTGCGCGGATTGAGTGTGAGCCAATGCTTGGTTGGTTAAATGTGTTACCGGTAATCCTCTTTTCGAGGTCAGCGTAACAGCCGGTAGTGTTCTTTATGTCAATTGAGATTTTCGCGTCATTGAACGTACAGTTTTTAATTTGCGTCTGCCCGCCTGCGTTGTGGAAGACGAGTCCGCCCCAGATTGCTCCGCTATCGCCTGAGAAGGTGATCCCGTCTGCGTCGAGGTAAGCGCCATTGCGGAACTCGATGGAAGAGTTAGCTCCCATCTTAATAATCCCACCTTGTTCAGCTTTCAAAAATGAATTTAATCCGTCAAAGATGATTTTGCTGTTGTCAGCTACTCTCAATTCTCCACCATTCTTTACAACTAAAAATGATCCGTTATCAAATAAATGTTCTACATTGTTATTGCAAAATTCACTTCCAATATGATACTGACCGCCATTGTTAACAAGTATGCAAACATTAGAATTGTTTGTAATATTCGCACCACAGTTAAAGACTTTACCTCCTGAATTAATTATAATTTCACCGTGATCGTAAAAAGTGATATTTGAATTTTCGTGCATAAACATTTCTCCACCGTTTTCAAAAATCAAGTTTCCATATTTCTCAATTATAGTAATACTACCTTGCTCAAGAGTTAATTTACACTTCTCTTCAAACCTCATCCTTGCATTTGTTTCGTAAACTTCTGAGTGATTTAATTTTAAAGTTGCTCCCGAAAATTCTGGATTAGGACCTTGTACAATAAAATTTGTACCGGTATAGTCGCTGTAATTTTTCAGATGGTATTCTGTGTAGGAATCACTATTTCCGGGATTACCTTTATCAATAGTAAAAGTTACTCCCGGCATTATGACAACATCAGTTGCTTCTTCGAGTATTGAAAAATCTGCTCTAGAAAAAGGTGTCTTTATACTTTTTTTTATAACACAATTTAGGCTAAAAAACCCGTGACGTTCTTCGTAAGAATCCAATGCGAACATATGATTTTGATTTACATTTGAATAATTCCATCCACAATCACGTCTTGAATCTAGCGGTAAAAAATTAAACTGATTTTCGATTACATCAGGAAGAATTTTTAATTCAAATCCATCTGAAGGACCAAATATTTTATTTCTATATAAGGGGTCATTAATATTTTTATTAGGGTCCCACGATCTTATCGTATAATCTTCCACATTAGAATAACTTAAAGATATAGGAAGTGCCCCAGGAATTGAAAATTTATAGAAAAACCTAGGAGTTACATTATTGTCATTGATAACTATAAATAAATCTCCTGATAAAGATACATTATTATTGTTATAATAATCAAAATCTATTAAACACGAATCTTTCTCACCTTCATATCCTATACCATCTATTTTTGTTAGAACCAATTTATAAACTCCATAACCAAATTTTCCAAGACTATTATGGGAATTATTAATCTCAATATCATACTCATACCCTGCGCTTGAGCCTGGACTAACAATTACGAATCTTTGTGCATTGATATCAGGATAATTATAATATACAGTAGTGAGGTAGTCAAAGTTAGCTACATTTGGAGACTGATTTACTCTACCTTTTGCAAATAAAGAATATTGATTTTTATCATTAAAAATTGCTGAAACAGGATAAAACTGTACCTTGATTGACTCGGATGATTGATTACATACAATAACTTCAATGTTTCCAATATTACATGTAGTTTGACCAATAGAAGTATCAATTAAAATAGTGCAAAATACAAATGCTAAAAAATAACTAAAAATTTTATGTAACATGATTTATTATTTGATTAGTGAAATTTTTTTATAAATTAATTCTGATTCCGATTGAAATAACAATAAATACACTCCGCTCGATAGATTACCACCATAAAAAATCAATTCATTTGTTCCAGAATTATAAATCATGCGGTCATAACGTTTTATTTCCCTCCCTGTAATATCATACACCGAAATTTCTATATACTGTCGTGAAGGTAAGTTGAATTTTATTTTTGTACTTGTGTTAAATGGGTTAGGATAAATGCCCAACGAATAATCATCAGCAACATTAGTCCCGTTGTTACTGATCCCTACAGTTTTATAGTTTAGTAACGAATCAGTTTTGATGACCATGGATTTTCCGATACTTTGTTCTGTTGCTGTATCAAAGTTTCTAATTCCGGTAAAAAGATATCCGTCATACAACTGAGTGATTCCTCTTATTTCGCGAGAATTATTGTTAGAATCCACGATTAATTTTTCACTTAAAATGGTTCCATTTAGATCATAAAGTATAATTTTGCTGACGACTGTCTGAGGTAGCCATTTATAAGTAGATCTAACCATATAGCGAATTTCTTCGGTGGATGACGAATACAAAAAGGCTGTCGGAAGTTCATTAGGTTCAAAAGGAATATTAAATTTCGTTATAATATCCCCATTTTCATTTATAATAAAATCGCCTAAACCAGTAATCAAATATTCATTTTCACCAATTTTATTGATAACAGCGGGACCATAACCTGCGGGTACATTATTTGACCACTCAATTGTCCCGGATTTATTTAGCTTTATAATTTGAGGATTTGGTGTGCTGGCAAGTGCTATAAATCCGCTATCCGAAGTTTCAACGAAACACCCAATATCTCGAAAGCTTGGATCTGCGCGATTCCAAACTAGATTTCCATTCAAATCAATTCTTATCATTAAAGAAGTAAATGGATACTTGTATCCTGTTGCTACAAAATCTCCATTATTTGTTCTTTTGATAGATCTTAATACGTGTTGAACTTCACTGTAAATATTGTTCCATACTAAATTTCCGTCAGCATCTATCTTTACTAGATTTAATTCATCACTGAAACCTCCGAATATGCATCCATTGTCATCTGTTGAGCATATTGTAAAAGCAGCAACAGTAGACACAACACTATTTTCAAACTTTCTTGCCCAAAGTGTATCTCCATCCGGTGTCATTTTGATAACAAAAGACTTGTTGGGTAAATCTTTCGTATAACCAGCTATCAGATAATTTCCATCTTTTGCAATACAACTTGTCATAGCCCAATCTTCTCCGACCTGACCTAAAAGAAAATATCTTTCCCATGTCGTCTGATTATCGTTTATTGTTTTGACATTAAAAGCTAAAAAAATAAATCCGAGAATAGATACGAATATTAGTCTTTTCATCTGTTTATATTTTCTTACTCCAAGTTTTTTAAGTCTTATTTATTTTTGCAATGTTGCTTAACACCAAGGATTTTATATTTTCATCTTCATGCTCTAAGGCAATACTCTTGTGTGCTTAGTGTTTTCGGTCAGTTTCATTTTCGGGGTTTCCTTTTTATTGAAAAGGATTTTTCAACCTCCAGTAAAAAACGACCTCTATGCAACTTTTTTTATTTCTGCAAGATCCATTCCCAACTCTTTCAATCTCCTCATATGATGTTCTATCTGTTTGGCTTTCCGTTTCTCGTCAAGGAAGTTCTCACCTAAGTCTTTATACTCCTCTTTGTTTTTCAATATGAAGTAGGCGGCTATCAGGATCTTATGTCCTATTGCTATCAATGCTCTTTTTTTACCTCTTCGTATTGAAAGAATTTCGTATTTTTTTCTTAAGTAAGTATTTTTTGTTCGAGTGGCTGCCCATGCACATTGTACTAATAATACTTTTAAATATTGGTCACCATGTGTTTTGCGGCTACTTTTTTTTTACCCGCGCTTTCGTTGTTACCAGCGCTATTGCAATAGCTACGATTGTGTTTCTCATTTCGTTTGTTTTATCTTTGCTCATATTTAATTCATTCATGTCTAAATTGCAAGGGGTTTTTTCGGGCTTGTATTATTCGGAATTTTACTCCGGTGGTGATTTATTGTAACTTGTACCCCCCCCCCACATTTAAACAATGCAAAAATTTATACCTATTGAATTTTTCCTCAAATGAAGTACTCATTATTTTCAATTGCTGATCTGAGTTCATAACAAAAAAGCGGAGCAACTGCTCCGCTTTTTTTCAATAGAAAAAACGTTGGAAGTTTATTTTATCACTTCAGGAGTACCATCCGCTTAACGCTCACAAATTCGCCGGCTTCTATGCGGTAGTAATACACACCACTCGAAAGGTGCGATGCGTCAAATCCAACTTCGTAACTGCCGGGCTTCAGAACTTCATTTGTCAGAACCGATACTTCCTTCCCGGTCATATCGTAAACTGAAAGCCTGACCTTACCCGCTTTCATAATATCAAATCTGATGTTGGTTACAGGATTGAACGGGTTTGGATAATTTTGGGAGAGGTCGAAAGAATTGGGAATTCCCTCAGAAATTTTGTTTATGGAAATTAATGGATATGTAGAATAACGGTAAATACTCCGACCAACAGCAAAAGCTAATGTATCATTTACAAAATGAAAATGATTTACATTCTTTAATATTCCGAATTCTTGCCATGAAAATCCTCCGTCAGTAGTTTGAAATGAAAAAAACGACGGCAAGATTGAACCTCCGATCCAACCCGTTTGATTATTTATAAAACCTATTCCTTGTTGAGTATATGAAGGAGTGGTATTTCTGAAAATCAATTCCATCCATGTTTCACCTCGATCAATAGTTTTAAGAAATCTATTTGGTAAAGTAAAACTTTCAAGCGAAATATATCCGGTGTCTTTTGATGGAAAAGTTATCTTCCAACAATTCTGTCCAAGATTGGGAGATTCATAAATTGTTTTCCAGTTCAATCCCCCATTATTCGTCTTCAATACGACTGCTTTTGCATTATTGTAATTAACTCCGTTGTGACCAACCACAAATCCTGTATCCCGATTTAAGAAATAAACTGCTGTAAGACCTTTAGCAAGAAAACTCATATCATACGAACTCCATGTATTACCCCTGTCAGTAGTTTTAATAAAAGTTGGAAATTGTGAGTATTCTCCCACCGCAAATAACAATGAATCACCCAAAATTTGAATTCCACATATTCCTCTTGGATATGGTACCGGAATATTTGTAACAGCTTCCCACGTAATACCTCCGTCTGAAGATCTTCTAAATGAAATGTTAGTTTGGTCAGATACTGTTCCAAGAAATCCCAAAGATTCATTAAAAAATCCTATCGTACTATAAGCAATATTCTCACCGTATAATGAATCCCAGGTTAAACCTGAATTTGTGGTTTTAAAAACTCCTCGATAAGTTCCCCCGGCAATTGCCCATCCTGTATTAGGATTTATAAAATATATGAATTCAAATCTTCCGAATGGTGATGGATAAACAGGGGCAGAGGAAAGTTCACGCCATCCCATCTGATTTGCCACAACGATTACATTGACAATAAGTAAAAAAAAAGTTAGGCTTACGAAGTTTTTCATAACTAAATTTTACTGTATCAAAAAATATTTATCAAGATTACTACTTACAATTCTATTATTTACCCTGATTTCATTTACGCTGGTAAAAGCTAAATCTCCTGCATATTGTTGTAATGTATGGGATCCAAGAACTGTTTTTCCTCCCTATTTTTCTTATTTTTGCATTGACCCTTTTTCTCAAAAAGAAATCGAAGTTGTAATTACTTACAATTGTTGTTATGCCGCTTGGAAAAGCAATGGTTGGAATGCTCCTGTGGGATTAAACTGTCCATCCAGTGATTGTCCAATTGAGCATTCAAAATAAATCAGGGTGATAAAAGAAACATCAATTTATTATCCTGACGGTTCTTATTATTTATTCTGATTAAAAGACATATATTCACTTCAGGAGCACCATCCGCTTAACGCTCACAAATTCGCCGGCTTCAATCCGGTAGAAATACACCCCACTCGAAAGGTGCGATGCGTTGAATGTTACCGTGTAAGTTCCGGCTGATTTAAACCCATCAAACAAAGTTATTATCTCTGGTTAAAGGTTTGATTTGATTGTTAAAAGATGTTATCAGTCGTAAATGAATTCGTTAATTGCCGCCATCTTCCTGAGAATTGCCCGCATTAATACGATTTAGAATTTCTACACCGGTTTTGTTAGCTGCTATATTAAATGTATTTCCCTGAAGTAAAAGTTTGAAAACGTTTTCTGCGCGGATTGAGTGTGAGCCAATGCTTGGTTGGTTAAATGTGTTGCCGGTAATCCTCTTTTCGAGGCCAGCGTAACAGCCGGTAGTGTTCTTTATGTCAATTGAGATTTTCGCGTCATTGAAAGTGCAGTTTTTAATTTGCGTCTGCCCGCCTGCGTTGTGGAAGACAAGTCCGCCCCATATAGCGCCGTTGTTGCCTGAGAAGGTGATCCCGTCTGCGTCGAGGTAAGCGCCATTGCGGAACTCAATCTTAGAGTTCTCGCCGAG
>MWSW01000004.1 GCA_002050165.1 Candidatus Tepidiaquacellales bacterium OLB4/UTCHB1
TTGTTTACTTAAGTAATTTCCTGCCTTACTTCAGGAGTACCATTCGTTTTACATCAATAAAGTCAGCTGAGTGCAACCTGTAGAAATAAACTCCGCTCGATAGCACAGACGCATTGAAGTCTATGCTGTAATATCCCGGAGCCATTGTCTGGTTCACAAGCGTTGCTACTTCCCGACCCGTAATGTCAAATATCTTCAATGTTACCAATCCCTGCTTCGCTATTGCAAAGTTTATCTTCGTTGTCGGGTTGAACGGATTCGGGTAGTTCTGCGATAACTCAAACCGTTCGGGTATCGTTGTACCGGTTACAGGTTCCAGTCCCGATGCCTCTTCGTTTACATAGTCAATTGCTGCTTTCAGTATTCTGTGAACCGGTCCGCCACTCGCACCGACCGTTTATGTGTCGCCTGTATAGATACAGTACGTGCTGGCTCGTCCCGGGCTGGTTGTGTTTCTTTATCACTTCCGGCCATGAGCCTATCGTACTATCGGCAAGCCCGGAGTTAATGTACGAACCTATTAACCCCTGTTGAGATACGCCCGGTCTGTCGGCTACATAATCCCAGCCGAGGTAATTGTTGATAAAGTTCAGATCCTGATAAGTCGAACCATTTCGCCCGAACTGATATCCGACATCCTCTGAAAATATAATCAGCTTTGATTTTGTCGCAACCGTTGTTCCACCTGAGTTGAGATATGCGATGACTGAATCCTTCTGCTTCGTGCTCAATACGCTTGTCCCTTGTCCGAGTAGTATTACACCCTTATAACCTCGCATTGTCATCGCATCCGTAGAGGTCTGTCCGCCACGGTTGAACAGGTCATAAGTTTTATTGAGTTGGTTCAGTACATTGATAACCGAATCTCTGGATGTTCTGCCAGAGGATGAGGTTGAATCGTACATTACAAGGAAATCACCTTTATCCTGTCGCTTGAAGGTAATGTTGTATGTCTGAGTTGACTTAATCGAGTCAAGTCCGTTGTATGCCCAGACAGCCCACTGACCAACGATTGAATCGCCCGGGTCAAGTCCAATTCCGCTGAGGATAACGTCAAGTCCGGAGTTAACGAACGAATACGATGAGTCAAACTCCGCATCAACATTAAGCAGTACTGTTGAGATATTTGGTGAACCGAACTTCCAACGGTAAGTTGTACCATCACCGGATTTAGTCCAGTTGAAATTTACCTGTGAGTTGTTAAACACAGATGTAGTAATTGTCGTATTGTTCGGCGGAGAGTTCAGGTTGAAAGCCGAAAGCTGGGGGATACCACGTTTAAATGTTATTGTTCTAGGACCGTTTGTAGACTTTAATGAATCAACCGGATTTACCTTATATGCCCAGATATCCCATTGACCTGTTACACTATCACCCGGCTGCACACCAAAACTTGCAAGGATAGAATCTATTTCACCAGTGGTTAACGTCAGTGAATTAGTTGACGACGGGAGAGTTACTAATCTTGTAGGTAAAGAAGTTCCGAATATGAAGTTGTAATGAGCACCTGTAGCAGAAGTATCCCATGTAAAACTAACCGGTGTCGTACCGCCGGGTACTGTTGTCACAGATATCCCTGATGCCGGAGAATTCAAAGTAAAAGGATTGAGTGGGTAAATTCCAATTTGCTGGAATGCTGCCCATACATCAATAACTCCCATACCGTATGTATTATCTTCACCAGGTGTTCCAAGATCAGTGGCAGTATTGTAAAGGAGTTCGAGAATTTCAGGGCCTGTCATTGATGGTGCGACTGACTTAAGCAATGCTGCAGCTCCGACCACGTGAGGGCAAGCCATTGAAGTACCGGACATTGTCATATATCCGCTATTTCTATTAGCAGACCTTACATCTTCACCGGGGGCAGATACCTCAGGTTTAATCAACAATGAACCAGTACCACCGCATACTGACGGTCCTCTTGAGGAGAAGCTCGCAATCGGATACGGGAAAGGTTGGTTACCGTTAACAGCACCGGTTGAAAATGCGTTAATAATAGTTGTATTGATGTTTTTCGGTCTGGTAATTGTTGAAGCGCCTGGTCCACTATTTCCGGCGGAAAAGACTATACCGACTCCTCCGGCTTCCATTGTATTTAGCGCTGCAACGTAAATGCTTGTGCATTCATTTGTAATACTAGGATCCCACCAGGAGTTTCCGATTGCAACCGGCATATCGTCAACTGTACCGGCGTTGCTGTCAGGGTTCAGTGCCCACTGCCAGGCAGCAATGGAATAGCTGGTATGTGAACTTGAACAAATGGTCTTAGCTGCCATCCATTCGGCATCTATTGCGATTCCAATCGTGTCACTGCCTGCTCGCCCGCACATTGTACCAACAGTATGCGTCCCGTGATTATCGCAATCTGATGGCGATGTTGTACCATCTCTATCGTACCACGCTTGCCACCAGGGTCTGCCATTCCCCCGCCATTTATAGTTAAGTGCAGGATGTTCAAGCTGTACTCCCGTGTCTACTCCCATGACTATCGTACCCTGACCCCTGAATCCAAGAGCCCACAGCTTATGAGCATTAATAGCCTTTATGCCGTTTTCTACTCCCTCTTTGAACTGCTCTGCAATTCCCTCCTGAACAGGTTCATCTAGTTTGAGTTCGGAATCAATGTCCATCATAGCAACATCGTTTCTAGAGGCAAGTGTTGTCAATACTTCTATATTAGCCTCTACCACTACCATATTCACAATCCAAAACGGTTCTATCTCTCTCACTTTTCCAACCGACTTCTGGCTTTCAAGATAATTGAGAATATCAACCTGTGTGTTTTGTGCGTGTTCTGTTAGCGTAGTTATCACAGTGTAAGCTCTTTCCTGTGGTGTGGCTCTGTTGTGAGTTAACTGTTGTCCGAGTGTAACAACATCAACTTGACTTTCAAGTACAACGAACACTCTAATGTATTCAAGCGGATTAAGACCTTTCATCTTATCGCTAAGTCTCGGTGAAATTTCTACCGGAGACGAAAATGCATAATTGCAGAATAGTATAATTGCAATTACTGAAAATAATAATTTTTTCATGGTTGTTAAATTTGAGGTTGCACAAGATAAAAAGATTTAACCTATTTTACAAAATATTTCGGTTGTATAAAACGTTAATTTAAATTTAGAGAGAATGGGTTTACTTGATGACCACTAATTTTTTTGTAATAATTATACTTTCCGACTTAAGCCTGTAGAAGTATATCCCGCTCGGTAACCTGCCGGCATCAAACTTTACTTCATAAATACCTTTTTCTTTAACTCCTTTATCTAAAACAGAAATTACTCTTCCCGTAATATCGAAAATTGAAAGTTCAATATTTGATTTTTCGGGTAGCGAATATTTTATTGTAGTAATCGGATTAAACGGGTTAGGGAAATTTTGACCGAGGGAGTAATCACGGATTAATTCCGGGTTACTTTCACCGGAAGAAATAATATAATCACCTGTAACTATTACATTATCTATCGTCCACCATTTAATACCGTTCGAGAGACTTGTAAAAAATCTGAATTTGAGTAACGGGTTATCGAAAGCATCAGGTAGTTCAACTACAAGTCTGATGTTTCGAAGAGTAATATCGGACATGCTCAGAGCTGACTCCCATGAGATACCACCATCGTAGCTTACTTCAATTCTCGCTGTATCAGATGGGGCTAAGTTAAATATATCGCAGTCAACGAGAAGAAAATTATTAAATCGGTTTGTACAATTTATATTGTCACTTATGCTTAACATACTCCTGATAACGGTTTGCGGTCCACACGCTTTTAAATTTGCAGAGAGAAGAGGAGATATTGATGTAAACTTCATATTGTAATGATTTGAGTACGGTTCGTTTTCGATTCCCCAAATGCAATCTCCACCTAGATTTTCAACCTGCCAATTTACCAAACCATTTACGAACCCATCGAAAAAAACAGGAGGTGGACTAATTCTCACAAACGATATTGTATTGGAATCAACAGCTTTTATAGAATCATATCCGTTATTTGAATACACGGTCCAAATACCGTTTACAGTATCTTCAATGTTTACGCTCTTATTCATTAAAACAATATCCATATCCGAATTTTCAAGGGCAAAACTGCTGTCGTAACCATTCTGCAATGATTGAAGGTTCAGGATATAACCGGAATCAAGTTCGGGAATTTTCATTACAAATCTGTATGTATTTCCATTACCTGCAGAACCCCAGTTGAAACTAGTTCTTTGCATCGAAGAAACGTTCGTGAATACTGTAGTATCCGGTAAAGGATATTTTAACGAAAATGGGGTCATCATCGGTGTACCCCTGATAAAAGAAACTCTCCAAGGTCCGTTTTGTGAGCTTAATGAATCGGTCCCGTTAGGTGTCTGTCTGAATGCTGTAACGTTCCAGGTACAATGAATTGTATCTCCGGGAAGTAAACCGTTTTGGATTAGAATATTATCAAGCTGTTGAAGTTTAATGTAATAGAAATTCTTCGATGACGATGCTTCTAAAATCAATTGATTTGTAGCTGTATCCCTGACTGAGAATCTGTATATAGCGCCAGTTGCGGAAGTATCCCATTCAAACT
Source organism: Candidatus Tepidiaquacellales bacterium OLB4/UTCHB1 (assembly GCA_002050165.1). GTDB lineage: Bacteria > Bacteroidota > Ignavibacteria > Tepidaquicellales > Tepidaquicellaceae > OLB4. The sequence goes on from MWSW01000004.1 coordinate 4,560, forward strand.
TTATGGAATCCTGAGCTTTGTAACTTGATGTAAAAATCTGTCCACTGCCTGGATCATTCAAATGAAAATTATTTAACGGAAAATTTATATTAATAACCTGAGTTGACCATAGCTGATAATTCCCCGTTGAATTATCCATCCAAATCGGATAAACAAAAGAACCTGAAGCAACAATATCAATATAATCACCACCGTAACTTCCGGCTATCCCTTGTATTGGGGATGGTTTGAATCTATGATTGCTCAACACAAATTCATCCCAGGTATCACCACCGTCAGACGACCTTGCGATAAATACTTCCGCGGAATCAGATGAAGTGTTTCTGTTATCGAAATAAATTACATTAACAAATCCAAAGTTATCTACACAAATTGCAGGCATAAATTGTATTTTTCCGTTATTTATCGGGTCTTGATTTACCCTTACTCCGGGAAGCCAAGTAACTCCGCCGTCCGTTGATCTGGTCAATATAATATCAGGGTCAGTACCGGCAGGCATTTGGTCTTCCTGCGGAGTAATTACATAAAGCCTGTCGTTATACACGCCGTTGCTTTTATCAATTGCTATTTTCGGAAAATCATTTACACGGATATTGTACGGAGATAAAGAAGGCGATCTGATTCCGTTCATCGTAAATGCTTCATTATCTATTAACCAGGAATTAGCCCCGTCTATCGATATCCCAAACCCGACCCTTTTCCCTGTGAAAGGTGAAACTATAGCGTGATCGCGCCATACAGCATAAATTACACCATCGTTACCGACAACCGAAGAAATACCCTGCGATGCCGGGTAAGGTGATGTCGGGGTATTTAACTGAACCGGGTTCGACCACGAAATCCCGCTATCCAAACTTTTGGAAAACTTAATAACCCTTTCACTCGGGTTAGAGAAATCTGTCCAAAAACTATAAGTGTTCCCGTAATAAGGGCTAAGTGGATTATTATCTGTTGTGGCAGAAGCGGTTGAGTTACTGTTACTGTTGCTGACCGTTAAATAGCTTTCCCAATTCACTCCGAAATTTGTTGACCTGGAAATACTCACCGATTGGTTTATAATACCGGTTAGATGATTTATCATTAATACACCGTTCTTGTCTATTATTGTCGTCGGAGATCCTGCATGATTTCCCATAGGTAATGAAGGTAAGGTATCATAACCGTTCCAGTTACTACCTTCATTGGTGCTAAGGTAATATCCTTCGCTCAGAAAAAAGCTACCGCTACTCACAATCGTCGTACCGGATGCAAAAAGATTTCTGAACATAACTGGATCGGAGGTAATACTTGCGTCGGTTTGATGGGTATTTACAGATTGCTTAATTCTGATACTTGGGTTGATAATTATTAGCCCTTGATCTGTTATGTATTTGCGAGGATGATTATTTACCGGAAGTTCAAGCTGGTTACGATTGTTGAAAATAACAGGAGTTCCGTCTGAAACAACAAGCAACCTTTCGTTAATATCTTCTATTCCTTCGAATGAACTCATTTTATTAAATATAAATCCGAACACAGATAGTAACAGAATTGAAATTAATATGAAAGAAATGTTACGCAAGTATCGTACGGGATAGTTTAATTTTCTGAATGTAAAATTACAATCAGTATTTTAAGTATCAATGTATTATAAAAAATAAAATAACCATAATACCCCAAAGAATATTGAAAACATTACTAGGAAAGTTAAGCCTGCCTGACAATGACGGGTTCTTCGCAAAGCTTTATACCGAATTTTTCCTTTACTTTCGATTTAATTTTCTCAGCAAGATTAATCAACGCATTATAACCTCCGCCCCTGTTGACCAAAGCCAATGAATGTCTGGCGGATATTCCGACATCATTTTCTGAGTACCCTTTTCCGAAACCTGATTTTTCAATCAACCAAGCAGCGGGTACTTTAAATTTTCCGTTCAGTTTATAAAACGGAGGAACCAAATTCAGTCCGTCACATACGCCAATAAAATTTTCGAAATCTTGTTTCGTTAAAACAGGATTTGTAAAAAACGATCCGCAAGATGATGTGTCAGGATCGTTCTGATTAATAACCATGGATTTTGTCCGCCGGATTTTGATAACCTTATTTCGGACTGTTTTAAGTTTTTCCAACCTTGAGAGGGAGGAATAATCGTCAATTTCCGTTATTGCATTTTTAATATCTTTATAAGTTAATTCCGGTTCATGTTGTTCATACAGCTGAAAAACAACCGAAGTAATGATGAACCTGTTCTTATCTTTTGTTTTAAATCTGCTTGTACGATAACCAAATCCGCACTCAGTTTTATCAATGGATATTTCATTAAGCGAAATTACGTCCAGGCAATTTACAAATTTAATGGTATCACTTACTTCTTGTCCGTATGCGCCGACATTTTGTATCGGTGTTGCACCTACCGAACCCGGAATACCGGACAGACATTCTATACCCTGTAATCCATGATTCACACAGAGTTTGACAAAGTTATCCCAATTTTCGCCTGCCATAGCTTTAACCTGACTTTTGTTTTCCAAAAATGAAATTCCCTTCATGGAAATCTTTACAACAAGCATATCAAGGTAAGCATCAGGAAAAATTATATTGCTGCCACCTCCTAGAAATTTAAGCGGTAACATTAATCTCCTCGATAATCTTATAGATTCTTTCAGTTCATCAATTGATGTAACCTCAACAAAGTAATTTACTTTACCGCCGGTTCGTATAGTTGTAAGTTCAGATAGCTGAACATTTCTATGCACATTCATGATTCAGAATGAATATGAACTTTTCAACCCTGGAATTTCTGTTAAAATTTCTTCCTCAATTTTATCTCCGTCAGAAATGAGGTTTTTCACTTTTAACGAACTTTCCTGTATTGTAGGCGCTCCTTCTCTTATAGTTGACTGGATAACGTTGATACGATTGTTCATCCATGCATTCAACAATTCTTTAAACTCTATTAATTGTTGTTCGGGCGCTGAGGATGAATAAGTATAGTCAAGCATTTCCTGTCTGATATCATTCAGGTTCCTGAGATTTCGCTTCATTCCGTTGGCATCTTCCAGTTCAGCTAATTTATACTCTGCAGCAAATTTATCCTGTAACCTCACTAAAAGCTTTGCAAATGTTCGCGAAGCATCCTGATCACGTATTTTCTGTTCCAGTTCTTTCTCTGCATCCAAAAGTTTTCCCTCGTCATTTTGCTCAAGTTGTTTAGCAAGTTCCTCGGCTTGCAAAACCTCTTCAATTTTCATAAGCATAAGCCGGGTTTCATTATAATATTCATCCGTGAGAATAACCTTATCAAGGTGTTCTTTAGCTTCAGCGAATTTTTTTTCGTTGAACAATAAAAGTCCGTTAATAAAATTTATTTTTGACTGAGCGTTATTGTAATCACTGCTCGAAGGAGGAATTTCCTGAAATTTGTACAACGCTTCCTTGTATTGTCTTTGACCTAAATATTGTATCCCTAAATCGTATGCGGACTGGTATAAAAAAGCGTAATATGATAAAACAACTATCGCTATTACAAGTACGCCGATTACGATAAATAAGATTACAGGTTTTTTTGATCTTCCATCACGCCCGTCTGAAAAACTCAGGTTATCTTCCAGTTCAAAGTCAGTATTGTCCGGATTAATTTTCATTAATGAATTTTTTTATTTTAAAATACCCCCATTGAAAAAAATTTAAAATGAATAAAAAATATTATAAGTTACAGAAAGTATCTATGTCAGAGGAAGAACACTGGTCAAAAAAAATTATTGTTTTCTGGAATCCACCTTTAGGATTCTTTGATGAATCAGCAGAAAATATTGCACATGGACTTAAGGATGATTCTGTGTCACTGGCTCAGGCAATTGAAAGAATTGATACATACATCAGCCGAAACGAATCAAAAATTTCCGGTGATACAATATTGCGACTTAACAAAGCTAAAGAACTCTTATATAAACTTTTCTGTGAAAGCTGATAACATCCGGTGTTATATAGAATATTTTATCTGAGAAACCTGGATGTTCAGAACTGACTTCCTCATTATAATTTTATTGTCTATTGAGTATTTTACCCATTGAATTTATAGTTTTATTGCATTGAAAAAAAAGCGCCGCTTCAATCACGTTTCAAAAACAGATATTAATAAAATCTCAACTTTCGAGCATCAATATCCTATTGATATACTCGGTGCAAAGGTTGACAAGAAAATCCATTCCGTTCGCATAATTACATTCCTGCCCAAAGCGATCAATGCATATATTAAAACTAAACACGTATCAATTCAGCTTGACCGCATCAGCACAGGAAATATTTACTCTGCAGTAATTGAAAATACTGATATTGTGCCTGAATATACAATACATTTTGAAGATGAAGACGGGAATGAGTTTGCATTTCATGATCCGTATAATTTCCCGATTGAATTTTCAGATTACGACGAACACCTTTTCGCAGAAGGGAATCACAACAGAATTTACGAAAAGCTCGGTGCACACAAAAGAAAAATTCTCGGTAAACAAGGTGTGATGTTCACTCTTTGGGCCCCAAACGCGAAAGCAGTTGCATTAGCAGGTGAATTCAATTCATGGACTCCGGGAATGTTTCCAATGCAAAAATTAACCGCTAATGGAATCTGGGGACTTTTCATCCCGGGGATTAATGATGGGGTACAATACAAATTCGCCGTCAAAGATAATCACGGTAACATTGTAATGAAAACCGATCCATTTGCGTTCGAATCGGAACTTAGACCTTCCAACGCATCCATAATTTCCTCGCTGAACGGATTTAAATGGACTGATAAGAAATGGATTAACAAAAGGAAGAAAACCATTAAGTATAAAACTCCAATTTCCATTTACGAGCTTCACCTCGGAACTTGGAAAAAGGATTTCGGTGCAAACGAATGGGGTTTTAAAAATTACCGCGACCTCGCTCATGAAATTGTTGAATACGTAAACTTAATGGGTTATACACATATTGAATTGCTCCCGGTAATGGAACATCCTCTCGATAATTCATGGGGCTACCAGGTTGTAAATTATTACGCACCGTCAAGCAGATATGGAACTCCGCAGGATTTCATGTACTTTGTCAATCATTGTCATTTAAACGGGATTGGAGTTATTCTCGATTGGGTTCCGGGACATTTTCCAACCGATGCGCATGGATTGGCGAAATTTGATGGTACAGCGCAATTTGAATATTCAAATCCGCTCAAATCATATCACAAAGATTGGGGTACGCTTATCTTTGATTACGGAAAGAATGAAGTTAGAAATTTCCTGATTGCCAATGCGCTGTTCTGGATTGATAAATACCATATTGATGGGCTACGAGTTGATGCTGTTGCTTCAATGTTATATCTCGATTACTCAAAAAATGACGGTGAGTGGGAACCAAATATTTATGGCGGAAATGAAAATCTCGAAGCAATTGAATTCCTTAAACGCCTTAATGATACAGTACATCGGGAATTTCCCGGAATACTTACCATTGCTGAGGAATCAACTTCCTGGCATGGGATCACTAAACCATCTTATACCGGTGGACTCGGGTTCGATATGAAATGGAATATGGGCTGGATGCATGATACATTGTTTTACTTTTCTCAGGATCCGGTTTATAGAAAGTTTCATCACAATAAAATCACCTTCTCGTTGTGGTATTCATTTAATGAAGATTACCTGTTACCATTATCACACGATGAGGTTGTTCACGGAAAGAAATCTCTTATTGATAAAATGTCCGGTGACCTGTGGCAGCGCTTCGCTAATCTGAAACTACTTTACGGTATGATGTTCGGACATCCCGGCAAGAAGCTGAACTTCATGACAAATGATATTGCGCAATACCTCGAATGGAATTCAAACGGAGAGCTAAATTGGGATGTACTTGAAATTGAACACAATAAAAAGTTTAACCTTTTTTTCAGGGACATCGCTCACCTGTACCGAAAGCAACCGGCGTTATTTGAAGTTGATTTTAAAAGTAACGGTTTCAGATGGCTTGACTTTAAAGATGCCGATAATAGCGTCCTTGCCTTTGCGAGGTTTTCCGCCGATAATAAGGAAACAATAATTTTTACATTTAATATGACACCGGTAATTCGCACCAATTATGTTTTCGGTGTTCCGCAAAAAGGTATATATCGTGAGATACTAAACAGCGACGCGGTAGAATACGGTGGAAGCGGAGTCGGAAATCTCGGCGAAATAATAGCCGAAGAAATTCCCCATCAGGATTTTCTTTACTCAATTAAAGTTACTTTACCTCCTCTGGCTGTGAACGTATTTAAACTTGATAATCCCAATGACCCGGTTGAGTTGTCTTCATAAAAAATTTTGTATGTGGTTATTTATTAGAAGTACAGAATTCCGGTTCTACCATTAAGTTTTGTTTCCTTATTAAAAAAATAAATCTGAAACATAAAATCTGATTGATTGAATAAAAAGCATTTGATAATCCACGGACATTTTTACCAGCCACCACGGGAAAATCCCTGGACTGACGAGATTGACCCGGAGTTTTCAGCGGCTCCTTTTCACGACTGGAATGAACGTATACTTCAGGAGTGTTATAAACCAAATACTGAAGCTGTTATCGTCAACTCTCACGGGGACATTATCCGGCGCGTGAACAATTACGAATATCTGAGTTTTAATTTCGGGCCGACTCTGTTTTCATGGCTCCGCAAGAAACACCGCCACACATACGAAAAAATTATTGATGCTGATAAAAAAAGCATAATTAAAAACAACGGACAAGGGAATGCGATTGCACAAGTTTACAATCATATCATTATGCCTCTCGCATCTGAGCAGGATAAAATTACTCAGGTAAAGTGGGGGGTGAAAGATTTTGAATTTCATTTTGCACGCAAACCAGCCGGAATGTGGCTCGCTGAAACTGCATGTAATAACGAAACTCTCAAAGTTCTTGCCGATGAAGGAATAAAATTTACGATCCTAGACCCATCACAAGCGTACGCTATCAGAAAAATCGGATCCGAACAATGGGTAAGTAAACCTGAACTGGAACTTGATACTTCACGACCGTACAGGTTTTTCACTAACGAAAAATTTATTGATGTATTCTTTTATAATGGAAAACTTGCACGCGAGATTGCTTTTGACGACCTCATTTTTCATTCTGAAAAATTAATGGACAGGATTGTAAATTTAAGTTACGGGTTCAGAATGATTTCAGCTGCAACCGACGGAGAGACTTTCGGGCACCACAAACATTTCGCAGACAGATCTATTGCATATTTATTTTCTGAACTTACCTCAACGAACGGGTTTTCGGTAACAAATTATTCCAATTTTCTGAAATTAAATCCACCCGATTACGAAGTGATTCTTGATAACGGACCACTAGGTGAAGGAAATTCCTGGAGCTGCGCACATGGCGTTGGCAGGTGGAGCGACGATTGCGGTTGCCATACCGGTGGTGAAAATGGCTGGAACCAAAAATGGCGGAAAACCCTGAGATTTGCGCTCAATGACCTTGCAGTGAAACTTGACTATGTATTTATTAAAGCCACCAAACACCTCTTAAAAGATCACCGGCAAGCGAGAAATGAATACATTGATATTATGCTTAACCCGGATTCTGAAACGATTGAAAAATTTTTTTACTTTAATTCAGTGAAATATTTGGATCAATCGGAGGTGAATCTCTGCCTGAAACTTCTCGAAATGCAAAAGTACCGTATGTTTATGTTTACAAGTTGCGGCTGGTTTTTTTCCGATATTACAAATATTGAAACTATTCAAATACTAAAATATGCCGCAAAGGCAGTTGAACTAACCGCTGATGCTACCGGGAATGATTTTGAAAATGTGTTTTTGAAAAATCTGATGGAAGTAAAAGGTAACACAAAATCACTGCCAACTGCTGCGGATGTTTACCGGAAAAAAATTAAGCCCCTGAGTAAGTCAAAGCATAGAATAAGAATAATGTAAATGATATCAAATTGAGCACAGAATATTTTTTAAACTCCCGGACCGGTTCTCAATGGAAATTAATCGACGTAAAGAAGCGGGCAGGGCTTGTTGTACCTCTCTTTTCAGTTTGGTCAGGAAATAAAACTATAGGTGAGTTTACCGATATCAATCTATTAACTGACTGGAGCCGTTTGTGCGGTTTGTCAATTATTCAACTTTTGCCTTTGAACGATATGGGAAGCGACAATTCACCATATAATTCGGTTAGTTCATTCGCTCTTGACCCGGTGTATATTAATTTAAGCAAACTGAAAGAAGTTTCAGCAGGTAAAACCAGAAAAATTATTTCATCCATAAAATTTGAAAACCTTAATACACAACGCGTAAATTACAGGATAAAAAGAAAAAAACTTAATACACTTCGAAAAATATTTACCGAAGCATTTCTGGATTCTGAAGAATATTCGGATTTTAAACATCAACAATCACACTGGCTTGACAGCTACGCGCTTTTTAAGTTAATTAAATCACATTACAACGGAAAACATTGGGAAACGTGGGACAGGCGTTTTCGAAATATTGATTCACTGACTGTAAAAGATATTCTAAAGCACAAGCGGGAAGAACTGAATTTCATTGCTTGGGTGCAATGGCAGGCGTACAATCAACTCAAGGAAGCAAAATTGTACGCTGAAAAAAATTCGGTTCTGCTAATGGGTGATCTGCCCTATCTTGTATCTTCTGATAGTGCTGATGTCTGGCAGAATCCTGATTATTTTAAACTGGATAAAGTTGCCGGCGCTCCACCTGATATGTATATGCAAAAAGGACAGAGATGGGGAATGAGTCCTTATAACTGGATGAATATTGCAATCGGAGGTTTCACATATATTAGAGACAGATTAAAATATGCTGAAAATTTCTATCACTCCTATAGAATTGATCACTTTATTGGTCTCCTACGCATCTGGACTATATCAAAAAATATAAGTGAATCTTTTGGTGGAGAGGTCGGACAATTTGATCCGGCGGATGAAAATATCTGGAAACAACACGGCAGAGAAATTGTAAACGAATTTATATCGGCCTCTTCAATGCTCCCGGTTGCAGAAGATCTTGGAACTGTTCCAAATGATTCTTTTGAGCTACTACATGAATTAGGAATTCCAGGGATGGAAGTTCTCCGTTGGAAACGCAATTGGAGCGATGGCGGAAGTTTTGTTAACCCGGAATTTTTCAGGGAAAATTCTATCTCGGTTTTGTCAACTCACGATTCGTCTACTATATCCGCATGGTGGAAATTTGAGGCGGGTAAAACTGACCTGAGTTCATTTTACAAAAACCTCGAACAGTATGGGATCTCACGCGAAGAGATTCAAATCTTAAGAAATAAACTTTTCAAGAAATACATAAATCCTGCCGGAAGAGTTGAATGGCGGGCTATTGTTAGCCCCGAGTCTATCAATGAATTTACATCCAACTTCAGCGATAATGTGAAATATTATTTGCATGAGCTATACAAATCAACCATTCGCGAACGAACCGATTTTGCATCTTTAATTGGATATAATTGCATGCTATCAGATGAAATCAATGTAAACTTTATCCGCAATTGTCTTCAAACTGCACTTGGTGCATCATCAATTTTTAGTATCCAGTTGCTGATGGAGTGGCTATATCTTGACGGAGATATTTTGAAACGTTTCAGTAAATGGCGCGACAGGATAAACTTTCCCGGAACTGTTAGCAATCTTAACTGGACATGGCGATTACCTATAAGTCTCGAAGACATGATGAAGTCTGAAGTAATTAAAATTATCAAAACTCTGGTTGAACAATCTGGCAGAGGAGATGGTTAAACCCACCTTAAATCTACTCGGAGGCTTAGGTAGTAGTGCGGAATATTGGAAATTTGTATTACCACATTTCAGTAAATATACACCAACGCCGATTGAACTCCCCGGATTCGGCAATAATAAATCTGATTCTTTTCGCAACAACGACGAACTCGCCCGTTCACTGATAAACCTTACGAAACCGGGTGAAGACATTCTCGCATGCGGCTTTGGTGCGCTTGTCGCTCTCCGTGTTGCAACTATTGATCCATACCATTTTAGAAATTTTATAATCCTTGCACCAATCGGTGCATTCATTGGGAAAAAGCAGCCTAAAATTTTTCCGCAGTACCTTGATGGAATACCCTTTTTAAAATTTTTAATTTCTGTAAATCCTTCCCTCTTAAAAAAGTACTTAACTATTGCTCCACGTGATAATGAAATTTTTGAAATCATCGCACGCGGAATTAAAAATTACAGCGCATTGAAATCTATTTTGAACCTGATTTCTCCGGTTGATGCACTGGATTTATTTGACTACATAGACAATAATGTCAGAATATTATGGGGGGCAAAAAACAATGTAATAGATATCTCACATATCGCCGCATGGGATAGTATTCTCAAACGCGCTAATCTGTCAATCACGATAAAAAATGATTGGGGACACTTTCCGTATTTTGATGATCCTCCCGGTTTCGTTAAAACCGTAGAAGATGAATCCGAATCCTTTAAATCGCACACAAAAGCAGGAAGATTAAAACTTGCAAAGATTGCGGGACTTAATGTTCCGGAATTTTGTGTAGTCGAAAAATATATTGACGAATTTAAGCCTGATAACACGAAATCCTTTGTGATTAGATCCGGATTTTCAAATGAAGACAAAGCTGATTCATCTGAACCGGGTTTACATAAATCATTCCTTAGAATCCGTCCGGAAGATGTTGAGCAAAAGGTAAATGAACTTTTCAGCAATGGAGCGGACGAGGTAATAATTCAAAAATATATAGAACCGCTTGTCTCAGGTGTAGCTTTTGTAAGAAATATTTCAACCGAAATTGAATGGGTAAACGGCCACCTTGAAGGACTGACTTCAGGGAAAGTAACACCTCAGAGTGCAGTTATATCAAAAATGCAAAACGGGTGGGAAGTCGGCTGGAATAAAAGCATGGATGAATCTCCGTTTATTGTTATGATTTCATACCTGAACGAGTTCCTCTTAAATTGTATTTCAAAGTTTCACTACGAACACTGTAATATTGAGTGGGCATGGGATGGATTGGAATTCTATCTACTCCAGCTCAGACCTGTAACCAATTTCGGTTGGCGAAGGCTTATTTCTTCCGCAAATCTGGATGAAATACTCCCGAAACAAGTTAGTAATTTGATGAACGAAGCTCAGATAAAAGCTGCGAAAAGTATCGGCAGACTCTACGCTCTCTGGGATTACAGAACAATTGAAAACAACGAACCGTTCACCGTAGAATTTAACCACGCACAGTATATAAACTGTGACCTTTTCCTTTCAAGTTTCAAAAATTGGGGATTACCGGCAAAACTGTTCTTTAGAGAAATTGGAGGATACTCCCCTGAGCCACGATTTAATTTTTTCCGGTTTATTCTGACCATACCGAAGTTTATTAAAATGCTCATTCTTGCGAGACAAAAAGTAAAAATGTCGTATTTAAAACTTCTCGATTTTGAAGTTGAGTTAAATCATCTATTGAAATTAAATTCACCTCACCGCGAATATTTAATCAGGCACTGGTTTATTCGATATTACCTGTTTATTACAAGAACAAACATAGTTTTGAAGGCTTGTCTTTCGAGCGCAGGCGGGAACTTCATGGGTAATCCGAAAACTGTTTACTCTGAAATGTTACAAACAAAATTTCCACATCGTGTAAAATTTGAAAGCGATCCGGCATCCGAGCGGAAGGTTGAAAAATTTTACCATGTCAGCAGTTTTCCAAAATGGAATTTATTCCTCAGAATATGGAGTGCGATAGGATTACCGGGTATGCGGGGAAGATATATTGAAATTAGGGAATGGTACAGAGATAACAATATGCGACTCATACAACGGTTACATTTTGCATTGAAAGGAACGGAAGCTTTCGGATTATCAGAGGCAGTGCGATTGAAGTCGGGAACATTCTGGCAAAATAGTGGAGTTGATGAAAGTGCGGATTTCAACGATTCTATACCATCAATAATTTATCCCGGTGATGTTATCGGAATTATCGGAAAGGATATTCTGATTGTTGACGCACTTGAACCGGGACACTTCGAAGAATATAAAAATGCTAAAGCTGTTATTGCACGAAATGGTGGTATGCTCTCTCACGGTGCAATCCTATTAAGGGAAATTAAGAAACCATCCGCTATAATCAGTAATTTCCCGGATAACCTTTCAGGGAAACTCGTGAATTTCAAGAACGGGGTTATAACACTGATGGACAACCTCAATTCTAAAATCTGAGAGACATGCGTAAACGGAAGAGTATTTTATAAAATATTTTTATTGTAATTACCAAAACTCTCCAATTTTGTACTCACCTGATTGAAACCTGTTTAAACTGAAAAAATTTTTTTTTATTTTTGAAAAGTGAAATTCCTGATTTCCATATTTTGTTTTTATTTTCTCGCGCTGACAGCTTTGCCTTGTGTTGATAACAACGAATGCGGTTACAGTGACCGAACTCAATCAACCCCGGTAAGTTCAGATTATGTCAACCACGAGCAGGAAGCTGAACATTGTTCACCGTTTTGCGTATGTGTTTGTTGCGGTCAGACCTGGGGTTTCACGCAATTGCAAATAGATTTAGGTTCTTACCACCCAATACCAACCGGAAAGATATCGCTTAAATCCATATCATACCTGTTGGAAATTCCTTTTTCCATCTGGCAACCGCCAAAAATCAGTTAATGGTTCATTAATGTTCCGATTTGTCGGATCGTGTGAAAATTTTTCGCAGCATGTTGGTATGCGATAATGTGCATACATACATTAACCTGATTTTAATATGATAGACAAAGTAATTGCATTCAGTATAAAAAATAAATTTGTTATTGCGCTTTTGACTCTCGCGTTAATTCTATGGGGATTATGGAGCGCCAACAAATTACAAATTGACGCCGTCCCGGATATAACCAACAACCAGGTTCAAATTATAACAGTTTGCCCAACGCTTGCAACTCAGGAAGTTGAACAATTGGTAACATATCCGATTGAACAAAGTATGGCAAATCTTCCTGATTTGGTGGAGTTACGGAGCATTTCCCGGTTTGGACTTTCAGTAATAACAGTAGTGTTCGATGATAATGTTGACATTTACTTCGCCCGTCAATTGATAAACGAAAAGCTAAAAGATGCAGGGGATAAAATTCCAAAAGGTGTAGGTACACCGGAATTAGCACCTGTAAGTACCGGTCTGGGAGAAATATATCAATATATCATCCACCCTGTCAGCGGCAGTGAAGATAAATATTCTGCAATGGAGTTACGTACTATGCAGGATTGGATCGTCGCACGTCAACTTTACGGTACACCTGGAGTTGCAGAGGTAAACAGTTTCGGCGGGCAACTCAAACAATATGAAGTTTCGATAAATCCCGACAGACTTGTTGCAATGGGAGTTTCTGTTCCTGAAATATTTACGGCATTAGAGAGGAATAATGAGAATACCGGCAGCGCATATATTGACAAAAAACCAAGTGCATATTTCATTCGCGGTGTCGGATTAATAGGTTCATTTGATGATATCAAAAATATCGTAATTAAAGCGAACCCGAATGGAATCCCGATCTTAATTAAAGATGTTGCTGAAGTTCGTTTCGGCAGCGCTGTTCGATACGGCGCAATGACTTACAACGGTGAAGTGGATGCAGTCGGTGGAGTTGTAATGATGCGTAAAGGTGCAAATAGTTCCGATGTGGTCAACAGGATAAAAGAAAAAATGCAAACCATTCAAAAGTCACTTCCTCCGGATGTTAAAATTGAACCTTATCTTGACAGAACGGATTTGATAAACCGCGCAATTTTTACCGTGCAAAAAAATCTCATCGAAGGCGCATTGATAGTAATTTTTGTGTTGGTCTTATTTCTTGGAAATCTACGTGCTGGATTGATAGTTTCTTCCGCTATTCCACTTTCTATGTTATTTGCTTTAGGAATGATGAACTTATTCGGAGTTAGCGCAAACCTAATGAGCCTCGGGGCAATTGACTTTGGTCTGATTGTTGATGGAGCTGTGATTATTGTTGAAGCTACAATGCATCACCTTGGTTTGCGAAAGTCAATCGGGAAATTATCACAATCGGAAATGGATAAAGAGGTTTATAAATCATCCTCAAAAATACGCAGTAATGCTGCATTTGGTGAAGTTATCATTTTGATTGTTTACATCCCGATACTAACACTTATCGGGATCGAAGGGAAAATGTTCCGACCTATGGCACAAACTGTGGTTTTTGCAATTTCCGGCGCGTTGATATTATCACTTACATATATTCCTATGATGTGCGCTCTGTTCCTGCCAAAACAAATTTCCCAAAAGGAAACGTTCAGTGATAAAATAATGAAGATTTTCCAGCGCATTTATTCACCACTCCTCGAAAAAGCAATTAAATATAAATTAAGCATCGTCAGTGTAACCGTTACAATTTTTGCAGGAACTGTGATGTTGTTTTCAAAAATGGGAGGAGAATTTATTCCAACTTTACAAGAAGGTGATTTCGCAATTCATTGTATCTTACCTCAGGGGACGTCGTTATCACAAAGTCTGGAGACGTCTATGCAGGTCTCCCGAATGTTGGGTGAATTTGACGAGGTGAAAATGGTAATCGGCAAAACCGGAACCGCCGAAGTACCAACCGATCCGATGCCTCCGGAAGCAACGGATTTAATGGTAATTCTTAAACAACCCGATGAATGGAAACGTGATATCAGTTACGATGAACTTGCAGATGAAATGATGCAGAAGTTGTCAACTGTGCCGGGAGTTTTCTTTGAAAAAAGTCAACCAATTCAAATGCGATTTAATGAGTTGATGACCGGGATCAAACAGGATGTCGCAGTTAAAATTATAGGAGAAAACATGGACACACTTTTAAATTACGCCAATAAAATAAAATCGGTTGTCCAAAATGTGGAAGGTACAACTGAACCAAGCGTTGAACGGATAACCGGTTTACCTCAAATTGTAATTAAATACAACCGTTCACAGATTGCAAATTATGGTTTAAATATTAAGGATATTAACCATATCATAAGCACTGCGTTCGCTGGTGGAACAGCAGGAGTTGTTTTTGAAAATGAACGTAAATTTGATTTGGTAGTGCGATTAGACAGCACTCATAGAAACAATATTGAAGACGTAAGCCAGCTATATATTCCAACAAACAATGGAACACAAATTCCATTATCGCAAGTTGCCGAAATCAAAATGGAATTAGGACCGGCACAGATAAGCCGTGAAGATGCGAAACGCAGAATTGTAGTTGGTTTCAACGTTAAGAACAGGGATGTGGAAAGTGTTGTTGATGATATACGAAATAATCTGGATAAAGAAATAAAACTTCCGGAAGGGTATTACTACACTTTTGGAGGAACATTTGAGAATTTACAAGCTGCATCTAAAAGACTGATGATTGCTTTGCCGGTCGCATTGGGGCTTATATTCACGCTTCTTTATTTTACATTTGGTTCATTCAAACAGGCATTACTCATTTACACTGCAATTCCAATGAGCGCAATTGGAGGTGTTTTTGCTTTGGTCATTCGTGATATGCCATTTAGTATATCGGCAGGAATCGGTTTTATTGCATTATTTGGCGTAGCTGTATTAAATGGAATCGTACTTATCGGGACTTTCAATCAGTTGGAAAAAGACGGAGTCAGTGATATTACTAAACGCATTATAGAAGGGACAAAAACCCGTCTCCGGCCGGTATTAATGACTGCTGCTGTTGCATCGCTTGGATTTCTTCCTATGGCGATTTCAACAAGTCCGGGAGCAGAAGTCCAGAAACCGCTTGCTACTGTTGTAATAGGCGGCTTAATCACTGCAACTTTCCTCACACTAATTGTTTTACCTTTATTGTACATGATTTTTACTAAAAATAGAAAAGTTAAAGTTTCGCCATTGGTAGTATTATGCTTTATAATTTTCACGGTCGGGGGAGTAAATGCCCAATCAATGAAAATTATTAATCTCGATGAAGCCATCAAAGTTGCATTGGAAAATAACTTGAAACTTCAATCGAAACAATTGGACTTGCAATCATACCAAAGTATGCGCGGATCTTCGTTTGAGTTACCTAAAACAAACTTTAATATTCAATACGGACAATACAGCAGTATCAATAATGATCTCGGTTTTCAAATCAGTCAGACTATTCCGTTTCCAACTTACTATTTTGAAAAGTCAAAATTACTGGAAGCAGAAATGCAAAACATCGAATTGCAACGAAAAGCATTAATGAACGTTATTACTTCACAGGTCAAATCACAGTTTTACGAACTACAATATTTATCAGCCGTAAAAGATCGTTTGAAATATCTGGAGGTTTTATACATTGATTTTGTAAATGCAGCCGGATTGCGTTATAAAACCGGTGAAACGAATTTATTGGAGAAAACAACAGCGGAAACCAAATATGGTGAGATTCAGCTTTTACTTAAACAAAATGAGTCAGATTATTTAATGACATACAATAAACTGAAAACATTGATGAACACTGGTGAAGATTTTGTGATTGAAAGAATTGTCGAATTTCAGCCTCTTGCCTTAAACATTTCGTTTGATACATCGCTTGTTTCAAATAATCCTGCGCTGGAATCAATGTACAAGGAAGTATTGATAGCCAGACAGAACAAAGAAATTGAAATTGCATCATTACTCCCTGAGCTTAATATTGGATATTTCAATCAATCGCTTATCGGAACACAGTCAGTTAACGGTAATGAGGTACATTTCGGAATTGGTGATAGGTTTCATGGAGTTAACTTAGGTATAAATGTACCGCTTACTTTTTTCAATTCATCTTCAAAAATCCAATCTCTCGACTTTAAACAACAATCTCTGCTGAGAGAAGCAGATAATGTTAGAATCCAATTGCAGAATCAATTGCGTAATGCATACGTGCAATACGAACAGATTTTATCGCAATACAAATATTATAGTTCAACTGCTCTTCTAAATTCTGAAGTAATAATCAACACTGCAAAGGTAAGTTTTCAAAGTGGTGAAATAGACTATATAGAATTTTTGCAGGCACTTGAAACAGTAACTGATGTACATTTAGCTTACCTGAACTGTATAAATCAACTTAATCAATCGGTTATCAACATTACCTCTTTAATTAATAAATAATTTGGTAAAATGAGAAATATTATTTTTGTTTTCCTCCTTTTCACAACTATCATTTTTATTGCCTGTAACAAAAGCAATGAAGAGCAACACAGTGAAGACAATACTGTTCACGAAGATCACGGGAGCGTTAATTTGGTAAGTTTAACTCATGAGCAAATGAGCTCGATAAATGTTGAGTTAGGAAAAATTGAAAAAAAGCAACTGTCTTCATCGCTTAAAGCAAATGGATTTTTAAAAGTACCAAATCAAAATAAAGCGAATGCAACCACAATAATGGGCGGTGTAATTAAGTCGATATTTATTCAGACAGGAAACCACGTCAGGCGTGGACAGGTAATTGCAACTATTTCCAATAATTCTTTCATTACAATGCAGGAAGATTTATTGAGCATTGCGTCGAAGTTAGAATTAGCGGAATTGGAATTTGAAAGACAAAAAATGTTGGTAGAAGGAAATGCGGGAGCGTTGAAGAACCTTCAGGCAGCAACCACGGAACTTAACACGTTAAAGTCCAGAAAGGCAAGTTTACAAAAACAATTAGAGTTAATAGGTATTAATCCCGAAACATTAACGCCTGATAATATTCGTTCAAGTGTAAACGTAATCAGTCCGATCAGCGGTGTAATCAGCAATATCATGGTTAATATCGGCAGTTATGTTGATGCTGCCAACCCGGTGGCTGAAATTGTGGATAACAGCAGGTTGCACCTTGACTTGTACGTTTATGAAAAAGACATAAAGAAACTGAAAGTCGGGCAAACTATTCATTTCACGCTTACGAACAATCCGGGCAGGGAATATGATGCATACATTTATGCAATAAGCAACACATTCGAACAGAATACAAAAGCAATCGCAGTTCATGCAAGAGTAAAAGGTGATAAGCAAGGTTTAATAGACGGTATGAGCGTTACAGCGTTGATAAGTTTGACGGATGCGACAGTTGATGCAGTTCCTACGGATGCAATTGTAAACCACGAAGGACAAGACTATATATTCATAGTTTCCGGCAAAAAGAATGAAACCAGTCACACTGAGGGAACAAAGGAACACGAACACGACGATCACAGCCACGATCAAAACTCTACGGACGAACACAAGGAAGAAGTTACAACTTTCGAGAAAATTCCTGTTAGCAAGGGCACAACCGATATAGGTTTCAGTGAAATAACTTTATTAAAGGAAATCCCGCATGATAGTAAAATTGTAGTTAACGGGGCGTTCTATATACTGGCGAAAATGACTAATCAAGGTGAAGCTCACGCACATTAATTCTACTCAGGAGAAAATAATTTTCACTACTGCTATACGGGTAACTGACTCAAGATTTAAACCTGAATTATACGGATTGCAAAAATTTACGACTTTAGATAATTCGCTTATCAATACAAAATGAACCTTTGATAATTCTTTTTTGATTTACAATTATTACACTAATGGATTTATACGGACAAAAGGGCACGTGCCTTCCTCAAAAAATCATTATACATCTGATAGAACTTTTCTTCTTATGGTTATCATTTTGGTTACTGTTTCAACATGGCGGAGATATATTTGCAAATTTGTTAAACATTCAAAATACTATCTCTGATTCGGGGGTAAGACGGAAAATTTTATTCGGTTTTAATTTAATAACCTTTTTCAGGTTTTCCTACATGATGACTTTTTTACTTAAAAGGAAAATTCCCTGGGGAGAAGGACTGAGCGTACTGTTTGCATTTGCAATCTACTATATTGGGTTTTCTTTGTTCTCAATTTCAATTACTAAACCTATCGGATGGCTTGAGTATTTTGCTATAGTGCTTTTTATAGTTGGATGCGTTTTAAACAGTGGTGGAGAAATTTTGAGAAATAACTGGAAAACGAAACCGGAAAATAAAGGCAAACTTTACACCGGAGGATTTTTTAAATATTCCCGTCATATAAATTATTTCGGTGATATCCTTTGGGTAACCGCCTATGCCATTATTACCGGTAACATTTGGGCTTTATCAATCCCTTTAATGCTTTTCTGCTTTTTTGCATTTTATAATGCTCCTATGCTTGACAATTATTTAAAAGAAAAATACGGAAAAGAGTTTGAGAATTATGAAGCAAAAACAAAAATGTTAATTCCGTTCATTTATTAATCAGGTGATGGTTTTAGTTGTAAATCTTTTTAACCTGCTGGAAGCGTGAACTTATTTAATTTGTAACGCTTGTATTATTAATTAATATAAACCTTCCGGTAGTAAACCACAAAGCGTAGTTTCAATATCCGTTTCAGCTTAATTTCTACTAAATAACCGAAAGTAGTTTAAGCGATGAATTTCAAACACATAATGTTGTTAAAAAAAGATAACTCCATACCGGTTGCAGTTTCATTAACTTCGACCTTTCAAAAAGAAAATCTTTCAGACAAGAAAAAGTACAATAAAAAGCAGTTGTTCAAACTTTCTGCAATTGCGGTATTAATAGCAGTCGCGGTCAGTTTAGTCGCAAGGTTATTAGTTCACTTAATAGATCTGATTACCAATATAGCTTTTTACGGAAACATTTCAATTGAACCATCAAATCCCGCTAATAATCTTATCGGTTGGCCGGTTGTATTTATTCCTGTAATAGGCGGTTTGATTGTTGGCTTAATGGCAATGTATGGTTCAAAAGCAATACGCGGACATGGAATACCTGAAGCAATGGAACAGATACTTACGAATCAAAGCCGGATAAAACCATCAGTAACTTTCCTAAAACCAATTTCATCCGCAATCTGTATAGGGACGGGCGGACCATTTGGCGCTGAAGGACCAATCATTGCAACTGGCGGAGCGTTGGGATCTGCAGTCGGACAAGTTTTAAGCATTACACCGAACGAGCGGAAAATATTGCTCGCATCGGGTGCAACAGCCGGTATGGCAGCTATTTTCGGTAGCCCGGTTGCCGCTATTTTATTGGCAATTGAACTTCTGCTTTTTGAATTTTCACCAAGGTCATTCGTACCGGTGGCATTAGCTTGTATAACCGGAGCTGCAGGGTATCATGTTCTTTTTGGCGAAGGTGTGGTTTTTTCAATGCCTGAAATTGTTGAAAGCGCATCGAATTACGCTCTCTTCTTCTATAGCGTTATCGGATTAGTGATAGGATTACTTTCTATCGCCGCTACTAAAATCGTTTACTGGATTGAAGATATGTTTGAAAAGCTACCGGTTCACTGGGCGTGGTGGCCAGCGATTGGAAGCCTTGCCGTCGGAATGATCGGTTACTATCAGCCCCGTACACTCGGTGTAGGATACAACAACATTACAGATATTTTATCAGGTTCACTTTCCGTACACTTAATGATATCATTGTGCGTTCTTAAATTTTTATCGTGGGCTGTTTCGCTTGGTAGCGGTACATCTGGTGGAACGCTAGCGCCATTGCTTACTATCGGCGGATCAGTCGGCGCATTGAGCGGATATCTGGGATTAAACTGGTTTCCGGATGCCGGCATCTCTATACCGTTATCAGCTTTGGTAGGAATGTCGGCAATGTTTGCAGGTGCATCAAGAGCATTCCTTACGTCTATAGTTTTTGCCTTGGAAACAACGGGACAGGTAAACGCTTTTCTTCCATTACTGGCTACCTGTACCGGTTCGTACTTTGTTTCTTATTTTTTGATGGATAATACAATTATGACAGAAAAGATTGCCAGAAGAGGAATTATTACTCCATACTCTTATGAACCGGACATATTGGAAAAAACTAAAGTAAGTCAAATCATATCAGACGATGGAATTGTTATCAGCAGTTCTATGAAAATAGGTGAAGTTAGAAACTGGTTGGAACAGGAATCGGATTTAATGTCGAATTATTTCGTTATAGCTGATACTGACAGTAAATATGTAGGATTGTTAAGTTCAAGCAACCTGTTCAGTTCAATTCATCCGGCTGATACAGAAGTGGGAGAATTAGTAAAACGAAAAAATATATTCGTTCATCCCGAAGATTCATTGAAACGAGTTGTAGAAACAATGGCGCGTGAGAATGTTGATTTATTGCCGATACTTTCGGAGAACAAGATTATCGGTATTCTATCCTACGGACATATTTTATCGGTTTATAAGGATGTTCTGGATGAAAACGAAAAAAAGCAATCACACATTTCCTTAACCCGCCAAAGCCTTCGAATACTCGTCAAAGGGCAGAAGTTGATTGCGCTGATTAAAAAGAAAAATTCAAATCAATGACAATTTTACTATCTTTCTATTAACCATTTGCGAAGAATGCATAACTTCAGATTCACAACATTTTTAACCTCCAATATTAGTTCATCTGAAAATGAAATTGACTATCTCCTCTCCAGATGTAAAATCAAAAAGGTAAAAAAGGGTGAAATTTTATTGCGACCTGGTGAAGAATGTAAACACTCATTTTTTGTGGAAAGCGGGTTACTGCGTCAGTTTGCAATTGATGATAAAGGCAAGGAACACATCATACAATTCGCACCGGAGAACTGGTTTATTGCTGACAGGTCAAGTGTTTACTTCGGTGAACCTTCGGTTTATTTTATTCAGGCATTGGAAGAGTCAAAGGTATTTTTAATTGAAGAGCAACTGTTCCTTCAACTTTCTGAATCTGATCCGGGATTTTTAAAATCTAATCTACGTTTGCTCCATAATCACATCAGACATTTGCAAAAAAGAATTAAACAACTTCTGAGCGATTCAGCCGAAGAACGATATTTAGATTTCATTAAAATTTATCCCGATTTAACTCTGAGAGTTCCGCAGGTTTACATTGCATCATATTTAGGAATCACTCCCGAAAGCCTTAGTCGCATACGATCAGAATTGGCAGGAAAGAATTTTACTAAATAATTTCTTAACCTACATCAATGTGAAAGTTGGAAACTCTATTTAATTTTGTCTTAAAAACCTATTATTATGTCAACCAGAAAAGTTCAGTTAGTAATCAGCCCGGTAGAACCACATTACGTAGGCGATGGGTTTAGAGTACACAATTTTATTCCGGGGATAAATGAGTTAAGTATGCAACGTATGAGTCCGTTTATTTTGATGGATTACAATTCGAAATTTATTTTTGAACCAAGTGAAACCCCGAAAGGTGTAGGGGTTCACCCACACCGAGGTTTTGAAACTGTTACAATTGCTTACAAAGGAAAAGTTGAACACAACGATAGCAGCGGTGGTGGTGGCGTAATCGGCGAAGGGGATGTTCAATGGATGACAGCTGCAAGCGGAATTTTACACAAAGAATTTCACGAGAAAGAATGGAGCAAACAAGGTGGTGAATTTCAAATGGTACAACTTTGGATAAACCTGCCGGCTAAGGATAAAATGAGCAAACCTAAATATCAGGCGATCCAAAAAGCTGATATGAGCCGTTACGAAATTGAAAATAACGGCGGAGAAATTGAAATCATTGCAGGTGAATTTAATGGAATAAAAGGTAATGCATCTACTTTTACACCTCTTCATTTGTATAATGCACGATTGAAAAAAGGTGCTACTGTGAACTTTAGTTTCCCTGAAGATTACAATACCGCAATGTTGGTCATTGAAGGTAACATAAAAGTAAATAATTCGGAAACTGCTCCAACAGATCATTTCGTATTAATGGCAAACGATGGAAAAGATTTTTCCGTAAATGCTCAGGACGATGCAGTCGTATTGGTTTTAAGCGGCGAGCCGATTAATGAACCTATTGCTGCACATGGTCCGTTTGTTATGAATACACGGGATGAGCTAATGCAGGCATTTGACGATTTCAACAAAGGTAAATTCGGATATCTGGAGTACTAAAAACTTCAAGGACTTTTCTTCGGATATAATATAAGAAGACTGGGTTTATTCCTTATTGAGAATTTCCAGAGTTTATCGGAATGATTTAATTCACGTTTTGCTTTTTATTGAGGTACTCATTAAACTCCTCAAATCGCCTGAATGCATATAAATGTTGCCGGATGTAATTTGCAATATCGAAATAAATAACAGTGGGAATAAGTTTATACTTCGGAAGAGAATTAAGAAAGGTTTTGTCTTCTGCCTGAAGTGTAATAGGATAACCGGGCGTATCGCGTAATCCGTATTGTTTTGGTTTTTTTAAGTCCGGGTTCGGGAAAAATGCAGTACCGAAAATCCAATCCCAAACCGCGAGTTTTGTGCTGTAGTTATTTTGGTATTCCTTTCCTTCGTCGTCCGAATGATGCCACCGGTGCATTTCAGGACCGTTAATAAAGTACTGTAGTGGTCCCAACCGAACATCAATGTTTGCGTGAATGAACATCCCCCATATAGCACTTATCATTCCCTTGTAAACTGCGACTTCGGGTGAAGCGCCAAGTAAAATTATCGGAGCGAACTCTATTGTTTGGTTAATAAATATCTCAAGCGAATGAGACCTTGCTCCTGAAAGCCAGTCAACTGTCCTTGGTGAATGGTGAGCTTCATGTAATCGCCAGAGATATTTGTTGCTGTGTTGCCAACGGTGAAACCAATAGATGTAAAAGTCGTGAGTTACAACAAAGAATACAACCTGCGCCCAGACCGGAATTCCTCCAATCACGCTGTATTGATAAAGGTCAGTATTATTTTTAATAAAACCAAGAAACCAAAATATGATAAGACCAAGAACGTAGCTTTGAATAATGGTATACATTACCACGTCATTGAAAAAACCTTCTCTAAAAACCTTTTGGTTTTTAGTGTATGGAAATAACCGTTCGAACAGCATCATTAAAAGAGCTGCTGAAACGATAACAATCAATGACCATTTTTCAGTGCTCATGGATAATTAAAAATAAACAGTACAAAAATAAAATACCCTGACTTGTTACAAAATTTTGCGTAGCTTTTTACGCGGTCCAATTTCGCTCTTATAGATTCTTTTAATCCCGTCTCCGAGGGCTTGTTCAATATCGCGAATATTTTTTACCAATCTGTGAAAGCCCTCAATTTCAACTGAAGCGGCCTGATCACTACCCCACATTGCGCGGTCAATAGTAATGTGCCGTTCAACAAAACTTGACCCAAGCGCAACCGCTGCCCATGTCGGAGCAAGTCCTGTTTCATGACCTGAATATCCTATCGGATTATTTGGAAACATTTTCGATAATGTACTTATCATTCTCAGATTCAATTCTTCGAGAGGACACGGATAAGTTGAGGTTGAATGAGCAATGAGCAGGTTATCTTCACCGATATTGATAACAGCTTTTTCAATTTCATTTATTGTTGACATACCGGTGGAAATTACCAACGGCTTTCCGGTTGATTTTTTCTTTTTAAGCAGGTTTAAATCAGTAAGCGATGCTGAAGAAGCTTTGTATAATTTCGGGTTATATTTTTCAATAAAATCAACTGACTCCTCGTCCCAACATGAGGCGAACCAATCAATTCCGATTTTACGACTAAGGTTATCTATTTCGGTGTAATCATTTTCTCCAAGTTCTATTTTATGTCTGTATTCAATATAACTCATTCTTCCCCAAGGTGTATCCCGTTCGACATTCCACTGATCTTTAGGAACACAGATTTCAGGTGTTCGCTTTTGAAACTTAACAGCATCACAACCGGCAGCTTTGGCTCCGTACATTAATTTACGCACATTATCCATCGAGCCATTATGGTTAATACCAATTTCAGCAATTATATACACTGGCTCACCACTGCCAATATACCGGTTACCGACTTTTATTTTCCGCATTTTACCGTATGAAAATTTACTACCAGCAAGTCCACCCGCCATCGACAACAAGATTCGCGCCTGTCATATAGGAAGATGCATCACTGGCAAGGAACACAATCGCTCCCATATAGTCATCAGGTGTTGCCATTCTACCCAACGGAACTTTAGCAGAATAATTTTTAATGAAAAATTCATCCTGCGAGTTTTCAACACCTCCGGGTGAAAGTGAATTTACGCGGACACCTCTGTTCCCCCAATATGCAGCTAAAAACCTTGAAAAGTTAAGGATTGCACCTTTTGCAGTCGGGTATGAGACAGATTTATAAAATTTCTGCTCTCCTGTTTCATCCCTGTAAATTGATTGATCAGGTCCTACTATTCCGTAAGTTGATGCAATGTTAATTATACTCCCTTTTCCCGCCTTCGTCATTTCTGTCCCGAAAATTTTTGAACATAAAACTGTTCCGGTTACATTAACCCTGATAGCCCGTTCAAACGATGCAACTGAAAAATTTTCAAACTTTGATTCCTCTAATGCAGATTGCGAATCCTCAAACTTTTCGTTCAGCGCTGCGTTATTAACAAGTATATCAATCCTGCCGTATTTTTTAATTACATGATTGCGTGTGTTAATTACGTTCACTTCATCGGTGATATCAAGCAATCCGCCGATTGAGTCGTTTCCTAATTGATGTGCAAATTCTTCTGTTGCTTTCCTGTCAAGATCGCCTGCGACAACACATGCACCGGCATTGGCAAGAACTTTACAGTGCTGCCTGCCCAATAATCCAAGCGCTCCCGTTACTATAGCTACTTTTCCTTCCAACGAGAAAAGTTCGTTAAGCTGTGTATTGTTTTGTAAATTATCCAATAATTGTGCTATTTGTGGGATTATTATTAAATTTTACCTCTAAAGTTAATTAAAGTAACGGTAAGTTACGATTAAGAATATTACCCCTGATTAGTAAAGCTTTTAATTAGCAGTAATTCCGCAAACCAGAACTTTTATATTCGTTGTAGTTATTCCTTAAAAAGGTTGTCAATCCGCATGGATTTTTTGTCTGTTATGAATTTTTTATCCTGAACTAAACCTTTCCCCTTTTCAAACGTTAATAAAAGTATGTGTGAAAGACCTCTATGTAAACTTAAATCACTTTTGTATTGTTTCGATTTCGCTATATTAATATTATTGCTAAAATAAAATTCAGACCAGGGACTCCACATTTACGATTTCATTTGAATTAAATCGAGAAATCAATGACCACAAAAACTTCCGAAGTATCCGTATCAAGCAGCAAAATCCTATGGGTGGACGATGAAATTGACCTGCTAAAATCAAACATAATGTTTCTACGGCAGAAGGGGTTTGATGTTAGCGAAGTAAACAACGGTGAAGACGCAATCGCATTAATCCTAACCGAAAATTTCGATCTTGTATTTATGGATGAAATGATGCCGGGCATGGGAGGTCTTGAAGCATTGGTAAAGATAAAGGAAATTAAACCTAATCTGCCCGTTGTTATGGTAACAAAAAACGAGACTGAAACTTTGATGGAAGAAGCTATCGGGCAGAAGATTTCCGATTACCTGATTAAACCCGTTAACCCCACACAGGTATTACTTGTGTGCAAGAAAATTCTAGAATCAAAACGGATAAAAGGTAACACCGTATCCCGTGATTACATACTGGAGTTCAATAAAATATCCGCACTGTTATATGAAAATCCAACATGGTCAGAATGGATAGACATTTACAATAAACTCACTAACCGTGAAATCGAAATCGATACTCACCCAGAGCTTGGTCTTAAACAAATGTTAACTGATCAAAAGAAGGAATGTAACGTTGAATTTTCAAAATTCATTGAAAACGAATATGTGAAATGGGTAAATGGTTTTGACGATAAACCAACCCTTTCGCACGAAATAATGGAGAAATACGTATTCCCCGAACTTCCCGATTATGA
The DNA here is from genome assembly GCA_002050165.1 of Candidatus Tepidiaquacellales bacterium OLB4/UTCHB1. Classification (GTDB taxonomy): domain Bacteria; phylum Bacteroidota; class Ignavibacteria; order Tepidaquicellales; family Tepidaquicellaceae; genus OLB4. Next base: position 31,329 of record MWSW01000004.1, read on the forward strand.
TTCGGTATTTTTCTTTGTTGTTGACTGCATGAGATTAGATCAATGGCTTATGATGGAAAAATTTTTACATCCGTATTTCGATATAAAAAAAGATTACTATTACTCTCTCCTCCCGACTGCGACACCATATTCAAGGAACGCAATATTTGCGGGACTTTACCCGTCAGACATTGAAAAACATTATAGCGACTTGTGGAAAGCTGATGACGACCTTGAGAACAGTAAAAATAATTTTGAGAAAGAATTTTTACAAAAACTCATTGATAGAAAGCGCATTAAACTCAGGAACGAGTTACGCTATACAAAAATTATGGATTCGGATTTCAGTCGTGGTATTGAGAGCAAGATACTTTCCTTTTCCGGCTCACACCTGAATGCAATTGTTATTAACTTCCTGGATATGATGGTTCACTCCAGAAGTGATTACGCTATATTAAAGGAAATTGCACCTGACGAAGCCGCATTCAGATCGCTGACAGCCTCATGGTTTGAGCATTCATCTTTCTTCGGAATGCTCAGACAACTATCTGCTAAGCCAAATATAAAAGTTATTATTACTACTGACCACGGCAGCATCAGATGTCTCCACGGGGTAAAAGTTTTCGGTGACCGTGATACAGCTACAAACCTGCGGTATAAATATGGGAGAAATGTCAAAGCGGAACCAAGAAACGCTATTTTCGTCAAGAAACCTCTCGATTATAAACTCCCCGTAAGAAATAATATGGTAAGTTACATAATTGCCAAAGAGGATTTCTATTTTGTATATCCGACGGATTTCCATAAATACCTCAACCAATATAATGACACATTCCAGCACGGCGGAATCTCACTTGAAGAAATGATATTGCCAATAGTTTCTTTAGAATCCAAAGCAAGGTGAAATTTGACAAAGGTTGAATCCAATTCTCATCAGGATACATTTGAGGCGGGAATCGAATATGCGAAATTACTCTCACCCGGGAATGTGGTCGGGTTAACAGGTGAACTTGGTTCAGGAAAAACGGTTTTCGTCAAGGGTATCTGTAAATATTTTAATGTAGACGAAGATGTGATTAGCCCGACTTTTATCCTCGTTAACCAATACACCGGTACAATCCATCCTGATAAATCACCGGGTGAAATAAATCATTTTGATCTCTATAGAATTCAATCAAAAGAAGAACTCGGGACAATTGACATCTTTTCTTACGTTTCACAAAACTCAATTTGTCTTATTGAATGGCCGGAAATTGTAATGGAAATTTTACCGCAAATACGGATTGTAAATTTCACACATTCAGGTAATGAAAACCGTAGATATATTTATTACTAATGGATGGACTTACTTTATTGATAGATTGTTCGTCAGCAAATGTACAGTGGGGAATAGGTGATATAAACTCTCTGCTGCACAAAGAATATTTGAATAGAGAAAATAATGCCGATTCGTTAATTTCAGAGATTAAAACCGGTTTTGAAGAGCGATCATTGAGTTTGCGGTCAATAGAATTTGTATTTCTTGCAAATGGGCCGGGTTCATTTACCGGATTGAGAATAGGTTCAGTCATTTCTAAAGGTATCTGTTTTATCTCCGGTGCGAAACTGATTGAAGTTAACTCAATTGACATCATCGCAGAAAAGTCAAGTTCGGTAGGAAACATAATCTGCCTGATAAATTCAAATATGAAAACCGGGGAGTTTTATTTTGCAGAATATTTTAAATCTAAACAGACCGAGCGGATTTCGGAATATGGTTTGATACATCCGGAAGATATCAAGCCGGGAATAATAGCGGTAGTGACAGAAGATTCCGTTTGTAATATCAACAGTGCTGAACGGGTAACCACAGATACAATTGAACATTTGTTTACGATCGGAAAAACAAAAAGGAAGTTCGGTGAATATTCTGATTCTTATAAAAGTGAACCGTTTTATATTAAACAATTTAATCCGGTAACAAAAACAAGAAAGTAATGTGATGGCATGGTTTAAAAGAAGTACGGACAATATTAAGTCGGATAGTCTTAAGAAGGATACTCCGGATGGTATATGGACGAAATGCCCTGACTGTAACGATGTAATTCACAAAAAGCAATGGGAGGCAAATTTATATGTGTGTTCAAAATGCGGTTATCATTTCAGAATTGGGAGTGAGAAATATTTTCAACTGCTTTTAGATGAAGGAAGTTTTCGCGAACTAGACAGAAAAATGAAATCAATAGATCCACTGAACTTCTCCGATACAAAACCTTATGTAAAGCGCATTGAGGATACAATTAATAAAACTGGTTTATATGATGCAATCAGAACAGGTACCGGAAAAATAAACAATATAGATATCGTCATCGGTTGTATGGATTTTGATTTCATCGGTGGAAGTATGGGAAGTGTTGTTGGTGAAAAAATATCGAGAGCAATTGACAAAGCAATTAAAACAAAATATCCGTTAATAATTTTATCCTCAAGTGGTGGTGCAAGAATGATGGAGGGCGCTATATCGCTTATGCAACTTGCCAAAACCTCAACACAGTTAGCAAAGCTCAGTCAATATAAAGTTCCATATATATCAATACTGACAAATCCCACGACAGGTGGTGCAAGTGCATCCTATGCAATGCTTGGCGATTTCAATATTGCCGAACCTAACGCGTTGATTGCATTTGCCGGTCCGAGAGTAGTTAAACAAGCTACCGGGAAAGATCTCCCACCGGGATTTCAACGGGCTGAATTCGTTCAGGAACATGGATTCATTGATTTTATAGTTGAACGAAAAGATTTAAAAAGTAAACTAACGCAACTATTAAACCTGATTAAAGATTGAAAGTAATTAAAAAGCCATCCTCGCTTCAGGAAATTACCGAATTTTTAAGGCTGACCGGAAAGCGAATCGGTTTCGTTCCAACTATGGGTGCTTTGCACGAGGGACACGTTTCCCTCTTGTTAAATTCATCTGATCTCTGTGATATTACGATTGCAAGCGTATTCGTAAATCCAATTCAGTTTACGGAAGAAACAGACCTGGAAAAATATCCACGTGATTTTAAGCGTGATTATTTCATTTGTCAGAAAGCAAATGTTGATTACATCTTCTACCCATCAGTGGATGATATGTACGGAGAAAATTATCTGACCGAAGTGAAAGTAAAAGAGTTGTCGGATAAATACGAAGGCGAGTTCAGACCCGGGCACTTCACCGGTGTAGCAAGCGTTGTACTGAAATTACTCAATATCGTTAAACCTCACGTTGCTTTCTTTGGTCAGAAAGATGCCCAGCAATGTACAGTTATAAAAAAAATGGTAACTGATTTGAATCTTGATACGGAAATTATTGTTTGTGATACTGTACGGGAAAGTGATGGACTCGCGAAAAGTTCAAGAAATGTATTTCTGGATGAAACCGAAAGGAGTAACGCTGCAGTTTTATATAAAGCACTTGAACTTGGCGGAGACCTCATCCTCGGAGGCAAATATAATAACTCTCAGGATGTTTCATCTCAAATGTATCACTTTATAAAATCACAGGTTCCCAGTGCCGAAATTCAATATATCGCAATAACCGACAACAAGTTATTAGATGAAATAAAGGATTTAAACAACTTTGAGGGAAAAGTACTCGTATCTTTAGCAGTGAAATTCAACGGGGTAAGATTAATTGACAATATTCTATTAACCAAAAAAGGGATATTAAATCATGTTACGTGAAATGTGTAAATCAAAAGTTCACCGAGTCAGAATAACACAGGCGGAACTATATTACGAAGGTAGTTTAACTCTTGATAAAGTATTAATGGATGCTGCCGGCATGGTTCCTTTCGAGAAAGTTCATGTAGTAAACATAAATAACGGTCAACGGTTCGAAACTTATCTGATCGAGGGCGAACCGCATTCGGGTGTATGTAGCCTGAATGGAGCCGCCGCAAGGTTAGGCGCTATAGGCGACGAGGTGATTATTATTAACTATGGAATGTTCGACGATAAAGAGTTGAATGAATTCCAACCCAAAATAGTTTATGTTGACAAGTACAACCGGATTGTTGATAACAAAATTAAAACTGAACTGTTTAATAACTGAGTTCATAAATTTGAACTTACAATCCCGGTAATCGGGATTTTGTTCTCAAAAAAATTTTATGTCGAAAAAACTCGCCACTATTATTCTCGCCGCCGGAAAAGGTAAGAGAATGAAAAATCCCGAAAAATCTAAAGTAATGTTTGAGCTCGATGGTAAACCTATGATTGGCTATGTGATAGATCTAGCTCTAAGTATTAATTCCGATCTGGTAATTCCGATTGTCGGTCATCAGAAGCAAACAGTTATTAATTACGTCAATGACTCTTTCCCCGGTGATCTGGACAAAATAACTTTTGCTCATCAAGATCAGCAACTCGGTACGGGTCATGCTGTGATGCAAACAAAAGAAATTCTGAATGATTTTGATGGTAATGTATTAATTCTATCTGGTGATGTACCTCTGTTGTCGGTGGAGACTCTGCAACAGTTTATAGATTTTCACGAACTCGGAAATTACCGTGCTTCTCTGATTTCGGCAATACTTGATGAACCCACAGGTTACGGTAGAGTAATCCGGGATGAGAATATTGACTTCTCTCACATCGTTGAAGATAAAGACGCAACCGATGAGGAATTGCGAATAAACGAGATTAACTCCGGGATATATCTCATGGATGCAAAGGAAATGTTCGAAGCGTTGGAAACAGTAAATACTGAAAACGCGCAGGGCGAATATTACCTCACAGACGTTTTTAAATTCTTCTCCGGGAAAAACATGAAAATCGGTGCTGACCCTGTGTACAATCAATACGAAATTACCGGTGTGAATACGATTGAACAACTCGAAGAACTTGAAGAAATAAAAAAATCTTTATAACAAATTTTAATGTCAGATATCATTGCCTCGGTGTCAGGGGTTCGGGGTATTTACGGGGATAACCTAACACCGGATAACATTAACAGTTTTACCTCTGCCTTTGCGGTTTATTGTAAAAATGAAAACAAAAATCTCATTGTAGTCGGCAGGGACGGGAGACTACACGGTGAAAAAATTTCAAATATAGTAATTGTTTCTTTACTTTTAAGCGGTTATAACGTAGTTGATATAGGCACTGCGCCAACACCTACTGTACAGATTGCCGTTGAGGAACTCGGCGCTGCAGGTGGTATTGCAATTACCGCATCTCATAATCCTCAGATATGGAACGGATTGAAATTTTTAAATTCCGATGGCACCTTCTTATCAGCCAAACAAATAAAAAAATTTCTGTCTATAAAATCTAAAGGTAACTTTTCCTATGCTAACGTAAACAATATAGGCGTGTATTCAGAGAATGACACCTTCCTTGATCTTCATATTAAAATGTTACTCTCACAACCGGCAATAAATACGAACGCTATTCGAAAGAGGAAGTTCAAGGTTGTTGTAGATGCTGTAAATAGCTCCGGTTCAGTAATTGTTCCCAGGCTTTTAAAACAACTGAACTGTTTTGTAATTGAACTCTACTGCGACGGCAGCGGTATTTTTCCACATACACCTGAACCGATTCCCGAAAACCTTGGTAAACTTAGTTCAGCTGTTAAATCTTACAAAGCAGATCTCGGTATTGCAGTTGATCCGGATGCTGACAGATTGGTAATTATTACTAACACCGGTGAACCTTTCATAGAAGAAAATACAATTACGACCGCGGTAAATTATTTACTGAAAAAATCCACGACTGAGAATACCCCAATCGTAGTAAATTTATCCACTACCCGCGCGGTGAATGATATCGCCAAGAAATTCAAAGCAAAGGTTTACCGATCACCTGTTGGAGAAATAAATGTTATCGAAGAGATGAAAAAGAGAAATGCAGTAATCGGCGGAGAGGGAAGCGGTGGAGTAATATTTCCCGCGCTCCATTTCGGGCGCGACTCACTTGCCGGGATCGGTTTACTGCTTTCTGAGTTTGCAGAGTTCAACGGTACTGTTGATGAATATAAGAAATCTCTTCCACAGTATTTTATACTTAAATCAAAATTTGAAAACCTTAAAAACCCGGACGCAATTCTTATTAAAGCCGATCAACTTTATTCAGGTAAAAATTGCCGGGTAACTAAAACAGACGGGGTTAAATTAGATTTTACCAATTATTGGATTCATCTGAGGAAATCAAATACTGAACCGGTTATCAGGGTCATTATAGAAGCCGAAAGCAAAAAAGCTGCTTCGAACATACTTAAAACATTTAAAAAAAGTTTAAATATCTGACATGTCAAAATACAGTTCGTATTTACCTAAAAATTACAAGTTCAAATTCATTAAATATAAGAAAGAAGGTTATAAATCCATTATTACAATTAATCGCGAATCAAAACTAAATTGTCTTAACCTTGAAACAATACGCGAATTGACGCTTGCTTTCAAGGAGGCTTCATGGGATGATGAGATAGCGGTTATAATACTTACCGGCGCAGGAAAGCGTGCATTTTCGACCGGCGCCGATGTAACTGAACAAAATGAGTTCTTTGTCGCTAATCCGGATGATTATTACAAATGGATGTATGAGTTCATTCAGTTGCATGAAGTAATGCGCAACGTCGGTAAACCTACAATTGCCCGTCTTAATGGAATGGTTGTAGGTGGCGGTAATGAGTTAAATATCAGTTGTGATCTTGCAATTGCAGCAGACCACGTAATTATAAAACAAGTTGGTCCAAGGATGGGAAGTGTACCGGCAGCAGGTGCAACTCAGTTCCTTCCGGTAATTGTAGGTGATCGGCGGGCGAGGGAAATTATATTTCTATGCGAAGATATATCAGCTGATAAAGCGCTTGAATGGGGGCTTGTAAATCAGGTCGTTCCATATAATGAACTTGATGATGCTGTAAACCTGATGGCGGAAAAGTTGTACAATAAACTTCCCGAATGCCTACGGTATGCAAAACAACAACTGAATTTCTGGAAGGATTTTTCCTGGCATACAACTATCGGTCACGCCAGAGATTGGCTTGCTATTCACAACCTGTCACCTGAAGTAAAGGAGGGAATTTCTGCTTTCAACAAAAAGCGGAAAGTTAATTACAAAAAAATTAGATCAAAGAAATAAAAAATTTTTATTCTTCACGCAACGCCAACGATGGAGAAGTTTTTGACATACGGATACCGGGATAAATGCCTGCAAGGGTTGCTGCAAATACAGATAGAACAATAGCTAAAAATAACTCCAACGGTAAAATCTCAAAGTGCAAACTCCATCCGAAAGACCTTTTATTAATAACATAAATCAGAATTACTGCGATAAAATTACCTAACGGTACTGAAATAAGTCCTGCAATAAACCCCATCAAGCCTGTTTGTAATGTTACCATTCTCCAGAGTTGTCCAGGTGTCATTCCTATTGCGCGTAAAATACCGTATTCTTTCGCTCTTTCGAGTTGAAGCGCTAAAAGAGAACTTAAAATCCCAATGAATGCAACCGCAACCGACAGTAGTTGAATTACATACGCGATGATGAATGTACGGTCGAAGATGTCAATAGAAGTTTCACGTAAATATTTATTGGTTCTGATTAATATTTCTTGTCCGGGATTAATTAACTTTCTGATGTCATCCGATATTTTATTTATATCAGAGGCGGGGTTGACATAAACCGCTACTCCGGATAAATCTTCATCGTTCCAATATTTCCGATAAGTACTATACCAAATATTTACAATCCCCATATCGGATGCATAGTCGTAATAAATTGCAGCAACTTCGAAGTCCCGTTCGCCTTTTTGAGTCGGGAGTTTTATTATTGACCCGACTTTAAGATTATGTTTGTAAGCAAAGGGTTCTGTAATCATCACCCTATCTTTAGTTGTAACTTCGTTCCACAGAGTTTTCATATTTCCTTCTTTTATCCGGTAAGTGTTGAATTTTCTCTTATTGTATTTTGAACCGAGAATTGTAGTTAAACCGTAATTGGTTAATATTTGAATCTCTCTGTAATAATTAACTGACTCTACACCGGGGAGTTTCTCTATTTTTTGAGGGAGATTAATATCATCAATTGTTGAAGTGTTACTCCGCCCGATAAGAGACGGTGCGGAAATATACAAATCCGCTTCAAGAGTTGACTGAAGCCACGATACAACAGTTGACCGGAAACCGGATACCATTGTTCCAACGCCAATTGATGCTGCAACGGCAATTGACAGTGCAGCAATTGATACACCGGTTCTGCTTAAACTTGAAACTATTCCTACCGATGCAACCTTACCTGTTATACCAAATATTTTTTTTATAGGTACTGCAGTAACCCTGGTTATAAATATAATCACGATTGGAACGAGTAAACTATATCCCAAAATTAACGGCAGAATTCCGACATAGCTGTATTCAATATTCTTCCCGGAAATATAAAAGACTATTATTGACATACAGATTAATCCAAACCCAAGTGCTGATATTATACGGAGATTCTTCTTTAACGAAGTTTCAATATCCGACCTTATTAATACATTTCCTGCCGGTGAATCTGATGCTTCTTTGGCGGGTTTCAGGGACGCTATTACCGAAGCACCAAGTCCAAGTAAAATCCCTTTTATGATAATTTCTGTTGATATATCAGTATCAGTAACATTTACTACAAAATATAAATCGTTTATTGACTGAACTACAATTTTAACCAATTCCTTACCCATAAAAACACCTGCCATTAAACCTAATACTGTGCCGGCGATTCCAAGTATAACGCTTTCCCTGATGATAATTGAAAATACTTCAAATTTAGTAACCCCCAGTGTTCTGTAAAGTCCAATCAGCCGGCGACGTTGCACAACAGAAAACGTCGCAGTATTGTAAACGAGAAATATTCCAACTATGAGTGCAAGAAAACTCATTGCTTTTATGTTCAGATCAAAAGCGCTTAGCATTTCAAACGTTGAACCTGACCTGATATCCGAAGCCTTAAGCAATGCTCCAGGAGGCAAATATGAACGGACGGTTGCAATTTCATCATCGGATAATATTAGATCAATTCTCGATAACCTGTTATTCATATCAAATAATTTTTTAGCGGTTGAAATATCGAGAATGATTACATCATTGAGTGAAGACGGATTGCTTAATTGATCAACATTAAAAATTGAACCAATTTCCAGTTGAAATTTACGACCACCGTAGGTGAAATCAAGTGTGTCATTTTCTGAAATATTCAGATCGGAGGCGGTAATTGATGAAATGATACATTTGTTTTCACCAGAAAGAAAACCTCCAAGCCCACCTTTAATTTCATTAGTTGCACTTAAAATGTAATCTCTGAAATCGTTTTCACAGAAGACATCAATTCCAAGCATCCGGAACGTTCTGCGCTCACCATTGTGCTCTAAGGTTGCAAATTTTTCTACGATAGGTGCGGATGGTATTATACCTTTTTCTATACGAAGGAAAGTAAATAAAGAATCCTGAACGCCTGTTGGTTCAGATATAATCTGATGTGTAGTTTTACCGGATACAATTTCCATTGATTGTTCAAACGCTTGTCTTGAACTTTGTCCTGCAATATCAACTGAAACTACAGCAGCAACTCCTAACGCAATTCCAAGTATCGAAAGAAATACCTGCCATGGATGTTTTGAAAAATATTTATATCCTGAACGGTGCAGTAAATTGGTCAAGTCTTATAATTTTCCTGTTTCAACTCTAATCAGCTTTCCGTCAGCAACACGGAATATAGTATCAGCTAACCCGATTACTTCCTTACTGTGAGTTGCCATAATCATTGTCTTATTCCTGCGCCGTACCAACTTATCGAGAAGGTTTATAACAATCTGAGCATTTTCTGCATCGAGATTTCCGGTGGGTTCATCGGCTAAAATTAATAATGGATCGTGTATAATTGCCCGTGCAATTGCGACCCTTTGTTGCTCTCCTCCTGATAAAATATCAGGGTAACTTTTAATCCGGTCAACTAATCCTACCTCATCAAGAACCTCTATCGCTTCACGTTCAGATATTTTCCCATGTTTCCCATTAAGCTCAAGCGGAAGTAACACGTTTTCCAGTACAGTCAATGTTGGTATTAGGTTGAAAAATTGAAATACAAACCCAATGTGCTTTCTTCTGAATATTGTCCGGTCCTGTTCAGATAAAGTTGTTATATCAGTATCACCGATTATTATAGTACCGGAATCAGGCAGGTCAATACCGCTCATCAGATTTAATAACGTAGATTTCCCTGAACCGCTTCGTCCTAATAAAATTGCGATTTCAGCCTTTGAAAAACTTACCGATACATCGTTGAGAACCCTATGTAATGATTTTCCTTCGCTGTACGATTTGTTAATGAGATTTATCCGAATGAATTTATTCATTTTTTTGATTAACAGTGTTGGAGCGAATAAAACGTTTTACGTATAAACGCGTTTCGGATTTTTTCACTTTTAAACTTCCGACGGATATTTTATGAACTATTTCGCGACGGACCTTTTATCGCTCCGGGCTTTTTCAAGAGAACCCGCACAATCCCTGTTTGCCCGACGTGGTAAGTTTCGTGAAAGGCATAAAAACTAATTTTCTCCAATGTATCATCGTTAATTAACGCTTCAGCTGACGGATTTTCTAAAGCGAATTCAATTAAACTCTGGGACTTATTAAATTTCTCGATTAAAATGTTTGTGTTTAACCCGTCGTTCATATCGGTAGCAGTGTTACCGTTTGAATAAAGTCTTTCCATCTCAGCGGAACACAGTTTAAGTTTTCCAAGAATTGTTAAAACATTATCACGGAAAAGTACAATATGCCCGAGTATCCAGTTCATTGAATTTATATTTTCCGCCGGCATTTTCCTGCATTCGGATTCAGTGATAGAATCAATATTTGCCATTAACGCTTGTGCGTTTAATTTGTAAATTGCCAACATTGGTTTGGTGTATTGTTTCATCATTAAGAAATAGCTGGTTTAAAAAATTTAATGGTTAACTGTAAACTGAATTTTATAATATTATAATTTAAATAAATCGATTATTTCTCTCCAGGGTATGTAATCACTCTCGCTGATGCCCCGAAAGTAATGTAACTCCAGATCCAGGTTATAAGTATTGATATTTTATTTTTAAATCCAACCTGATAGAAAAGGTGAATAAATAACCAACTGAACCACCCGATACGACCTTTAAGTTTTATTTTACCCTTTTGAGCAATTGCAGTATTTCTTCCGATTGTAGCCATACTCCCTTTATCGTAATATTTGAATGGTTTTGTTTCCTTTCCCTTAATATCACAAATTATTCTACGGGCGACATATCGTCCTTGCTGCATTGCAACCGGAGAGACGCCGGGCAATGGCTTACCGTTAGAACCCGTAAAATTTGCAATATCTCCGATCGCGAAAACTTCAGGATATTCGTTGACCGAACAATATTCATTTACCAAAATCCGCCCTGACTTGTCTAACCGAAGCCCGAGTTTTCTGGAAATGGAATTTGCTTCTACACCGGCAGCCCAGATTACAAATTCAGCATATAAGTTTTTTTCTGTACCATCAAGAAACCTTACCCTGACACCGTTTTCAAATATGTCAAGCACCCGTGTATCCGTATATACGGTTACTCCCCTTTTAATTAACTGCAACTTTGTATATTCTGAAAGCGACCTGTCAAAAGTAGGGAGCAAATCTGATCCCGCTTCTATCAATGTAATCTTCGTCTTTGACGTATCAACTGTTCTGTATTCATTTTTTATTATCTTACCGGCTAATTCTGCGAATGCTCCGGAAATCTCAACCCCTGTTGGTCCGCCACCAACTATAATAAAACACAGAAGATCTTTTGATTTTTTCGGATTAACCTCAGATTCCTCAAACGCTATTAAGAGTTTGTTACGAATTCGTAATGCATCTTTTAGAGTTTTAAGTGGCAATGAATTTCTTTCCCAGTGCTCATTTCCAAAATAACCTGTTCGAGCTCCCATTGCCATTACAAGGTAATCGTAAGTTACTTGTTTATCCGTCATGTGAATTATTCGATTAGGCAAGTCAATCCCCGTTACTTCCTGCATTAGTACTTTCACATTTTTCCGCCTTGCTGTCAGATTCCTTGTGGGAATTGCAATATCCGGAGCGCTTAAAACCGCCGATGACACCTGATATAAAAGCGGTTGGAACAAGTGATGATTGTTTTTATCAATAAAGGTTATCTGAACATCGGGATATCTGGAAAGTTTTTTAACTACCTGTAGCCCACCAAATCCTGCACCTATAACTGCAACATTTTTTCGGTTCTTATTCATTTCGCAGATTCAGTTAAATCTACATACAAAGAAACTCCCGGAATCGAACCTGAAATTTCGTCAACGCTATCAATAAAATATTTGACTTTAATTTTATAATCTGTACCGGCGACTGACACGCTTCTTAGTTGGTCAAAAAGGTAATCGAAAATAATTTCTTTACCGGAATCCTTAATAGATAATTTACTAATCTTGAAAAACGAGTAACTGATTTCATAACTATACTTCCCGAAAAAAAATATTTGGTTTACTTGACCACCCCATTGGTTTGCCCGTGATCTGGAAGAATAAACTATCAAATTTCCGGCTGAAGATATTCTGATAAGTTCATTGTCCTCGAAGAAATCCAGATACAAAAGTTTACCCTCCCTGTCGATATAAATTGACAACGGATTTATACTTTCAGCGGATAAATCTGCCGTTAAAGGTAAAAGTAATACAGTGAGCAAGATAAATGTTTTCATATGGGAAGTTTTTAAATTAATCCGAGACATATTTTCGCCCTCAGTATCCTTTTCACGGAGGCAAAAACCTGTTGTTTATAGTTTTCATCAGAGCTAATCAATTCGATTATTTGCGAGTGAAGTTTTCTCTCATCAGGTGGCATAATGATCAGGTCGCATCCGGCTCTCACCGCTTCCAGAGACGCGTTCGGGAATTCCCTTAATGCACCCATATTCATAGCATCTGTAACTATTATTCCCCTGAATTCAAGTGAGTCTCTAAGCAAGTCACTGACAATTCTCTTTGATAATGTCGAGGGTAAACCATCTGTACTATAATCATTATCTGAAACCCTGATATGTCCTACCATTACCGAGATAACTCCCGCATCTATAGCTGATCGGAATACTTCGAGTTCCTTCATTTCGCCACTAATAGTAACAAGTTGTTTATGGCTGTCGCCAGTTATATTACCGTGCCCTGGAAAATGCTTCGCGGTTGCAATTATATTATTTTCCTGTGTCCCTTTAATAAATGCGCTCACAAACTTCGGTATTGAATCTATATCCCCCCCAAATGACCGGTTCCCGATAATTTCCCGGTTGAACGGGAAGTCGCAAACCGGCGCAAAGTTATAATTGAAACCTATAGCCTTTATCTCACCTGCTATCTTACTTCCGATTTTATACGCTTCAATAACTGAATGAATTTCATTTGTGTTTTTAAACTGCGATATACCGGAAATTCTACGATTGATTAAACTTGGTTCGGCATCGGATGAAATCAACAAATGAAGATTCCCGCTTGAAGTAACAACGTCTTTTAATTCATTAATCCGTTGAGATAGCTTACCTGAACTACCACCAAGAAATAATACACCGCCGGTAACCCCATCATTTACTAAATCTCTTACAATTGAAAAGGGTTTACCTTTCTTACCCGCAGAAGTCATAATCAATTGCGAAATTCTTTGATGGTCAGTAAGCGATTTGAAAACAGAGTCCGTTCGCGCATCAAGTTCGGGGAGATTGGAGTAATAATCGTTGAGATTAAATGAGCTACGATTATTAACGATAACGCACGGAACCGTTCTGGGTACTCTTAAATCAGTCGCGATTAACAGAAAAATGATAAGGCTAAATATAAACATAAGTGAAGTATCAAATACAAAATTAAATCTTTCAACCGGCAATTTTAGGTGATATATTTTTCTCATTCCGAAAATGATAATATTGAATAACTCCACCGAAACATGGGTGTTTTTACAATTTCAATGTAGCAAATATCTGCGTTCAATAGCGCACAGAACATAGTTTCACAAGGTTTATTTCATTTATCTTGTTGAATAATTTGAGCAAACAATGTTATGCTTACTGGAATTAAAATTACTTCAGGCGTGTTCAGTTAATTGAACTTTCGTATGTGTTTTATTACCTTTTTTTAATGTATTTAAAATAATTGACTTTAATTTTATCGGCATTAAAAATATCAGGTTTTAATAAATAGACATTTTAAACCATAATACTTTTTTAGAAAAATTTACTTTTTATTTATAATCTACAAATTGAACATTCAAACTGTAGAAATTAATAGTTACTTTAAATCCTTTTCAATAATCCGACTATACTGATATTCTTAAACATTTAGAGTTTATAAGTAAACTATTCCACTATATTTAAAAAATTATTAAACCTCAATATGAACTCAGATAATAATATATCACTGAAAAAAATCGGAGTATTTTATGATGGAAATTATTTTCTTCACGTCAGCAATTATTACAACTACTTTCATCCCCGGAAAAGTAGAATCAGTATTTCGGGTTTACATGAATTCATCAGAAATGAAGTTGCAACCGAAGAAAATATAGATGTAAGATTATGTCAGATAGTAGATGCTCATTATTTTCGAGGACGCTTATCTGCACAAGAAGCAAGCCAGAAAGGTAATATGCTCTATTATGACAGAGTGTTCGACGATATACTAATGTCCGAAGGGGTTGTTACCCATTACCTCCCTGTCAGAATCAAGCAGGAAGTGAAAATGGAAAAAGGCATAGACGTATGGCTCGCTCTTGAATGTTTTGAACTCGCTTTCTATAAAAATTTTGATGTAATCGTATTGATTACTTCCGATGGCGATTACGTTCCGTTAATCCGAAAACTTAATACACTTGGAATGAGAGTAATGGTGTTAAGTTGGGATTTCGAGTATATGAACGATGAGGGTCAGAAGATGATAACACGAACATCACAGGATTTACTTGAAGAAGTTTCTTACCCGATTTCAATGCATGAAATTATTGATAACCGCATTAGAAAAAATGATCCGCTTATAAACAACCTTTTCGTGAAAAACGATAAAAACATTATCACCAGTCCAACGCCTGCGGTAGTTCCGGAAGGAGAGAAACTTAAAAGTAATATACTTAGTCTCAAGAGCGGATTTGGATTTATAAAATGGCCAAACAATAACGTTTTCTTTCATTATACTTCGCTTGTTGATACCGATTTCAACGAGTTAAAGGAAGGTGATACGGTAGAATTCGAAATTGAACTTAATAAAAAAGGCGAGCAAATTGCCAAAAATGTAAAACGTATCATAGATGATAGTATCGGAAATCGTTTAGAAAATTACTCCAGTGAATTCGAACATAATCCGTTCGCAGATTAGCATATTTCTTTATATTCTTCTGTAAACTTTAAAATCTATCCGTAGCTTTTTACCCTGCATTCATCACAATTGCGAGGTTTTGTGTTTAATCACTTAATGCTCCCGGTATTGAAACTTATCTCCCATGATTTGAATTTAATTCGTATTCATTTTTTAAATAAGATAAATTATCTTTTAAAGAATTAAGCATGAATACAGTTAACATTAATCAAACAATAATTGATGACAATGAAAAACTTCTTGCACTGTTGTCTCACCTTGGATCTATGTTCGGTGGGATATTATTGCCATTAATTATTTGGGCGGTACAAAAGGATAAATCACAATTTGTAAGATTTCATTCTTTGCAGGCAATTTTCTTTCAACTGCTCTTTATAGTCGTGGTGGTAATTATTGTTGTTATTGTGGCAGGTATATACTTGGCTTTTATTTTCACTTACGGTTTATCGAACCCGGATACAAGCGGTTTATTTTTCCCGAATATTATTATCGGTGTGGTTATGTATTCATCAATTTTTTTCTCTATTTTCATTTTGTACGGGTACTCAATCTATTTGGCTGTCAAGTCATACAAGGGAGAATACACAAAGTATCCCATCATCGGTAATATAATATACAAGAGAGTTTTCGGAGAATATTAAGTATCTATTAACTTTTCCCGTTAATGCTATTTGTTATTGTTTGATAAATTTTCCATCAGTGTTTAGTAAGTACGTCGTAATTGATTTACCCATACTGACTTTAATTTTATCATTTTCAATTTCAGCATCCATCATAACACCATTAAAGAAACCCGCTATTAAAATTGCGTCAACAAGATTACCCCCGTTATCGTAAGTACACATCGTAAAATATTTTTCTTCTCCGGAATCTGAAAAAATTACCGGACATTTTAATTTTGAGTTGAATAGGATTTTCTGATAAAAATATTGGTTTGTTTGAGTAGAATCGGTTTTACTTTTAATAATATTTTCATTTGTTAGTTTCGGAAGAAATTTGTTAAAATCTCCTTGAATTTTTTCCAGACTTTTTGCGATATCATATTTTTCCTTACCGATTCCCGGTAATGGAATCAGGATCGGTTGTGTAACATCGGTAAATTTTGCAAAGTATCTGTCGAAGCTACTCCCGGTTTCCGATTTATTTTCTTTTAAAATACCTGATGGTTTATCCGATAATTTAAATTCCTGCTCTGAGATAGTTATTTGTTCATCACCATTGTTTCCGCAAGAAATTAAAACTACCGTTACAAGTAAAATTATTTTTCTCATACCTGAAATTAAAAATTTGAAACATAAGATTCCATTTAGTAGAGAAGAAAACATTCGTGTTTATTACTTTTACAAAAAATTTATTATGTCCTTTATAACCCAAGTCAGTGCCCTCGTTATAAAAGACGAAAAGGTGCTGATGATAAAAGAGAAAAGTCCCGATATATCAGGATTATGGAACTTACCCGGCGCGCACATCCGGTTGAAAGAGCGGGTTGTTGATGCCGTAATTCGTGGTACATTAGAAGAGACCGGTCTGCATTTCATTCCCGAATCGCTGCTTGGAATTTACACAAGTTGTACGGATAATCACTATTATCACTTTGTGGTTAAAGGTAACATCACCCCAGATCAGGAATCCGGCACAATTTCCGGGACTGAATCTGAATGGGTGAGTTTATCTGAAATGAGTAACCGCGAACTTATAAATGCGCGACAACTCGAAAATATTATTGATGACTATCTGAGTGGGTTTCATATTCCGCTTTCTTTGTTAAAAGAAGACCTTGATTTCGATTAAAATACTGAGTTTTATATCAGATTGCCGGGAAGTATCTTGTATCAAAAAACATTTATGCAGAAACATACGCGAATTGAAAGGGATTTTCTCGGTGAGCGGGAAATTCCGGACGAATATTACTTCGGTATTCAAACCCTGCGGGGAATAGAGAACTTCGACATCTCAAGGCTCACACTCGAATCATTTCCAAGCCTTATTAAATCACTTGGATACGTTAAAAAAGCAGCAGCACTGACAAATAAAGATCTTGGAGTGCTTAAACCCGAAATTGCCGATGCTATCGTTCAAGCATGTGACAGCGTCATTGCGGGTGAACTTAACGACCAGTTCCGTGTGGATATGATTCAGGGTGGTGCCGGAACTTCAACTAACATGAACGCAAATGAAGTGATTGCAAATAAGGCGCTCGAAATTCTCGGACATCCAAAAGGAAAGTATGAAATTGTTCACCCGAATAATCATGTCAATTGTTCTCAATCAACCAACGATGTTTATCCAACCGCCTTGAGAATTGCTTTATATATGAGAATTGGTCATGCACTTGAAGAAATGGAATTACTCCAGCTTGAATTTTCCGCTAAGGGAAGAGAATTTAAAGACGTTTTAAAAATGGGAAGAACCCAGTTGCAGGATGCCGTTCCAATGACGCTTGGACAGGAGTTTACCGCATACTCGGTTACCGTCCAGGAAGACATTAAAAGGTTATCGGAAGCACGTGCTCTCGTTACTGAAGTTAATCTGGGCGGAACTGCTATAGGAACTATGATAAATTCACCCGAGGGGTACAGGGAAAGAGCAACTGAATATCTCAAACAAGTTACAGGTCTTCCGCTTGTAACTTCACTTGACCTCGTTGAAGCAACATGGGACACGGGAGCTTATGTTCAACTTTCAGGAGTGATGAAGAGAATCGCGGTTAAACTTTCGAAAATTTGTAACGACCTGCGGTTGCTATCCTCGGGACCTCGTGCAGGACTTAACGAAATTAATCTACCACAAATGCAACCGGGATCATCAATTATGCCCGGAAAAGTAAATCCGGTTATTCCCGAAGTCGTAAATCAGGTGGCATTCCAAATTATAGGAAGCGATGTAACCGTAACAATGGCAGCAGAAGCCGGTCAGTTGCAACTCAATGTGATGGAACCTGTGATTGCGTACAACCTGATTTATTCACTTGGATTGCTCAGCAGAGCATGTAAAGTGCTCAGGGAAAAATGTGTTTCGGGTATAACTGCAAATGTGTCAACTTGTAGGGATATGGTCTTTAACAGCATCGGAATTGTTACAGCATTAAACCCGATACTTGGTTACGATGTCTGTTCCTCAATCGCTAAAGAGTCTCTGAACACGGGTGAATCAGTTTTTAACATTGTCCTTAATCGGGGATTACTGTCAGAAGAAAAATTGAAAGAAATATTTTCCCCTGAAAACTTAATGAATCCAAAATTCATAAGTGAATAAAAGAATTATTACAATTTTTAGAAATCCTCATAAATAAAAACTAAATTATGAAAATTTTTATTGCCGCTATTTTTGTAATCTTTACCTCTTCTAACTTGTTAATGGCACAAAACTTTTATGATCCTAACGAACTGTTCCATCAATCAAAGAATACTCCCTTATCAGGCGAACTCAAGCAACGGAAATTAACAAATTCCAGAATGATGAAACTCCTCAGTTCTGTTACCACTTATAAACAGGATCTGTTCGAAAGAGTTAATTTTCAACAAGAACAGTACAATGAACCATCTGAATTTCAGATGACAACAGGAATTGGTCTTACACGGGTAGATTCAACCAATTACTATTTGCTTAATTTATTCCCTTCGTACACAACCCGTGATCAGAGCTTCAGCGCTGATCTCGATTTACCATTGAGGTTTAAGTCCGATGGATTCGACTTCAGAAAGGAAGACTATAAAACATTTACTCAGGTTTTAAGTTCGCTCAATGTTACTTACACTCAGATAACGCAATCAAATGATTTTGGTATTCAGGGAGCATTTAAGCAAGTTAAGGAACATTCTCTCGGAAACGGTTCATTAATGTATCAGTACAACAATTCGACAAGTTATGAAGCAAGAAAATCGGGAATCAACCTTGCTGCAGCAATCATTGGGGGCAGTGCAAATTTTATGCTTAGCGATATTACCAGTGGTGGCGTATTGGGGTTTGGTTTAGATGCGGAAATTTTACAACTCGCCGGAGGGAAAAGCGGTAAACTTGATATCCCGGTGCTTAAACATCTCGAACTCGGTTTTAACTTCGCTGGTGATTTCAACGAAAATGCAGGAATACTCAAAATTGACACCTTGACCGGCAAAGTACTTGAGGATATTGGGTCAATAAATATGATCAATACTTACCTTGCAGTGCGATTGTTTGACACTCAGGAGTTCTTCATAAAGGGTTATGCAGACTACTCCAAGATTTTTAGCTTCGGGGATAACTTTATGCTTGGAGCCGATATGAACCTCTATACCGATTTTGGTTCTCTTGTTGTTACATTTCAACGGCGCTTTCAGGGTGGTAAATATCTCCCGACATATTTTGATTCATTTTACGAAAAAGACCGCTACTCAATTACAAATAAACTTAATGGCACGTATGCGCTTAACTCAAAAGCTGCATTGCTGAACTCAATGGAAGAACTGAAAGGAAGTACTTACCTGCAATCTTTCCTCGAAATCGGAAAACAGCTTTACCTGCTTGGCGCATATCAAAAAATTGATGCACTTGATTTGGGAGGTGAGGTTTATATGATTGCTGCACTTCCGAATATCTCACCAGATTTTTCCATTTATGGCGGATACTACAAACGAAGGATAGACGATGTCAAAAACCTCTTTACATTTGATGAGAACGCTTACTTCTTTGGGAAACTTGATTATTATCTTTCCGAAATGATTGTGGCTTCATTATCCTATCAACAAACTTTCGCAGCTGTCAGAGATAACAACGGTGCAATTATTTCTTATGAACCACAGAAGCGTTTACAACCGGAGATTAATTTTATTTTACCTTTGGGGCGATAATTTAAATGCTGCCTGAAGAAAATTTTCTTCGGGCAGCTATGCTTTAAGCTGAACAGGGAGCGACTATATCAATGCACAACAATCTCCACTTACCGTTAATAATTCCGAAATAAAAACCAGACGTACTATCTGTGCTATATATGAAATGTGTAATCAACCGATCAATTTTTATTGCGTTGTTGATTGAACTTTCGTAGCTCATCTTATCAATAAATTCATATTCCAAATTCAAATTATAAATTTCCTCAATTTTGGGTGTACCTGACTTTCCGTAAAAACATCCCTCAACATCCCACGTACCCATTTCACATGAGAAGACCGGTACTCTCCCGGGTTTCAATATATTACAACTAAAATCCATTTGATTTAGCCGGGCAACTCCGTAACCGTCATCAAGCATGACAATCTGGTCGTAATTATTAAAGTATTCAGGGATAACTGCCGCACCGGGATTATCAAGCACGAAGAAACCAATCTCCGGATCAATATAACCCTGTATTCCGGATATGTCTTTTTGGTTAAATGCGTTTATAAATCCCTTTGCTACTTCGCGGAAATCCACTTCGTTAATTTCGTTTTTCGAGGATGAACACGAAAACAAAAATAGTGGAAAAAGGAACAATAACAATTTAGTCATTGATATCAATCATTGATTTAACGCTTTTAAATACTACATCTGCAGGAGGTGTAAATGTATCCTTGGGTAATTCCGGATTTATTTCAAATGCAGTTGCTACAAGCGTCATTTCTTTGTTTTGAATTTTAAGCGGAATTTGATCATCGTAAACTGACATCAATGTTCCGCCGCCTATATCATAAATCTGACAAAGTTTCCCTATAATAGTTTCAGTTCCAAGTTTCTTATGTTTTTTCAATTCTTCCTGAAGGCCTGCTATATCCATTTTAGTCGGATCGTCTGAAGATTCACCTTTAAATTCTTTCAAACCCATTACAACATTTTGCTTCGCGTATCCCATATCCATCATCATATAAACCGAATCTCCGCTACTAAAGGTAACCGTTTCAAACGATTGCCCTGCAACTTTGAAACTAACCGTACTTTTAAAATCCGAACCCTGCACAATTTGGGTGGACTCACCTTCCATAATACCGCCTGTTATTTTATATTGAACTTGAAATGATTTTACTTCACCCGATATTTCAGTTTTACTTTCTTCTGTTTTATCCTCCGCTCCGGGTTTATCGGTAGGATTCTCCTGTTTTGAACACGAGAGAAAAGTTAAAGAAAATAAAAGGGCAAATACAACTAATTTTAGTTTTTTCATTTTTGTTTATTTGTTTGTAGAATTTTCAATAATTCATCGGTTATTTCGGGATTGGGCAGATTCGTTTTTTCTGTCAGCAATAAGTTAAAATTTTCCGCCATAATTTCTTCCGGATTTATTATGTAATGTGTATTATTTCCAATCAGGTCATAAAAATTTTTTACCTGGTCCAGCGGTATCAAAACACTTTTTCCTGAATTTTGTACAATGGCTTTCTCCATTCCTTCTCCGGTTACTGCAATGAAACCCAGTTTTGTATAAGTGAAAAAACTTCCACCATCAAAAGGCCTTTCAGAGTACATCAACATTATTCCGTTAAGTTTAGTACCATCTATCGTTTCTAATTCAGCATAGTAATCGAAATAAGGCGCATCCGGGTTTGAAATTTTAATGTTTTTTAAATCTTCCGGCAATACCTGATTATTGCATTTTGTAAATCCAATAAGCGAATAAATTTTCTCTCTGAGATTTTCATCGGACCGTGAAATGATATGAAAGAGTTCGTGATTGAAAAGGGAAATTAAACTTTGTTGAAAAGTAAATAATCCACTTTCTGTCAAAACAATATAATTTGATCTTGTATAACCCATTGCATTTCCTTCTTCCCGGCCGGTAGTTTTTACAACAAAGATAGTATCGGGCAGCGTGAGTGAAATTGACAATTTCTTGAACTGCGATGCAGCAAACTCAACTGCAGCTTTTATTTTTTCCTTTTCACTATCAGTCCACTCGCGTACCTGTGATGCAACATTATTTAAATAGTCATCAACAGACGGAGTTTCAGCATCCGGTTCTACCAACAACTTTGATCTTAAATCAAACTCTCCAAACTTATCTGTATAATCATCTGAGACTGATACAAGCTCAATACCCTTTTCAACATCCGCAAGTACTACAACACATTCATCTGTTAACCTGTATTCATTTCCGGGAAGTCTTGACGAACAGGCTGAGAATATGAATACAAAAAGTATATACTTCCAACGATAAAAAGTTTTTCTATGTATAAAATTTAATCTCATTTATTCGTATAACTTTTTATAAATTTTTAAATCACGAGTAGTATTTTTCAACCACTCTATCTTCGAACACGTGATTAAATTTGTTAAGATGTTTTTTATCTGCTTCGGATATTTTAATTTTTACAAATCTGACTTCCTCTTTCGTTAAAGGCGCCTCAGCAAGTTTTTTCCCATCCGGGTTGTAAATCAGACTTTGACCGGTAAACTTTAATTTACCGTTTTTATTTTTTTCAGAGCCGATTCTGTTGGCAGTGATAGTGAATACCCTGTTTTCAACTGCTCTGGCATACATTGCCCGCTGACAATAGGGCATTACAAGGTTAGAAGGGTGACAAATAATCTGAGCTCCTTTTAAAGCTAATGTCCGAGCAGCTTCGGGAAATATCCAATCGAAACAAATCAACATACCAATCTGAACCCTGACACCATTCCTAAATCTGATTGAATGAACTTTAAACCCTGTATCGCCGGGAGCGAACCATAGTTTTTCTTCATTGTACAAGTGAGTTTTTCTGTAAACTTCCCAGGTTCCGTCAGGTTTTGCCAGAAAAGATGAATTGTAAAAATTATCTTTGGCTTTCTCACAAAAACCTGCAATAATATAACCGCCGACTTTTGCAGAAATATCTAAAAGCATACGTGTAAATATACCATCTCCCGCCCTCTCTGAAGAATTCGAAAGTTGTTCGTGAGATGAAAAATAATACCCTGAATTCGAAAGTTCAGGCAGTACAATTAAATCCCAACTTTTTTTCTTTAACAGGGATTCAATTTTTTTGACGTTTTTTTCTGAATCGCAAAAGTATGGCTTAAATTGAGCGTAACCGATTTTCAGTTTTTTTTCCTCAATCCGATGAGAATTTTTCATTTCCCTAAATAAATACTTACAAAAAAAATTGGAACAATTGTGAATTCATACTTTGAAACATTCACCATTCCAAAATAATAATTTAAAATGTCTTTAATATTTTCAGGCAATATCCTGATTACTTTCAGCAAACAATTCCGTGAACTGAAATTTTGAAACATCGAACAAACCTTTGTCACCAAGTTTTAATGAAGGAATTACAAGCAACGCCATGAACGATAACGTCATAAATGGTGCGAGAAGTTTTGTACCGCAACTTTTCGCCAGTTTGTCAATTTCGGAATATTTCTTTGCAACACTGTAACCATCTTCATTAGACATAATCCCTGCTACGGGGAGAGGTAATGTATACACTTCATCGCCGGTACAAACTGAAATTCCACCTTTATTTTCAATTATTGCATTAACTGCACGTCTGATATCCTCATCGGTAACCCCGACACAAACTATGTTGTGCGAGTCATGAGCAACGCACGAAGCAATTGCTCCCTTTTTTAAACCAAAATTTTTGATAAATCCGATTGAAGGTTTCGATCCGCCGTATCGTTCAACAACTGTGATTTTCAAAATATCACCTTCTACATTGCTGACTGCGTTTCCGTTTTCTATTTTGACTTTGCCCGGAATACTGTTAGTAATCAGCTCACCGTCAAGAGCTTCGATTGCGTTTACTGTATCGCCTTTTGCAGTTATTTCAAAATCCTTGTTTTCTTTTAATTGAGTGTTGAAATTATTTATAGTCTTTTCTGTGATACTTTCGATAAGCGGTTTATTTTTATCCGCAACTTTTACACCGTCAATATAAGTTTGCAATATTTCAAAATCCTCAAGGTTGTTCACAACAATAAAATCAGCCGGATCGCCTTCGCGAAGCAATCCTACATTTAACCTGTAATGCTCTACGGGATTGACACATGCAATTTTTAAAACCTTGAAGATATCGTACCCGTTTGCAACTGACCTTTTTACATGTCCGTTTATATGATATAATAAAAGATCATCGGGGTGCTTATCATCGCTGCAGAACATAATATTTTCATAGTATTCGGGAAT
The DNA here is from genome assembly GCA_002050165.1 of Candidatus Tepidiaquacellales bacterium OLB4/UTCHB1. Lineage (GTDB taxonomy): Bacteria > Bacteroidota > Ignavibacteria > Tepidaquicellales > Tepidaquicellaceae > OLB4. The sequence goes on from MWSW01000004.1 coordinate 55,755, forward strand.
AAGCGTATGGAGGGCATTGTAATTCTTTGCAGCGGAACCTTCACGTATTAATATTTTTACACCGAGCGCTAATTTTTCCATTGCTTCTTCGAGCATATAACATTCGTGATCAGTAGATATCCCCTGCGAGAAATATTTCCGGGCATCATCGCCCATCAATCCCGGAGCATGTCCGTCAATTGGAATGTTCATGGATTTGGCAACTTCAATTTTTTTCATCACCACAGAATCGTTGTAAATCACGCCGGGATAATTCATCATCTCGCTCATATAAATTAATCCGTTTGACTCAAACAACTCACGAATATCCTCTGCCGTTACAGTTGCACCCGCAGTTTCAAAATCAGTCGCAGGCACGCATGATGAAGCTCCAAAATAAAATTTGAACGGTACTTTTTTCCCGTTCTCAATCATATATCTTATTCCCTCAAGTCCCAACACATTTGCGATTTCATGCGGATCGGACACTGTTGCAACTGTTCCGTGCAAAACCGATAATCTTGCAAACTCAGACGGGATCAGCATTGAACTTTCAACGTGCACATGAGCATCAATAAATCCCGGAAGTATAAATTGTGAAAATTCGGAATCGGATTTCTGAACCGATGCTATTATCCCGTTTTCAACAGTTACAACAGCAGGATAAATCATGTCATGATGTAAATCTACAAAGTTCGCTGAAATTGAAAATTTTTCCATTTTAGTTTTTCTGTGTATATACTTCTATTTTTTTAAAGAATTCATCTTTATTGAATGGTTTGGTAAGGTAGTCATCCATACCGGATTCAAGACATCGTTCTCTGTCCGCTTTCATTGAATAAGCCGTGATACCAACAATTGGTATATGCCCACCGGTATCCCTTTCGATTCCACGGATTATTCTGGTTGCCTCCAATCCGTCCATTTCCGGCATTTGAACATCCATTAATATCATATCATATTTTTTCTTTTCAAGTTTATCGAAAATCTGGATGCCGTTTTCAACAGTATCAACTTCTATATCCCGTTTCGATAAAAGTTCAGTGACCAGCCGTTGGTTAACGTAATTATCTTCAGCAAGCAATATTGACGTTTTCTTCTTAGGTTTAACTGTGATTACTTCCACCTCTTTCGGTTTGAGTTTATAATCATGATGAGGTTTTTGAAATTGAAGTTCACAGATAAACTCACTGCCAATATCAACTTCACTGCGCACCCTTAGATCGCCGCCCATGATTTTTATAATATTTTTGATTAACGCCAGACCAATCCCTTTCCCTTTGTAAGTCATTTTCAGGTCGTTCGTATCATAAACTTTGGGCTCAAATATATCGGAAAGTTCATCTTCCGGAATTCCAATACCGGTATCTTTCACCGACAGCAAAATTATTGTTTGCGGTATGTTCCTTTCAATTTTTGAGACCGTAATATTTATTGTGCCCTTCTCGGTAAATTTAACAGCGTTTGTAAAAAGATTTATTAAAATCTGCTTTGTTCTTAGTGGATCCCCGATCACTATATAATCGCTTTCATCTACGTTAATCTCAAGAGTCAGTCTTTTCTTATCAACGTCGTTCTTCAAAATTTTACAGGTACTTTCAACCATTTCCCGAAAATCAAATTCGTAGGAATCGAGTTTAAACTTCCCCATTTCAATCCTCACGAAATCCATAATATCGTTTACGATCGCAAGTAAAGTTGTGGACGAGGTTTTTATTATATCAACGTATTCTTGCTGCTCTTCAGTGAGTTCCGACATTGATAAAAGGTCAGTCATTCCGATAATCCCGTTCATTGGCGTTCGGATTTCCTGACTCATGTTGGTTAGAAACCTTGTTTTTGCTTTATTGGCAGATTCGGCTTTATTTTTATTGTCAACAAGCTCAATTACCTTGTCTTCGGAAAGCTTTCTTGCCGAGAGCAATCTTTCGTCTTCGGCTTTCTCTCTGCTACGGAGTATATAGTCTGCGAGAAAATAAAACACGAATGATGTTGTTACTACAAGTAACAGCCTACGGTATAATTCTGCTTCCGAGAAAAGATTTACTTCTGAAATACCCCTGATAAGGTATTTATCGGAGAAGAATAAACACAACATGCAAAATATTGCGTACGAAACCGCAAGCAAGATTCTGGGATTATTTGTAAAGTTTCGCTTCATACATTTCGCTTATGTTTTGAATTATAACAATACAACCTGAATTTATAAATCCACTTCAGATAATACGCATACTCTTTAATATCAGCTTTGAAATTTCCCTGGCTTTTACACCACTCGCATCTTTTCCTTCCAGTAGTATAGCAAAAATATAAATATTATTGCCAAGTTCAACAGATCCGGTGAACCATCCGATATCGTTAAATCCATTTTTCGATCCCGATCCCGTCTTTCCGCTGAAACGGTAATATTCGTTTTCCTCCTGAAGTAAAAGTTCCTTCGTCTTCTCTATGTAAACCGAATCAACCGGTAAATTAAAAGTATATAACTTCTCAAGGAATTTTACCTGCTCTAAAGGAGAAATTGTAAGCGAACTATACAGCCAGAAATTATCTATCCCACCGCTAATATCCTTGTTGCCATAATCAAATGAAGAAAGAAAATGTTTGTAATTTTCGTCACCTATTAAATTAGCGAGATGTTGGTAATACCATACGGTTGAATTTTTAAAAGCAGTTTCCAACGTCTGATCAGAGTTCCATGCCTCAATACTTCGCACTGTTCCATCCCACTTTAAAAAATTGCTATCGGGTTTAATCACCCCAAGTTGTAATGCAATTAGAGTATTCGGAATTTTAAAAGTCGAGCATGGTGAATATCTGGTTGAACATTTCTTTGAATTATGTTCAATGTAATATTTGTTGTTGTAATCATATAAAACAAATGCGCCATCAAACTCCCCGAAAAATTTTGAAAAGTCAGTTTCGTAAAAATGACCCTTTGACTCAGTATTACATGAAAAAAGAAAGAGAGAAAAAATTGTAACCGGAATAAATAAATATTTTAACATTATGGCTATTTTCAGGTAAGAACAAAATCAAACAATATAAATTCACTTGTCTGACGGTAGGTTTCTTTCGATGACTTTGTAGAATTCCTCTTTTGTAAACGGTTTAGGGAGATAGTCATCCATCCCCATTTCAAAACACTTCACACGGTCGGTTTCCATTGCAAATGCAGTAACGGCGATGATGGGTGTTTTAAAAGATTTGGATTCCTCGAGTCGCCTTATTTCAATCGTCGCCTCAAATCCATCCATTAACGGCATTTGAATATCCATCAGAATTAAGTCAAATTTCTCCTTATGGTAAAGCTCCATCGCCTGCTTCCCGTTTGAGCTGACGAATACTTTAAATCCTTTCTTCAAAAGCAACTTCTCGATCAGTTTTTGATTGATGAAGTTATCTTCTACTACAAGTACCTTGTAACCTGATGGATTCATGTTATCCAACTAACTTAATATTACAAACCTTTAAAATAAAGGTTATGATTAATACTGTTCAATTTTTGGAGAATTTACCAAAATAACCGATGAAACCGTGAGGGCCACGAGACCGGCAAAAAGCGAATAAGTAAACTGATAAAATGACTGAACGAACGGGTTATAGTAAAATTCACTTGTGATTAAAAACTCGACACCATTTAAAAACTTGTGAATATATTTGTAATAGTAATATATGAAAACACTTGTGAGTGAGGATACAAAAAATGTGATAATAAGACCGTACTTCACCCCTTCTTTAAAAGAAAGTAACCTGTAATCATTGAATCGTCGTATTTCTTTAATACCGTAATACATGAATGGAAAAGATAATCCCAAAATAACCGGATAAAAAGAAAAGTCGTTGTCCTTAAAAGTTAGTATCCCAAACCTGAAAAGTAAGGTTTCAAGCAAAACCCAGAATATAAACAATCCAGACGTGAAAGTAGCCCATTTAAAACAAATAAGCACTTTTAATAATTAATTAACTGACCTAATTTTTCTTTAAATCTTTTAATTGGGAAGAAGTTTTGTTCAAGTTCAACTGCAAATGGAACAGGCGTATCAAGTCCTCCTGCTCTCATCACCGGAGCGTCAAGTTTTTCAAAAAGGTTTTCTGTGATAAATGCGGAAATTTCTGCGCCGATGCCACCAGTAATACAATCTTCGTGGAGTACAATTATTTTACCGGTTTTTGAAACTGAATTAAGAATAGTTCCTTTATCGAAAGGTAAAAGAGTCCTCAAGTCAATAATATCAAAGGATACATTCGGAAATTCCTTCGCACACTCAACAGCCCAGATAACCCCAAGTCCGTAAGTTATAATCGTAACGTCATTTCCTTCTGAAACCATTCTCGCCTTTCCGGTTTCAACTGTATAATATTCATCGGGAATAACATCTTTCAACCTCCTGTAAAGTGCTTTGTGTTCAAAGAACATAACCGGGTCGGGATCTTCCAGCGCTGCGAGCATCATCCCTTTGGCATCGTATGGCGTGGATGGATAAAAGATTTTCAAACCGGGTGTATGAAAAAACCATGATTCATTAGATTGTGAGTGAAACGGACCAGCTCCGACTCCGGCTCCGGCGGGCATCCTGATAACTACATCCGCATTCTGTCCCCAACGGTAATGGATCTTTGCAAGGTTATTGACAATTGCATTAAATCCGCACGTAACAAAATCAGCAAATTGCATTTCAACTACCGACTTAATACCCTTTATCGAAAGACCTAATGATGCGTTAATAATAGCTGATTCGCACAGCGGAGTATTACGAACACGTTGCTTTCCAAATTCAGCCGAAAATCCTTCGGTAATTTTAAAAACTCCACCATATTCAGCAATATCCTGCCCCATGATAACCATATTTTCATACTTTCTCATCCCTAATCTCAGACCGTCGGAAATTGCATCTATAAATCTCTTTTCTGATTTAGCATTGCTAATAGCAATTGTAATTTTTTGTTTGTAATCAGAATGTACATCATTCAATTCGTGTTCATCATCAGGTTCTACCGGTGGTTGACTGAATGCTATATCAACTGCATCATCAATTTTTTTCTTGTATTCATTTCTCAAATCAAAGATGGTGCCTTGTGAAAGTACTCCCGCTTCTGTGAGAAATGATTCATAGTTTATTAACGGATCTTTTTTCCCCCAGAGTTCAAATAATTCCTTTGGAACATATTTAACACCTGAAGCCTCTTCGTGACCACGCATCCTGAAAGTTAAACACTCCAATATAACCGGTCTTGGATTTTTCCTTATTGAGTCCGCAAGATTGGTAACAGTATTATATACCTCTAATAAATTGTTGCCATCAATCAGATAACCTTCTATACCATAACCTTCCGCCTTTTGGAATAAGTGTTTACATCTGTATTGTTCAACCGTTGGTGTTGACAGCCCGTATCCGTTGTTTTCTATTAAAAAAATCACCGGCAAATCCCAGACCGCGGCAACATTTACAGCTTCGTGAAAATCGCCTTCGCTCGTTCCACCATCACCTGTAAAAACTACAGTAACTTTTTCCTCCTGTTTAAGTTTACACGCAAGCGCAATACCGTCTGCAATTCCCATTTGGGGACCAAGGTGAGAAATCATCCCGACTATGTGATGATCCTTCGAGCCGAAATGGAATGACCTTTCACGCGCTTTTGAATACCCGTTATATTTCCCCTGCAATTGCATAAACAAGCGGTCCAACGGCATACCACGCGAGGTAAACACTCCCAAATTTCTATGCATCGGTAGTATGTATTCATCATCATAAAGAGCTTTTGCAACTCCAACTGATATTGCTTCCTGACCGATACCGGAAAACCATTTACTTATTTTTCCAAGCCGAAGCATGAGCAACATTTTTTCCTCAATTAACCGCGGTAAAAGGATTGCTTTATATAATTCAGTAAGTTTTTCATTTGTAATATCCCTGCGGTTAAACTGCATTGCGGGCGTTATACCGCCCAAGCCGGTAATTTCAAGATGTTCGGTTTCTTTCAAAGTTAGTTTTGTCCGTTAAAGAGACAGACAAGATTTCATCTGCCTGAAAAAGGGTTGAACGATTTTATTCTGAACTTGTATTTGTAATCTCCGGTGCAGCTTTTCGCTTTGCGAGTTCACTGTTCATCAGTAAAATTCCGTTCCCGTCGTTATTTATTAATTTTAATTTTGCAATAAGGTTGGTAAATAAATCAATCTCTTCTACCTGCTCATCAACGTACCATTTCAGGAAACTGATAACCGCATGATTATTTTCCTGTATCGCCGTATCCATCAGATGGTTAATTGATTCGGACACTCTGTTTTCCTGGGCAAGTGCCGTCTCAAAAACATTGAGAATTGAATCGAATTCGACAACCGGTTTGTTTATAGTTTCAAGATTAACTTTTCCACCAATCGTATTTATGAAATCAAAAATTTTCATCGCGTGGAAGTGCTCTTCGCTTGCTTGTACTCTGAAGAAGTTTGAAAAACCATCAAGATTAATTGACTCAAAATATGCAGTCATAGATAAATAAGAATACTCGGAGAAAAATTCCAGATTAATCTGGGCGTTTAATTCATTTTGTAATTTTTTGCTTAGCATGAATTTAAGTTTTCCACAGATTAGGAAGAAGTGAGATTAGTTTAAATGAAAAAATATTGGGTAAAATAGTTAATCTTTCCATCCGGCTTCGGATTTCCAGTTTGTATAATATATTTTAATGTCAGCTTCAGATTTCCACTGTGTGAAATATATTTTCCAATCGGCTTCGGATTTCCATTCGGTGAAGTACCAAATACCCGATTCAGGTTTTGCCTCAGACTTCCACTCGGTAATATACACAATCATATCCGCCTCTGATTTCCATTCAGTTACATAAATCTTTTTATCCGCTTCGGATTTCCATTCAGTAACGTAAACTTGCTGCGCAAATAAATTTTCAGTGATGAATCCCGTCATTATAAAAAATAAAAAAATTAATATCGCTTTCATATTTTTTTTATAAGATAAAAATCATATATGAAATAAAAAAGCCCGGCATAACGACCGGGCTTGATAGGATAACTGAACTATCACCAGTCTCGCATTCTATGTTTTCTGTCCATCCTGTTCCTCTCCTTGTTCATTTTTTCCGATCGCAATTTCTCAATTTTATCTTTTTGCTCGTCTGTCAACACCGCGTCAATTTTTGTTTTCAGTTCTTCCCTCTTCGATTTCATTTCATCCCTGCGTTTATCGCGCTCTGTTTTCATTTCATTTCTTTTCGCTTCCACCTCTCTGAAATGCGGCAACAATATATCGTAAATTTGAGATGCTTGAGTTTCAGATAAATCCAGATTTTGTTTCATCCTTTCGACGCGTTGCGTTGCTCTCTCTTCAGGTGTTTTGTCTGACCAGCGGTCACCCCTGTGCCTTTGGGAAAATGCTGCATCGGTTGTGAATAAACTTACAAGTAAAATCAAACTTGCGGTAACAAAAGTTTTGTTTATCATGGCTACTTTATTTTAATTTCATAACTTTGACAACCTCTGTTGAGATATGGTTTAATTCAATTCCACATGAATACAAAGAAACACTTTAGTGTTATTTTAAATTTATTGTTATAATTTCATCATTGGGATAAATAGAATTAACTACATCCATTCCCGAAATTACTTCCCCGAATATGGTATATCGGGTATTTAGGTGAGGCTGAGGTGAATGTGTTATGAAAAATTGTGAACCCTCCGTATCTTTTCCCGACGATGCCATACCTACAATCCCTTCGTTAAACTCCAACATTGAAAATTCGCTCCTGATACTATATCCCGGACCACCGTATCCGTTCCCTTTTGGATCGCCGGTCTGTATTACGAAGTTTGGAACTACCCGGTGAAACTTCACACCGTTGTAAAATCCTTTTTGTGAAAGTTCAATAAAATTGAGCACTGTAAACGGAGCTTCAACCAGATTAAGTTCAATTATGATTTTTCCTTTAGTGGTTTCAATTTCTGCAAATTTAAACTTATGAATCAAATCAAGATTTTTCTCCTGGTATTTAAAACGGGTATTATTGAATACAAACGAACCGGGACTTATCTTATTTAAAGCATCTACTGCGGCTTTCGAAATCTCGGGATCATCCGATAATGCCAACTTGCGCAAAACTTCAATAGCGTTTTCTGAACCAAGTTCGCCAAAGGTTTGGATGAACATTATCAATACATCTTTATCTGTTCTTTCATCTAAGTCGTTTACATCGAAAGTCAGAATCAGAGAAGTTTCATCCCGATACCGTGAAAATTTTTCCGACGTAAGTTCAGTTAATGCAACGCCTGTAATATAAGGATCTTGCGAAGAAGCAAATTCAGAAAAGATTAACCGTAAAATATTTAACATTGAATCATTTTCTGTATTACTTAAAACTCCTGACATCATATCAACAAATCCACCATACATAGTTGCAAGTTCCTTGCTTGGAATTAATGCTCCCGAAGAATCCGGGTTTAAAACATTGTATCTTTTTACTTCGGTTGAAACAATTGACCTTACTGTATCAAATATTTCACTATTGGAAAAATTTCCGATTGCCCTTAATATTCCGGCTTTTAATCTGTAATCCTTTGTACGCTGAAATTCTCCCGAAAGTGTACCGAATGAATTAAAACCATTTATCAGTGATAGTGAATTTGCCGTTTCAATCTTCACATTTATTGAACTACCTTCATTGAGCAACATTGGCAGAAGAAGAGAATTTAAATCGTCCCGAATTTTTTCAATTATTTCGATATCAAAACCTGAATATTTTCCGGATAGTTTGCCAAGCAATTTAATTCCTGATACAGTAATGTGTTCATTTTTGTCAACTAAAGAACTCTTTACAACCGACAAAATTTTTTCCAACGAACTATTCTCGTCGGAAATTTTAAAATCTCCAAGCGAATTAAGAATGTTAACCTTCAATCGCCAGTCATTTTCTTTAAAATAAGATGCTGTTACTAATTCCAGAATTTCACTATCCGAAATTTTCCCAATTGACGGATAAGCCCACATCCGGGTAATTAAATCCGGATCGTTTATCAATTGCAACAAAACACTGCGTACTTCTGCAAGAACCTGCCTATCATTAGTTCTCATCAATGCATAAGCAAGAGATCTCCTCACACCGGTTGTCCCTGACAAACCAAAATTGTTCCTGACGAATTTTGATGTTTCGATACTGCTGATTCCCCTTGCGCCCAAAAGACCAATGGCATAGAAAGCGCTCTCTAATAACTCATCTTCCGGGTAGGGATTGTTTAAAACAATCTTCAGTGATTCTTCATCTCCCGAACGACCTAGCGCATACAGAATTTGTTTTTTTACTGATGGGTTTCCTTCTGTTAACAAAGATTGTTCAAGGAACGAAACTGCTTCTTCACCGCCAAATTTCCCGAGAGCAAAAACACCGGCTGAATAAACCTCCCCGGATAATTCCTGATTAAGGTATTCAATAACTTTTACGGAATGTGTCGAATCACCTGAATTGGCTATTGCAATCAGTATTCTTTTTGTTTCCTCATTGTTCTGAGACTCCGCAAGCAATGAAAATAACTTTGCAGTATTGCGCATATCCTGCGCGTAGTATATTTCTTCGAACTGAGCGAAACAATTCTTTGTAAATAAACAAAGTAAGAGGAATAACAGAAACGTTACTAAACCGAAAGTACTTTTTTCCAGTTTTTCCATGTAAGCCGTTTTACTGTTTTTGAATTACGATTGTACGGTTGGTCATAGACAATATGTTCCCAATTCGGAGTTGAACTTCCAATTATATCCGGGTTATCATCAATCAGAAAGTCACCTGTAATAACAGTTTTATCGTAGGTGAGAATCAATCGGTTTACCCATGATTCACCGAGGTGATTTTTAACCCGGATAAATTTATCGAGTGTACTGTTGGTAAAATTTGGAAAAAGTGGAGATGAACAAATAAACGCATCAATTCCGGGCATTGTTTGAATTTCCCTCAATGCTTCAATACTTCCATCGACGGGCGGTAAATTCCTGCAGAAATTTCTATCATGATAAATTCGTTTTACAAAACCATGAAATTCCTCAGGATATTGCCTGATTATTGAAAACCCGCGTCTATCCCCACTTTTCACGTATGGCTTATCAGGATAACAAAGCTTCCACTTCTCAATGAATTCACCTTCAAAATCGGTAATTACGTCATCCATATCAATCAGCAGGATCATATCATGAGGACTTCACGCCAGTTTTTCCATGTAAGCCTGCGAGCTGAATCCGAATCGCGGTTATACGGATGATCGTAAACGACGTGCTCCCACGAGGGGGTTATTTTCCCTTTGATTTTCGTTTTATCATCAATTAGAATATCACCGGCAACCAGAGTTTTATCTCCGGTTACGATCAAACGTTTAATCCACTCATCGCCGAGATATCGCTTCACCCAATAATATTTTTCAAGAACACAATTTTCAAACTTTGGTAACATAGGCGCTGTACAGATGAAAAAATTGTATTCTGAAATATTTTCCATTTCTCTAAGCGCTTCAATTGCACCTTCGATTGGAGGAAGATTTTCATAAAAGCCGGGCGATAAGTATATCTCTTTTACATACTCATGAAACTCTTCTGGATATTGGTTTATAAGCCAGAAGCCGCGCCGATCCGGATATTCCACTGCGGGTTTATCGGGATGAAATTTTTTCCATCGTCTGAGAAATTCCTTTTCGAAATCCGCAATTACTCCGTCCATGTCTATCAAAATTGTCTTTAACATTTATTCACTCCGATATAAATTTTGACAACTTTATTCATTTCGATCCTGTGTTTTTTTAGGATTAAAAATTTTAAGAAATAAGTTTAATAAATGCCTCAGGTATTATATGTATCAACTAATTTCCGTTTCGGTTTTTACCGCTTCACCATTGGTTTCACTCAGTCTCTCACGGATATTTCTGATTGGTTCAATGTCTGCATAAACGCACCATTCAGCAATTTTATCTCCTCTGATTAACGCTCTCCACGACGCAGGAACTTTCCAGTGGTTTTCATCATTTACGCGGTTTCCAATAAATACTGTTCCACTTGCAATACCAAAAATTGCTATTTCATCACCTGAACAGATAATATTCTCAGGTGAAATACTATAATCCGGGAACAACATGAAACAACTTTCCCACGCTTCCTGCATGTCTTCAATTCCGGTTACATTAATACCAATCGAATCACGGAACAAGTGATCATCGGTAAGATGTTTTACAATATCGGAAACTTTGTGAGAATTTATCGATTCGATAAAAGACTGAACTAATTTTATGTTCCCGCGTTTTTTTATATCCTCATCAATAACTCTTTTTGCCATCCCTTCGTCACCTAGATAAACAGATTCATAAACAGTTTCGTTAACATCAACTTTTAATGGAGTTACTTTAAAAGCGCGTGCATTCACCCGAGATGTTACTACGCGCAAAAGTTCTTCGTTTACAAAGTGTAATGCTGCTCCATCTTCAACCCCGTAACCTTCTTTAATTGTTTTTTTCATTATTGCACCGTGATAAGCCTCACGTAGTTTTTCACGGTCTTCGTAATGAGGGCAAAAACTCCCCTCTAAAAATCCGAGGCATTGTAACTTTTTAATTGAATCATTTGGTCCGCTTACAAACCCGTCTTCGAACCAACAAATCGCACCAGCGCTCATACCGGTAAGAATAATTCCTCTGTCATAAGCTTTTCGCATAATTTTATCGAGACCGGATCTTTTCCATTTCTGAATAATAAGTTTTGTTTTCCCGCCACCAACGTGAATTATATCCTGGCTTAAAATAAAATCTTCAAGATCTTTCGGTGGGTCTGTCAGTGCAAGGTGGGTTGGAATACATTGTTGCTTCTGGAAAAATTTATAAAACATCTCAATGTATTCTTTACCATCATTACTTGCTGTACCGAGAAAACAAATTTTTGGTTGAGGCTTTTTAACAAGATTCAGAATATATTTATCAAGAATACCGTTTTCCGGTTCCATTGAAAACATACCGCCACCAAGAGCTACAATTTGTCTGGGATTGTTCAATTTCTGTTTGACTGTTTTTGAAGTGTTATCGGTAACAAAGCTAATCAATTGCAAAAGTTTATTCTATGATAAAACGGAAAGGTTGCTCACATGTAAACAATTCATTTAGTGTTTTCTACTGTTATTTATTTCTATTCCTGAACAACTTTTTCGTAAAAAAACCAGTTAGTGTTTATCCTTTTAACGAAGTTAAATTTCAATCCGTCAGGAAAACTTACATTCGGCGAACTGTTAAACCTAACCCCCATTTTATCGCTTTCGAATTCAACCCATCCGCCGGGATATTTTCTGATTGAACGGAATGACTGTGATTTCAAAAAGTCGGAAAAATAAGCATACCTATCCTCCGGAATATTTTCGTTCAGGAGGACATATTTAAAATCAGGAACACGAATTACCCTGTTTTCTTTAACGCTCCACATCTCCCATTCGTTGTTGTAGTCAGGACAACTGCGCCATGAGTTAAGTTCATTACATAGATTTTCTCCGTTTCCGACCGTTAATCCTATAATATTATCCTGATTGAGAAACTGGCTTGCAACTATCTCAAACTCCCGTTGATTGCTGAAAAAATCTGAAATAAATTCTTCACGCGAAACTTCATTTGAGCAGGATGAGAACAAGGTTAATATTGCAACTGAAAAACAAACAATAATACATTTTTTACAAACTTTCATTTTACATTTTTATTTTTAACCCATCGTTCCAGCCAGACATCGGTTTCCCAAAGTGCATGGTAAACAGATTCCTTTGATACGTAGCCATGGCTTTCGAATGGCAACATTACTAACCGTGCGATTCCTCCATGACCTTTAATTGCATTATACATTCTTTCGCTTTGCATTGGAAACGTTCCGGAATTATTATCAGCGATTCCGTGAATGAGCAATAGCGGTTCATTTATTTTATTTGCGTATGTAAAAGGTGACATTCTCATATAAACTTCAGGTGCCTCCCAAAAAGTTCGCTGCTCGGACTGAAAACCAAACGGTGTAAGTGTTCGGTTATAAGCTCCGCTCCTTGCAATTCCGGCTGCGAACAAATCTGAATGCGCCAAAAGATTTGCTGTCATAAATGCTCCATAGGAATGTCCGCCAATAGCAATGCGGTTAGTATCGGCAATCTTACGTCGAACAAGTTCGTCAATCGCTGCTTCAGCACTCATTACAAGCTGTTCAACAAATGAATTGTTTGGCTCTTCACCAACTACCGGCATGGTAGGGTCATCAAGAACTGCGAATCCGCGTAAAACCCAAAAGATTGGCGAACCGGAATAAATCCTCGAAAACTGATACGGCGAATCCCGCACCTGTGAGGCTGCAGCAGAACTTAAAAATTCCTGCGGATAAGCCCACATTAAAACCGGAAGTAATGAATCCCCGGGATTGTATCCGGGCGGTAAGTATAGTGTTGCCGTAAGGTTTATTCCATCTTTCCGTTTGTAACTTATTAATTCACGTTTCACGTTTTCAAGTTGCGGATACGGATTTTTAAAATTTGTCAGAGCTCTGGTACCAAGGTTAAAACTTCGGAAGTATAAATTAGGTGGAGTTGTAACCGATTCTTTCAAAGTGAAAAATCCATTATTGTACACTGCAATTGGTCGCTCAAAGTATGGCGCTTCAGACATGAACAGTCGCTTCACTTTTCCGGTTGAGAGATTGAATTCATCAAGAAAAGGTTTATTCCCTTCCGGTGAAGCACCGATATCAGTAAGGTATATAGATTCACCATTGTTTACAAACCTCAGCGTTGAAGTCCCGTTAATATTTTTCTGAATTACCGGCAAACCGGGATTGTTGTATCTGTTTTCCGAAGACCGGTCAAATAAAATTCGCTGTTCAGTGCTTTCCGGATTAATTAAATAAACTTTGGTGTTCCTTGTCTGCCACCTGAAATCTGTTGCAATTGCCCTGCGCCTGTCTCCCCAAAAAATTCTTGAAAACCTGTTTACAAACTCAGCAATTTCTTTCGGCGAATCACTAAACGGTTCTTCGAGTGAAAACATTTTATCGCGTACCGGTACTTCTTTTGATGCATCCCCTTCATCCTGCGCAACCAGCCAATATAAGGTTGCAGGAGTATCTTGCCGCCATTCAAACTCCCTCGGACCTTTTACAACTGACCCGAATGCAATCGGAACATTTTCGCCCGAAGGTACGGTAGCAATTGAATAAACTTTCTTCCCGTTAATATCGGAAACGTATGCTTCATACGGAAAGTCGTACCATGGAACCAGAAAAGAATACGGTTTTATAATCTGCTCGATTAAAATATAATTACCGTTAGGAGAAAAGTCGCTCTTTCGAAATATTCCACTAAGACCTGTAAATTTTTCGTTTCCATGAAGGTCAATTATGTATAATTCGGATGTGCAATAGCTATCGAAAAGGTCAATGTCGTGATTATTTTTCAATAAATCCTGATAAGTCCGAGATGGAGCTACTTTTCCCAAATTCTCCTGAATTACCGGACCATCGGGTATTACATCAATTAACGGTACAGGTTTACCAGTGTTTTTTACAAATGAAACGAGAAGCGATTTACTATCAGGATGCCAGGCAGGTGTTGAGCCTATAATATCATTCACCTGCCTTGATGATAGTTCTCTGGCGGTTGATATTCTGATATCAATGATCCACAAATAAAAACCTTCTTCCGCCTGGAGCAAAAACGAAATGAATCGTGAATCAGGCGACCAGTTGACATTTGAGATTCTCAAATCCTCCGGCAATCCTTTAACTTCAACGGTTTCACCTGTTTCAAAATTAAGTAATGAAATCCCTGTGTTATACCTTGACCTGCTTGATGAATGTTTTTGCGGATTAATTCTCAAGCCTGCTAACCTGAGCTCGGGTTGAGCAAGATCGGAAATCGGCGGAAAGTCGCGACGTTTAAGCAATGCAATTGTTTTTCCATCAGGGCTTATTGATATCTGAGGGGCAAGTTCAGCTTCCAGAATCTCCACTATCTCTGACGGCGGTGTCTGATAAGAATCCTGAGCACGAAGAATTATTGCGGAAATCAGAAAAATTATAATTGTGATGATTACGGTATTCCCCGGTGAATTAATTTTCATTCAGAGATTATTTAAATGAATAAAATTTATTTTTTTGAGTTTTGAATGTGTGTTCTGATGACTATAATTGAAATTCAAAAATTTTTATAAAATTGATGTTTGGTTTTAAACTCGGATTCATTGCGCTATCCGTTTTGTTGTATCTCATATCTCTTTTACTTCCGGTATTCGTCGGAATTTCTGAAACTGTATCGTACAGCGGATTCTCCTGTCTCTTCATGGGATGGTTTTCATTTTCAATGGGTATAATCTACACGTTACCTTATCTTACAAATTTCGTATATTTCCTTTCCATTCCATTCGGATTATTTAAATTGACAACGTATATTGCAATACCACTGATGGTTATCGTGCTTATAACTGCATTTCCTGCTTTTACAATAACACAAATGATAACTGATGAAACCGGCAGGATGGTAACGGTAACGGCCGGTAGCGGTATGTATGTTTGGTATCTTAGTTACGTGATTTTTTTGTTCTCTCTGTTTATTCCTAACTACAGGAGGAAAGTTAAATTCGAAAATCCCGAAGAAGACTATACCCGAGATATTGAAAGTATCTATTAACCCCTGACGAAAAACAGGGATAAAAAAATTACGTTTAACGACTATCGGAAGTTTTTATATTCATGTGATATCCGATTAAAAAACAAAGTTGTAATTTCATCCGTTCGGATTAATAAGTCTTCCGGTTTACCTCTAAATAATTTAATCTTTCAGGAAAAAAAGCATATTCAACTTCTGCGCTTCTGTAAAACATAATTCAATCTCTTTTGAAATAATAAACACTAATTTTAAAACAATTTCGTTATCTTAACAATCAAAAAAATATCATGAAAAAAGCAGTATCCATTTTATTGTTGTTAACCTTTTTAACCATCGGCAGCTTGTTATCTCAAACTAAAAGAGATACAACTATTTCCGGGAAATTACATTCCGATGAAACCGATTTAATTACGTTAACATGTAATCTCGAGCTGTACGACAGCGTATGGTATCTCCAACAAAATTACGTTCTGAAAATTAACAACCATGAATTTTTAAGAGAGGTTGAACTTTACGACGAGATACCGGAACTGTATTTGGTTGACCTTGATGTGGAAGACAATTTTATTGAAGTTGCAGTGCGGATTCCTTCTTTTTATTTCCTGTATTACGATATATACAGATTCAACGGCGATGAAATTAAATTCCTTGGCGAAATTCCCTCTATTGGTGATGTTACATTCTGGGGGAATAACGATATTACAGCTCCTCAGTACATGGGCTTTTGGGAGTTAACCGGTGATTTTCAACTGACGGGTGACAGTATCTCACCGGTAGTTAAAGAAAGTTATACTCCGGAACTCTTCTGGGATAAAGAAATTTTAGCTACTGAAAAAATTACATTACACGTTGAGAAAAATGATGACAGTCAAACCACAACAATTGAACCCGGTGAAACTATTGAAATAATAAAAGTGGACATACGCGAACATTGTGAAGAAGAAATTATTCAATATCCGTTTACCAATTCGGACTGTAGCTGGTATTATTTGAAGTCTTCTTCGGGAAAAACAGGTTGGGTGAGGTTAAAGAATTTTATGGATAAAGTTGAAGGTTTATCCTGGGCGGGTTAATAACAGAACAACTGAAGTTTAACTGTATTCACTTAACCTGTGAGCTCTTTACTATCCGATTGTTCAATATATATAACTAAAAGCGATAATTTTTATTTTATCATTGAAAATTTTTATCTATTACAATCAGAAATATTTATGATTAAAATCATTCTACGGTAGTATAAAATGAACAACTTTTGCATTAAACAGTTACCGGAATGATTTGGCAAAAAATTATAGTTTTTCGTGAACAAATTTTCTGATGGCAAATTTCTGGTCCCGGTTTAAATATAAATCAAAATTCACACTATGAGCAGTGACTCATATCCACATGCAACAAGAATTCTTATATTGAATACGGTTGCATTTATTTTATCGTTTGCAGCCTGGATGATAAACGGTGTGTTAGTAACTTTTTTAGTGTCCAATGGATTGTTCAACTGGTCACCTTTAGAAATCGGATTTTTATTGGGTATTCCGGTACTTTTCGGTTCGGTTACAAGATTGCCTATCGGAATTCTCACCGATAAATTAGGAGGGAAAAATGTAATGACCGCAATTTTAATATTAAGCGCGGTACCTCTTTTTTTCCTTTCGATGGCAAACAGTTACATTGTGTTCTTTCTGCTTAGTTTCGGGTTCGGGCTCGCCGGCAGTTCATTTGCAGCAGGAGTTGCATATACAAGTTTATGGTTTCCAAAAGAAAAGCAGGGCACAGCATTGGGTATTTTCGGTAGTGGTACTCTCGGTGCATCACTTACTACGCTTTTTTCTCCAACAGCGCTGAAGTATCTCACAAATGATGGCACGAATCTGGAAGGATGGCGGACTCTGCCGCAATTATACGCAGGTATGTTAATTTTAATGGCAGTAATTTATTGGATAGGTACCAAGAATAAATTACCAACGCAAAGTAAGACTTTTGTGGAACGACTTGCGCCATTAAAGGAGATCCGCGTTTGGAGGTTCGGTTTATATTACTTCTTTACCTTCGGAAGTTTCGTTGCGCTCGCCCAATGGCTTATTCCATATTATGTAAATGTATATTCCCTGTCAATCGTGATGGCCGGTTTTATGGCAACTGCATTTAGTTTTCCGGCAGGAATAATCCGGAGCCTTGGTGGGTGGTTATCGGATAAATCAAGCGCAAGAACAGTTTTACTTTGGGTTTTCGGTACTGCAATAATCGGATTGATATTTCTGTTTCCGCCAAGGATGGAACTATTGGCTCCGGGTGAAGGTGTGATCTCAAAGAATTCTGGTGTGGTAAAAGAAATAACCGCTAACGAAATTGTGGTCGGTGATTCCAGATATGTAATTCAACAACAGGAACAGGAACGACACGATACAAAAATTTATTTTGGGATTCATAGGGATAAAGAAGATTTTCTGCTCCTGCCTAACGCGAACTTCTGGCATGAACCACAGGTGAAAGTCGGAGATTCGGTCTTAGTTGGTCAACTTATTGCAAAAGGTTCAACCCACATTTATTTTCAGGCTAATATTTGGATATTTACAGGAATAGTTTTTATAATAGGGTTATTAATGGGAATCGGCAGTGCGGCTGTATATAAGCATATAGCGGATTATTATCCGACAAATATTGGCGCGGTTGGCGGTATTGTTGGTGTTCTCGGCGGACTGGGCGGATTTGCAGGACCAATCATTTTCGGATACCTTTTGAAAACAACCGGTGTTTGGACAACCTGCTGGATTTTTCTATCAGTCGTGGCACTGGTTTGTATTATCTTACAAAGATTTGCAATCAAAGCAATTATTCAACAGGATTCGGAAAAAAAACAAAAAACAACCGGTGCTTTGGTCTAATCCAACTATAAAAAATGTCAGAAAATAATTCATCCCAATCTGATAAACTAAGTTCGTTTTTTTTCTCTTCACGGGTATCCCTCAACCTTTTTGAGATGGTGAAAAATATGCCACCGTCTTATTTCGCTATTGTAATGGCAACGGGAATTGTTTCTATTGCATCACTATTCCTTAAGTTTCCAGTTATTCCAGAATTTTTATTTTGGTTGAATATCATTTTCTATGTTGCCGGATGTGTATTTGTAACGCTAAGAATATTATTTTACGGGAGAGATTTTCTGAACGATCTGTTTGATCACGCCACTGGTCCGGGTTTTTTTACCATCGTCGCCGCTACCTGTGTGCTTGGGACTCAATTCATTTTGCTCGATGATGATTATATAATCGCTGTTATTTTATGGATAATCGGAGTGATTTTATGGTTACTGATTACGTTCACAATTTTTACAACTTTCACCATTAAGGAAAAAAAACCTTCACTCATTGACGGTATAAACGGTGGATGGCTTCTCGCAGTAGTCTCAACCCAATCGCTTGCAGTACTTAGCTCTCGACTCTCAATGCACTTTGAAGAATACAGATTGGTAATGAATTTTTTTGCTTTTTCCATGTGGCTATGGGGCGGGATGCAGTATATCTGGATGATCTCACTGATATTCTATCGTTATACATTTTTCAAATTTTCCCCCGGGGATCTTTCTCCGCCTTATTGGATTAATATGGGTGCAATGGCTATTTCCACACTCGCCGGATCGCTTCTGATTATTAATACTCCTCACGCCCCCTTCCTGTTTTCAACGCTCGCATTCTTAAAAGGATTTACTATTTTCTACTGGGCAACCGGAACGTGGTGGATTCCTATGCTCATTATTCTTGCGGTTTGGCGGCACATTTATAAAAAATTTCCGCTCAAATACGATCCGCTTTACTGGGGTGCTGTCTTCCCACTCGGTATGTACACAGCTTGTACTTACGAATTAGGATTGGCAATGCAACTAGAATTCCTGATGCCGATACCGGAGTATTTTATCTATTTAGCGTTACTTGCCTGGGGAGCTGCTTTCTTCGGGTTCATGCACAATTTGTTCAAAAATATTTTCAAAACACATTTATAAAAAATTTACTTCTGTATTTACGGGCTTTGAATACCGTTATAGAAAGTTTTTTCAGGATAAAGTTCAGCAAAAGCTCCTTCTGTATTGAAGAGTTAAAAAACAATACAGTTGATTAGTTAGAGTTAGGTTGATTCTAAAGACTGATGATTTTTTATATCTAAAATTCTCTTAATAAAAATTTTTATCATTGGACAAAACAAATGTCATGCCTGCGAAGTAAAAGAACAAAAAACTTCATGAAATTTCATGAAAAAATTTCCAAATCAAAAACAACAACAATGAAACATTTAATTGTTTTATCCGCTTTGTTTGTGTCTTTAATTTTCTCCGCATGTGAGTCAAAAAATTCTGACCGGGATTTTATTGCTGATGGTGAAAATTTATCAGGATACCAAAATCAACCCGGTACTTTAAATGAACAAAATGTAACTGATAAAACTAGAAAGGAAACCCAAACCGACGGCAACGAAGTCTCTTCTGTTAACATCACTGAACGAAAACTCATCAAACAGGGAACAATAAAGTTTGAGACAAAAGATCCCGGGGCTACAAAAGAAATCATTTCAGGAGCTGTTAAAGAGTTCAACGGTTACATTTCAAGCGATAATATTCAATCCAGCAAGTCAAACATAGTCCACAAGGTGCAAATCAGGGTTCCTGCAGAAAATTTTGATTTATTGTTAAACCGAATCACGGAAAGCGCCGATAAGCTCGACAGTAAGAATATTAGAGTTCTGGACGTTACCGAAGAGTTTATTGATGTTGAAGCCCGGATAAAAACAAAAAAGGAACTTGAGGCCCGCTATAAAGAAATTTTGACCCAGGCAAAAACTGTCGCAGAAATTCTATCTATTGAAGAAGAAATTGGTAAGTTGAGAACAGAAATTGAATCCGCTGAGGGGCGATTAAAATATCTCAGAAATCAAATCGGATATGGAACTCTGATTGTTGAGTTTTATGAAACCCCTGGGACGTCGTTCGGCTTTTTTGACAAGTTGTTTAACGCTTTGGAAAAAGGATGGGAAGGATTTTTGACATTTATTATCGGACTCGTCTATATCTGGCCATTTATCCTGATCCTGATTGGAATAATTTTTATTCTTGTCAGATTTTTCAAAAAACGAAAGAAAAAAGTTAAAGCATAAACAAACATTCCTGAAGTAAGACTTTTGGAGAATTGTTAAGTTTTAAAGTTGACCTATAATCACGGGAAGTCAATGGCTTCCCGTATTTTTTTAATCCGCTGTTACTGATTTGAACGTGTAATCAAATATAACTTTTTCTCTGTGCAATAATATTGCATGCGTAAGAACTGTTACTTCTTTAATTGAATTTAAAATTCTCGAATGTCAATTCCTGTTTTATTTATTCCTCACACAACCTACAAGACAGGTTTTAATATGATTAAAGTCATTTTATCACATAAATCAACGAAATAGATTTAATCTTGGTGCCGGATTAAACCTGCTTCAAATAATGAATGACTAAATACCTCAAAAAATATTTCCGGTGAATTTCAAAGTTGGAATAGACATTGGAGGAACCTTCACTGATATCATTGCCGTCTCGGAAAAAGGGAATGCCTTTGTTCACAAAATTTTATCTACTTCTCATGATCCTTCAATTGGATTTGTTGACGGACTTTATAAAATTTCGGATACGGTGGGAATAGATTTTGATAAATTCATAAAGAGCATTGACACAATAGTACACGGCACAACAGTAGCAACGAACGCGCTCCTCACCTTACAAGGCGCTAAGACAGCATTGATTACTACAAGAGGTTTTCGCGATGCGCTTGAGATGAGAAGGGGAATCCGAGAAGAACAATATAATAATCATTATCGAAATGTGATTCCGCTTGTACCGAGATATCTGAGGTTTACTGTTGATGAGCGAATAGATTCGGAAGGTAATATTCTCTCAAAACCTGATAAAAAACAATTGTTGCCAATTATTAAAAAAATCGAGGCGGAAAAAGTAGAGGCAATTGCAATTTGTTTTATGAACTCATATAAAAATTCTATTAACGAAAAAATCGCGGTGGAATATCTCCGGAGTCAATTACCACGGATATTTACCATAGCATCGTTTGAAGTCTTACCATCCATTCGGTTCTATGAACGGGTTAGCACAACCGTCGTAAGCGCATTTGTCGGACCTATCGTTTCAAATTATTTAGATAATCTGAACAGTAAACTTCGTGATTTAAAATATAATGGCTCACTTTTGATAATGCAATCGAACGGTGGCGTGGTAACACCGGAAATAGTAAAACACAATCCCGCAGTTACAGTATTATCCGGACCGGCAGCTGCTCCTACCGCAGGTGTATATTACGCAAATTTTCTCGGATACAATAACTGCATTACAGTTGATATGGGCGGAACAAGTTTTGACGCATCGCTTGTAACAGGTAATAATTGCGCTACAAGTTCGGAGGGAATAATTAACCGTTACCGGATCGCGCTTCCTTCTCTTGATATTATAACAATCGGAGCCGGTGGTGGGAGCATCGGCTGGATCAATGATGGCGGATTACTTCAGGTTGGTCCGCAAAGTGCAGGCTCAAATCCGGGACCGGTTTGTTATCAAAAAAACGGAAATGAACCGACCTGTACCGATTCCGATTTAATTCTAGGTTATCTCAATAAAGATTTCTTTGCCGGTGGAAAACTTAAACTCAGTTACAGCCTCGCGGAAAAATCAATTGAAAACAAACTTGCATCCAAACTCGGACTATCTGTAATTGAAACCGCAGCCGGAATGTATAGAATAATTAATAGCAATATGGCGCAAGGTGTCAGACAGATATCCGTAGAACGAGGTTATGATCCGAGGGAGTTTTTGTTTATTGTAGCCGGTGGTGCTGGTTCTATACATGCGGGAGAAATTTGCAAAGAACTTGAAATCCCTCTGTTCATCGTTCCAAACGTTGCATCTATCTTCTGTGCCGCCGGAATGCTCCTCGGTAATCTTAAACACGACTATATAAGATCATATTTTACTTCATTTGAACAAATTGATAAAATCAAGTTCCAAAGCCTGTTCAAAGAAATGAAGAAAGAGGGTTTCGAATCGCTTACTGTCCACGAAGGGGTTCATGAGAGTAAAGTATCTTTTCAACCCGAACTAGATATGAGGTATATAGGTCAATATCATGAAGTGCAACTCAAAGTATCAATGGATGATATTGATAATTTCAATCTTGAAAATATTTTCAATGCATTCCATAAAGAACACAACAGACAGTTTGGTTATTCATTGCAGGATGAAAAAACACCGATGGAACTGATAAATCTCCGTTTGAGAGTAATCGGTGAAACCGTAAAACCAAAATTCTCCTTTCGTTCAGAAAAAACAGTAATGCTTGAAGATGCGATAAAAGGATATAGATCAATTTATATCCCCGAAGAAAAGAAAATGAAAAAAGTTCCGATTTACGATGGTGATAAACCTTTGACCGGATCTACAATAAAAGGACCGTGTGTAATTGAAAAAATTACAACGTCGGTTTTCTTAAGCAATTTATATAATTGTCTTGTTGATCAGTTCGGATCGTTTATTGTTTATAATAAATCTTCCTTTCCAAACGGTTATTTACTAAAATGAAACCCGGTCATATAGATAAAATACTGATAAGCATTTTTCAACGAACGTTCAGATCCATCACGGATGAAATGAGCATTTCACTCACGAAAACCACCCGGTCACCAATACTGTGCGAAGCAAAAGATTTCGTTACCGGGTTATATGATTCCGAAGGTCAGATGCTCGAACAAACTGAGAACCTGCCGATATTATCTTTTTCTCTCGGTCCGGTGTGTAAGGTCATCATCGATCAGTACTGTAATGATATCCATGAAGGTGATGTGATAATTCACAATGATGTTTTCACAATGGGAAATCAAAACAATGACGTTGCAATCTTTAAGCCGATTTTCCATAACAATCAACTCATCGGCTGGTCAGCAGCAAAAGGACATCAGGCCGACATAGGTGGCGCTGTTCAGGGTGGATACAATCCCAATGCTACCGAAGTCTGGCAGGAAGCAATCAGAATCCCGGCAGTAAAGCTTTATGAACGGGGAATACTCAGAAAAGATGTATGGAACCTTATCTTTGCAAATATACGTCTCCAAATGGTTCAGGAAGATATAAAAGCGCAAATTGGTGCATGTACTCTTGGCGAAAGGAGATTGAAAGCACTGGTCGAAAGGTACGGAATAGAAGTTTTCAATACACACAAAAATGCGTTGTTTGATTCTACTGAAAAAATGATGCGTGCCGAAATCAGAAATATTCCCAACGGTGTGTATGAAGGTAAAAGTACGGTTTATTATGACGGAAAAAATATAGGCAGCAAGTTTCAAATCAAAGCCAAAATTTCCGTTAAAGGTGAAAATATAAAATTTGACTTTTCCGGTTCTGCCAGACAAACTAAAGGGTTTGTAAACGGAACTTATACTTCTTCATGCTCCGCGATTACGCTTACGTTTTTGCAAATTGTAAATCCTGATATCCCGCATAATGAAGGAATGATAAGACCATTGGAATATATAGTTCCGGAGGGGACAATTTTAAATGCATCTTTTCCCGCCGCAACTACGTTCGGTAACCATCTGTGTCCACAGATTGCAGATTCAATCTTTAAAGCTTTGGGAAATGCAATACCGGAAAAAGTAACTGCCGGCTGGAATCATCTGCTTTGTTCACTTTTTACCGGAACACATCAACGTACCGGAAGAAAATACGTTGACATATGTTTTCTCGGGATGAAAGGTGGAAGCGGCGCAATTATGGGAAATGACGGATATGACCATATCGGTATGATAGACGCATCAGGTGGTGTATTGGATCAGGACTATGAAATGTTCGAACAACAGACGCCTCATTTATTGCTGCAACACGAATACCTCTGTGATTCAGGGGGAGCAGGCGAATGGCGTGGCGGACTTGGTACCGTAACAGAAATTCTGCTTAGAGGAAATGATACTACTATGGTAGTTTTCGGTGACGGAGATGTTGAACCTACTTACGGACTTTTTGGCGGAAAAGGTAGCGTGCTGAATAAAATCGAACTCCGGTTTCCACAAAAGCATAAAGGAAGGAAATACCTGATACCCCTGAGCAAAGATATTGTCAGCGATATTCCTGATGGTACGGTTTATTATCAAATTGCTGGTGGTGGCGGTGGTTACGGTAACCCGAAGAAAAGAAACCGAAAGAAGGTTATGCAAGATGTTCAAAATGGCGTTGTATCTGAAAATTGCGCAAAAAAAGTTTACGGATTAAAAAGTTATTAACCGGATTTTGCAATGGAACATAAAATTATTTTACCCGAAGGATGGCAAAAGTCGAAAGGATACAGCAATGGTATCATTGCAACTAATGGGAGAACACTGTTTCTCGCCGGTCAGGTTGGTTGGAACGAGAAGGAAATTTTTGAAAGCGATAAATTGGTCCCTCAGTTTGAGCAAGCATTGAAAAATATCATTGCTATTGTAGAAGCTGCCGGTGGAAAACCTGAACATATCTGCAGAATGACCTGCTTTTGTAAAGACAAAGAGCAGTATCTTAAAGCCCGGAAGGATATTGGTACAATATGGAAATCAATAATGGGAAATCATTACCCGTGTATGAGCATGATATTTGTATCTGATCTGCTCGACCATCCGGCAGTGATTGAAATTGAAGCCACCGCAGTAATTCCGGAATGAGATGTACGAACTAAATGAAATACAGCAGCAGGTTCAACAAATGTTTAAAGAATTTTCCGATAAACATATTGCACCAGTTGCATCAAAGATTGATACCGAAAATAAATTTCCTTTGGAATTGTTCAGGCGGATTGGAGATATGGGCTTTTTCGGAATGAGATATCCGGAAATTGTTGGAGGAAGTGGTTCAGATGTAATTTCATATTCGCTTGCCGTGACAGAGCTTGCTCGTGGATCGCTTTCTCTGGCAGCAGTATGTACAATGCAATCGCTAATGGGAACTCATTTTCTCTATCGTTTCGGGGATAAATCAATCTTTGAAAATTATTTCTTGCCAGCACTTAAAGGGGAGTTGATCGGCGCAATTTGTATGACTGAACCAAATTCTGGAAGTGATTTAATGTCAATGACAACAACCGCAAAAATAACTGAAAACGGTTTTACGCTGACTGGACAAAAAACATGGGTTACTTCAGCTCCGGTTGCAGATTTCTTTACAGTGTTCGCAAAAACTGACAACAGTGGCCAACTATCAATATTTTTTGTACCTCGAAATACTGAGGGAGTTATCATCGGAAAAAATATTGAAAAGCTCGGTGTCCGTGGATCACTTACAAGCGAAGTGAGTTTTCAAGAGGTGCAATTGCCGAAAAATTATCTCCTCGGAAACCCGGGAGAAGGAACAAAATGTTTGCGTGAAATTCTGGCTGAGATAAGAATAATGACCGCAGCGCTTGCTATAGGCGTGGCGACGGCGGCGTTCAATGAAGCTGTTGAATATGCAAAGACAAGAGTTCAGTTCGGAAAACCAATAGGGAAATTTCAGTCAATCCAAACAAAATTTGCTGAGATGTCAGTTCAACTTGAAACCGCGAAACTTTATATGATAAATGCAGCGCGATTAAGCGACCTCGATTTACCGAGGCAAAAGGAATCAATGATAGCTAAATTATACGCATCTGAATGTGCCGTCAGGATCTGTGATGAAGCAAGTAGAGTTCTTGCATCGTACGGTTACGCTACGGAATATAATTTAGAGAGATATTTGCGCGATTCCCGGTTCACGCTGATTGGTGGCGGAACTTCTGAAATTCTTAAAATCAATATTGCTAAAGAACTCGGACTATAATCTGTATTTTGAAATATTATTTTATCTTATGAAAGTACTCTTGGCAAAACCAGGATTAGACGGTCACGATGTAGGCGTTAAAGTTTTAGCCCACGCATTGAAAAATTCCGGTGTTGATGTTGTATATACCGGTTTGCGAAAATCTATTGAAAATATTGTGCAACAGGCAGTTGATGAAAACGCGGATTTGATCGGACTCTCCATTTTATCGGGAACGCACCGGATATTATGTGAGAGGATAAGTCATGTAATGACTGAACGAAACTTAAATATCCAATGGATTGTCGGTGGCAATATACCAACTGAAGATGTTGAATCGCTTGAAAAACTCGGTGCACTGAAAGCGTTTCCTACCGGAACAAATATTGAAACCGTAATAAGGTTTATACAATCCTTGTAAAATAATAAACGGCACTAAAGAAAATTTGAAAATATGGCAAAGACACAATTAATTTTCCCGGAAGCAAGAATTCCATACGGTACGTGGGGATGCAGTTATTTCCCTGCCTGGCAAACTTCACCCCTTGCGGAGGTTAACATCGGTCAGTTTGCGGGAGAATCCATGGCGAAAATTCTATCACTAAGAAATACTCCGATTAATCAGCTCGACTATCTGATAATCGGTTCAACAGTGCCCTGGCATTGGAAATTCTGGAATGCTACCGTTGTTGCAAGTTGCATGGGTAAACGTGTTCCCGGATTTCAGATGGAACAGGCATGCGCAACCGGACTGCAGGCAGTCATCCTCGCAGCAGCACAGGTACAATCCGGTTCTAGTAACACTGTCGGTGTTTTAACCTTTGATCGTACGAGCGACTCGCCGGTAGGTGTCTTTCCCGAACGGCGGTCTTATAGACGTACAGAGGTTATCAGCGATGTCTGGGATAATTTCGGATTCGATCCTGCAACAGGAAACGCAATGATTACAACTGCCGGTGTTGTAGCGAGGAAATATGGTATTACCAAAGGTGAAGTTGATGAATTGGCAGCGTTCCGGTATGATCAGTATTTCACAGGAAAACAATCAGGATTTCTCGAAAAGGTTGCTGTACCACTAGAGATTCTGAATGTGCAGGGGAAATCAATCGGAATGATAGATGAAGATACCGGAGTTAAAAAGTTTTCACTCTCTGCGCTGAGATCAATGCGTGAACTTGATACTTGTGTAACAAGCGGAACGCAAACTCACGCAGCAGACGGCATGGCAACGCTATTAGTTTCATCAAAAAGCGCGGCAAAACAAATCAGCAGGAAACCGGAAATAAATATTTCGTTCGTAGCCAAAGCTGAGGTGAGGGTCAGCTTATCCTGTATGCCTGAAGCACCTGCAATGGCAGTTAAGAAAATTCTCTCTAAAACCGGGATTTCAATGAAGGATTTTGTAGTCGTAAAAGATCACAATCCGTTTGCTGTCAACGATGCCGTGTTTTCGAAAGTTCTGGGTTACGATTGGAAGAAAATGAACAACAACGGATGTCCTCTCGTCTTCGGACATCCGCAGGGACCAACATTAACCAGAGTAATAATTGAAGGTCTTGAAGAAGCTGTCGATCTTGGTGGCGGGTATGTGCTTGTTTTTGGCTGCGCTGCAGGTGACGTTGGCATTGCATCAATCTTCCTCGTTAATTAATGATGGAATGTTATTTTCATTAAGTATTTAAATGTTAGTTTTGAAAAGTAAAACCTCAAATATAGATATGGTCAAATCAATGAGGCAGTCCACTCTGGAAACAATCGGACTGGGTAAAGTAATTGATGTTTTCAGAAACGGTAAATTACCTGTGAATACAAAAGAGCTTGTGGAAAAAGTTTTCGGTCCTGAAGACAACAGAGGCGCAATGGTAATCTCTGGTTCTAATGGAATTGTAGGGGCAGGAAAAGTGATGCAATTCGCATCAAGGCTTTTACCATTTAATATCCCGATAATTGCGCTGGATCTGCCGGGTTCGTCTGATGGGATCAGCAGGCAATATGCAGGACTCATAAGAGCATTCGGAAAAAACGGTGCAAATGGAATAATGAAAAATGTAATCAGAATCAGCTATGACGGGAAATCAATACCGGAAGCTGTACACCGCTATAATCCGAAACTGCTTTTGGAAGCGATTCCTGAAATACTCGACTTGAAGAAAAATCATTACAGGTTGTTCAAGGAAACATTTCCGGGAATCCACATCTGGTCAGTAACTTCAGGGTTTCCGTCGTCACAGTTAGGTGTAAGTATTGCACATCCGGCATTTCCTCATGAGATAAATAAACTTTTCGAGATAGTTGAAGACCAGCCGTCAGTTTATACTCAGCTACTTTGGTCGCTTGGATTAATCCCGGTTACCGTAAAAGACAATTGGTCTTTCGTGCTTGATGTTTTCTTTTGTGGATTGATGTTAGCTTCTCTCCGGTATCACAACAAATCAAATATGCCTTTTTGGAAAATTGATAAATATATCCGTCAAATAGTTGGTCCGAATCCATTCAGAGCACATGATGCAATCGGCGCTAAAGGTGCAAATTTTCTCACTTGGTCATGTCTTCATCACCTGAACAAACGGTACGGCGAATTGTTCAAACCGACTACTGATTTGGTCGAACGAAAAGATAGCGGACAGAACTGGTATCCGCCGGATCATTTCAGACCAATTGTTAACTGGAGATTGAATGAAGAAGAGAAAAAAGAGCTGCAGGCAATAATCTTCGGCGCATTGTTTCAGATGACCTCGATTATGCTGAAAGAGAAAAGATCTGATCTTCCATCAATGAATGCAATTGGAGAATTATGCGCTCAGTTTACTAAGGGATTGTTAGCCGTAATTAGGAACACCGGCGGAAAAGATGTAATCAAAACCATTAAGACTTTTCAAAAACTTTATCCGGAATCTTTGAACACCAAATGGTATCCAGGTGAATTTAAAAATATGAAAGCGCCTGAATGGCAACAATTATATGTTAACGCTGAACACGATGGTTCTGCCGGCATTATTACCATTAGTAGAGAAAGCTATAATAGTGATGTTGACGCTGAGTTAAATAAAGCTATTGATTGGTTAAAGAAAAGTAAAATTGACCGTGTAATCTTATCTGGCGACTTTCACCTTTCAACACAAATGGTCGGTGCGGACACAAGTGAATTTTTTCCTGCAATAACAAATAAAGAAGACGGTGTTAAAATTGCGACAAGCTGGTCAATGACTGCACGCAGGCTATATAATGAATTTGAAATTTCTGTCGGATTTGTAAATGGCAAACGTTGTATGGGAGGAATGCTTGAACTAATGATGCACTGCCACTATCTCATAGCAACGGAAGAAACAATCTTTGCTATGCCTGAAGTCACATTACCTGTTGTACCGGGTATGGAAGGTTGTCATTGGGCATTAAGAAAAGTAAAATCTTCTGACAGAAAACACCTCATTAAAATGTTACTTGAGGGGAATCAGGTGCCGGCAAAGGATTCCAAAGGTTGGTTGGTTGATTATGCCGGTACACTTGATTCATCATTGAAAATTGCCTGGAAAATTATGCAGAACGGATACTCGGTGTTACCGTTGAGAAAAGTAAATGAAAAACCGATTGGAAAAATTGAAATAAATCCGGTTGAAAATTTTTCAACGTCTGATGAATCTATTAGCGCAACGAGAAGGGCGATATCTGATTGCATTAAGGAATCAACAAACGTAAAATTATCAGAGGCTATATTTGTTCAGGCAAATCATTCCGCTGAATTTATGATAAGTAAATTATGTCGCAAAGGTAGAGTTGGTAGTGAGTATGACAAAATTATGCAATGAAAACATGACGTCATTTTCCTATGAAGTAATTTTGATTTAAACAGAAAGAAACAGAGCAAGATGGATAATTTAAAAAATGAAAACCCTGAAAGCATTGGTAATGTAATTCTTGAATCCGGGTTTGAAGTTAAATCCGTTTACCGGAGAGAAGATGTATTAATCGGGTATCCTGAAATTGATGAGGAAGAACCGGGTAAATATCCATTCACAAGGGGAATACACCCATTAATGTACCGTAAACAACCGTTCACTATCAGGCAATACGCGGGTTTTGCTTCTCCGGAAGAAACCAATAAGCGGTTTAAATTCCTTATCAGAAACGGACAAAACGGATTGAATGTAGCATTTGATTTGCCAACACAATGCGGGCTTGACTCGGATGATCCACGTTCACTTGGCGAAGTAGGCAGAGTCGGTATGTCAGTTGATACGCTTGAAGATTTTGAGATTGCATTCAACGGGATTGACCTCGATAAAATTACCGTATCGTTAACAATCAACGGTGCAGCGCTTGTAATTATGGCAATGTATTTCGCTATGGCAGAAAAGCGAGGCTATGACCTGTCAAAACTCAGGGGGACTTCTCAAAATGATATACTGAAGGAATTTATCGGAAGGGGCACATGGATTTTCCCCGTTGATAGTTCGGTTAAACTTGTCGTTGATACGATTGAATACTGCGCACGGAATATCCCAAAATACTCACCGGTAAGCGTTTGCGGTTATCATATACGAGAAAGCGGAGCAAATCCAGTTCAGGAAATGGCATACGCATTCTGTATTGCTAAAGCATATTCAGATGAAACTATAAAACGCGGACTTGGTATTGATGAATTCGCTTCACGGTTATCGTACAACTTTGATATTTACGGAAATTTTTTTGAGCAGATTGCAAAGTTCCGGGGTGGGAGAAGGTTGTGGGCAAAAATTATGAGAGAGCAATACGGCGCTCTGAATGACCGCTCTTGCTGGATGAGAATGATAGCCGGTGGCGGCGGAGCAGGGCTTACTAAAGAACAACCGGAAAATAATATCGTTCGGACAGCATACTATGCACTTATCTCTGCGCTCTCCGGAACACAAACTATGGCGCTCTGTACTTATGACGAAGCTTTTACTATTCCCACTGAAAAGGCTGCTGAAATTGCGCTCAGGACTATGCAAATCCTTACTCATGAAATGGGAATTTGTGATACGGTCGATCCGCTTGGCGGTTCATACTATATCGAAACGCTCACAAACCGTTTTGAAAATGAAATTCAAAAGGAAATGAAAAAGGTTGACGGATGGGGCGGAATAGTAAATGCCATTGCAACGGGTAAAATACAAGAGGCAATTTCACAGCAAGCCTATATAAAAGAAACCGCAATTCAAAACGGCAAAATTAAAAAAGTCGGTGTGAATTGTTTTAAAAAAACAGAAGAGAAACGAACGGTAGAATTTCATCCGTATAATAACGATGCGGCAAATAAACAGATAAACAAACTTCGTAGTTTAAAATCCAAACGCGATCAGGCACCTGTTAACGCAACGTTGGAGAGGTTAAGGCAGGATGCAAAGAACAATGAAAACCTGATGCCGGCTGCAATTGAAGCTGTAAAAGCGTATGCAAGTGTAGGGGAAATTATAGAGGTTTTAAAGGATGTATATGGTGAGTATCAGGAACCAATTTTCTTTTAACGATCATTGTAACATGATATACGCAATTGATTTTTTAATATCCGGAAATCTCTTGCAAACTTTGATCTGAAAATTTTTCACATTTCTTAACTTAAGCAAATGCTGGGGAGAAAAACAATCCTGTCTCTGGAACAAGCGTTGGCATTACCGTACGCAACTCAAAGATTTGTACAACTTGGATGGCGGGTAATCCGTATTGAAATTCCCGGAAATGAAAATGATAACGCAGGAGACCCGAACAGATATATCGGAGCTGAAACCGGGTATCACGATTTACATTCATATTATATCGCGCCGAACATAGGTAAAGAAGCAATTACAATTAATCTGAAAAGCACCGAAGGGAAGATTCTGTTACAGCGTTTGATTCGGGGGTTAAAAGTTGATGTATTTATGTGCAATACATTACCCGTTAGGTATAATCAACTTGGAATTGATTTTGAAACCTTGTCTAAGGTCAATCCATCGTTAATCTGGTGCGGTATTTCAGCATTTGGTAAAGATGAACCGGATAAACCGGGTTACGATCCTGCGCTGCAGGCATTGTGCGGATTTACTTACCTTACGGGCGAGCCTGACCGAAACCCTGTTCCCTGCGGAGTTCCCGTGATTGACCTGAAAGCCGGCGATGAAGCATTTATACAGGTTATATTGGCAATGCTCGAACTGGAACACCGAGACAATGAGTTTAAAAACGGAAAGGAGATAAACATCTCAATGGTGCAATGCGCTGCGAGTTGGCTAATAACCGCTCTTCCCCAGTTGAATTTTGTTTCTGATGAAAGCGAACTTTTCCAACGAAGCGGTAATGAACACAGGAGTTTTATACCCTGTAATATTTATCCGACCAAAGATGGATTCGTTTATCTGGCAATCGGAAACGATTCCCAATGGGCAAGGTTCGCATCTTATCCTGGATTTGAATCTTTTTCAACTGATAAAAGAAAAACTAATGCAGGAAGAATGGAAGAAAAGAATTTAATTTATTCCGAGATCGGTAACTTGACACAGGGTTATTTAACAAATGAATTTATTGAAATTTGTAATGCGCTTGGTTTATCCGCTTCCCCAGTTAATTCTATAAAGGATGTAGCAGAAATAAATCACATAAGAAAAAATTTTATTAAAACAATATTACCCGACAGTAAACCTGTATCGCTTTTTCCACCGTCGCACAATACAGATTTTCTGGTAAATGAAAATTTCAATCTGAAATTATCCCCGCGACTGGGTGAACACAATTTTAATATTCTTCAAGAAATAGGATTGAACTCTGATGAAATTGAACAATTGAAAGCTAATCGTGTCATTTGAACATAAACAACATTAACATTACTAACGTGATTAATAATGCTGAAAGAAACAATTGACATACTAACCAGTTATCCAATTTCCCAAAAGCGGTGTATAATGGGAAATATAGCAATTGCGCGGGGCGCTATAGAAGCTGGTGTTAACGGTGTTTTCTCATATCCAGGTACTCCCTCAACTGAAATTTCTGAAGTGTTTAACTACGTTGACTCTTTCCTCTCTAACCCTGATTACCGTCAGATATATCCGGTTCAGGCAAATACAAAAATTTATTTTGAATATAGTATTAATGAGAAGATTGCGCTGGAAAAAGCGATTGCTTATTCTATAGGGAACAGGAGTTCGATGTGCGTTATGAAAAACGTGGGTATGAATGTCGCAAGCGATGCATTGATGAGCATAACATATCAGACAATATCGGCGCCACTTGTTATTGTTGTCTGTGATGATCCCGGATGTCACTCCAGCTCAAATGAACAGGATTCAAGATACTGGGGTGCAATGGCAAATGTTCCACTCTTAAATCCATCAAACCCAAACGAGGCGAAGGAGTTCACTGTTCTTGCCTTCAGGTTATCCGGCAAATTAAAGTTACCAGTTATTATCAGAACCACAACCCGCGTTTCACATTCCAGGGGGATAGTTAATTTCGGAGTAATAAATGCTGATGATCGTATTGCAGGGTTTGAAAGGATACCTGAACATATTAACATTCCCGCCCGCACTGCTGCGGCACATTCCAGATTATTGGAAAAACTAAATGATCCTGAAATATCCGCCATGCAAAGGGAAAGTTGTAAAATAATTTCAGGAAATGAAAATACCCGGTATGGAATTATCACAAGTGGCGTAGCATCCGAATACGTTTGTGAAGTATTACATGATAATAAAATCAATGAACAGGTATATGTTTTAAATATAGGTTTAGTTAATCCATTTCCCGAGAAGGTGGTAGCAGACTTTCTGAAAAATAATTTACAAAAAATTCTTATTGTGGAGGAACTTGAACCCATTACAGAAAATGCGATTAGAGTTATTGCTCAGAAAGAATGCATTAATACGGAAATTTTGGGTAAAGGTTTTTCCGGATTAACCGTTGCCGGTGAGTTTAACATTGATCTTATAAAACAAACTTTGTTTGAGTTTTTAGATCTACAAATTGGTAAAGTTCAAAAACAACCTCTTGAAAATGTGAAAGAATTTACCGAACTCTTACCGCCAAGACCACCGGTGCTTTGCGCAGGTTGCCCTCACCGCTCAACTTTTTACCTGTTGAAACTTGTAATTCCGCGAGAGGAAAGCGAGTTGATACTATGCGGCGATATAGGGTGTTTCGGGCTGGGGGCGCTACCACCTCTTAAAATGATAGATACAATCAATCACATGGGGATGAGTATTTCAATGGCGCAGGGCTTGAGCGAAGCTTTGACGCGGTATGAGAATTCAAAAATTATAGATGTTGATCAGGATAATAACCAACATTGCAATAGTCCAAAACCATTAAAAACTGTTGCACTTGTCGGTGATGGAACTTTTTTCCACTCCGGACTTGCGTCATTGGTTAACGCAGTTTATACCCGTGCAAATATTCTGGTTGTAATTTTCGATAACCGGACAATCGCAATGACCGGAAGACAGTCACATCCGGGTGCGTCACAAAATCTACCAAAGTATAATCAGATTGAAATTGCCCCGTTGCTGAGAGGTTTAGGTATTGAAGTTGTTGAGGAATTCGATCCGTTTAATCTGCGTGATGGGTTTGCAAAGTTAAATAAAGCTATGCAACACCGGGGAATCTCTGTTGTCATTGCCAAAGCGCCATGTGTTTTCCTTCCCGAATTTATAGATTTGCATCCTGTAAAAAAGAAAATAATTGTCGAAGAATCATTGTGTAATACTTGTGCAAATCACGATGATGAAGCCATTGTCTGTTCGAGATGCTACTCTTCCAGAAGTAATCTTTCACGGGCACGGGCAAAGTTATTCGCAGAAGTTTCCATTCCCGGAGAGTTACAGTTGTGTCCGGCAAATATTTGTAACCATGGTTTTTTTAATTCAATCCTCGAGGGAGATTATAAGTCCGCAGTAGAGATTGTGCGGGATAAAATGTTATTCTCAAAAACCTGCGGAGATATTTGTCATAGATCATGTGAGCTAATGAAAATTGAAACAGACGAAAAGTGGAATGAAGAAATTTCTTACATCTCAACCGGTAATGTTCCAATTAAAGCATTAAAAAAATTCGTTTCATCGTTTGACAATAACTATCTTGACTTTTCCGCACCAATCTCAAGGGCAAAGAATGCTGAAAAGAAAAATAAAAAAATTGCAGTCATAGGCGCCGGACCTTCGGGATTGAGCGCTGCGTATGATCTCGTTCAAAACGGATATGAAGTGGAAATTTTTGAGAAGCAAAATAAACCCGGCGGTATGGTTGCTTTTGGAATTCCATGGTTCAGAATGGATAAATCAGGCTTTGAATATGAGGCAATGCAACTAGAAAAAATGGGGGTTCAATTTCATTTCAATTCCGTTTTGGGAACTGATTACAGTTTAACCGAACTTTCAGAGAGTTTCGATGCAATTATACTCGCAATCGGTATGTGGCACTCAAAGAAACTTGATTTAATTGAGATGTCTGTACCGGAATCAAAACGTTCAGATGCTCTGACATTTCTTAAAAAGTTTAACAGCGGTATTTCTGAAATTACTGCAGAAATAACCTTCGTCGTTATCGGCGGTGGAAACAGCGCACTCGATACAGCAAGGGCGGCAAGAATACTCAACCCTAAAAACAGGGTTATAATAACCTGTATTGAAAAAGAAAATGACATGCCAGCTTTTGCTGAAGAAATTTCAAATGCGAAAGCTGAGGGAATTGAAATTATTCCGGATAGTTACGTTTCGAATTGTAGTTGTGAAGATAGAATAAATATTGTTCTGAATTCCTTCTCAAATAAAGAATTTCTATGTGAACTGAAATGCGATTTTATTTTAACAGCAATCGGTCAATCCTCTGACAGCGATGCGTTAATTGAAATCAACCGGAATAAATTTGATAGCAGTGGCAGAATTTTATCGCACGAAAACAACCCTATAGCGAAAAATATTTTCATTGCAGGCGATATACATTCCGGTAATAGTATGAGCGTTATCGGAGCAATTGCTTCCGGTAAAAAGGCTGCTGTTGATGTAAGAAAGTTACTCGAGAATTACGGTTTCAATTATGAGGGAGAAAAAGCATTAAAAGAATTGAACAACCTGAAAGGGAAATTACTTGATTACACACCGGTACTGAATTCCGGCAATATTGAAGGGTTAGAACTTAAGACTATACGCGATGAAGTTGAAAGATTTAATTTGTACCAATCATGTATGAAATGC
The DNA here is from genome assembly GCA_002050165.1 of Candidatus Tepidiaquacellales bacterium OLB4/UTCHB1. Lineage (GTDB taxonomy): Bacteria > Bacteroidota > Ignavibacteria > Tepidaquicellales > Tepidaquicellaceae > OLB4. Next base: position 92,394 of record MWSW01000004.1, read on the forward strand.
AATCATTGTATCGATAACTTCGGTTGTCCGGCAATGATAAAAGTTAACGGTAAAGTCAGAATTGACGATGATCGTTGTACCTTGTGTGGGCTGTGCATAGATGTCTGCCCGAACGATGCTATTCATTGGGTTAGCGATCCGGTATTAGTTAATCAATCCGTACCGCTATGAAAACAAACGTTAAAATATTAATCGCCGGAGTTGGCGGACAAGGAATCGTTTACCTCACAAATCTTATCGCTGAAGCTGCTGTAATTTCCGGTATTCCCGTATGTGTAAGTGAAATTCACGGATTGTCCCAACGGGGTGGTACGGTAACTGCCGGTATCGGATTAGGTGAATTCAATACCGGTTTCACCGGAAAGGCTAATGTTGATTTCTTAATAGGACTTGAGCCACTGGAAACCCAACGGTGTACAAATTTCATTCACCGTCAAAGTGTTGTTATATTTGGTAACAATAAGATATTACCTCATTCTGTAAATGCCGGTCAGGTGCAGTATCCAGATACAAACTCTTTCACAGATTATTTAAACGGTCAATGCAAGAAAGTTGTTTATGTGGATGAATTTCCTGCGGGAATCAATACTATTCACCATAATGTATTCTTTGTGGGAATTGCTTCAGGTATTAATGAATTTCCACTTTCAGTACAATCAATCGAGGAGGCTATCAGCCGAACTGTACCGGAAATCCAAATCAGACAAACTCTCAATGCATTCAGAATGGGTTACGAATATTTAATAAATCCACAAACAGTTTAATTTTCAGAGGAGTGAAAAATTCAGATACAGGATCTTTTATTGTAAACTTTAACCTTAATGGTAAGGATGTTAAAGCTGAAATATCCGCTTCTACTTTATTACTTGACCTTATCAGGAATACCTTCAACATGAAAGGTACCAAACCGGGTTGCAACGAAGGTGAATGCGGTGCATGCACTGTACTAATAAATGATGTACCCGTAAATTCATGCTTGTACCTCGCTGCAAATATAAACGGTAAAACAGTTACAACAATCGAAGGTCTATCGTGCAATGACGGTTCACTTAGCGCTGTTCAGGATTCATTAGTAAAAAACGGCGCGGTACAGTGTGGGTTTTGTACTTCAGGAATGGCGCTCTGTATTAAAGCGCTGATGTTTGAATATGAGAACTTAGTCAATTCTAAACTAACCGGTAAAAAACCAAAGTTAACTGAGAACGATGTGAAAAAATGGCTTGAGGGAAATCTCTGCAGATGTACCGGTTATGTGAACATAATAAAATCAGCTCTCGAGCTTATTAATAATGTAGAAAGAAAATCGGGTTGAATACTGATACAAAAATAATCGGTACACCTGTACCAAAACACGATGCAGGTATCAGAGTAACAGGTAAAGCTGTTTATGGACATGATATAGTTCTTCCCGGTATGTTGCATGGCGCTATATTAAGAACAAAATATCCGAGTGCAACTTTTACGATTGATGTTTCTGAAGCGAAAAAACTTCCTGGTGTAGCTTGCGTGATTACAGCCGATGATATTGACACAAACAATATCAGTTTCAAACGCGACCATCCGGTTATAAAAGCAGGTGAGGTAAATTGTATCCGCGATGAAATAGCAGCAGTTGCTGCAGAAACAAAAGAAATAGCATTAACTGCACTTAGTTTAATTAAAGTAAAATATAAAAAACGAAAGGGAGTATTCGATCCATTCGAGGCGCTGAAACCTTCTGCCCCGAAGATTAATAAATTTTCCATCGGGAATTTTAAAAATAAAAATATCGCAGGTGAATTTCATTACGAACACGGAAACCTTGAAAAACAAAAAAAACGAAGCAAGATTATACTGACCAGAAGATTTAGTCTTCCGAGGATGACCCATGCTTGTATGGCTACGAGCAATATTACGGCAGCATACAGTCAATCTGATGGTAAACTTTTATTGTACAGTTCTACTCAAGTACCTTTTCTCTATCAGCGCGATATGGCTCACGCGTTGAAAATGAATCCATCGGATATCAGAATTATTCAACCTGTGATTGGCGGTGGTTTTGGCAGCAAGTTAGATATGTATCCATTTGAACCAATCTGTGCACTATTATCAATTAAAACCGGCAAACCTGTACAAATATTATATTCGCGGGAAGAGGAGTTCATTGCATCGCCAACGAGACAACCAATGATAATTGATTTAACCGCCGGTATTGATAGTAAGGGAAATTTCACGTTCAGGGAAGTTAATGTTATTAAAGATAACGGAGCTTATACTTCGTGGGGGGCAACTACACCATTTGTCATTATGCAGGCGTTTTCATCTTTATATAAAATTCCGGCGTGTTACTTTCACGCAACGGCTGTATATACTAATAATGTATTTGCGGGTTCATTCAGAGGTTATGGTAATCCGCAGGCAACTTTTGCACTCGAAAGAATGATTGATATGCTGGCTGATGAGATCGGAATGGGTAAAGATGAAATCCGCTTGATCAACGCAAACGAACAAGGTGAGATAACAGGACAGGGATTACACTATCAGACCTGTGGTCACAGGCAATGCCTGGAATCGGTTATTAAAAGTTCGAAAACCAAAATTAGAACAACATCAAACGAAAGATATAAGAAGGGAATCGGATTTGCATCCATGCTTCACGTTGGTGGCGGGGCAAAGATTTATCGTTCAGATGGTTGTGGATCAATAGTAAAGATCGATCCGTACGGATTTTGTACCATAATCACCGGAGCGAATGAAATAGGGCAGGGCTCTGAAACGGTTCTGGCAATGATAGCAGCTGAGGAACTTGGAATTGCATTAAACAAGATAAAGGTTATTAATTCAGACACTGATATTAAACCGTGGGATGTTGGTGTCCATGCATCACGAACAAGTTTTGTTGCCGGAAATTCATTGCTCGGAGCTATCAAAAAGTTAAAAAATAAACTGAACGCAAAAGCGCGGCAGTTGATGAACGAACCATCTGCAGATTTTATTTATGAGAGCGGATATCTATTTTCAAACCAAACCCGGTCAAAAATTGCAATTGATAAAGTTGTGAGAGAAATGCAATTCACCGAACCAAACGAACTCGCAATTGCTTTTTATTTTTACGAACCTTTAAGTGAATTTCAAGATAAAGAATTCAAAGGTAATGTATCAGGTACATATGCTTTCGCTTCCCAGTCAATTGAGGTAGAAGTTGATACCTATACCGGTAATGTCAGAGTTCTGAATGTGCATGTTGCGCAGGATGTCGGGAAAGTTCTAAATCCGTTACTATTGGAAGGTCAAATTCACGGCGGCGTCTTACAGGGGTTGGGTTACGCAATCTGTGAGGAACTTCTGATGAACAGTGGGATGATTCTTAATTCAAATTTCCATAATTATAAAATTCCCACTGCGTCAGATATCCCCGAAATCCATTTTACGCCAATAGAAACCAATGACCGCCACGGACCTTACGGCGCTAAAGGTGTGGGCGAAGCTCCCTTGATTCCAACCGCTGCAGCCATTACTAACGCTGTCTGCAATGCTTTAGGAATTGAACTACTGGAACTACCGATTACTCCCGAACGCGTATTAAGGGCAATCAACGGGAAGCAGACTTCCCGAACAAAGAAGAATTTAACAGTCCGGAACGGAAAATGAATTTTGAATTAATAAACCCGCAAAGTTTCAAAGAACTTTTTCTTGTTTTAAAAAAATTAAAGCATCGGAAATACCGTTATGCTGCAGGGTGTACGGATATCTTAATTGAATTAAAGAGGAACCCGGAAGATGACCTTACTTTAGTAAATTTATCTCAAATAAATGATTTTAAGTTCAGGGGGATTTCACAAACGAAGAATTCTGTCAGGTTAGGAGCGGGGGTAACTGCAAATGATATTGTAAGAAATCTGAACATAAAATTACTTTATCCTGTGCTTTGGGAAGCAGCTTATAATCTGGCTTCAACACAAATCCGGCAAGTTGCGACAATCGGGGGTAATATCTGCACTGCTTCACCGTCAGGCGATATCACCTGTGCATTAGTTTCACTTGATGCCACGTGTGTTATTATCGGAGTTCATGGAAAAAGAGAGATCCGTATAAGAGATTTTTTCGAGGGACCAAGACAAACAGCATTGAAAAAAGGTGAACTTCTCTATGAAATCATCATCCCGGGAAATAAAAAGAATACTGTTAAGCTCTTTTCCTCCTTTATAAAAATCGGTACCCGGAGGTCTATGGAATGTTCGGTTGTTTCAATTGCATATCACATTCAGATTGACGGTTTTAATAAAATTCTCACATCAGGATTTGCTATCGGCGCTGTAGCGCCAACGATAAGATTCACCGCCAAAGCGTGCGATTTCATAAACAGAAAAAATATTAATGCACTTACTGAAAGAGACGCTGAAAGTTTTGCATTGAAAGTATCGGAATATTCCGATCCGATAAGCGACATAAGGGCAACGAGATGGTACAGGGAAAAAGTACTTTTCAACTTGAGCAAATCAATTATCGAGGATATAATAAAATGTCAAATAGAGGTAAAGTAATAAAACTAAATGCAAACGAAAATTTCTATGGTTGTGCTCCGGAAGTTTTAAATTCCATCAACCATAAAATTACAAACGTTAACCTCTATCCACAACACTCAGGACGACTAGAGGAGATTCTTGCGGAAAAATTTTCGGTATCACCACAAAATATTGTTACCGGCGGAGGATCGGTCAGAGTAATAGATGGAATTGTGCAAACATTTGTTGAACCCGATGAAGAAATTATTATATTTGATAGAAGTTTTGTTGCATACCAACAGGTAGCGAAATCTCACAGGAGAAAAGTCCACCTCGCGAAACAAAATAATTTTGTGTGTGACGTAAATAATATCTTCCCGTTAATAAGCAATAAAACAAAGGTGATTTTCATCGCAAATCCGAATAACCCGACAGGTACTATCATTTCCGATTCAGAACTTGAATTACTGTTGTGTGAAATCAGCCCTGAGATTTTAGTGGTAATTGATGAGGCATATTTTGAATATGTTACCGATACTACTTTCCCCGATTCTTTATCTTTGCAGAGAAAATATCCGAATGTAGTGATTGTCCGTACATTCTCAAAAATATACGGACTTGCGGGACTCAGGATCGGTTACGCTGTTTTAGAGGAAAGCTTGTCGGAGAAAATGAAACAAAACAGAATACCATTTTTCTTTAATCTAATCTCCGAACAGGCAGCTATTATCGCTCTAAAATACGAAAACTTTATTCAAGAATGTAAAGTACGAAACTATACAGAAAGAAATTATCTCTACAGCTCTTTAAAGGATTCAGGTTTTAATGTAATAGAATCACAAGCAAATTTTCTTTATTTGTCGTTTGATGATGAACAGGAAAAGGATTTAATATTTGAAAAACTTTTGGATCGGGAAATCCTGATATGCAATTTGAAAATTTTCGGACAAGATAAATCCCTACGTATAACTATAGGAAATCGCGAGGCAAACAATAAAATAATTGAGTGTTTAGAAGCGCACAATAGTTAAGTTAAACAGATTAATCACCTTTCTGAAATTCAATTTCCATAAACAGATTCATTCACATATATACTGCAATATTTACAAACATCGGCTATGCTCTGGCTTCAGCTAAAGATTTCATACACTCTAGTACTACAAGTAGTTTTATAATCCCAAAAGGACTTTTATTTAAAAAATTTCTGTAATAAACTTTTTATGTAGCTTTTCCATCCATTGATTACCTTCCACTTTTTTCCCCCTCAAATGAAAGTACTGATTCTTAACAACCAAGAACAATAAATTAAGTCCTACATAATTGTAGTTTATATTATCATATATATTATCACTATTTATTTACAAAAAAGCAAACGAACTTTATTAAAACGAAAATGGTTTTTACTGACGCAAATCATACAATTTATACTTTAATTTAAGTAATTTGTAATAGATTTTTAAAACTGAATTTACACTAAATTGTTTAATTTAGGAAAGGGTGAAGTATGAAATAAATTTACCTTTTCTAAAATTTAATTATTTATTAAAACAATAAAAAAATAACTATGAAAAACACAAAAAAGAGAGCTATTAAAATCCTTTCAATCAACTTAGCTCTGGGAGTAATTATTGCGATTACATCCTTCATATATTCAGGGTGTAGTGAAGAGGTTGCATCTGATACAGGAATTGGACCAATTAAAAAGATTGAAATTCCGGCAACCATTGATCAGAACTTAGTAAATAAGGGAAAAGAAATATTTGAGGCAAAATGTACCGCTTGCCACAAATTCGATGAGAAATTTACCGGACCCCCGTTATCAGGTGTAACAAAGAAAAGGAAACCTGAATGGATAATGAACATGATGCTGAACCCGGTAGAAATGACACAAAAAGACCCTGAAGCCAAAAGGCTTTATCAGGAATATTTATTGCAAATGACCTTCCAGGATGTAACGGAAGATGATGCAAGGGCAATTTTAGAATACTTCCGTTCTAAAGATCAATAATAAAAAACAAAACCATGAAAACACAAAATTCATTTTTCTTACTTTTAGCGTTTGTACTTTCAACTACAATTGTTTTTACATCGTGTGGAAGGAAACAGGAAGGTTCACCAAACTTAAGCGATAACGCAGCCGAAAAGGTTTACGTTGCACCGGGTGAGCACGATGAATTTTATGCGTTTGTCTCCGGTGGGTTCAGTGGGCAAATGTCCGTTTACGGGCTTCCTTCCGGAAGATTGTTCAGAATTATCCCGGTATTTTCAGTCCATCCCGAAAACGGATACGGTTTCTCCGAGGAAACTAAACCAATGCTCATGACCTCGCACGGGTTTGTTCCCTGGGATGATTCACACCACAGTGAGTTGTCTCAAACTGACGGCGTACCTGATGGTCGCTGGATTTTCATAAACGGAAACAACACCCCAAGAGTCGCTCGGATTGATTTGAGAACTTTTGAAACTGCCGAAATCATTGAACTCCCGAACAGTGCAGGAAACCACTCATCTCCTTTCATAACACCAAATAGTGAATACATCGTTGCAGGAACAAGGTTCAGTTTACCAATTCCGAATCAGGACGTTCCGATTGATACATATAAAGATAACTTTAAGGGAACAGTATCATTCATCAGCATTGATAAGGAAGATGGCAACATGGATATTGCATTTCAGATAATACTTCCCGGATTCAACTTTGATTTGAGCCACGCAGGAAAAGGACCATCAGACGGCTGGTTCTTCTTTTCATGTTATAATACCGAACTTGCTCATACATTGCTTGAAATTAATGCCAGCCAAAACGACAAAGATTTCATTCTTGCAATTAACTGGAAAAAAGCAGAAGAGTTAATCAGAGATGGTAAGTTCAATGAAATTGAAACCGAATACTTTAACAACGAATACGATGAGACAACCCATACAGCGACTTCCAATCGCCTGACAAAAGTAAAAACAATCACCGCAAAGGATTCAGAAGGGCTTGCTTATCTTATCCCATGCCCAAAGTCGCCGCACGGTTGCGATGTTGATCCGAGTGGTGAATACATCGTAGGTGGCGGTAAATTAGCAACCGTTATTCCGGTCTTTTCATTTTCAAAAATGATAAAAGCAATTGAAGGTAAATCTTTTGATGGTGATTACGATGGAATTCCCGTCCTTCAATACGACGCAGTCCTCGCAGGAGAAGTTAAGGAACCCGGATTAGGTCCTCTTCATACTGAGTTTGACGATAATGGTAATGCTTATACTTCCATGTTTGTTTCCTCAGAAATAGTTAAATGGAAGGTAGCAACACAGGAAGTACTTGACCGTGTACCAGTTTATTATTCAATCGGCCACTTGTTGATCCCCGGTGGCGATAGTAAAAAGCCGTGGGGAAAATATGTTCTCGCTATGAATAAAATAACCAAAGACAGATTTCTTCCAACCGGGCCTGAACTTGTGCAGTCATCACAACTGTACGATATTTCCGGCGATAAGATGGTTTTATTGGGTGAGTTTCCGACAATCGGTGAACCACACTACGCACAGGCGATGCCAACTGAAAAAATCATGGAGAATTCTCTGAAGATATATAAAATCGGGGAAAATAATCACCCCCATGCAATTAAAAACGAGAAAGATGCTAAAGTTGTCAGAGAAAGTAGTAATGTTGTGCGGGTGTATATGACTTCCATAAGATCGCACCTTACACCTGATAATATAGAGGGAATTCAGGTTGGCGATACGGTTTACTTTCACGTAACTAATCTTGAGCAGGATTGGGACATACCACATGGTTTCGCGATAAAGGGAAATAACAATGCTGAACTTTTAATTATGCCCGGGCAAACGAGAACTTTAAAATGGATCGCAAACAGTGTAGGAATTGTTCCGTATTATTGTACTGATTTCTGTTCGGCTCTGCACCAGGAAATGACCGGATATGCAAGAGTATCGCCGCGCGGTTCGGGTACGCCGATCCTTTTCAGAACAGGTGATAACAAAGGTAATCCATAAACTCTTTAAACTTTTCAGGGTATGCTACCTATTAACAGAATACTGATTGCACTTGCATCCACAATAATGATCGCTGCATATTTTTTACCTATATGGAGCATTGAACTCGAGGCCCCTCAATATCCTGAGGGGCTCGAGATGTTTATCAATATCAGCTCAATGAGTGGAGATATTGAAATAATTAACGGATTGAATCACTATATTGGTATGGACCTTATAGAACCTGAATCTATACCGGAATTAACTTTTATGCCATTTATACTTGGGTTTCTGATTTTATTCGGATTATTAACAGCAATAATTAATAAAAAATCACTGCTCGTAATCTGGGTAGTGCTTCTTATTATTGCCGGAATTGTGGGTATAGTGGATTTTTATATTTGGGAATACAATTACGGACATAACCTTGATCCGACGGCACCGATAAAAATTCCGGGTATGACTTATCAACCTCCTTTAATCGGATCAAAAGATTTACTGAATTTCCGGGCACATTCTTATCCTGATCTGGGTGGTATCATTATTGGTATTGGTGGTTTGATTGCTTTGTTTGTCCTGTCGTATGAAAAATTTTTTAACTTATCAGCTGCCCGAAAATTAACTACCGTACTTCCCTTGTTTTTATTGATTGGATGCAGCGATAATCCTGTTCCGATTAATTATGGTTCAGATGTCTGCGACCATTGTATAATGAGAATTTCTGATAACAAATACGGTGCACAGTTAGTAACACCGAAGGGAAAAAATTTTAATTTTGATGCAATTGAATGTATGGTAAACTATTACCTGCAAAACAACGGTGAGTATAAAAAATATATTACCGATATTACTAATCCGGGAGTTTTAATTCCTGCTGAAGGTTCTTTCTATCTCATAAGTCTGAAGCTGAAAAGCCCCATGGGTGAATTTCTCAATGGGTTTGCTAACCTGAATACTGCTGAAGAATATAAAACAAAGTTTGGCGGTGAAATTTTTAACTGGAATGAACTGCTTGAAAAATTTGAACGGGAAAAAACACACAACAATAAAGTACATTAGGTTCGTTATCATTTTTTGTTCATTAATGTTACTATTGACAGTACCCGATATTGTTCATTCTAAAACTATCGCTGAACTAATTGCTCAGTTAAAACCGCACGATACATTGATTGTTCCTCCCGGTACGTATTCGGAAAATAAAATTAAAATTAGTTTCCCGGTTACTATAATCGGAAATGATTATCCCGTTTTAGATTGCGAAAATAACGGGAGCGGCTTTCTCGTTGAAAGCGATTCGGTTACAATTTCAGGATTCGTGATCAGGAATACCGGGCTAAGTTACTCGGAAGAAATCTGCGCAATTAAGGTATCAAACTCAAAATACGTTTCTATTACTGATAATATTATACTCGACACTCAATTTGGAATTTATTTTGCAAATACTGCAAATTCCGAAATCAAACGCAATAAGTTAATCTCAAAACCGGTTTCAGAATCTTCTTCCGGAAATGGTATTCATTTCTGGAAATGCGATAGTATAGTTACGTCATACAATTTTATTCAGGGTTACAGAGACGGAATCTATCTGGAGTTTGTAACTAATTCCTCAAATGAGTTCAACCGATCTATGCATAACCTCCGGTACGGATTACATTTCATGTTTTCAAATAACAATTCCTATATACGGAATGTATTAACCAAAAACGGCGCAGGGGTGGCAGTAATGTACACTAACAAAGTTTTAGTGAAAGATAATTACTTCGGTGATAATTGGGGACCTGCTTCCTACGGCTTGCTTCTGAAGGATATAAACGAAAGTACGGTAACCGGAAATATTTTTAATAGAAATACTTCAGGTATTTACATGGAAAGTTCAAATAGAAACCTGATTACAAAAAATGAATTACTCCACAACGGGTGGGCAATAAAAATTCTGGGAAGTTGTTACGACAATGAAATTACGCAGAACAATTTCATATCAAACACCTTTGATGTTTCAACAAATTCAAGGAAGTTAGTTAACAATATTGATGGAAATTATTGGAGCAGTTATGACGGATTCGATTTAAACGGTGACGGGATCGGTGATATTCCCCACCATCCGGTGAAACTCTTTAGTTATCTTGTTGAACGAAGTCCCGAAGCTTCGTTCCTTATGAAAAGTTTCATAGTAAATCTGCTTGATTTTGCAGAAACAAAATTTCCGTCGGTCTCTCCGGTTGATTTCATTGATAACTACCCTTTTATGGAAGTAATAATAAAATGATTTCAGTAAAAAATCTAACGAAATCTTACGGTATTCAATCAGCTCTTGATAATGTAAGTATTGATTTTTATCCGGGAGAAATTACTGCCATTATGGGACCGAACGGGTCTGGAAAGTCAACTTTGCTGAAAACAATACTTGGGCTAGTTATACCTACATCAGGCGATGTACTATACGACAATGTAGCTGTAACCGGAAAATTTCTTTACAGAAAAAATCTTGGTTATATGCCACAGGTACCATCATTTCCGCCGGCATTAAAGGTAAAGGAAGTTTTGAAACTCATCAACGAACTTCGAAACGATTATTCGCCGGATGAAACTATGGCAGAATATTTCGGAATAAATCAATTCATCGATAAAAGGATTTCTGAACTTTCCGGTGGAATGAAACAACGCGTAAGCGCTGCCATTGCTTTTATGTACTCTCCTAAAGTAATCATCCTCGACGAACCCGGCGCCGGACTCGATCCGCTTTCGTCACACGTGCTCTCTATGAAAATTCAGGAGGAGAGACAAAAAAAGAAAACGGTTATTCTGACTTCTCACTCACTTAAAGAAGTAAGTGAGCTCGCTGACAGAATAATTTACCTTTCAGAAGGTAAAATCACTTTTGATAAACCTTTCAACGAAATGAATATGGAATTACTTTTCAATTATTTCAAATCTGATGAAGCTGTAGGAAATGAAGTATTATGATTTATAATCTTTCAAAATATCTCGTATCAGACCTGATGAGAAATAAAGCGCTCTGGCTCAATGGATTAATATTGTTTATTTTTTCGTATCTGATAAATGACCTCTCCTCCGATTCTTCTAAAGCAGCTGTCAGCATTCTCAATATGAACCTTATGATACTACCTCTGTTCAGCATTCTTATCAGCGCTATCTATTATTACAGCTCTAAAGAGTCTATGGAATTTATTTTAACGAATCCTGTCAGCCGGTTCAGCGTTGTCGTATCCATTTATCTGTCACTTATAATTGTACTTTCACTTTATTACTCCGTTGGGATTGTTATACCTACAATCATAATGAATGGAACGGGTTATATGGTACATGTGCTTGTACCGGGTTATTTAATAATTTTAATATTCTCTTCCGTATCCGTTCTTAGTTCGGTTATTTTTAATGATAAGGTAAAAGGAATTGCGTTTGCAATATTTCTTTGGCTATTCTTTGCGTTCGTTTACGATTCATTACTTGCATTGGTAATTTTCTATTTCAGCGATTTCAATCTGGAAAAAATTCTGATAGTTTTAATTTCCCTTAACCCGATAGATCTCTATAGAATTAATACTCTCCTCTTTCTTGATACATCAGCAATGATGGGGTTCACAAGTGCGTTTATGAAAAATTTATTCGGCACTACTTTATCAATAATCTCAACTTATGTCTTAATGGGTGTTTGGGTAATTATTCCTTTTATCGTTTCTCTCAGACTTTACGCACGAAAGAGTTTTTAAAAAAGATTACCGTTTTTTTAAAATAACCGATATAAAAATCATTTCCGCGCTGATAATTATTTTTACCCGTATTGCCCGAAAAGCATTGGTATAAATCTCCTGACAATAAATTTATTTTTAGTTATTAGCTTTTTTAACGAAGATGATTTTAATAGTTTTCGTTTTGCAAACTTATCCTTCCTCTATTAACCGTGAAGTTTTTTAAAGATAAGCTTATCGTAAATATAATTGCGGTTTTCATGGTTTCAATACTGTTGATTGCTATCTGGACAGGATGGATCAGAGTAGGTTTAAATTTACCGTTTACTCACGGAATGGCAAATCACGGCGCAATCTTCGTTCTATCGTTTACCCTATCGCTCGTATTTTTTTATTTCATATACGAATCACGGAAAAAAAAATATTACCTGATCCCGATATTTAATATGCTTTCAGTTGTACCACTGCTATTGAACCTTAACAAATTTGCTTTCCTGTTATTAACGTTAATTGCCATATGGTTTTTTCTCTTCTTATTTTCCGAAACAAATTCTTTCAGTAACGTAAGAAAGATTATTTTACTTTCCTCAACTTTAATGATGATCGTTGGTAATTTTAAATTATTCATGACCGGATTTTATCCCATTGCTATACCTTTTTGGACAGGCGCATTTATACTGATATTATTATCTGCGTTTACAACCGATACAAATTTTACCGGATACCGGAAAATGGTCTCCCTTTTACTTTGTCTTTTATTTATTCTGACTGCATTTATACCGTTTCATGCGAACGGTGAATATTTTCTTGGTTGTTTATTGATTTCATGTTCTTTTGTAATTCCGTTTATTGTACTGAAAATCAAATCGCCTTTTAAAACTGTTTATATTCTTGGAATTATACTCTCTCATTTATTTCTTCTGATAACCGGGTTAATTTATATCATCGGTACAATAATGGTATTTCAATATGATGCTTCTGTTCACTCATTTTTTATAGGCTACATATTAACGGCAATAATAACTTTAATTGAAGTAAACAATCGTTTCAAAATAACAGATGAAGGAGTGTTTAATACCGCTGAAGGATATTTCTGGATTTTATCAATTGCTGCTTCTGTGTTGCTTAGGGTTTATGCAGATTTTGAGGGATTAGAAGAGTACCGGAAATATTCAGCAAAAATAACCGGTGTTTTAATTCTGTGGTTTTTTTCAATCAATATATATCGTTTGATACGGATTAACAAAAACCATGTCTAATTAAATTACTTTCAATTGTTAGTATCTATATTTTGATTTTCATAGGGTGGAATGAAAACAATTAAAAATTACATTGGTGGAATTTTTATTGAACAATCAATATATGACAAATTCAGAGAAGCTTTTCTCTCAAAAATAAAACAACTTAAAGTCGGAGATCCGCTTGATTCTGTTACGGATATCGGCGCAATTATATCGGAAGGACATTACAAAAAAATACTCTCATACTTTGAGCTTTCTCAAAGTGAAGGTGGGAAAATCTTAACCGGTGGAAATACCGTCCGGCCCGAAGGTAGATGCAAAAACGGATGGTTCCTCGAACCAACCGTGATTGAAAATCTCACGTTTGATTGTCGCACAAATCGGGATGAAATCTTTGGTCCTGTGGTTTCTTTAATACCGTTTGCAAATGAGGAGCAAGTGCTGAAAATGGTGAACAATACAGACTACGTACATGCCTCAATCATCTGGACAAGTAACCTCTCAAGAGCGCATAGATTGGCAGCTGAACTCCGTTCAGGAATAGTCCGGGTAAATACATGGTTGCTTCACGAACTCAGAACACCGTTTAGCGGGATGAACAATTCCGTAATTGGGCGGGAAGGCGGATGGGAGGCGCTCAGATTTTTCACTGAACCAAAAAATGTTTGTATTAAACCCTGAATACTGATTTACAATTGAACGATTTATCGGGTTTCTAAAAATTGACTGTTGGATTTAAAAATATTGCTTAGTTCAAATCAGGTAAAGGATTTAATAAAACTTTTTTAATTTAAATGAAAATTTCTTTAATTTTGTCATATGGAAAACCTAATCATTTTTTCCGATAAAACTCCTGAACCTGTAGGAAAACATCCGCACACAAGAAGCGTGGACGAATTGCTTTTCCTTTTCCGTAATTGGACTTTGTGAACATAATATAAGTGAGATTCCCGGAGTTGAACTTGGCGGATCAGGAAATGTCCTATTATACTACATTGAGTTACAATGCCATTTAGTGTAAAAAAATCTTAAGCTAACACTTGAGGATACGAGCGCAAGCTGGAACGACCTTATTAATATCACCGTGTATCTTATTGATATGAAAACGATTTTTCAAAGTTTAATAAATTCTATTCGGAGTACTATAAAGATAATTTGCTGTAACGTAACACTCTTGGTATTAGTTTACATCCAACTCCAATTGTTATTGAAGTAAAATGTATTGCAAAAAATAAATCAAAATAAGATGGAACAATCGTTACACAAGAGCGAAAGATACTATCTGTTTACCGGAATATTTTTCATTTTTTTCGGACTTGCTGCATTATTCGCACCCGGAATGACCGCCATTTCACTTACCGTAATTGCAGGTTATATCTTTGCATTTTTTACGGTAGCCGGTGGCACAGTTGGTTTACTCTCATCCATTGACCCTGATACCCATAACAGAGTTTTAAAGTTTGTATTCAGTTTGTTGAATATCGTTGCAGGATTTATAATAATTTTTGTAACCATAATGAGACCGGATATTATCGCAACATTCATTGTTTACTTCATTGCTTTTTGGGCAATTTTCATTGGTATTTTAGAAATAACCGCATCTTTTGAATTAAGGAAACTTATAAAAAATGAATGGTTGCATATTATTAACGGATTTTTTTCAATTATATTCGGTTTGTTAATTCTGGTTGACGCTTTTGCAGGGGCAATTGCGCTCATAATATTGCTCGGAGTATTTGCATTGATTTACGGCGGGATTTATCTGAGTTTATTTTTCAAAATTAAAAAATTAAATAATATTCATGAACAAAACTGAACAGGAAAAAGCAGATCACGAAAGATTAGTTACGGTATATGAAACCGGTCACGAAGGAATTGTTGCATTGGTAAAATCCATATTTGATGAAGCCGGGATTAAATATTTAGCAGAAGGTGAAGGTGTACAGGATTTATTCGGAGTTGGAGTTTTAGGCACTGGATTTAATCCAATTACAGGACCGGTAAAGTTCAAGGTTATGCCGGAGGATGTTACTTATGCCAAAGACCTACTGAAAGAAATAAGGGAATCGAATGAATAAATTTATGAGTGTGGCTATTGAGGAAGCCCACAACGGTGTTATTGAAAATCACGGCGGGCCATTCGGGGCGGTAATTGTTAAAGGTGGTAAAATAATCGCAAGTGGTCATAATGAGGTTTTAAAAACCAATGACCCAACAGCCCACGCAGAAATAGTCGCTATTCGCCAAGCATCTAAATTGCTCGGTAGATTCGACCTGTCCGATTGTGAAATCTATTCCTCGTGCGAACCTTGTCCAATGTGTTTCGCAGCTATACACTGGGCAAAAATAAAAAAACTGTTTTACGGGTGCACACAGAAAGATGCCGCAGAAATTGGATTTGATGATGAGTTTATTTACAATGTGATTAAGGGGAAATCCGTTCCGGAAAAGGTTAAAGTCGAAATGATTAACCGAACCGAATGTCTGGAAGTATTCAAAATCTGGGAAAACAAAACTGATAGAAAACAATATTGAGATTTCTTTACTCTTCTGTCCGATTGATGCTTTTCCTGATTTATTTGAACGGATCAAATTCTATGTGAGTTTACAATGGTAAATGTGTTTATAATAATGTTGATCCGTCGGAAATATTAATCTGTTTAATATCCGGTTCAGTAACGTTTCGGGAGACTCCCGAACTCACTAAATTTACATTGAGAACTTTAATCTACTCATAGTTACATTTATGAAAGTTTGCAAATTGTTCATAATCCTTTCAGTTTTATATCCGATTAGTGCATTTGCGCAAATTTATTCTAATTCAACACCAACCCATTCAGATTCGCTTCGCGGTTTTCTGTCTGAAAACAGGCAAAGTTTCGATGTTAAGTTTTACGAACTGGACATTACCGTAGATACCGTTTATCGTAGCATACTTGGTTACGTTGACATCTATTTTGAAATAATAAATGACATTGATTCCCTACAACTTGATCTCTTTAAAAATTTGGAGATAACTAGTGTACAAAGTTCAACAGGGGATGAACTTTTATTCTCAAGAGATGAAAATACTTTTTACGTAAAGTTTTCAAGTAAATACAAAACCGGCGTTTTTGATAAAATACGGGTTCAGTATTACGGTAATCCCAGGATTGCACCGATGGCTCCATGGGATGGAGGGTTCGTTTGGACTTATGATGATAATGGCGACCTGTGGATTTCAACTGCAGTACAAGGTCTCGGAGCAAGCGCATGGTATCCATGCAAAGACCATCAATCAGATAAGCCCGACAGTGTTTTAATCAGAGTCAGTGTACCGTCAGGATTGCAGAATATTTCAAACGGCAGGTTACGAAGCGTAAAAGAATATCAAGGATCCACGACTTTCGAGTGGTATGTTTCTAATCCAATAAATACATATAACGTCTGTCTCAATATCGGTCAATTTGTACATTTCAACGATTATTTAATCAGCTACGACGGCGATACTCTCACTCTTGATTACTATGTAAAAGACTATAATCTAGAAGAGGCGAAAGAACAATTCGGACAAGTTGAGACAATGATGAAATGCTTTGAGAGTAAATTTGGAAAGTACCCTTTTTATGAAGACGGATATAAAATAATCGAAACCCCATTTGCCGGTATGGAACATCAAAGTGCAATTGCTTACGGTAATAATTATAAAAACGGATATCGTGGTATATCGGTTTCGGAGTATGGAAAACAGTTCGATTACATTATTGTTCACGAATCCGCTCATGAATGGTGGGGCAATAACATTACTTCTAACGATATTGCGGACATGTGGATACACGAAGGTTTTGGAACTTATGCCGAAGCAGTATATGTAGAATGTGTTTTCGGTTATGATGCGGCGCTGACGTATATAAATGATCACGTTCAACAGGTAACAAATATTTCGCCTATCCTCGGTAAATTCGGTTTAAATAAACGCGGCTCTGTTGATATGTATAAAAAAGGGATGTTAATGTTAAACACTTTGCGTCACGTTATAGATAATGATAAATTGTGGTGGGAGATTCTTTACGAATTGAATAAAGTGTTTCGCCATAGCTCGGTTGACGGAACAGAAATCATCGGATTCATAAACGAAAAAACCGGAATGAATCTAAATGATTTTTTCAGGCAATACCTGGAATTTACATCGTTGCCCGACCTTTCTATCAAATTCGATAAAAGTGGCGATAATACAGTAATCAAATATCACTGGAACACTGACACTGAAACTTTTTCTATACCGGTCAGATTAATTGTTGGAAATGAAACAATGAAAATTTTTCCGTCAAAAGCCGAAGAAGAAGTAATTATCTACAACACCTCTCCAGATGATATCAAAGTTGATACCGCGCGATTTTTCATTACCGTTAACGGAGTGATAGAGTAATTCGTATTATTCATATCTGACTGATACATCGTCAGTCAACGGGTGAGATTGACAGGTTAGAATATATCCTTCTTTAATCTCATCATCCGTTAAACCTTCGCTCACATCCATATAAACTTTTCCTGAAAGTAGTTTTGCTCTGCAGGTTGTGCATATACCGCTCCTGCAGGAATAGGGTGGATCCATTCCGGCAGCAATTGCCGAGTCGAGTATAACCGTACCGGCGGGAACGTTTACAATCGTTTCCTCGTCGTCTAATATAACATTAACTTTCCTGTCTGAATAAATTTCTTTCTCATTATCCGTTGTCTTATCTGAATCTTTTTTCGGTGGTGAAAAATATTCAATATGAATTGCTTCTTTATTAACGCCAATCTGTTCAAGAGCCTCATTTATTTTAAACATCATCTGCGCCGGACCGCAAATAAAGAATTCACTTTCCTTAAGGGTGATATCGCTATCATTTATTATTTTCGTTAGAGTTTCAGAGTTAACTCTGCCTGATAATCCATTCCAGTCTTCACCATGTCCCTCTAAAGTATAATACACATCCACTCTACCTTTATATATATCAGAAAGGTTATCAAGATCTTTTTTGAAAATAATAGAGGAATGATTAAGATTACCGTAATATAAAATTACTCTACTATTAGGTTCAACGAGTAGAACTGATTTCAGTATAGAGAATAGCGGAGTGATTCCACTCCCGCCGCCAACGAGGAAATAAGTTTTTTTGTTGTTTCTGTTAAGCTCAGTATAAAATTTCCCCTGCGGTGGATAGCTTTGGATAACGTCACCTTCTTTTAGTTTTTCAAACAGAAAGTTTGAAACTGTACCGTTACCCACACGCTTTGAAGCAATTGTAAGCGGTTCATCATAATACGGACTGCTGCAAAGAGAATATTCACGGCGATAAGTATTGCCGTTTATCACAAACTGCATTGATAAATATTGTCCCTGTTTATAAATGAATTCGTTTGATAAATCCGGGGGAATCAGGAATTGAACGGCAATTGTATCTGGGGTTTCTTTTATGATTTTTTTAACAAGTATCTTGTGGAGAGTTTTACTCATTCTATACGTGAATCTGATTATATAAAACCCAAATCAAACTTTGCTTCTTCGCTCATCATACTCATTTCCCACGGCGGATCAAAAGTTATTTTTACTTTTGCGTCGTTAATTGCAGGATGCTCTTTGAGCTTTTCTTCAACTTCTTTTGGTAGTGTCCCGGCAACAGGGCAAGCCGGTGAGGTAAGTGTCATGATAATTAGAATGTCGCGGTTAACTGCAATTTTAATGTCATAGACCAATCCAAGTTCGTAAATATCTACAGGGATCTCCGGATCGTAAACCGTTTTCAAAACTTTAACAGCTTCATCGTAAATTTCCTTTAGTGTCATTCCGTTATCGGCTAAAATGCTCCCGTTATCGCTTAATTCATCCCTGTTTTGAACAGTTGCGGATGACTGCACGGGTTTTTTATTTTCTTGTTCGTTCATTTTTTTTAATTCTTATTTTCAAATTGTCTTGCGTAAGTTTTCATCGTATTAACCATTGACGTAAGACCGTTAGACCTCGTTGGCGACAAATGTTCTTTCAAACCGATTTTATTTAAAAAAGTCAACTCGCTACTCTCAATTTCAGCCGGAGTCCGACCTGAAAGAACCCTGATTAGTAACGCAATTAAACCTTTCGTAATTATTGCATCGCTATCAGCGCTGAAAATTAATTTCCCGCTGTCGTTATCTGCTTTTAACCAAACCTGCGATTGACAGCCGTGGATTTTATGTTCTTCATCTTTGTATTTATCGTCTATCGGCGGTAAAGTCTTTCCAAGGTCAATAATGTATTCATATTTTGATGCCCAATCTTCAAATATACTGAATTCGTCAATAATTTGATTCTCTATCTCAGAAATTGAGTGGCTCTTTTCCATATTCACTTCAACATTTTTTTTACCTTTTCAATAGCCTGAACCAAGCGGTCAACCTCTTCTTTCGAATTATAGAAAGCAAAAGATGCCCTTATAGATCCGTCGAGGCTCAAACGTTTAAATAAAGGCTCAGTACAATGAAATCCGGTTCTGACTGCAATCCCCATTTGGTCAAGGATAGTGCCGGCATCGTACTGGTGAACTCCCTGAATATTAAATGAAATCACACTTGCCTTATCATGCGCTGTTCCGATAATATCAACATCTCCGATTTCTGAAAGTTTTTTGCTTGCGTATTCAAGCAGTTCATTCTCTGCGCTTGCGATAACATCATATCCGATCCTGGTAATGTAATCAATAGCAGCACCGAACCCTATTGCACCGGCAATATTTGGAGTTCCGGCTTCAAACTTATAAGGCAGTTCGTTGTAAAACGTTTTTTCAAAAGATACGCTTGAAATCATTTCACCGCCACCATGAAACGGTTGCATTGAGTTAAGCAACTCTTCTTTTCCATATAGCGCCCCAATTCCCGTCGGACCGTACATTTTGTGCGCCGATACTGTGTAAAAATCCACATCAATATCACGGACATCTATAGCAACGTGTGGTGATGACTGAGCTCCGTCAATTAAAACTTTTGCCCCGACTGAATGCGCAAGCGCTGTCAATTCTTTAACCGGATTTACTGTACCAAGCGTGTTTGAAATATGTACAAACGAAACGAGCTTTGTCCGTTCGGATAATGAGTTCCGAAATGAATCTATATTGAGAGAACCATCGTCGTTAATATCCGCTACTATGAGTCTCGCACCTGTGCGTTCGCAGACAAACTGCCATGGAACAATGTTAGAGTGATGCTCCATACAAGTTATTAGTATTTCATCGCCGGCTTTAAGTTTATCCATTCCAAAAGAATATGCAACAAGATTGATTGATTCGGTAACTCCGCGCGTAAAAATTATCTCCTTCGTAGATGCTGCATTCAGAAAACTACGTACTTTTTCCCTCGCGCTTTCAAATGCTTCAGTTGCTTTATTACTGAGATAATGCACACCTCGATGCACATTGCTGTTTATCGTCAGATAGTATTCATCAATTGCACTGATTACCTGCAACGGGGTCTGTGAAGTAGCTGCATTGTCGAAATAGACAAATTGAAAACCGTTCACATCCTGGTTTAAAATAGGGAAATCCTGCCTGAGTTTAAAAATATCAGCTTTTGTAACTAAACGAGGTTGAATCATATTTTATAAACTAAAAATCTTTACTTTGATATGAAATGACAATAAGAAATTTAACTTCAAATGTAACTTTATACGATTATAGCAACAATAACTTTTGTACTCTCGACAAAATGATTACCTTATTTAGGTTTCACTACTCAACACTTTTTCATTTGCCAATAAGAAAAGCTACCCGATATAATCGAATAGCTTTTTTAAATCAGAATTATCCAATCGAACTATAGACCAGTTTACTTAGAATCCAACACTCAGATTCACGTAGAAATTCCTGTCAGCAGCAGGAATCCAATATGGGGTTCCTGTCCAGTCAACGCTACCTGAAGTTTCATATAAAACATCAAAGAGATTTTCTGCTCTGAACTGTATCTCAGCCTTGGGGAGTAAATTGTTAAAGTTAAATAATGGAGAGACATTCAGATTAACACCCAGGTTAACGACAGTGCAGGGGTCTATAATTTTATCAACGTAACCGGCTTCATTTCGTCGATCCGGATTCTTCCTCTCGTTCTCAGAGTTATCAAGGTATTGTTTGCCTATATGCTGAATGGAAACAAAAGCTGAAATATTATCCTCGAGGTGATAATTGAAGAAAAGATTTCCGATTATATCAGGCGTCAAGAGAATTCTGTTATCACTGAAATCATTTCCGTAAATCACATTCCCATTTTTATCTGCTCCGATTACCTCGATATAATCGGTAAAATAATTTTGTGAAAGTGTCAGGTTGCCGCCAAGTGAAAATCCTTTCAGCAAAGGTTTACCTGAACGATTGAACGGGAAATATTCGAACTCAAGCTCTATTCCCTGATGAACGGATTTACCGGCATTACCTGAGATTGGCTGGCCTACATTATCAAGTTGCCCGTTATTTACAATTTCATTTCTGAAATTCATCCTGTAAAAGTTAAGATCCGCTTTAACCAGATCATTTGTAAATCCAAAACCAAGCTCAAAATTTAACATCTCTTCCGGTTTAACCAACGGATCTTCGTAAATTCCGGCTTCTATATCTATTGTTTGAAAATTCGGGCGCGAGTTTGGATTTTCTGCATCGTAAATATCTTTTAATCTTGGTTCGCGTTTTGCCATTGAGATATTTACAAACCCCCGGAATTTTTCATCAAACTTGTAATTCAAACCAACACGAGGCGTAAAAAATTTGTAACCGACATCGAATGCGTAAGGTTTGAATCTGTCGTTTTTAATTGAATATTTATGGTAAACAAATTGTACACCAAGCATACCGGTTATTTGGGGAGTGAAATTATAAACTTCATTTGCAAAGATTGAATACGTGCTTTTCCCTCCGTTGTAGAAATAATATAAATGATTTTCTTCAGTACCCGGGGGAAGAACATCACCGAAGGTTACCTCGCCGTAATGTTCAGAATTATGTAGCCGAATTTCACCGCCAACAATTAACGTTCCGTTTTCGTGATCTGACTTCATTCGCGGAAACCAGCCAAGTGTATTATTGTTTACGTGAAGATTTGTAACAAGATTGCTTCTGACTATCTGATATCCGTGAACAGGATCAAAGTAAAGTGAACCATCTGAATTTCGCCGGTAATAATCTGGGTTGTAGATTGTTGAATCAGGTGTGAAGAAAGGTTGAAGCCGGAAATAGCTCCAGTCAAGTCCGTAATATACCGGATAGTTTGTTACGAAAAAACCGTCTCCCCGGATGTAACTTAAAGTATTTGACAGTGTAATGTTTTCCGAAATTTGTGAATTCAAAACAAGTTCGTAGTGTGGTTGATTGTAATTATCTGATTCATTCGGAAAATCAAGGAAGTTATAACGTCTGTCAACCCGTTCGTTGCCTGTAATTTCGCCATCGAGATATTGCCTTGTAACGCCAAGGTATGCAAGATGATTTTTAATAGGTCCGCCAAAGAAGTTGAGCTTTAGCACATTGTTTTCATCAAGCATTTTACCTGCACTGAGAAAGTATTGCCAATGGTCAGACCACGAGAGTTTCCGATATCCCTCAGTTTTTATTTTTGTGAACTTGCCGTAAAATCCGTACCCGTCACCAATAAGCCCTGATGAATATTCTAATGAAAAGCGGGTAGAGTTAAAACTTCCGATTCCAGCGTTTAGGTTAAGAAATTTCCGCCTGAAGAAATCAATTGTCTGTATATTTATTACTCCACCCACTGATGAGGAACCGTATAGCGAAGTTCCTATTCCCCTTTGAATTTGAATATTATCAACCGATGATGTAAGATCGGAGATATCCACCCAATAAACCTGATGATCTTCAGGATCGTTTTGCGGAATTCCATTGATGAGAATTGATATTCTCCGCTGGTCGAACCCGCGAAGCGTTAAATACGAATACCCCACCGATGCACCGGATTCAGAATAAGTGTTTATGCTTGTCGAACCTTTAAGGAACATCGGGAGGTCCTGTAACCAGTAGCGCTCTTCAATTTGTTCACGGTCAACATTTTCAAAAGTAATCGGTGTGATACCTTCATAACCCCGAAGCGCATCCACTTCAATAGTTTCCGTTTTGTAAATTACAGAATCATTATCCTGTGCCCGAAGGGATATAGGAACAATAATTAAAAGAACTACAAATAATTTTTTCATTTTGAAACAAAATAAAAAACGTTTACACCCTGCCCTGAACCTGATTTAAAGAGACAGTTTATAAACGTTAAATTTTTAATTCCTACGCCGGCATTATCCGGATCAGGTTCATCGGGTATTTTCTCAGCCAATCCGTGAAACACGGAATAGCACCCCATACAAAATTTTAGAGAACTATAACTAAACTACAAAAGATAGCTGATGAAGTCAATTACTATAAACGTTTTATTCGTATTCAGATCCGCTTGAAACAACACTTTTCTTGTCTTGGTTTGAACTTTTACCGATTAAGTAGTCAATTGAAAATTTACCGGGTCCGGTAATTAATAAAACAATAAAGGCAACGAAATAAAGTAACGCCATCTCTCTTACCGAAAAAGGATCGGCTGAATGAAAAAAGAAAATTGCCACGAACATAGTACACGCGAGTAACAGCGCGGAAGGTCTTGACAGAAAACCTATAATTAACAGAACCGAACAAACCCCCTCTGCAGCTGTGGCGAGCGAAAGGGATATATGTGGGCCAAATCCAAACGGATCGAAAAACTTATCCGCCATTTCGCTAAATCCGAAAAGCTTGAATTGGCCGTGACCAATGAAAATAAACGCCCCGAAAAAAACTCTGAGAATCATCAGGGCTAAATCGTGTGTCCCGGGACTACCTGAAGAAAAAATGATTTTTTTTAGCATAACGTTATTGGTTTATGTATTAAAAGTTCAAAAATATTTTAGATGTATTTGGAAATTTTCTCTCTATATGAAAACTAACTTTCCCTGACATTCTTTCTTACAGGCAGATACAGTGCAATGTAATAAAACAAAATTGTAATACCTAACAAAACGGAAATCCACAATGTTGAACTAATATAATTAAATCCGATATAGTACGGTAACCCGCCTGCGGCAATTACAAGTCCAAGTGTTAAGCCGCACACTGTTCCCGGCATCTTCGGCAATAATCCCGATACTGCTAAAATAGAGGCCGGAGTTACTGACTGAAGCAAGGCAACGCCAATCATAAGCAAAATTATACTTTGACCTGAAAAAAATAAAATTGGCGCAGCTATAATCAAAGCTATTAAGATGTACCTTCTTAAACCAACCTTATCGGCAATGAATCCACCGGATATTTTTCCGATGAATGCGGCAAATCCAATTGCAAGCAAAATGTAATAATCACCCTGATTGATATAGCTGTACACATTCCATACAAGCGACCTGAGAGAAATTGCCAATAAAAGAATTATCATAATCACATCATGCCCCTCAAGTATATGTTCTTCCGAAACAGATCTGTACGGCACACGATTGAGTTTAATATTTGCAATGAGAACTCCTAATCCAAGCAACATAGCTATAAGTGGATAAAGAGAGATTTGATTTATAGAAGCAAAGTAACCGCCGACAGCAAGACCGATAACACCCGGCGAAGTGAACATCCCTGTGGTACCTGCTTTACCGTTGGAATACAGCAAAACTAATCCTCCACCACCAACATGAAAAGCCGATGAACCGAATCCGATTAACACAACGGAAATTTCGGCTGAAAACGGAAATGCGATAATGCCTGCGATGAGTAACCCGATTCCGGCTAAAGCGGTAGCTCTGGGATTTTGATTGTTATCGGTTAAAAGCCCGATTAATGGCTGGGTTCCGAATGCGAGAATATTATAAATCAATACCATCATTCCGACTTCCAGCGTGGACGTGGTATGAACGAGACTTCCGAGAAGTAACCCCGATGAGCAATCCGCAATACCATGTGCAAGCCCTAACGAACCTGACAGTAAAAGATTTTTTGATTTCACTTTACATGTTTTTTATAAACGAAATTGTAGCTAACCCGATAGCGGCAAATATTGAAAGCGATACAATACTTCTTGTTTTCGATTCCGGATTATTTAAAATTTCTTCCTGATTTATCCCTTGTTCGGGTGAACCCTTTTTCGGCGCGTTAATTTTACTTTCAACAACTTCCGGCTTACCGTTCACTATTGCAACGGTATAGGAGAATTGCTTTCCGCCACCAGGAGAACACTCTTCTGACGGGAAACATTTAATTTCGGGAATCAACTCGTAGTAATTTTCTTTGAGAAGATTTGTAACTTCCTTTATATACGGTGTTACCGGTCCTAATCGTTGATCAATTAAACCCCTGATTTCGGACGGGTCGTAATGATCTTTTTGGATTGAGTATATAGCCGGTCGCATCCCGTCACAGTTTACATCGTAAATTTTTCCGTTTTCAATTTCAATAAATTCGTAATTTGCCGCACCGGAGCTGGTATTAACAGGATACGCAACGAATCTGAATTCATCAAATGCGCTACCTGTAACCGAAAAAGAATTCATCTCACATTGCCAGGACGTAACCTCGCCTGCAAAACAATTGCCAATTACAAGATAAACCAAAATGAAAAACAAAAGGGTTTTCATTTCACAAATTTTCTTTTCTTGAGAACAATGAACACTATAGTTAACAATGCGAGGATTGAAGTTGATAACATCATATATTTGAAATTAAAGGAGCTGTCTATATCTTCATTGAGATCGTTTTTATCGGAAGTTTTTAATAGTTTACCGTTTTGATAAAATTCCCGCTTTGAAAACGATAACTTAATTCCATTCTCATCTTTGGATACAATGTATAAATCTTTAACAGAGGAATAATCTACAGATTCTGGAACGCTGTAAACAGAGCTTATTGTGCCAATCATAGTAAAATTCTCTTTCAGATAATTCAATATTTTATCGCCGGATTCATCTTCACCCGTGTATCCGTAATCTACCTGATTAGTTAGCTTTTCAGGATCAAGTTTTTCTGTTTCGATAACGTAAATATCGGGATCAAAATACTTGCCGACAAAGCTGTATGTTTTATCTCCCTCAAGTATAAAGAGTTCATTAACCGGACTTCCACCGGAAATATTAACCGGATAAGCAACGAAGGTGTAGCCGGCTAGATCAGTTAATCCTTCAATTGAGAATTCGTAGCTTACAGTTGTCTCTCCCTCGGTTACCACATCTGAATAAGCTGGGATGGAAATAAAGAAACTTAAAATTATTAAGCTCAGTGTTTTCATTTTTAAGAGATTAAATTAAAAAACTAAATGAAGCGGAAAAAGTATTACAAGATAACGAAATAATAAAACTTTTTGAATACGAGAACTCAAATAAAATTTTTATCAGAATCCATTCAACCAAGACAACAAATATTTCTACCACAAAAAACGGAAGAAGTTCGATACCATTTATATTTGAAGTTAATTCATTTGATAAAGAGTTATAGAAAATATTCGCGATCGGGTGGGTGAACAAATTAATCAAAACTATGTACCACAGGAAAACAACAAACCTCTTTCTACAAAAAAGCATCAGAACGATATATTCTGATGCTATTGTAATCAGCAAAGATATCAGATAAGTCATTTTCTATTTACCCAACCGTGACTTCACCTCGTTTATTTTTTGTTGAATTTTTTGGTCACCCGGACTCAATGCCTGAACCTTCAACAACATATCGAGTAATTCCGCATCACGCTTTTGTAGTTCAAGCATTTCAATACTCAATTGGTAAGGGTTATATGATCTTTGGAAATTTCCGGGATTTTTTTCTATCTCAAGTTTCGCCCCCTCGATTACGTCGTTCGCATATCGGTTAAACCTTTCCTGATCGCCGAGGCTTTCAAGTAAAATTGCCAAATCATATTTCAATCTGTAATCCATTGGAACAACTGTTTCGGGTAGCTCTTGTTCCATAGTCTCAACAGTCTTCAATGCCAGATGCTTTTTCTCTGGTATATCACCGTACCACAAAGCAAGCCTCATGAATAACCCTCGGTACGTATCAATCATCCTTTGTTGAACATCATCGAGAAATAGTTTTGGATTATCTAAATTTTTAAACATAAAACCGTATTGCGGACTTGAGCTTGCTTCATCAACGGGCTCGAGCAATGACTTGTGCATAATTTCTTCATTCAATGACAATCCTTTTGAATTCATCGGAACCTTGTACGGAAGCAACTTCTGAGCCATCCCGCCTAACTGGAGATATTCATCAAGCCCGATATAATTATCACTGGAAACTGTTATTGAGAAATAAATCGGCCTCTCCCAGTTGTTGGCTTTAATTATGTCAAGCACAACAAGGTCGTTTACTTTAACGGCGGTAATAACCTGATTACCGCTTTGCTGTCTGATAGTTGGAGGCATTACAAAAGAAAGCTCTGATGGCTTGGTCTGCATAGTATCAGGGTAGGCGGATACGGGTACAGGTATTTTTACAACCCGGTTAGTTTCCCATTGAACCGGCTGAAGTTTTGTAATCTGAACGTCGTTGAAAGTAAACGGAACAGGTAATGCTCCGTAAGGTCTTTCGTTTTTTAGTTGAAGATTGTACCAATCAATCTGCGCAAGTGAAAGGTTGACAACCCTCACATCCGTTCTGATACCGTAAATTGCCTGCAATGCCCAAAGTGGAAATGTGTCGTTATCACCATTTGTAAAAAGAATTGCGTCCTTCTCCAGAGATTGTAAAAGATTATAAGCATACGTATAAGGTAAATAGTTTACACTCCTGTCTTTGTAGGCATAGTTTACTCGTGCCATATTAAAAGGAATGAAAACGAAAAGTAATACTATTGCGGTTATGGAAAAAATCTTTGCACTTTGCCCGATAAATTTCTCTTTGATCAAATCTATAATTCCCGAAACCCCTATTCCAATCCACATTGAAAAAATGAAAAACGAACCAAAGTAAAAATAGTCACGTTCTCGCGGTTGCGGATTTTGTTGGTTCTGGTAGAGTGCCGTCAATACGCCAAGGACAATGAACATCAAAAGAAGAAGGTGGCCGAACCGCTTATCTCGATAGTAAGTGTAAAACAATCCAAAAAGCCCGATTATAAACGGTATAGCGAAAAATTTCGAGAAGTCAACTCCGTCTCCCTGATCGTGTCCTTCTCTGCCAATGAAATTCCAATAAAGATATCTAAGGTACATTTCATTTATCTGGTATTCCCACATGAACGATAAATCACTTGAGTAATTTGAATAGGTGATTTGCTGGTGGGGCATATTGGTGTACCGCCTTGGCCAGATTAAAGGTTGTTCACCGTATTGTTCCCGGTTCATGTATGCGATAAATCGCTCCATATCTTTAGGTGCATTCTGGTTGATTGGAAGATTTACAATATCAGCTCTCAGAAAAACCATCCCATACGTAGAATAACCTACATTAACGAAAAACAAACAAAGCAACGCAAGACGAAGAACCGGTTTTTTGTTAACAGTAGAATAGTAGATCCCGTAAACTATCAAACCGACATAAATCAAAACTGCAATCAGACCATATTCAAAAATCTTAGGAATCTTTGTAACTGTAATCGGAAAGACAACAACGAAAGCGAGACCGGATACCGCAAGTGCTTTCAAAAAGCCTAAATTAGAATATTCAAATTTTCTAAGGTAATAAATTAAAACCGCCATGATGAGCATCTGAACTACAAGCAGGTGTGAGCCGATCCCAAGCCCAATTAAAAAGGCAATTAAAATGAAAATATTATCGCTGCCCTGTTCATTTGCTTTTTCCCACCATACCATCAGTAGCCATGAAATAATTGTTACGAAAAATAAAGCATTCGCATAAGCTTCGGTTTCAAGCGCATTGAACCAAATTGTATCAGCAAACGAAAGTGAAAGCGCACCGATTGCTGCTGAACAACATACAAACAAAGCATCCATTGTTCCGGAAGGTTCACCTCTCCATATCTTCAGGATTTTTATCAGAACAAGATAAACCAGCATAACCGAAATGCTCGAACAAATTACAGATAGCAAATTAGCCCTGAGCGGAACTTCGGAAATGAATGGTAAAATTAAGGTAAAAATTTTGACAAGAAGTGTATTGGTTGGTGTACCCGGAGGGTGAGAGTTCCCTAAAATATAGCCAACCGCAGTATATTCACCTGCATCCCAAAAAGCAAACGTTTGTTGAACTGTCAGCAAATATATTACAAACGATATTAAGAAAACTGCTGCACCTATGATTCGGTACAAAACGGTATTATTCATCTACAAAATTGGTTTTAAAATAAGAGATAAAACTAATAATTTAATCATGCTTATTCAATGCTCATATAACAATAAAATTCTAACATGAAAATCTCACCCCTGTATCTGATAATAACATTTCTACTGTCAGCTTTAATTTATGGTTGTGAAGATAATATAATTCCCGGACTCCAGGAAAAACTAATTAAAGCAGATAAAATTACAATTTACTTCTTCGATGAAGGAACAAACACGGTATCTGACCCCGATAAAATTGTTACCATTGAACAAAAGCAAGATATTAACACTTTAATTAATTCAATCAGCGGTGAAAGTTCGCCTGAATACAAGTGTGGGTATAACGGTTCAATAGAATTTTTTAATGATAATAAAAGTATTTTTGTAACTGAATTTAATTTTGAAAATGATTGTGCTCATTTCGTGTTCAGGTACAATAAAGAAATGTTCAGCAAAAAAATGGAGGAATCGGGAATTCGTTTATTAAAAGAATATTTTAGCAGAACTCACAAGAAAGGTTGAAATGAAAACTTTATCTCTGTTTATTTTTTTTCTTGTTCCTTTTACATCATTCGCGAACGATGATAAACTAAAAGAAGCGGAGGAATTATTTAGTTCAGGGAATATCGAAGGAGCAATTCAGCTCCTGACCGACCATTTAACGGATTCACCTGATGATATTAATGCTTATCTGCTACGGGCCGATTACTACTCTCTCTCAGGTAAGTTATCGTTGGCGGCAGAAGATTTAATTGCAGCTGAAAAAATATCTGATGACCATCCGAGAATTTATTCGATACGGGGAAATCTGGAAATGCTGGTTGATAACTACAATGAGGCAATTAAAAATTACAAACGTTCACTGGAAATAGATTCCACCAATGCCGTAGTTTTAAATTCAATTGCTATTGCTTATTTTAAGTCAGGAAAGAGCTCTGATTGCATGAAATATTTTGAGAAATCAATTGAACTTGACTCTACGAATCCGGATACGTTTGCAAATTTTGGATTGGTTCTTTTCTATTCTAATGATACCCTTGGCGCAATAAAAAATTTAACGAAAGCAGTTGAACTCAATCCAGCATCAGTTAAAAACATTATTCAACTCGGTGCACTATATGACAATATAGGCGAACACAATAAAGCAATTACGATTTACAATAAGGCGATTGACTATGACCCGGAAAACGGTGAAGCATATTGCAGAAGAGGAATAGCAAAATTTAACTCCGGAGAATTTAAAGGTGCACTTTATGACTTTGAAACAGGGCTAAAATTGAACCCGGAATTGGAGGACCAGGTCAGAAGCTACATTGAAGATGCAGAAAAATACATTGAGGAAAAGGAATGATAATTTTATTCTTGTAGAAAATACATTTGCTCTTCCGAATTAGAAATTATTATTACCTAAAATATTTAATCAGGAACCCTTTCAATAATTAAATGAAATCCGAAAAACTCATGAAACCAAAATATATTCTATCGTTCTTGTTGTTTATATTATCATTTTCAACTGCGATATATTCACAAAATAACCCAAACGATATATTAAACAGAGCTGTCCGCGAACAAAATGCCGGAAAGGATGTTGATGCTATCAATTCATTTACCAATTATATCAATTTAGTTCAAACAAATTCCGAAGCATATTATAAACGAGCGTTATCATATCATAAATTAAATATGCTCAAAGCTGCAGAATCCGACCTTTTGAAAGCTATCGAGCTGAATGACAAATTAAGTATGGCGTATAATATTTTAGGATTGATTTCACAAAATTCCGGTGATACAGTAAAAGCGCTTGACTATTTTACCCAGGCTATTCAGATTGATCCCGGGTTTGCAGAAGCTTTTAACAACAGGGGGTATTTATACGGACGGTTGGGGAAATATAATCTGGCGTTAATGGATTTAAACAAGGCAATTGAGCTTGAGCAAAAAGTACCGGGTTATTACTATAACAGAGGTTTCCTGCATGTTCAAACCGATGATTTTAAAAATGCACTGAACGATTTCACTGCGGCAATAAATCTCAATCCCGATTATGCGTTGGCATTCTTGAGCAGAGGTATGGTTCATTACCAGGTTGGAAATTACAGTGATTGTATTTACGATATGAATCTTGCGAAAAAACTCAATCCATCGTATTCAGTAGAAGCGGATAAATTTATAAGAGCAGCGCGGGGATATTTAGAATGAGATAAGGTTCATTTGTAAATACCTTTTGATATCCTTTAAAAAGATTTCTGTCGTTTTTCCGAAGCTACGTTTATTAATTAGTTTTATATATTCCCCATCTTGTTTTGTTTGAATTGATTGCATCGGATGCGGAGTAAATGTGAAAATTAAATTTATTGAATTTAAAAATGAACCAATTTCCATATTACGCCAAAAAAATCCATTAGATTTAAAAAATGATGATATGTAAGGTTTCCCGATTTTAATTACATAACCTGTTCTTAATTTTTGACATTTAAAGAAATTTCTCTTTGGCTCACAGCATATTTATATATAATTTTGAGGAAAAAATAAAGTTATGAAACAGACATTAATTTCACTCTATATTATACTTCTTTTGCTGGGTTGTTCAAATGATGAAAATGTAATCGGAATTAAGAAGTTCAATAGAGACGCAGACTCCATCAGTGTGAAATATTCGACAGATAAAGTTACGGACTCTGTTTCCGGTAAACCTGACGAACATTTGGAAAATCTCGAGGAAAATACCGTAATTGAGCCGATAGAAGCGCGGGGATATCTTGGAAAGGAATTGACTGTAGAAGGATACGTTGCTGATGTATTTAAAAATGAGCGGGTTGCTTATCTTAACTTCGATAAAAAATTTCCGAATAATAGTTTTTCCGGTGTGATTTTTGCAAAAAATTTTGACGCGTTTGAAAATATTTTCAACTACAAAAATAAGACTGTAAAACTTAAAGGAAAAATATCGGAATACAAAGGCAGGCCTCAGATTATTATAAACTCTGAAGATCAACTTGAAATCGTTGAATGACTAAATGCGGATACGTCGCCATTCTCGGCATACCTAACGCCGGTAAATCAACCCTCATGAACAAAATTATCGGGGTTGATCTTAGTATTGTAACCCATAAACCACAAACCACCAGGAATAAAATCACCGGTATATATACCGATAGGGATTCGCAAATAATTATACTTGATACTCCGGGTATAATTGAGCCGAAATATGAATTGCAATCGTACATGATGAAAGAAGTTTCCTCATCCGTTAATGATGCCGATACCGTAATTCACCTCATTGATATTACCCAACCACGTTTACAGGATCAATTAATTATTATTGAGCCATACCGTGATTTCCTCAGGAGAAAAAAAACTCTTACGGTTTTAAATAAAATTGACGAGATTTCACAAAGTGAACTTGAGAGAAAGATCTCTGAAATTAGTGGAAAATCTTTGAACGATGAGTTAATTCCTGTATCGGCGAAGTATCATTTTAATATTAAAAAACTGATTGAAGAAATTAAATCTTCATTACCCGAATCAAATTTTCTTTTCGAACCTGATGAATTAACGAACCGACCGGAGAGATTTTTCGTTGCTGAAATAATTCGTGAAAAAATACTTGAACTATTCGAGGAAGAAATTCCGTACAGTGTGTTTGTTGAAATTACTGAATTCAAGGACAGGAAAGGGAACGGAAGTTTCATTTCAGCGGATATAATTCTTGACAGGGAAACTCAGAAGGCAATTATAATCGGTAAATTCGGATCGGCTCTAAAACAACTCGGAACAACCGCCAGAATTTCAATTGAACAATTCCTCTCACGAAAAGTATATCTGGATTTGTTTGTAAAAGTCAGAAAAAACTGGCGAAAAAATGAATCCTTTCTTAAGAGAAAATTCTGAAAAGTACACAATCCTACTGCATCTTTCTCACATAGTGTTGAATTATTTCTTACGGGATTTCTACACTTAATATATTACAGGAGGTTTTAATACGCATTAATTTTAAAAGTTCTTTCTGGTGAAATGGTGATTTGTTTAAAACCCATATCATTTGCAAACAACTTTTGTTTTACAAAATCATCAACACTGCTGAATGGACTGTATTTCATAACCCGCCATTTGAATTCGTTACCGTCAAGTACTCCACCGGAGCGCTCAACCGGGTTAATGAAATTTTTATCAGTGGTAACAACATAGAAATTTCCCTCGGGATAAAATGAAGTGAAACGTAAAAGGTAAATACCCGCACCCGACCCGGATTCAAACGCAAACAGAGTGTTTTTGTTGTATCCGATGAGGTTATTTTGAGGCGCTAGCAGAACCGGGTGCGAAAGTTCTTCAAGGTTGTACGAAGTTCCCGGATATGCAAAAACAATATTTTCAAACCCTGATCCGTCGCTGCCAAACCCGTATCCACGAACTTTCAGACGGTACGAAAACGGTAACGACGAGGGAACTAAAACCTTTGTTGAAACTATATCTCCGTTATTGCCGGCAATCTTAAATTCAGAGTTTCGATTGAATGCCAGAAAATCTGCAAAAACGTCATATCCCTTCAGCTCATATTTTAAAATCGGAAAGGAGAGGTATATCGTGGATGAACCCGGATTCCGGTTGAAATCGGCATCTGTAAATTTTACACTTTGATTCGGGTTTGTACTTTGAGTAGTAATTGTCTTCTCACCAAACCGGGTAAACTCCAACTGTTCACGTTCAAGGTAGATAACCTTTCCGTTAAGTGTTGACGAGTACTTTGGCCATTCGATAGTCAACAGTTTCGTGGTTTCCCCAGATGCAGATATCACTTCAGCAGAGTAAAATACATCCTCGCTTATGAACTTTACAATTGCCGATCTTCCGTAAGGTATTTCAGGAAAAGTTACTTTTAATGGTTCAATGTATGTATTGCGTGAATTTTTTACTCCGAATAAAATGAGTTCGGGATTTTCAATTGATAAGTTACTGTATAGTACACTTGTCCGGGATGAACCATCAACTATAAACAGATCGTATGGTTTTGTAAACGAAATTAAATTAAACTCACCGGCATCATTTGATTTAGACGTAACCACACCGGGAATGCTTACTTTTACACCGCTGACCGGAAAATTTCTTTCATCTGTGATCTTCCCTTTTATATTGAATTGCGAAAAAAGTTGAGACGACCACAATATGGAAAGTAAAAAAATCTGTAATAACCTCATTGACAATATTTTCATTAATGAAATAAAATATTATTATAGAAATATCAATTCACTTTTATAAACTCAAAACCAGCCGGGAATTCGAGACAGTCTTGTGAGCATAGTGCAATTTATATTTTTAAAAAATTCTTTAGTCGCAGTATAATTTCATAACTAAAATTGTTAGATTTGAAAAATTATATCGTAATACACTCTGAATAAAATTCTGAATACATTTCTTAGTATTTACAGCCTTAGGCTTTTCCCCTTAATCCATGATTTAAGGCGTGGAACGAAGCGGGCAATTAAAAAATTATTGGGCAGAGAAAAATCCGGCAGAGAAATACAACATCTAAAAAAAATCAGGTGGAACAAGGTATTTTCTGCGCGACAAATAAAAATTGTTGAACCTGAACAACGTAATGGAAATATTACAATCTTTGAACTTGCTGTGATTTGTACCGCCGTGAGAAATTTAACCGATCCTAAACTGATTATTGAAATAGGAACATTTGACGGACGGACAACTCTTAACCTTGCGGTAAACTCTCCACCTAAAACAAAGATTGTTACTTTAGATCTGCCGCCAAACGAAGAAACTAAGTTTGAACTCGCACCCTTTGAGGAATATTTTGTAAACAAACCAGTTTCGGGGGAAAGGTTTGTTGACTGTCCAACGGAAATGAAACCTTATGCAAAAAAAATTTCTCAGGTTTACGGTGACTCCGCAGCTTTTGACTGGTCTGATTATTTCGGTAAAGCTGACCTGGTATTTATTGACGGATCGCACGCATACGATTATGTTGTTTGCGACACAAAGACAGCTTTGAAATTAATCAAACCTACCGGGATTATAATTTGGCACGATTATGGCGAATGGGATGGAGTGACTAAAGCATTGAACCAATTTTTCACAAACGGAATGAGAGATATAGTAATTATTAAATCGTCCACGCTAGTTACCTTGAATAACAATAATATTTTTAAAATATGATTATTTAATTGTTTGTACGGTTTCAAATGTTGGTATGTTTATTAGGATAGTATCTTAAGTTTTGAGCATATTGTTTCTAACTATAATCTTTGTTTCACGTGAAACAATTAAAACAATGCTCATTTTTTGATGGGAAATGTATTGGTTAAATCTAACGATTTAATTTAAACTGACCCTGTTTTACAGTGAAACAAACTAATCCAACATTGTAACAGAATTCAAAAACAGATTTTTTATTTAGGATTTATATTCACCAATTACGAATGTTGGTTAAGCAGTATGGTTTGTAGCAATTATTCGATCCAATAATTTTAGATTCTTCAATTTCAACTATAGCTCAATTGTAGCCTGTTGCTAAAAATGAGCCTTGATCTCTTAACTTTTAGTGGAGAAAATAATATCTAAAATGTGAACTTGTTTAATTGCCACAATAATTTCGTTTATCATTTGTTGGGTGATAGTTAGATAAATGACAGGAAATGTTATTTCAAAATAGTTTTTAGCGTTAATCCAAATATATTGAAAACTCTTTCAACGCTGGAAAATTTAACTAAAATGTAAGCTAAAATTTCGCCAGCTCAGTTAAGCAATTATTGGGTTATGTAACTGGTGAATTGCTTTGCGATTTTTACTATTGAAATTATTTCCTCAAAATAAGTTATAAAATTTTGACCTTTTGCATTTATAATCAGGGGGAAATTTATGTGTATTATCTGCTATAAAAGCGATTAACATATTCTGAAGGATTATTGATACCGGTTATCTAAGTTGCATTAAATTTTGCAATGGTAGAGCATCACCTGAAGTTGATAACTTAAAATTGTTTAAATGTTCTCAATATAGTTTTAGTGTTTTTGACTTTTCGTAACATTCTTTGTTAAATATTTATATAAATTACTGATAGTAGCTTTATCTGATAACCTGAAAACACAATCAATTATTATAGTCTTTAATTTAATTATCGTTTAAAACGGCTTTTATCTTGGTTTAGAGATTATGTTTAGATAAAAATGTTGAAAAAAATGGAAAAATCCATATAAATTTCACCTTGCTCAATACGCGTTTTTAACTTTTCAGAATATGGGTTTTTTTTCATTGTGGTGAACAACACAAAAATTGGACGAGTGTTTCAATAGAAATCTGAAACAGAAATTACTCAATATTTTCTTGTCAATGAGTTTCACCTTATCAATAATAAATTTCAACAAAAAAAATTTTTACGAAATGAATTATAATGGTTCTCTGTTACGTTGATAATGTACTTAATAAATCTCTCACAGATGAAAATTTTCCGTTTTTTTCAATATATTTTAGAATACAAACCCGAATGAAAAATTCATACGATATCATTGTTATTGGAGCGGGACATGCGGGTATAGAAGCTACTGTTTCGTCAGCGCGAATGGGAATGAAGGTAGGATTAATTACAATGGATTTGAACGCAATCGGAAGGTTAAGTTGTAATCCTGCAATTGGAGGAACAGCTAAGGGACACCTTGTAAAAGAAATTGATGCACTTGGTGGAGTAATGGGAATACTTGCTGACCGTTCAGGGATTCAGTTTAAAATGTTAAACCGTTCAAAAGGACCGGCGATCTGGTCTCCAAGGTGCCAATCGGATAAAGAAGTTTATTTAAAAGAAGCTACCAAACTAATCTTATCCTATGAAAACATTGAGTTGATTCAGGATATGGTGAAAAAATTGATAGTTGATGATACCAACGGTGACGGAGTCAACAAACCAAAATACATCATAAAAGGAGTAAAAACCGAATCAGGAATTTACATAACCTGTAAATCAGTAATAATTACAACCGGTACATTTCTGAATGCAGTTATGCACACGGGGAGAAATCAAACACTGGGCGGCAGGATTGGTGAAAAGTCAGCAACGGGCTTATCTGAATGCCTGATGAAACTCGGATTCAAAACGGGCAGATTAAAAACCGGAACACCACCACGATTAGATATCAACACAATTGACTTCAATAAAACAGTACCTGCTCCGGGAGATGAGGTATTGTTACCGTTTTCCTTCAGAACTAAAACCGGATTCCCTTTTCTTCAACAAGTTGATTGTCATCTTACATATACAAACCACAAAACGCACGAAGAACTGCGAAAAGGTTTTAGTGATTCGCCCATGTTCTCCGGCAGGATTAAAGGCACCGGTCCGAGATATTGTCCGTCAATCGAAGATAAAGTTAACCGATTTTCAGATAAACCGAGACATCAGATATTTTTAGAACCGGAAACACTCAATGGCAATACAATTTACATGAACGGATTTTCAACAAGTTTGCCCCTTGAAGTTCAGGAAACTGCAGCGAGAACCATACCCGGACTTGAAAATGTTCGCATCGTCAAGCAAGGATACGCGGTAGAATATGATTTCTTTCCAACTTGGCAAGTCAACGCTACAATGGAAACCAAATTAATTGAACATCTTTATACAGCCGGTCAAATAAACGGAACATCCGGATATGAAGAAGCTGCGGCACAGGGATTGATAGCGGGAATTAATTCCGTTTTAAAGCTTAAAAATCAGCCTCCTTTCATATTAAAACGAAGCGAAGCTTACATTGGCGTTCTAATTGATGACTTAATCAACAAAACTCCGGAAGAGCCGTACAGAATGTTTACTTCAAATGCCGAGTATCGTCTGGTGTTGAGACAAGACAATGCTGACATTCGATTAATGAAATACGGTAATTCGCTTGGATTGATTGAGGATGAATACATTAAAATCCTTGATGGAAAACTTGACCTCATAAAAGCAGGATTGGATTTTGCAAAAGCAAACACTTTGAGCCCTCGACAGGTTAATACATATCTCAATGAAATTGGTTCATCCGATATTTCTTCTGGTGAATTCATTTCAAATCTTGTCAGAAGAAATTCTGTTTCGCTCAAGGAAATTCTACATCTCGCAGACTTTACAGGGCAGGAAAAACTCAGGGAACATCTTCTCTCAGATGAAAATACGCTCAGTCAGATTGAAATTGAACTAAAATATGACGGTTATATAAAAAGGATGCACGAACAAATTAAAAACTTCGAAAGGAATGAATCAATAAACATACCCCCTGATTTTAACTATGACAAAATTCAGTCTCTGTCTGCTGAAGGAAGAGAAAAACTTAATTCAATAAGGCCAACAACTCTCGGACAGGCAATGAGAATTTCAGGTGTTCGAACAACAGATGTCTCCGCTTTGATGATTTTCATGCGGGGGTAATTTTTTTAATTATTAATCATCTGTTATGATTACTTCTTTTATTATATTTGCATAACAACTTCAAACGAGTTTACCTGCACAATTTTTTCATGTGAATTTAAATTTTGCTGTCAATGTCCAAAA
>MWSW01000006.1 GCA_002050165.1 Candidatus Tepidiaquacellales bacterium OLB4/UTCHB1
GGGGGTGTCCGTTATTAATTTTATGTGGGAAAGGAAAGAGAGATACTTAAGGAAAATATTGAAATATATACTCAGTACATGATGAGTGTAAGTGGTTCAGCTACTATTCCCGGTGTAAGTTCAATTCCGATTGTACATTTATTACATCTTCCTTTGATGCAGAATTCATTGTGAAGTTCTATAAGTCCCTGTTCATCAGAAAAAGAATCGATTTTGATACCGGTTTGTAATTGCATTACCCGGGTGATGCTGTTAGTTGATCTATGTTTACATCTGAAATATAAATCAATACAATTTTCTTCAAGCCGGTTATTGTTTTTAACTCTTGCATAAAAACATACGAATGGAATTAGAACGTTTATAAGAACTTCATCAATCCGGTTATTACCTATTAATTCCGAAGGTTTATTTTTGGTTTTAGCAAAGTTGTAATGTCGTTTCCAGTAATCAGGTGTTTCAATTGAACTGAACAATGAGTATAAATCTTTTTGAATCTGTTTGGAATTTTCAAATATTTTGATAACGGATTCAAAAAAATTGCAAGACTTCAATTGGTATAATAATGCTGCGGCATAGGCAATCCTCAATGTAGGGAAATTTGATGGACGCAAGCGGAAGAAATTCCATTCAGAGGGTTTCATTTTAGTTGAAATTACGTTTAGATTAATAAGGCCTTTAATCTCTTTTATGTAATCATCTTCCGGAGCATTATCCATTAAACCTGAGGTTTCGAAAAGTACTGCCTGAGATTCAAGTAGATTTTTTACCTTAATCTTAACGAAATCCACTGACTGTGCTAACTTCAACATTTGCTTTTTATTTTTTGAATATCCCATTGATTCACACAGAAACTCAAACAATACCTGTTCAATCGCTGTCGGATTTGATTTAATCTCATTTAACCTTTCTTTAATTCGATGAATTTTTTTGTTGAGGCGGTCTTTGGAAAGTTGGGTTATCCAATCTTTTTTCTTTTCAGGATTAACGATTGCTACATCAGGAAAACAGGGGAGTTTGAAACTTTTAGAAGGTGTTTCAATTATTTCTCTCCAAATCTCATTTATTGATGAGACCAAAAAATGAGATAAAATTATTTCCGGAATAATATTACCTTTTGAATTTACAATTGAATCTTTACTGTTATCGTCCCACAGCGATACATTTAAAATAACATTGTCATAATTTGAATCCTTTTGATGATTGTGCTTTCTCCAGTCAGCCGAGGACTGATGAATTTCAATCTTTCCGCATTTCAATTTCCCATTAATGAGAGCCTTTGCATCACTGTAGTCCGGTCCTGCATCTTTGTTTCTGTTTCCGTAATCTAGAATTACAACTTCTTCGCCCTGTTTAGTCTTTAAGGCTTTATAGTAATCATCGTTCTCCCAAATTCTGCAAATAAAGTTTTCATTCAGGTTAAGTTTTTTCATTATAAATTCATTTTGAATTTGATAACTTGTTTCTTAATATAATAAATCTAAACAAAAATAATGTATAAAATCATCGTTAAACACAGTTATCTTTTGTTTCTATCATTGATATTAATTGCTTGTTCAGATTCAACGAACCTGAAACCAGAACAAGAGTATCTCGATGTAGCAAAGCAAAAACTTGACGCAAAGGATTACCAAGGCGCTATTAACGAATATGAAGAACTGATAAAAAATTATCCGAAGTCACAAAATGCAATTACCGCCTACAATCAAATTGCCGGAATATATTTTGAAAACCTGAAGAATTATCAGGAATCAATAAATACATACAAACGGCTTGCCGAAGCATTTCCGGATTCTAAAGAAGCTAAGCAAAGTTTATTTATGGTAGCTTTTATTTACGATGAAACTTTAAAAGATAAGACTAATGCTATTGCCTCATACAAAGCATTTCTCGAAAAATATCCTAATGATACCGATCCTAATGATAATATGAGCGAATCTGCGAAGACGATGCTACAGGTTCTTGAAGGAAACCTTTCAATCGAAGACATGATAAAGAAAAACATTGAAACAACCGGTACCAATGACACCGTCGCAAATGAAGAAATTAAAACTAACGGAAATCTGAAAAAAGTTGAACCTGAATCAAATGATAAAGTTGCCGACGATGATAAAAAAGATGAAGGGGCACGACAATAAACATTATAAATAGTTTTGACTACTTCGAATGATTATAAGCGTTACCTTGATCCTACAGTTGTTTCACGTTTACAAAATTTAGAATTAAAAGCTAAGTTTGTGGTAGAGGGATTTATAACCGGTTTACATAAATCCCCTTACCATGGTTTCAGTGTTGAATTTGCACAGCACCGCCAATATATGCCCGGCGATGACCTTCGCCACCTCGATTGGAAAATGATTGCCCGTTCCGATCGTTATTACATCAAGCAGTATGAAGAGGAAACAAATTTGAAGTCATACATACTTCTTGATTCCAGTAAATCAATGGATTTTTCATCAGCAAAAGTGGATAAAGGAAGTCGGATTCTTGATAAATTCAGACCACCAAATAAAGAAAATCAAATTACAAAACCCGTAACTAAACTTGAGTATGCTTCGTATCTCGCTGCCTCTTTATCATATCTGATGATAATGCAAAATGACGCCACTTCACTCGCTGTATATGACACTCAGGTGAGAAGTTATATACCGCCAAGTTCTACAAAAGTAAATCTTCGGGAAATTCTCCGGACAATTAACTCGATAAAACCCGACAACAAAACCGGAACTGCCGACTCACTTAATGAAATAGCAAATAAAATTTTCCGACGTGGATTAGTAATTGTAATTAGTGATTTGTTTGACGATCAGACGTCAGTAATTAAAGCTTTAAAACACTTCAGGTACAAAAAAAATGAAGTTATAGTTTTTCAAATACTCGACCCGCTTGAGTTAAGTTTTTTAGACGGAAATCCGGTAACACTTGTGGATGTTGAAACAAAAGAAGAACTATACTCGCAACCTTTTGTAATGAAAAATTCATACCGGCAAAAAGTTAACGAATTTTTGGAAATATACCGGAGAGAGTGTCTAAACAATAAAATAGAATTTGTTACGCTGACAACTAAAACACCTTTCGATAAAGCGTTGTTAAGCTATCTTTACAAGAGAGGAAAACTGTACTGAAAATTAATATCTCAATTTCGTTCGGTCGTCCCAGATAGGAGTAGTGAGCCTATAATCGCCAAACCCTGAGTTATCTACAAAAACAAATCTCCTGCTGATATCATAGTATTCCCAGATTTCATACGGTTTTGAAGTTTCGGAGAACGGATTTCTTTCGATATTACTCGGGTCACCGTACATTATGTAAATCATACCCATATCAGTTTTCCATCCCTCAAAATATGTAGAATATCTTTGGTTTGCGATGCGTACTCGTTCGTAATACTTCACCATTTGTGCATTGATAGGTGAGTTCGGATTTGGGTCTTTCGACCGCCAGAATTCCATAAAAGCTTTTTGTTTCTTCTCCGGTGTACTTGCTGACATCATCTTGTCGTACTCGTCACCTGAGGCAATATAAATCGTTTGTCTTATTGCAAGATCCAAGTCCGAAAGTGTAGCGGGAAAATAATTCCACATTTGTTTCATATCTTTTGATACAAACAAATGTTGTGTTTTAGAATCAACAACTGTTAACTTCAAATTTCCAACCGGAAGTTCTTTCGAAGAGAAGCTTTGAACGATTTGATTTGCTCCGGGGGACAGGTAAAAATCATTTCGGGATCTTAAGAATTCCTTTCCATCGGTATCGGTAATAACAAAGTCAAAACCTTCAAAATCAGAACTCGTTGTGTTATTATAAATTTCAAGGAAAAGTGAAAACTGATCTAAATTCCCGACGTTGTTATTAACCAGAGGCGATATAATTTTTTTCTGAGGATTGGAGTCATCATATTTTGACAATATCAAAATATCGCTAAATGTAATACTATCGGTATCCTTTGATGTTAATTCCAATTTCTGTTCCTTAGTGTAAATCTTGTATAGGTTTTTATCGTTAATAGTTACAGTTAGCGTATAATTACCCGGAGCAATATTAGCAGATCTGAGCAGGTATTCAGATTTAGTGGAAATGCCTGCATATTCAGAAACAGTGTAATTCAACCGTTTCGAGTAAGATTCATTGAAGATATTTTCACCGGACAGGTTTTTAATCCGAATAGAGTAATCAATTTCAGCTTCGAAATCTGAAGTGATTTGATTTTTTTTAAAAGTAATGTTTGATAACGGGATTTCAATATATATATCGAGACGATGCTTGCTGTTTTCGGTATTATAAAAAAATACCGGATCAATAAAAAAAACTTCACCGGCAGTGAAATTAGCATTCAATTTATCCTTAACCTGCGCAGTGATATCGCCGGTTAAATAACCACATAAAATAAAGAATGTGTAAAGGAAAATCTTTAATGAAAACTTCATTTTATTCCCTCCTGAAAACTCAGATTATTTTCCAATGCCGAACAGATCAAATTCTTCACAATCGTAAATCTTTACTTGATAAAACTCCCCTA
The DNA here is from genome assembly GCA_002050165.1 of Candidatus Tepidiaquacellales bacterium OLB4/UTCHB1. GTDB lineage: Bacteria > Bacteroidota > Ignavibacteria > Tepidaquicellales > Tepidaquicellaceae > OLB4. Next base: position 4,517 of record MWSW01000006.1, read on the forward strand.
CATTCAGATTTCTCTTGCTTCGCACGCTTACTTCCTGATCAATTTCCGGCGCATCGTGCTCAGTCCGTCCAATGTAATAATCATTTTCTTTTCTGTCAATAATAACTTTTATAGTTTTTCCGATTTGTCCGCTGTTGTAATGTAACGAGATTTCTCTTTGAGCTTCAAGTAAAAGTTTTTGGCGAAGTAGTTTTTCCTTTTTAGGCACGTTATCTTTCATTGAATATGCGTGTGTACCTTCCTCGTGAGAATAAGTGAACACACCTAAACGGTTAAATTTAAACATCTTCACAAAATTTAATAACTGATAAAAATCTTTTTCCGTTTCCCCGGGATGACCGACAATCAACGTTGTCCGCATAGCAATTCCGGGAACATCGGATCGGATTTTTTCAAGTAAATCTATCAGCTTCTTTTGAGAAATACCCCGCCGCATTAATTTTAACATTTTATCGCTTATATGTTGAATCGGAATATCAATATATTTGCAAACATTATCGTGTTCTTTGATTGAATTAATTACATCCATCGGAAACCTTGAGGGATATGCGTACATAATCCGAATCCATTCTATCCCTTCAATATCGGACAGTTCATTAATCAGCATTGAAAGATTCCTGCCACGGGCATTTCCATTTAGATATGAATTTGTGACTTTGTCAAAGCCCCAATAAGTAGTGTCCTGCCCGATGATTATTAATTCTTTTACACCTGATCTTGCAAGAGTACGGGCTTCTTTCAAAATTTGTTCCAGCGGTTTACTTTTATGTCCCCCGCGCATAATTGGGATTGCACAAAATGAACACGGATTGTCGCATCCTTCGCTGATTTTCAGGTATGCAAAATGTTTTGGGGTTAATAGTTCCCGTTCGCCAAGAAGTTCAGATTTATAATCAAGTCCGAGCGCATTTAATATCCCTGTAACGGTTTGTATTTTATCAGTTGCACCAAAGAATTCATCAACTTCAGGAATTTCTTTTTGTAATTCTGACATGTAACGGTCAGAGAGGCAACCGGCAACATAAATATTTTTTAAAAGTCCCAGTTTTTTCCTCTCAACCGCGCGGAGTATGGTATTGATTGATTCCTGTTTTGCTGATTCTATAAAACCACACGTGTTTATTATGACTGTTGATGCTTTGTCTTCAGTTTCTACAATTTCAATGTCATTTGATCTTATCTGAGCCATAATAAACTCCGAATCAACCAGATTTTTTGAACACCCCAGCGTAATTATTTTTACTTTATCTTTTTTTACCTTCAATATTAATACTTCAACTTTTTATTATATCTGGACCGGAAAAATTTCCTGATATTTATATCCTTCCTGATTATTTCTTTTATTAAAGAATTTTACATTACAGAAATTAGCAAAGTAATCATCGCTATACAAACAAACAAAATTGGCTCATATTCCGGCAAAATTAAATGTAATAATTTGCAAAGTACTGTTGTTCAAATAAAATTTCAGTCTTGGAGTTTCAAAATTGGAGTATAGTTTAATCCTTTACTTTACCATTTTAATAACAATTTTAGAGGTGCACAAAAGCCCGTCAGAATATTGCGTTTAGCAATAAAAAAATAAATTGATTTAGAGTTTAAATAATAGTAGCTTTCAGCTATTTTTCAATCATCTTTTTAACTAAAAAAAATGAAAAAAAATCTTATTGTATCGAAGAATCTTTTGGTATCGTTCGCAGTCATATTTGCTCTTTATTTGTCAGGTTGTGTAAATGTTGACCAAAAGACAAAAATTAATCAGGATGGTTCAGGAAGTTTGGAACTTGAATACTGGACAAAAATTTCAAATCTTTCCGGTGGCGATGAACTTGGTGGTTTTTATTTCGCTGAAGGGAAAGCTAAGGAAAATTATACTTCAACTAATTCAGAAGTGAAAACTATCGAAGTAAAGGAAAACCTTGATGATTCTACCAAACACGTTATAATGACTGTTGAATTCAAAGATATCAATAAGTTGAATTCGGCAAAAGGTTTTGAAAAAATTAAGACATCATGGGCTGAAAGTGAAGACGGTATGAAGTTTTCATATATCGTACCAGCTGATACTTCAAATGCAAAGAATATGGGTGCTTCTGATATAACTTTAAACTATAGTTTTGAATTTCCGAATGAAGTTGTTACAACCAACGGAAGACAAGACGGGAACAAAATTGTTTTCGAGAAGACACTTGCTGATCTTGATAAAGATCTGGAAATGACAGCCACTGTAAAAACTGAAAAGAAAGGATGTGGTTTATTCGGAATAGAGCTTCCGATTATTGTACTTGCCGGATTAGTTTTTGCAGGATCAAGACAATACAGGAGAAAATAAATTAAAATTCATCAGTTTTTCAAAAAATAATCTGCCACGATTGTGTAATTCACCTAAATGGTATCTACAACAGTTGTGGCAGTTCTGTTTTTCTCTTCATAATCAACAAAACCTGTAAATAAATCAAAATTACTTTTTATTGATTCGTTTGTCTTTTTCAAGGGACTCTTTTTCGATTTTCTTTTTAAACTTCAAAACTTTTTCCAGGAAACTTTTATTGTTTGCCGCAAGGATTTTTACAGCAAGTAAGGCGGCATTTTTAGCATTGTTTATGGCGACTGTGGCGACAGGTACTCCGTATGGCATCTGAACAATTGATAACAACGAATCCAATCCTTTCAAAGCCTTGCTTTCAATAGGTACGCCAATAACTGGTAGCGGTGAAAATGCAGCACACATACCCGGTAGATGAGCAGACCCGCCCGCCCCGGCAATTATTACTTTGATCCCCCGCTTATGTGCATTCTTTGAATACGATGCCATATAATCTGGTGAACGGTGGGCGGATGTAATCCTGAATTCATATCCGATACCAAATTCATCCAATACCTCTGATGCCTGTTCCATAACCGGTAAATCGGAATCCGAACCCATGACTATTCCCACAACAGGTTTTCTCAATTTAAATCCTCCCAGTAATTAAAATTGTCAGATCATCCCTTTGAGATATTCCCCCTATAAAACTTGTGATATCCTTACAAAGCAAATCAACCAACTCTGCCGGGCGTTTATCCGAATGTGCTGAAATAAGTTTTTCGATTTTTTCAAACCCATATTCCTCTTTTTTGTTGTCCATTGCTTCGGTTACACCATCAGTATAAAATATCAGTTTGTCATTTTTTAGAAACTCAAAAGTTACTTCCTGTGATAACTGATTATGATCTATTTTATCGGTGGCTCCAAGTGTGATTCCATGATTTTTAATTTTAAAAATTTCACCTGTATCACCTGACACCTTGTACGGCGGTAAATGACCTGCATTGAACAGATTGCATTTATTTTCCTTAAGATCAATTACTGCAAAAATTGCAGTAACAAACATTTTTTTATTTTGCGTTTTTCTTACCATCCTGTTTAGTTTTTTCATAACTGCAACAGGTTCAGAAGTATCTTCAAGAATGAGGTGAATACTGCTCCGCAATCCAGCGAGCATTAACCCGCTTGCTACACCGTGTCCTGATACATCGCAAATGAATACACCGATTTTATCTTGTGAAATATGAAAGTAATCGAAATAATCTCCGCCAACTTCGGAAGCCGGATTTGAAATACCTGCAATCTCAATGTCATAAATTATGGTATTACTTTCCGGTAACATTGAGAGTTGCATTTGTCTCGCATAATCAAGCTCCTTTTTCATCCGCAGATTTTCAAATCCCCGCTTGTAATAAAAATCATATTGTCCGAAAAATTTAAGCCGCCTTCTCTTTTCAATGTATAACGCAATCGCTGAAATTAAGACTATAATTACCAGCCACGGTATATCGTTTTGTAACGATAGATCGTTCATAAAGAAAAGATACATGAGCATTGGTGCAAAAAAAGCAAAACAAAAAAACTCAATTATCTGTCTTCGGTCTAACCGGAATATGAGCAAAGATATTGCCATCAATATTCCAACATCAGTTGCATTTCCGGGTGTGGCATGAAGGACGATTTTACCCTGAACACCGTCCGTTTCGATGGACATAAATTCTTTAGACTTATTTTCAACAATTTTATTATCGGTTTTAATGTCAATAATCTCAATAATGATAAGTATTGAAAGGCTGCCGATTAGTACTATGCTGATAAATTTTCTGATATTCCCGAGGGAAACATATTTTTTATATCTGAAAATTAAAAAAAATATTGCGATGAAGGAAATAGTTAATATGGGAAGGTCAAAGAAGTCTAAACTCGGGCTGAAATATTTATCTATTGTCTTAACGAAAAAGATAAATCCAAAAAAATAGAGGAAGCCATTTAGAATTGAAAAGTTTTTTTTATCAATAAAATCCGCATAAGCATCATTTTTAGATTTAGTCAGATATTTATCAAACTCAAGGATTTCCAAAACAAGAACATTTATAATTTATTCTCAGGTGGAATGTATTGATCGGGAAGTTTAATCCCGTCACCGAAAAAGAAATCCCGCAAGTAATCTTCAAATATTTTATCAGTATCGGGTGAAGTTAAATCCAATCTGTATTCGTTTACTATCATTTTAAAATACTCTTTGAATTCTTCGAACGCTTGTTTAGAAACGCTTTGATAGATCTTTTCACCAAGTTCCCCGGGTATCGGTGGTTTGCGCAGTCCCGGCAGTTCCTTATTAAATCTAATACAGTTTACTAACCTTACTTCGGTCATATTTGTGAATTAATTCGATACGGTTTTAATCCTCTCTTCAAGTACAGAATTGATTCTCTTCTGTTCTTTCACAGCATCCAGTATAACATCCCGGTCGATCAGTCCGGTGTTAATTATATTTATACTTTGTTCCACTTCACCGAAATATTTTCTAAATTGAGCTGCCATATAATTGTTTGTCGAAATTGAATACGAACGTTCCATCGAAAGTTCATCACCGTTTACTTTTAAAGAGACAAGTAAATCCCCGTCCGCTTCAAAGTTATCAGGATTGTATAATATCTCAACTCCTGATACGACAAGTTTATCGCTTGAACCGGCATTTTTAATTTCGTTCATTGAAATATTAAGGTTGTTTTCTACCATTTCTTTCAGTGTTTTTCCGGTGACTTCAAACTTGACTATGTTATTCCCGAATGGATTTATTTCCCAGATGTCAACAACTTTAATTTCACCTGCGGGTAAATCTTTCCTTATTCCACCGGCATTCAGGAATGTTATATCTGTTCCGGTTCTTTTTCTTATTGCATCAGCCTGCCATTGACCTAAGTTACTTTCCTGTGTGTACGATCGTTTCCAGTCCGTTTCAAGGTAACCAATAACTTCCTGCATTTGTGGCTCTATGTCTGCCAGCATTTTTTTAACAATGTTTTCAGCATTACTGTCATTTATTGACTGGTCATAAACGGTTTCCACCAGTTCACTGCTGAAACTAACAATTGTATCTTTATCAATATCAATTTCAAGGTTGACCTTGCCAATCCACCGGCCGCGCGATCCTGCCTGTACAATGTAAGTTCCGTTAATATTTTCTGCGTTGAAAATAGGCGTATGTGAATGTCCGCCGACAATCAAATCAACATCCCCGTAAAATTTTTCAGCAAATAATTTGTCCGTTTCAACACCTGCATGGGTTAGCAAAACTATTAGATTAACATTTTCAGCCTTGAGTTGTTTTATTGCAACACTTATAACCGAATCAGAATCAAGAATCCTGATTCCACCCATGTTGTCGGGAAGTGTAAGCTGCAAAAGTTCGGGAGAATTTAGACCGATGATTCCGGTTTTAATCCCGTTAACTTCTTTCACGATCCATGCTTTCCCTTCGAGGCGGTTGAGATTTTCGTTAAAAATGTTCGCACTAAGATAATCGAAATTTGCAAGCTTCAACGCTGAGTCCAGGCTTTGCCAGCTATAATCGTACTCGTGATTTCCAATCGTGAATGCATCGAGATTGAATAGATTTAAAAGGTGAACCTGCGAAAATCCCCTTGTGATCGTAGAAATCGGACTGCCCTGATAATCATCACCTGCATTTAACACAAGTGTATTAGGGTTTCGAAATTTGTTAATATATCCGAGTACTCCAGATGTACCTCCGACGGTATATCTTTTCTCCTCACCTGTTTTTCTATCTTTGCGCTTTACTTCATAAGGAGTGTTAGTCGAATGCATATCGTTCCAGTGAAGAATTTGAAGTTCCCGGATATTTTCCTGAGCAAAACCGGAATTAAAGAATATTGTTATTAACGTAAGAGAGATGAAAAAGTTTTTCATTGCGAAATATTTTTGCAGAATTTAAAATGTTGTCAGGTAAAATAGTATTAATGTAGATTAAAATCCTGAGATAATTACAACGCTCCGGAAAACAATACTGTTACACTTTGTAAAAGTTAAGAATTAACTTTTTGAATAAAACAACAAAATATTATTTTATTGCGCGTACGATGTAGATAATAAAGTGGATGGTTAGTAAAATTTAAAAACATTAAGTGCGTCCGGTAAAAATTTACTGATTAGAAATGATGCCTCCTTCATCCACATTCATCTCTTCCTCAGTAATTTCACCTCCTTGTCCAGCTTGGTGGGGATGTCTTTCGTAAAATTCGTAGATGTTGTAGTGTCTGTTGCTAACTGTTCTGAGCAAGATTATCAAAATCGTAAGTGCAATTACAAATACAACTACTATAATTGGGGCTAAATTGGTGATAGTTATAAAATGGGCTAACATCTGATTATAATTTTAACACTAATATAAAAATTTTTTTTAAGCCATTCCATTTACTTAATTAGTCAAGAATTTTGTGGGAAAAATTTTGAATATGCAATTTCCGCGAAAAGGTAACTTGATATAGCTAATGGAACTGAACCAAGCAAATCTAAAACGTAATTCATCTTTGTAAATATGGTAGAAATGCAAATCAGCGCTGACCAAATATAAATGAGATAACTAAACCTCATTTTATTCCGGAAGCAGAAAAACCCACAGGTCGTTGCCAAAACACAAGCCATTGAGGGAAATGTACTATATGGCGGTATGATAAAATATAGGTATCTCACAAGTGGTGATAAAAACCCGGCATCAAATGATTCGGGGCGAATAACGTTTAATGTTGGAAATAAGGAATTAATTAGATTTGAAATGCTGAGAAGCATAACTAAGGCAAATAAGAACTCTGCAAATTTCAAATTGTCAACTTTCCATAGTCCTAATAAAAGAGTGAACAGAAACAGAGGACAAACCGAGAAATATACGATTGCAAAGACCGGCATTAATGGTAAAATCGAATCAATTGGTAATGCTTCAATATAAACAGGGAACCGGTAAGAATTGAGCTTATGGGAAATTATCATTTGCGATAACAAGAGAACAAAAAGGAAAATATTGAACAAATTTAACTTTTCGCTATTATTCACCATAATTCGAAAACTTGTTTTACATTAATAAATAAAATACTTTACAAAGAAAAATTTGCGTTCGGATTTCATTTTAATTATTTGAAACAGTGCGAATGTTAGTCAAAACACATCTATCTTATCACAAATTTAAATTTTAAATAAATTTTTCCCAACGAATAAAAAAAATAAAAAATCCCCTGTCGTACTAACAGGGGATCTTTACGGAGGATAAAGTTAAATCACTTTAGTGACACCAAAGATCTTGTGACAACTTTATCCGGAGTGATCAGGGAAAAATTTATAACTTCCGGTTTAGAGATTTTTTATAACTACTAATAGAACAACCTATATCTTGTTAATCGTTCCTGAAATCCGAATTTTTTTTTCGGAGAATAAAAATAGTGAAAATTATGATTTGTAATATCTGAAATGAAAAACAATTAGCAATACGATTGGAACTGGAAGTAGAATAAATTGAGGATGCTGAAGATAATATCAAACTTTGGGTAAAAAACCGGTCGCAATTACTGAACGAAGCTCGAACCTTTTTTGAACGAAATCCCGACTGACTGCCGCGCTTTGCGCGGCAGAAAATCTGACCGCTCGGGCGGGGCGGGAAGAAAAAGGGGTGTGGGGAAAATGAATTCCCGCCCCGCCCTCGCTTTTGCCGCCGCCGAATTTCGTGCCAACGAAGTTGGCGCGCCGCTTCAAATCTTTTGCATTATTTTAACAAATTTATCAATATGCGTCATTAACTCAGATAAAGCCGAGGGTGTTTCTTTGTCAGCATGCAGGAGATTGGAATAGTTACAGTATTTATACATATTCGTTATAACCTCTAGATCATCGTCAGAAAGTTTAGCCATTTTGCTTTTGCCTTGCTTCAAACTTTCTGTAACCTCGTCAAATTTCTTTTCTTTATACCACATCAACAAATCGTTTTTGATAAATTTCTCAACAGCAAGACGTAATAGTTGTCCGTATTTCAAAGCGATTTCTTCCGGCTTCAAATTGCCATTTTGGGCGTTTTTGCTGATTTCCTGATTGCATTGCTGAACCTCTGCAACTAAATCAAATCCGGGATCAAAAAACATAAAACTTCCGCCAAATTGGTCGGCATTTTTCAAAACACCAAATTTAGACGGATTAGGGTTTTCACACTTCGCCAAATACTTGAAAAATAACGGGTGGTGAGTAAAAACCATCACCTGTGAAAATTCCTGTGTCTGTTTGTGTATCAATTCTGCAAGAATTTTCAAATTTGGCGAATCCAAGCTAGTGATTGGATCATCAAAAATCAAAACGGTTTTATCCTTGTTTTGCAAATTTTCGTTAATGGCAAAGAAAAAAGCGAGAGAAATAAGTTGACGCTCACCCTCCGATAAGCCATTTTTCATTTCTCGCTCGTTATTTTTTTGATCTTTGATCTTGAAAGAGAAAGAATAGTCCTTTGTATTCGTGTTTGCAGTAATATGTTCAAGAGTAAAACTAAGATTAAATTTGCTAAGAATGTAGATCATTTGAGAAATAACATTTGCCGGTATGGTATTGGCAAGATAGGTTTTCAAATCTTCTTGCGCTTTTTTCAATGCCTCAGATAGCTTTTTCTGTTTTTCTAATGCCTCGTTTTGATTTTTGATGTGCTTGATTTTGTCACTTTTCAAGAAGTCAACCAGTTCATTTAATTCCGTTTTTTTCTGAATTTTCTCTTGGATTTCACCAGTTATTTTGCTTTGGTCAGAGTATTTACCCTTAAAATCGCTAACTAGCTTATTTTTCTCGGCAATAAGGTCATTGACGCTTTTAACGGATTTATCAACTTCTTGAATTTTGGCCAGCACTGCCTCATAAAGTTTAGCCGAGTCCACTTGCTCTCTTTCAATTTTTTTCAGAGATTCCAGCGCAGTAAGTAAATCATCAATTTCTTTTGTGGTGATGCCGCTAAACTTTTCCGTCTGCTCGGTTTTTTCCTCAAGTTTGTAGATGTCTTGGATTTCAAAGTCAGTTTTTATTTTTTCTAAAGCGTCAAAAACTGCCGCCACTTTCGGCGGAAGCAAATTTAAATTTGTTTTTATTGTCTCAAGTTCGCTCTTTGCCGTCTCAATATCAGATAAAAATTGTCGCTTGGCGTTTTCGTAAGTTTGGTCGAAAGCAGTCCTGTAATAATTAATAACCTTTGTCGCGTTAGCGAGTGGTTGCATGCAAAGCGGACAATTTTCGTCGGCAAAATTTTCGGGTATTTGGTCTTTGGCGTACTCAATAAATTGCTTGTGTTTGGCAAAATGCGTTTTTATTGCCTCGTCCGCATCGTCTTGTGCTTTTTCTTTGATTTGTCGGGCAAGGAGTTCGGTAAGGGTGTCTTTAGCTGAAAGAGATATTGAGAAAACTATTTTACTAACATCAGAAAGGCGATTTAGTTCTGCATATTTGTTATTCAACTTTTGAAGCGTTGCTAAATCAGCCTCAAGTTTTTTAATTTCTTCCTGTGCTTTGGTAAGTTTTTCTTGCTTGGTTTTATCGTTCGAGTCTTTATAAGTTTTGAAAAACTCTTTTTCCTTTTCGTTAAATTGTTGCCCCAAAATATCAGTGCAAGAGCTTTGCAACGCTTCTAGTTCATTCTTTTTTGTCTTGACCGCTTCTTTTAGATTGTTTGCCTGCTCGTCTAAATCAATGATGAGTTTCCCGGCTTTTTGCGTGTGCGCTCCCTGTTGCAGATTGCTTGACCTTACGCCGTGGGTGTGTACATTGGCATTGATATAATCAACATCAAAAAACAAAAACGAGTTTTTGTTAATTTGGCTTGCCCAATTTCCATTCTCATATTTGTAAGTTTGATTATTGCTTCCGTCATTTAATTCTATCTCGGCTAAATCTGGTGGGGTGTTTAGGAAGTCTTGATTTTGAGAAACACTTTTCAGCACATCGCAGATTGCTGATTTTCCCGCTCCATTTTCGCCAAAGATAATGGAAAATTTTCCCAAAATTTCTTCTTGGCTTGAAGCGTTATTACAAAATTTGCTCCATGCAAAATCAGAGAAGGATTTGTAATTTGTTACTGTTGTAATTTTTCTGATTTTCATATCTCATAAACACATTAGTTTTGGGAAATTCGTTTTTTCGCCATATCAGCATATTTTTTGCTTTTCTCAATACCAATCCAGTTTCGTCCTAATTTTTTGGCAACAAAAGCCGTTGTTCCACTACCTAAAAATGGATCTAAAACAGTATCACCTTTATTTGAGGAAGCAATAATTATCCGTCTTAGCATTTCCTCTGGTTTTTGCGTTGGGTGCAAAGCTCTCCCTTCTTTTCCTCTCAATCTTTCTCTCCCCTGAACCAAAGGAAGGGACCAAACATCTCTCATTTGTTTCACTGAGCCGTCTTTTTGTTTTTCAGGATTTATCTTTTTTAACTCCTCGTAATTAAAAATCCATTTTTTACCTTTTACAGCCCAGACAACAAATTCAGTGGAGTGAGTAAAAACTCTTTTTGTCATATTTGGCATAGCATTTGTCTTTTGCCACACGATGACATTATTGATTTTAAAATCCAACTGCTTGAGAACAATCATCACTTCTGCAAGGTTGTGATAAGTGCAAGAAATATAGATTGAGCCGTTATCTTGCAAAACTTTATGACAACCCCCAATCCATTTGCGGGTAAACTGCATGTATTCGGGAGCAGTCATTTTGTCCCATTCCTCGTTGACCATATACCAATCACCACCTGTTTTATTGCCTTCCCATTTCAGACCGTTTCCCGAAAGATTGTAGGGTGGATCGGCAAAAATCAACTCAACTGACTTTTCGTCAATTTTTTCATTTAATATCTTTGTGCAATCGCCAGTATAAATAATGTTGGTTTTCATAATTATTGCCTTACAAAAATTGATTTTTCCCATGAAGAAATCGCGTGGGGTATTTGCTCAATCCATTCTTCGGAATGAGCCACATGGTTTGTTAAATTCAAAATCTGTTCGTACAAATTTAAAAGCCCGTCATGAGTAAACCGCTTATCTTGTTTTTTAATTTCCAGAAGGCTTTCTAATAATCTGATAAATTGAGAAATAGACAAAGGAACAATCCTTTGTGTCGCACCTTTATAGCCGTATTTTACAGCCATCCAAAATGTTTCAATGGTATCTTGGTGAAGTCGTGGAGCGATAAAAAGACAATAAGCGGATTTTCCAGCGTGCGTTTCTTCAAATTCGCGGACATGACGCATAACAGGTTGCCCCTCGTTATACCATTGAGACCGATCTGTTAGCATAGTTACTTCACATACAGAATTAAATTTTTGGTAAAAACACTCAATGTCTGGTTTATTGGCGGGAGCAGTAAAAGTCGGTTCGTTATCATCCCCAACAGGATAGTTGGGTTTTATTTCAAGAGCATCATTTAGAGCATTAAGCGCAAGGGTAGATAATTTTTCAAGTTCAATACTTTTCTTGTTGTTGGACTGGTGTATATTTTTGAGTGCGTCAATATATTCTTGAATTTTTGATATGCTCTGGGATTCAAAATGTGTTTTTAATTCTTGCAATTTACGTCTATATTCTCGCAATTCCTCGATGTAATGTTTTAACTTCTCTGTGTCCAGTTTTTCTATGTTTTGAAATGCAAAAGCGGGAATTTTTTCTGCCTTTGATTTCAAATCTTTAATATAATTTTGAACATCGTTATTAAGGCTGACTGCTATTTTTTCTAATTCTTCTTTTGTTTCCCAAGGCAATACCGGCTGTTTGAGATCAGCAAGATGCTCTGTGTATTGATCGGCATTTTCAAATTCCAAAGGCCCAGCGTTATCGGTTGCAAGCAATTTTTCCAATTCAATTGCCCGCCTCGGCTCCAAATCAACATAAAATCCGCCTCCTCTGATGTGCAGAAACCTTGTTAGTCTGAAATATCTAATGGCGTTATCGCCATAATCTTTGAGATTCTTCAAAAGTTTTTCTATTTCACTGCTCTTGCTCGTTTCCAAAAATGACCTTGCGAACTTTTTTCTGAAAGCAACTCTGAATTTCTTTTTACTCTTATCATCTTTTTGCGAACGAATGCCCGTGCGGTATTCAATTAATTTTTTCGCTTGTTGTTTAATATTCTTGTAATCAATAAGCGTTGGAGCAAATAGGGAAAATTCATCCTTGCTTATTCCAACAGGTTCATTTCCGGCTTTGTCCCAAAGTTTATTTACCTCGTTAATCAAGTGCAGACTTCCGATAAATGGTTTGATATTAAAGCCGTCATTTTCTGAAAATGTTCTGCTTGCAGGATTGGGTAATTGCCATTTCAAAAAATGGATGAAAAACAATTTTCCCAAGTCATAATCTTCCGAAAGAAAATATTCACCCAATGGTGTAATTTTTACGCCTTCCGCCGAATTTTTTGCAATGCATAGCCCCATTTTGTTCATGGGTGCAACAGAATTTCTGCCGCGCATTGCCGGATCTTCATAATTTTGAGCATCAAAAATTTCTTTAGCCACATCAAAAGGCATTTCTTTTTCAATATCATCAAAATACTCTTCCTGCTCCTTGGTTAAATCGGTCGGTTTGTAGAGTTTATTTTGAATCAATAAAATTTGATATTTTATTTGATTTTCAGAATTAAACGACTGTCCTTCTAATTGTTTAAGAATACCAAGGAAATCCCGCAATCTTTCGGGGTTTCTAACAGTTGTTGAAATTGACCAAGGTTTTTTCATAATTATTTTGTGACCTTACAATAAAAAACCCTCTCGGTGTGTCCGTCTGTATCGCTTTTACCTGTTGTAAAAGCCTTATAATCTCTTTCAAAAATATCTACATCACCGCGAGATTTTAAAATATTTACTATTTGCTCATCGCTAATTCTGGCATTTGATCTGCCGTCTTTAGATTCGCCGGTATTATTGTAGGACAACAGTATATGTTTGCAGTTTGCATTTGCAATTAAATCGGCAAAGGCTTTAACCGCAGACTGCAAGCAGTAATCGCTTTTGATATGCGAGCGATCCATTTTTTTCGCTACGCCATGCACGATTGGCTTTTTCCAAGTAGCAAGATTTTCTAAAAGGTGGTAAGCATCTGAATACTGGCGTGAATTGTAAGGAGGATCAATGTACAAAACATCACAATTTATTTTTCTGATGAGTTGATTAGCATCTTCCTTGTATATTTCGTTATTTATATTGTTTTCCGCCTCAAAATCAGGCACTAAAAGTCGCAAAGGTTGTACCGTGTCTAATTTTTTACGGAAAGCGTCATAATGACCTACGGTATTTGCTACTTTATCCACAGCATAAAGCAATGAAGCAATTAAAACTGCTTTTTCGTTCTCATTATTGCTTAACTCATTTATCTTTTCTCTAATTGCGCCAATTTTTCTTGCGTTTTCTATAGTAAAATATGTATCGCCAAAGTTTTCAGAAAAATAATTGTTATCTGTTGCTTTTAGTCCATTGAGTAAATTTATTTTATGCTCTATCTCCTCAAGATCTATTTCTGATGTTCCCAAAAATGCTTTAAGTGGTATAAAATTACTTGATAAAAAATCGTTAGCAATTACTTTGATATTTTTCTCGTTAAATCGTTCTGCGACAACTCCTGTTCCCGCAAATATATCGCAAAAAACACTAAAGCCGTTGCATTTTTCATTTACAATATCCTCAATAAATCCAAGTAATTTGTATTTATTTCCTAAGTAGCGTCTATTTTGCAGTTGAAAGCGACCTGCCCTTGCTCTGCTTTCGGGGTAAAAATACACTTTATGTATTTTTTTTATTGTCGGAGTATAAGTTTGCTGTTCAGTTTCAAGCAGGTCAAAAAGTGAATGCTGCACCCCGTCAGATACATAATACGTGATTTCTTTCTGTGATGACTGGAAAACGCTATGTAAGTCTTTTTCACTAACAATAATAAAATCAATAACATTCATCCCCATAATTTTGCCGGCTTCAAGAATTTTATTGATTACTTCAATATCCTGCTTGCTTGGCTCAACGTCACCGGACGGGTGATTATGCAAAAGTACAACTCCTGCCGCTCTTAATTCAACGGCGGGGCCAAATATTTCTCGCGGATGAATTAAACTTTTATCAAGCGTTCCGATTGAAATAATTTCTTTTTTTAGCAAAGCATTTCGAGCATTCAAATAAAGACAAACTAAATATTCTTTTTTCTTGTCTCTGATTTCGGAAGTTAGAGAAACAGCGTCTTGAGCAGACAAAACAATATTGTCCTTTGGTCCAAGTTCTTCATAAAATCTTTTAACCAAAACAAGAGCCGAAACAATTTGTAATGATTTTGCTTTTCCAATTCCTGGAATTTCCAAGAGATCATCAACGGTAATGTCTAAAAATTTGTTGCTGAATTTTCTAATGATTTGCTCAGAAAGTTGTTTAACATTTTTCCCTTTAATTCCACTGCCAAGCAAAATTGCTAAAAGCTCGCTTTTTGAAAGCGCATCCGGGCCTTTCTCCAAAAACCTTTCTCTTGGCCGGTCGATTTGTGGAATATCTTTTAGCTTTGTCATATTTTATTCCTTAATTAAATCATCAACGCCGACTTCAAACGCTTTAGCGATCTTGGTTAATGTTTCAATAGTCGGATTTTTATTTACTCCATTTTCAACTTTAACTATGGTATTAAGCGATAAATCCGCAAGCCGAGCTACCTTTTCAAGGGAGTAGCCCTTCTTTTCTCTTAGCTTTTTTAGGTTTTCAGAGATTTTATTTGACATTGCCTTTATTGTTGTTTAACATTATAGTATATAGAATATAATCTAAACTTTCTTTAATTTCTATTATAATGATAAACGATTTTTCAAAAAAGTCAACAAAAATCATCAAGGGAGTTCCTTTGCGTTGCCCGCGCATGGGTTGGGTGGGGCAAGGGCAACATCAATTCTGGCGGCGCATTTTGCTTTGCAAAATTCGCAATGTTTAGATTGGTCGGGGTGAGAGGATTCGAACCTCCGGTCTCTACGTCCCGAACGTAGCGCTTTAGCCGGACTAAGCTACACCCCGAAAACAGAAAGCCCAAGTAAATTAATTGAACCGAATGCAAATTTAACTTTTTTGCTACTAATGAACCATTCCTTTCGGGCTGACTAATTAACCGCAATGAAAAGTAAAATCAGCGAAACTATTCAATGCTTATCGTTTTATCAACAAGATAAAGTCTGTAATCCAGTTTGTCGTTTGTATCTATTTTGAAAAACCCCGATGAATAAACTTTATTCTCGTGTTCAGCTTTTGGGTTCATTATTAATATTTTTCCGTAGTAAACACCATTGAGAACTTCGAAATCAATTTGTTTCCGGACTTCACCGCTCCCGCTCATAAAATGTTCCATGGCGATAACGATATTAACGTTCATTCCCAGGCTTCTGATTGATTCATCAATTTTTATTGAAACTGACCTTTTTTGATTTTCAAGTTTCTTAAATGTAATTTTTTCAATAGCGCCGGTGATTCCATCATACTGCTCTTGAGAACCCTCTTTAACGAAGCTCATTCCTGAATTTGAAACTTCAATTTTTTCGCCATTTTGTGTTATAGTGAATCTCGAACCGCCCCTGTCAAATACCTCGACTGAATATGTTTCAATATCTGCAGGATCGTTTTCCATAATTGCTTTATACAACGAGTTAAGTTCGTCTGTGTTAAGGCTGAATCTATAAGTATTTTCGTAACCGTAATCTCCGCGAAAACCACGGGATGTTTCATAAAAACAACTGTCCTTCGAAATAAAAAAAGTCTCAGCATCCAGAGACATTCCGCCACCAATATTAAGCATAACGGAGAAATCTGAAGGAGCGAATTGACTTTGTTGCGATGTTGCGGAACAGTTGCAAAAAATAATACTCATTACAGCTACGACTAAAAATTTAATTAGCAAAGATGAAAAGATTGAGTTTTTCATAATTGTTTTTTTATTTTTTCTTTATTATATCGAACAGAAAAATTCTGGAAGGAACTGCATCAGTAACAAAATCGGGAATCTGGATGTTCAGCAAATAATTCCCGTCTTTGATATCGTTTCCGATATAAACCATTTCAGTGACTGATTTAACGGAAATGTTTTTTTGTTTAATGGTATTCCTACCTTTGTCAAATCCCCAAAATATGTGGTGAATGGTATGTTTCCCTTCATCAAAAGTACGATCCAACGATGGAAAATCAACTAATAAATGTTTTACCCCAAGTGAATTTAAATATTCAATAGCTTCAATTGAAAAAAAAGGAGAAGGATCGTTCATATACCGTCTTGAAGTTTTGCTATACTCGTTAGGGAGTGTGCGTATAATAACAGCGTCAGTAAATCCGCTATTCTTTTTTGAAAGTTTTGACTTAAGAGAAGCTAATGTAATCATTTTATCGTCCTCGTTTTTTAACGGCTCATAAGAATCATTGGTTTCAAATGCGTGTTGCGGGTTCACTGTAATAAGTGATGCAGGGATCAGGGTTTCGTTGAGAATATCGTGAAGTGAAATTCTTTCGAGAGTAATATGCCCGATACATTCGGTGTGGGTTCCATTGCAATGCGGGATAATATTTATTTCTTCAAAATTGAAACTTCCGCCAAGTCTTGTGTCAGCAATAAAATTTTCGGTTTCGACCGCGTTTGATGAAGCGGATGGCACATCAAAAATGTTTGGCTGGTCACCGTTAAAAATTACCGGTATTGAAATGTGATATGGATTGGAAAGATCTGAAGTGTACTGATCTCCCGATATTTGAAATTCAATTACCATTTTCCCTGTTACGCAAAAATAGTTATACTAAACCTTATAATTCATTCAAAGCGATGAAAGTTTTTCAGGTTTATCGTTTTTATCAACCGAGTTATAAGCATAGAGAAGGATCTCCGGTCTGTTTTTGCGTATCCAGTTAAAAAGTATTTTAGCATCCGTTTTTAACTCATTGCAATTGTAATATTCCGAGATTATGTATATCTGTGCATATTCTGTAATGATATTGTACTTCATTGATTTGTCCATTAAACCTTTTAGTACGGAATTAATTTGAACTGAATATCTTTTATAAATTGTATCAGATTTAACAAACCTTGATTCGTCTAAAAACTTGAAAAATGTTTTATTGAAATTAATCCAAACCTGTTTCACGGAGGTATTGTGTTTTTTTACTAACCGGATAAGTTTATTTAGCATCAGGTACACTTTCTCAAAATCTGCACCTGATAGTTTCCAGAATTCAATCTCAATGTTGAACAGATAAATCAAAGCTAAACGGTTAATATTATTAATTTCGTAAGAATGTCTTTGAAAAGAAAAAAATGAATCCGCGAAATTTTGATGTGCAATTTTATCGAAATATGGTATAAGTATATCCTTCTCTTTATCAATTTTCCATTTCACAATATCACTTTTCATTTTGTCGGATTTAATCCAGAAAGACCGGTCTGCTGCTTCGTACTTTCTACCTATTATCGAACAAACTTTAATTAACTCTACTGAATATTTTTTTACATCCTGTTCGCTATCTATATAATTTGCAATTTTACACAAACACCAAAGTGCTGTGTACAGCATATATGATTTTGTTTTCCCCAGCGTGTAACTTTCATAACAGTTTTTGCATTGTCTGAAAAAATCCACCCCGGATATTTTATTCTCGTAATAGTCTAATTCAAGAATGAGGAGGTTAAACAACTTAGCTTCACTATCATGAGAATTGTTAATGGAATGTGTCAGTGCATAAGTTAACACTTGCCGAGCCTCTTCAAATTTACCTTCCAGACGTAAAGTAACAGATATCGAAATAGATATTTTGTAAATCCTTTCGTGGTCATTTAATTTAACAAACTTTTTTAAATTTTTACTTTTCAGTTTTCTGTAAACGGACATCCTGTGAACGCTACTTGAATATAGAATAAGCTTGCGACAAAGTATTTCATCTGTTAAAGCGTCAATTTTTATTTTTGATTTTAACAATTTCTCAAACATCTCCGGTTTTTCTGACACCTTTTTGTAAAACAGACTTGTGGTGTTTATTACTTCTGAAAGCTTTCTTTTATTTCTAACATGTAAATAATGTAATGAGAGTAAATCCCAGATTTCAAATAATACTTCAGCTTTTCGAACGAAATTTACAGTAGTATCTTTGGAATTCCTAAGTTCCGTTTTTAATTTTCTTTCCATAATCAAAAAATACCGGACTGCTTCACGATAATAACCCAATTCAAATTCTTCCTTCAAATGCGTGAATTCATTTAATACACCTGCAGATTCAGGAGTTTTATTCTTAACAATTCCTGAGTTTAATGTCAGCTTCCTCAGGTCGCGAAGCAACCGGTAACGCTGAATTGCAATTGCTGATGGCGTGGCTTTAAGTTGTTTGCCAATTTTTTCATCGTTCCATTTACTGATAATATTTCGTTTCCTGTAATACTCAAGTTTGAGAAGCAACCTGTAGCTTATATTCTCTTCCCCACCTTTTCTTCTGAGTTTACGGTTTAAGTATTCCCGGATATATTCCTGCGGGATGTTTGAAAGCTCAAAGAAAAATTCGTTAATTATCATGTAAAACCTTATCTATTATATTGAATAAAAGAAAATAATATTAATATTATGAAGTAAATACACAAACTATTTTTTGTTGATTCAGACGATATGAATTAATTTTGAATCAACTTAATTAAAAGGAATTCAAAATGACAATTACAAAACATTCTACAGATGCTTTAGCGGAAGATATAATTGAGAACGCTATTAAGGTTCACGAAGCATTAGGCCCGGGACTTCTTGAAAGGATTTACCGCGATGCTCTTTTCATGGAATTAAAAAATTCAGGATTAATTGCTATACGGGATGTTGTGTGCCCGATTTTATATAAAGGCAACAAGCTTGATATAAAATTGCGGATGGATTTGATAGTAGAAAACTGTTTAATAGTTGAAGTAAGATGTTTTGATAATTTTTCTACAATCCACAGATCTCAAATGCTAACTTATCTCAGGATAAAAAAACTAAAATTTGGTTTGGTACTAAACTTTAACAAGTCAACTATGCAAGAGGGTATAATGAAAATAGATTTGAACAGCGTTAATCCAAACGGAATTATTCCACAGTCAACTTTTCAGGCACTTTCAACATAAACAGTTTATGTAAATAGAAACTTGTTAAAGGTTATAAAACCCCTAATCCTGCCAGCCATCTGCCTGTAATTACTTTTGTTTTTCAGGCAGATTTTATATGAAATAATTTTACTGAAAAATTATGGGATTTAAATTTATTTGCTTTCGAAGAACTGAATTTTCCCCCAATTTTGAATACCCCTCATAGTGGAATATCTCCATTCACCAATATAGGAAAATTTCCCTGCAGTTATATTAATGAACACATTATTATCTGATATTTTCGGATTGGTGTTCATCCAAAGCGTTTTTTTTTCAGTGTCAAGTTGTCCGTTAAATTCTCCGCTCATAACTTCGAAAGCTGAAAAATCGTTTATATACTTATTTTCAAACTTATATAAACCCGTCGCGGTATTATCGCTGATTGAAGTAATTGAAAATTTTCCTGATGCAATTTTATTTCCGTTTGAATCGAGCATATTGAAGTAATAATCACCGGTTGAAAACGACAGATCAGATTTTTGTTTAAATGATGATCCGCAACCACAAAGCCCGAAGAAGATCAATAAACTTACTATTGAAATCCAATTTTTCATTTCATTAAAATCATTTTTCTAACGTTGGAATAAACTCCTGTATTGTTTACAGGGTTAACTGCATACATTTTATAGAAGTAAACCCCGCTTGATAATTGGTATAATGAAGCATCGAACTGAAAAGTGTAAATTCCCTGATTGAAATATTTATTGCTCATAAGTCGTGCTACTTCCCTTCCCCGTATATCGAAAATAGCAATTGTAACATTTGCATTTTCAGGTACCGCGAACTTCAGGTTTGTAATAGGGTTGAACGGGTTAGGATAATTTGGGAGTAAATTAAACGTTACCGGAAGTTCCGAAACATTTACAGTAGGACCAAAACAAGCGGCCTGATTATATCTCAGCCTGATTGTATCTCCCGGTAATACACCAAAACCTCGGGCAAAATTTATACCACCACCTTGAGATGTATCTCCGGTCGGGGCCCAGAGGTGACAATAACTCATAATCGTACCAATGCTCCTGAATTGTCCAGGGAAACAATTTCCTTCTGCAGTATAACATGAATCTATTGCCCCAATGTATCCCCCGACAGGCCATGCACATGCGTGTGTATGTTGCGAACCGAAGTTATGCCCCATTTCGTGTGCTATTACTCCGACAGTCCAGGAATAAGTAGGAAAATTATTGTATGAAGTTTCGATATTGCTGTAAGCAAATCTTCCGTAAGGTTCCTGAGAATTACCGCTATAATTTGCGCAGAGTACGTTAATCCATGCTATTCCACCTGCATTGATTGTGCGTGTGGATAGCAGGTGTGCCAGGTCACCGTTAAAATTATCTCTGGTATTTCTCCCAAATTCAAACAATATATCTACACTGTTATTAGTAAATCTGTATGGATCAGGGCTAGTGTAAACTTGTATTTCCGAAATCTGGACTTTCAGATATTCTTTTTGATAAATGGTTGCAACGGAGTTAAATAAACCAGTTACGAAACTACCAACCGCCTGAACATTATTTCCAGCCTTTTGGTACATATCGTAATCGCATACGAAATAAACCTGTACCGGAGCTCTGCCTTCATCAAGTTCACCGTTTTGACCGTGTGATTTCTGAAATTCCGTGACTGAGTAAACGTTGAAATTCTCTCCGTTATCTTCTCCGATTCCACATTTAAATTTGTTTAAAACTTTCAGATCACTGTCGTTGTAAAAAATGTAATCATCCGTATATTTCCCGTCTTTCATAACCGATCCGAGAACATAGTTTCCGGTTTTACCAGAAAACAATCCCATAACGAACTCGTCAAAAATGCTCAACGATGCAATTGAGTTAGTTTCACCATCAATTATACCTCTGTAATGAAGACCTGTATTTTGGTAATTGAACTTAGATTTTCCTGATACACCAACTGTAGAAATTATAAAATCAGAACTTGTAACTTCAACCTTCGTTAATTTTAATTTCATATTTCTACCGTTCGGGTCTGGGATAACAAGATCAATGTTAATATCTCCATTTCGCAGAAGTTTTGATTTAACCTCATTATTAATTTTAAGGCTGGTGGATTTAGTTAATAAACCGCTATGATTGAGGTTATCTGATTCCATTTTAGTGAACAAGCGGATTTCTTCAACCTGCAGGTTACCTCGCCGAATTTCAATCATATCGGAGAGGTTCATATCGTAAATATCTCGCTTTTGTAATTTCGGTAAAATTGAGATATGTTGATTTTCTCCTTGCTTGAATCCTATGGACAAGATAGATAAAGTAATTATTACTATGACCGGTACTATTTTATAAAAGTTTTTCATTTCGATTAGTTTGAGATTCTATTGTAGAAAAGTTTCCTGTCAACATTTTGTCCATCCAAAACGAGTTGACTGGTAAAATCAGGCGTGGTTTGAAACGAGACCGAATATTTTATCCCGGTTTCAGTAAATATTAACATACCGTTTCCGTAGTCAAAACTTCGGGTTACGGTAGTTGAATTTGGACATTTTAGGGTTGCAATACCTGTGGTCGTGTTGAAAGTTGCCTGTTCACCGAGACAAACATCCTGTAAATCACCTTGCATACTTACAAGCGTCCAACTTCCGTCAATGTCTCCGCTTCCGAGCAATAAATTCTCACATTCGGTTCCGGTTATTGACAAACCTAAGAACAATAATGTAAGAATCAGGGAATATATTTTCCTTTTCGGGGAACCTTTAGAAATAGTCATTTTCTTTCTTAATTTAGATTTGGACTTTTTAGTTTACTTGAATATATTTTGAAAAATACTAATTCAAATTTTTGTTTGCATAAAATTCCGGATTCGTTAAAAGTTATTCTGAATACGTTTCGTCGTGTGTTGTAACTCAGATGTAGTCAGCATTGTTCCTACAAATATTGTCTAGATTTTCATTGCTTAACTTCAATCATTTTTCTTGATTCTTCCGGATGTTTATACATCTTTCAAAAACTTTTGAACACGATTGAAATGAGTTAAAAATATTTATTCAATGCGCTGAAATTTTTTGTACGTCAGTTAATATCGGTTTCAATTTAATCGAACAAATTAAATTAATTAATGCAAAATTGAAACATGGTAATCCTCTATTATTTTTATTAGAATTAAAATATTTCATCTTAAAATACAATATAACTTAACTGGTGGTTTGGATTAATTGGATTTAAAAAGTTTACCAGTTAATATTAATCGCTTATTATTTTTTAAAATCGGTAAATACAAAAACTCAAACCGGTATACGAAAATAAATCAGTTCAATTATTATTATATCTTTAACTTTAAAAACCATTTTAATTTCATTTACATTGCGTTAATTTATGTTAAAATATTTATGGTATGGGAAATCGAATTATTTTTATTATTGTAGCCGTAGTTTTTGTTAACAATGTAATAGTTGCCGGAGAACCGCCAGATACTTTATGGACACGTACTTTTGGTGGAACGAATATCGACATTGCGCATAGTGTGCGTGAATTATCCGATGGTAGTTTCATTTTGACCGGATATACTCGTTCTTTTGGAACACAATCAGGCCGGCGAATCTGGCTTATCAAGACCAGCTCGACAGGTGATACTATATGGAACAATACGTTTGGTGGTAGTAATGATGATGAAGGATACGATGTTATGCAAACGAATGATGGCGGTTATGTAATTGCCGGATACACAAAATCATTCGGAAACGGAGGTAAGGACGTTTACCTTGTGAAGACAGATTCTGTTGGTATTATGCAATGGTCCAGAACTTATGGCGGACAACAAGATGACGAGGGATATTCTTTTGTGCAAACTTCCGACAATGGTTTTCTTATCGTAGGGGCGACGTCATCCTACGGTGCAGGCGGAAGAGATGCTTATCTGATAAAAACAGACAGTATGGGACTTGTTATCTGGACAAAAACTATAGGTGGACTCAGCTCCGATGGTGCATGGTCAGTTGAAAACACAACTGATGGCGGGTTTGTATTTTGTGGCTGGACTTTTTCCTACGGACCCGGTAGTCTTGGTAATGCATGGCTTGTTAAAATTGATTCTGCAGGAAATCTGCAATGGCAAAATTCATTTGGTGGTTCTGAGGCTGACAGGGCACAGGATTTGTTTCAAACTTCTGATGGCGGGTATGTCCTTACGGGTTATACCGAATCATTTGGCGCAGGTTTGTATGATATGTTGCTCATTAAAACTGATAGCAACGGTAATCAACAGTGGTTGAAAACTTTTGGGGGCTCCGGTAGAGATTACGGACAATCCATCCGGGAAACTTTTGATGGGGGATTTATTGTAGCAGGTTATACGCTATCAATCGGTGCAGGTGGGGAAGATTTTTGGTTGGTAAAAACAGATTTGAATGGCAATTTAGTATGGGAGAAAACTTTAGGTGGAATTTATTCAGACGTGGCATACTCAGTGTTCCAAACTATTGATGGCGGATATGTTTTAACCGGGCATACTCTTTCATTCGGAGCAGGGTTACATGATGTCTGGCTTATAAAAGTTAAACCGGATGAATTAAAGGTAAATACCGGAATTACTTTTACAGAAAGTTTCCAGCTAATGCAAAACTATCCCAACCCATTTAATCCATCTACAACAATATCTTTTAACTTATCAAAAGCATCTCCTGTAAAACTTCTTGTATTTGACATTTCAGGTCGATTGATAAAGGTTCTGATTAATGGTACTCTTTCAGGTGGATTTCATAATGTAGAATTTAATGGTACTGATCTACCAAGCGGAGCGTATTTCTTTAGATTGGAATCAAATAAATTAACTGAAACGAGAACTATGGTACTGACGAAATAACAAGGTTCCTGCTTTTTACTTTAATCATTTTCTCATCTTTTCTAAAATTAATAACGGACACCCCCGTTCCGGAGATGCCCGTTAATCTTAGTTGTTTACTTAAGTAACTTCCTGCCTTACTTCAGGAGTACCATTCGTTTTACATCAATAAAGTCAGCTGAGTGCAACCTGTAGAAATA
>MWSW01000016.1 GCA_002050165.1 Candidatus Tepidiaquacellales bacterium OLB4/UTCHB1
CAATTGAGATTTTCGCGTCATTGAAAGTGCAGTTTTTAATTTGCGTCTGTCCGCCTGCGTTGTGGAATACAAGTCCGCCCCATATAGCGCCGTTGTTGCCTGAGAAGGTGATCCCGTCTGCGTTGAGGTAAGCACCATTGCGGAACTCAATCTTAGAGTTCTCGCCGAGGATGAGATTTGCATCGGGATGGATTTCAAGGTGAGCACCTTCACCGTCAAAGATAAGAGTTGAGTTGTCTCCGATACGGAGAGTGGCTAATTCCTGAATTTTTACTTTACCACCTTTTATAATTGTCGGGTATTCTCCGTAAATATTAATTTCAGTAGGTGCATTTCCTCCATACGCTTCAACAATTGCATCTTTACTCATAACTATTTCTCCTCCTCTACTCGTCAATGTACCACCATAAAAAGTATTCAATTCAGCATTGTTTTCCAAAACAACACATGAGCCTTGCTTTAATAAAAGAGTATCTCCTCCGTCACCATTTACACTAAAAACATTTCCAATAATAAATAGCCTTTTATCATTTTTCAAAATCAATGAATCATTATATTCCATATTAAATTTTAAACCTGCAATAAGCTCATTGTTTACATAATAGTAGTGCCCTGGAGAAATAAATGTATTACCCGGATCATTGTTTGGAACCCAAAAAGGATTTATGTAATATGGATCATTCTGTGTATTAAAGCCCCACCTATCCTGATTTCCTTCTTCCTTCCAAACGGTGTCCAGTATAACTGTTGTTCCAATAATGAACTCACTTCTTCCATGCAAATCAAGATCACTTGGACGTAAACCAAATGGTGTCGTCCTTGCATAAAATCTTCTTTCTAAAGGAACGTCTGAATTTTGGATAATTTTCCAGACCTTGAACTCCTGAATAGGGTCAGCAGGATCATAAACCGGAATAGTATCTGTATATAAACTATCTCCGTTCCCTTTAAAAATAACATCCTGGTTCACTCCATAATACTCAAATACAAAATCATTAGCATAATTTAAACCATTTACCGGAGCTGAATATCTGCTGTCAAGGTTGTTGAGATATGCAATATATGAATTAGTTCCATCAAAGATTGTTATCTTGTATTTTCCATATCCCCAAACACGTTGTCCTGATGTAGGGTTGGCAGAACAATGAGCAATATTAACTCCCGTTTCATTTGGTGTAATATCAAATTTATGATAGTAAATATTGTAATCAGTTTTTCCGTTTTCCCACGTGAATCTTCTATAAATACTGCCGTTCTGCAATGTATCTACCCTGTTATAAGAATTTGTATTCAAATTCTGATTTGAGCCTTCAAACGGTATTGATGTACATTCAACCGTTACCGTAATTGTTTCATTATTACTATTATTTATAAAACTAAGATCTCCCGTATAATCCATTTGACCATTTGCAAAACCTGAAAAGAAAAGTACCAAAAGAGTTACTTTAAAAAAGTACGATAGCTTTTTCATGGCTGTTTGGTTTGGTTTAGTTTAATTTTTTTGAATTGGTTTTTACGCTTGGAATAAACGAATAACTCTACATCTTATTTCACCTTCAAATAGCTTTGGTTTCAAATGCGACTATTTTATCAACAGCATCCTCTTAGTTTCATTATAAGTTTCTGTTTCAAGTTTATAAAAATATGCCCCACTTGAGAGCTTGCTTCCATCAAAACTGATTTCATAATCGCCAATACTTCTATACCCATTTTCAAGTATTTTTATTAATTTTCCGTTTACATCATAAATACTCAGTTTTATATGTGTACCTTTTGTGATTTCGTACTTAATTCTCGTAGTTGGATTAAATGGGTTAGGGTAGTTTTGATACAGCTTAAAATCTTTAGGAAATTCCGTGACATAAGTACCTCCATTGTTTATATTAACGACACCATTTTCATTATAAACATATAATCCACCTCCTGCTATCCATAAGTTTCCAAAGTTGTCGAACTCCAGAGATGAAACAACCGCATATTTAGGAAGTGGTGAATTATTATAATCAAAGTAGGTGTAAGTAGAATCAGACGATTTAAAAAATGAAAATCCAACATGCCCAGCTGCCTTGTTACCTGATTTAAAATCTACTGCGCCAGGGATAATATATGCTCCGTTAAAATATAAATCCCAATTGTTGAGTTCATCATCGAAACGGTTCATTCCTCCGAGACACGTTATCCATTTTATATTGTCCGGCGTAATTTGAATTTTATTTACTCTATTATAAACCAATCCGGAATTTGTAGAATTATAAATTGTCCACGTCGTATCTTCCAAACGTACGAGACCTCTTGCATGAGTACCAATCCATTTAACATTATTTTCTAAGGCAACTGCATTTATAATCTGCCAAGGTAATTGTGAATTTCCCGGTGTGTAGTTAGTAAAACTATTTGTTTTGAAATCTAAAATTGAAACTCCTCTAACACCTCCAATTATTGCATATTGACCGGCAGATACATCAATAGACATATATGGACCAGGGAGAATATTTGAATTTGATGTGTCGTATACTTGACAACTGATTCCATCGAAAATTAAAATTGAAATAAATCCACTTTTATTTACAATTGCGTACAATACTCCATCTTCATCAACAGAAATTCCAAAAATTGAATTTTGTGGAAGAGGTGAATTTGAAGTGTCATAATGAGTCCATGTGTTGTTTTGAAATTTCGAAAGACCACCTGAATCGCTGATTCTCCCAACCCATACCACATTATTTATTGAGTCAATAGCAAGTGATATAGCGTTGGGACTGGGTAACTGTGAAGTATAATTTATCCACTGCGGGTTCTGAGCTTCAAGCGCGTTAGCTGTCAACAGCGCTATTGCAATAACTACGATTGTGTTTCTCATTTCGTTTGTTTTATCTTTGCTCATATTTAATTCATTCATGTCTAAATTGCAAGGGGTTTTTTCGGGCTTGTATTATTCGAAATTTTACTCCGGTTGTGATTTATTGTAACTTGTACCCCCCCACATTTAAACAATGCAAAAATTTATACCTATTGAATTTTTCCTCAAATGAAGTACTCATTATTTTCAATTGCTGATCTGAGTTCATAACAAAAAAGCGGAGCAACTGCTCCGCTTTTTTTCAATAGAAAAAACGTTGGAAGTTTATTTTATCACTTCAGGAGTACCATCCGCTTAACGCTCACAAATTCGCCGGCTTCTATGCGGTAGTAATACACACCACTCGAAAGGTGCGATGCGTCAAATCCAACTTCGTAACTGCCGGGCTTCAGAACTTCATTTGTCAGAACCGATACTTCCTTCCCGGTCATATCGTAAACTGAAAGCCTGACCTTACCCGCTTTCATAATATCAAATCTTATGTTAGTTACAGGGTTGAACGGGTTGGGATAGTTTTGGGAGAGATCATAATCATTAACTATAGTATTATTGTTTGGAACTGAAACTGTAGTGATGTCTACCGTAAAAATGGGAGCAAAATTCCAGTTATCGCCATCAGTATTGAAGTTAAGGTCCACTGCGTTCCCGTTTGCAAAAATAGTATCCGTTATATTTCCAACAGGCGGGGCTTTATACACAAATTCAATTATTACAGTATCGCTTCCATTAGCAGGCAACGGTTGTGTCTGAGTTATTTCAATTGAGGTGTCTGGCCGGTTAGAATAAATAAACGGTAAAACTTTGGAAATTGTATCGCCGGGAATTATTGCCATTTCGCCTGTTCCCGCGGCGACATTCCAGCCTGTTGCGATCAAACCTGATTTAACTATGAATAATTTAAAAATCGCTGATGAATCTGCCATGACCTGAGACGGGCCCTGTATAAATACCGTTGTTGAATCAGACGGATCAAGATTATGACAAATGCACCCCGGTTCAAATGGGTTTTTCTTAGTCCAGCCGACAATTCCATGTGATGATGCGCTAAGGTTGAAATAAAGTAAACCGGAAAATATTGTAATACAAAGAACGAAAATTAGTTTTTTAAATTTCATAATAGGAAAATTATTTGATTTGAAATAAATAAGAAATTTTTATTTTCAATTCCAATTCAAAAACGTTCAAAATGCGCAATAAAAATATCCGACATATCAAGTGAGTTTGTAATGATAAAGATGAAATGTTTGTGTTGAATATTCTTGATTTCAGAAATTCCCGCTTTCAATAAATCTATTAAACTTTCTTCTTTTGATTGAATCGTAATGTAATTATTTAATTTCAATTTGGTTTTTACAATCGCAGTGAAAACTTTAACGTTTGTGAAATAAACATCACGGGTATTTAATATCTTTTCACATGAACTGAACTTGCCTGAGACCGCGGCATCAATACAATTTCTGCAATTACCGTATTACTATTACGGCTTGCAGCGAAATATACTGCCTCAGCAACATCATTTCCGTTTAGCGCTTTTAAACCTTTATAAACGTTTGATGCTTTCTGTTTATTACCCCTGAATCTAACCAAACTAAATTCCGTTTCTACAAGTCCGGGGTCAATGCTTGTAACCTTAATGTTTGAACCGAGAAGATCAATTCGCATACCTTTTGTTAACGCTTTCAAAGCGAATTTGGATGCGCAATAAACATTCCCCCCCTGGTAAACTTCATGGCCTGCGGTAGAACCAATGTTGATAATATGTGCCATGGATTGTTTCATAAGCAACGGTAAAACACTTTTAGTTACATTCAGGACGCCTTTCAAATTTGTATCTATCATTTCATCCCAATCCCTGTATTTCCCATCCTGAATCTTATCCAGTCCTCTGGAAAGACCGGCGTTATTTATAAGAATGCTGATATCCTTCCACTCAGCAGGTAATCCAAGGAATACGTCAGCAATTACTTTTCTTTTTCTGACATCCGCAACTACATTCAACGTTTTAGTCCTGAACTTTGAGTTCAATTCATCCGCGAGCGATTCAATCCTACCTTTCCGCCTCGCCAGGAGGATCAACTTACAGCCCGCTTTGGCAAACCTCTTTGCACAAGCTAAACCGATTCCACTCGAAGCGCCTGTGATTAAAACAATTTTACCTTTTATTGAATTTGACATAAAAAATTATCTTTAATAACGGAATTACTTTAAATAACTTAGATGTATCCGTATTAAAGTTATTAAAATTGATTTACAAAAAGACTAAAATAATTTGTACTATCGGACCGGGTGTTGAATCAGTCGAGAAAATTACAGGACTTATCCAATCCGGCATGGATGCGGCAAGACTTAATTTCTCTCATGGAGATCATGAAATCCATAAAAGATATATAAAAAATATTCGGGAGTCATCCGAATCGTGCGGAAAAATTATCCCGATAATTCAGGACCTTTCCGGACCCAAAATCCGGGTAGGGAAAATCGTAAACAGTGAAATTACTCTTAGTGAAGGACAGACTATTACACTCACAGCCGAAGATATAACCGGAAATAAAGATTTCCTGTCTTTGAACCATCCAGAGATTATTGAAGATATTAAAGTTGGCGAAAGAGTTTTAATGGACGACGGAAACCTAATGCTTAAAGTAGTTGCAAAACCCAATAAGCATGAGGTGAAATGTGAAGTATTAACCGGTGGAATTCTCAAAGAAAGGAAGGGCGTTAATTTACCTGATACTGAGCTTAATGTACCGTCATTAACAGCTAAGGATATAAAGGATTTAGATTTTGGCATCTCAAATGGTTTAGATTTATTTGCAATGAGTTTCGTAAGGAGCGTAGACGATATTAAAATGTTGAAAGGAATACTCAGGGCAAAGGGGAAAAGTTCACCGGTGATATCAAAAATTGAGAGACCGGAAGCGATTGCAAATATAGACGAGATTATAAAGGAATCTGATCTTGTAATGGTTGCAAGGGGTGACCTTGGAGTTGAGATTTCAACTGAAGAGGTTCCGTTATTGCAAAAAATGATAATTAAGAAATGTAATGAGAATCTTACGCCGGTTATAACCGCAACCCAAATGTTGGAGTCAATGATAAACTCACCAACTCCAACCCGGGCAGAAGCATCGGACGTTGCGAACGCTGTTCTTGACGGGACTGACTGTGTCATGTTGTCTGCAGAAACATCCACCGGCAATTATCCGATTAAAGCAGTAGAGGAACTTAAGAAAATTATACTGCGAACTGAAACGATTAAGAAATCGAGTTTCTTTAAAGAAATCTTCGTTGAGGATTCACCTGAAAATACTTTATACACACTTTGCAACTCAGCATCGGTCATCTCGCTTCGGTTATCTGCGAAAGCAATAATTACAATTTCTCAACAGGGAAAATCTCCTTTGCTTTTATCGAGCCACAGGCCGGCAGCGCAGATTATTAATGCTACCTTTTCACCGGATTTAATCAAACAAAGCAAACTTATCTGGGGAGTTGAATCAATCTTGTTTGACAGAAAACCTGATTGCGACCTTAACAATGCGTTCGGTCAAATTCGGGAAATAATCATCCGGGATGGAATTTTAAACAAAGGCGACAGGGTTGTCGTATTGGCCTCAATTCCGTTCAGTGAAGGGGGTTCTGCAAATTCAATTATGATAAACCGGATTTAATTCACATGTTTTAATTTTTACAGATACTTTAATTCAGCAAATGAGCAATACAAGAAACGACAATATATTTGACGTTATAATTATCGGCGCAGGACCTGTAGGACTAGCATGCGGTATTGAAGCCCAAAAGCATAAGTTAAGTTACAATATAATTGAGAAGGGTTGTATAGTGAACTCTATTTACAATTATCCCACAAATATGACATTCTTCTCAACATCAGACCGTCTCGAAATCGGGGATGTACCATTCGTTTCACATGGCATTAAACCTACAAGGCGTGAAGCGCTGGAATATTACCGTAGAATAGTGGATTCTCTGAACTTAAAAGTTAATGTTTATGAAAGAGTATTGGATATTGATAAACATCCCAATTATTTTGTGATTAAAACGACCAAAAGATTTTACAAATCACGCAACTTAATATTTGCAACCGGCTTTTACGATAACGAAATCAAACTTAATGTCCCCGGCGAAGACCTACCTAAAGTACACCATTATTTCAACGAAGCTCATCCTTACGCATTTATGAAAGTCTGCGTATTAGGTGCAGGCAATTCTGCGGTGGATGTAGCATTGGAATGTTACAGAACCGGGGCTGAGGTAACAATGATCGTCCGCGAACCGGATTTGAAGTCGTCCGTAAAATATTGGGTGAAACCTGATATTAAAAACAGAATTAAGGAAGGTGAAATCAAAGCATACTTTGAATCAACTGTATCAGAAATTACCTTAACTGATATTACCTTCTATCAGCGCGGTAAAAAGATAACAATTAAAAATGATTACGTATTCGCAATGACAGGGTATATACCCGATTTAAAATTACCGGAAAAGCTCGGGGTTAAAGTTGAAAACGGATTGCCGGTATTTAACAAGAAAACACATTCTACTAATATAGATGGGATATATCTTGCGGGTGTAATTTGTGGAGGAATTTTTACTGACAGATATTACATAGAAAACTCACTCGACCAACCGCACAAAATCATTTCTCACATCATTAAACATTAACATTCAAATCACTGCACTATTTTATATCTTGCATTTGCGAAATAATCTCATTATTTTAGCACTATCATTAGACGAGTGCTAATAATTTTTCATAAATAATTAATATTCTAACTTAAACATAAAAAACCATGAACATTAAACCATTGCATGACAGAGTTCTCATTAAGCCGATGGAGGCTGAAGAGAAGACAGCTTCGGGAATTATCATTCCTGACACTGCCAAAGAAAAGCCGATGAAAGGTGAGATCGTTGCATTAGGCGACGGTAAACAAACTGACGACGGAAAATTAGTACCGCTTACTGTTAAAGTTGGCGATAAAGTTCTTTACGGTAAATATTCAGGTACAGAAATCACAATTGAAGGTGATGAATACCTCATAATGAGGGAATCTGATGTTTATGCTATTATCTAAATTAAAATAAAATTTAAGGAGAATTAAGATATGTCATCAAAATTAATTGAATTCAACTCGGATGCAAGAGCGTCACTCAAAAAGGGTGTTGATACTCTTGCAAATGCGGTCAAGGTTACACTTGGACCAAAGGGAAGAAATGTAGTTATTGATAAGAAATTCGGTGCACCGACTGTTACCAAAGACGGAGTAACAGTAGCGAAAGAAATTGAGCTTGAAAATCCGGTTGAAAATATGGGTGCGCAAATGGTTAAAGAAGTTGCCTCAAAAACTTCTGACGTAGCAGGTGACGGAACTACAACTGCAACTGTTTTAGCACAGGCGATTTACAGGGAAGGTTTGAAATATGTTACCAGTGGTGTTAACCCGATGGACATAAAAAGAGGAATTGATAAAGCAGTTACAACTCTGGTTGGTGGTCTTAAGGAACTTTCCTCACCAATTAAAGAGAACAAAGAAATTGCTCAAGTTGGCTCAATCTCAGCAAATAATGATCCCTACATTGGCGATTTAATAGCTGAAGCTATGGAGAAAGTCGGTAAAGACGGTGTTATCACTGTAGAAGAAGCTAAAGGTACAGATACTACGGTTGATGTTGTCGAAGGTATGCAGTTCGATCGTGGTTATCTTTCACCATACTTTGTGACTAACGCTGAGACAATGGAAGCTGAACTCGAAGATCCGTATATACTCATCCACGACAAGAAGATTTCCACAATGAAAGACCTTTTGCCGATCCTCGAAAAAACTGCACAGGCGGGAAAAAGTTTACTTATAATTTCTGAGGATCTCGAAGGTGAGGCTCTTGCTACATTGGTTGTCAACAAGCTCAGAGGAACACTTAAAGTTGCAGCAGTTAAAGCTCCCGGATTCGGTGATAGAAGAAAAGCAATGCTTGAAGATATCGCAGTTTTAACAAACGGTACGGTAATATCAGAAGAGCAAGGTTACAAGCTTGAAAATGCAACCATCTCCTATCTCGGAACTGCAAAGAGGATTGTAATTGATAAAGACAATACAACTATCGTGGAAGGCGCCGGTGAAAAGGATAATATCACAAAGAGAATTAACGAGATTAAAGCGCAAATTGAAAAAACAACTTCCGATTACGATAAAGAGAAATTGCAGGAACGACTCGCAAAATTATCCGGTGGTGTCGCAGTACTGAAAATCGGTGCAGCTACTGAAGTTGAAATGAAAGAGAAAAAAGCAAGGGTTGAAGATGCATTACATGCTACCAGAGCAGCTGTTGAAGAGGGTATAGTTCCCGGTGGAGGCGTTGCACTTATCAGGGCAAGCAAGAAACTCGATGACCTCAACGATGAAAACCACGATGTCCAGGTTGGTATTAATATTATAAAAAAGGCGATTGAAGAGCCTATCAGACAAATTGTTGCCAATGCCGGTCTTGAAGGATCTGTCATTCTCAACAAAATCAAGGAGAGTGAAGGAAATTTTGGTTTCAATGCAGCAACCGAGCAATACGAAGACCTCGTTAACGCAGGTGTAATTGATCCTACTAAAGTTGCCAGAGTCGCACTTGAAAATGCTTCTTCAGTTGCAGGTCTCTTGCTGATGACTGAAGCAACGATTGTTGAAAAGCCTGAAACCGAGAAAGCACCTATGATGCCTCCGGGTGGAATGGGTGATATGGGCGGTATGTATTAATAAATAGATTAGAGAATACTCATTAAAGATACGTTTCATAATCTCCATGAGGAAACCTCTCCCCTGTTTCGGGAGAGGTTTTTTTTATCCGTAATAAATTAATTAACAGATAAGATTATTTACCAAAAACTCAGGCGAATTTTCCGTCCGTTTGCATTAATTAGTCGTAAAGAACCAGGTGTCAGAATTTTCCAATCGCGTTACATTTGAATTATCGTCCATTCTTTTTGATACCAACGCATCTATTGACGCATTGACCGAGGATACTGACCAGGTGTAATTTTGATTATTTCCAATTTCAACCCCGAAAGGTGCAAAGTTTGGAATTGTAATGCTGGTTGAAGATGAGTAAACGGTGAACTTTCGGGTTCCAGAGGAAAACAGAGCCTTGTAGGTTCCGGCACCTGATACCGGTGTAAATGTAAAGATGTTATTGGTATCAATTCCGGATGAATTGTTTGCCGGTGTGTTAAGGTCAGAACCGTTTACAAGGTTAATCTGAATATTAGTTGAACCTGGTTGTACAACAAGATCTGCAGTTGATTGTTTTCCGGATGATCCCGTGGCGACAGCAATAAGGGATAACTGCAAATCATTACCTAATCCTCCCGGAACTACATAGCTAAAAGCAACTCCGTTTGATACTGAACTCAATGGAATTCCTGACAGAAAGCCTCCAGAAGCTTTAAGCGATAATTGCGAAGTCACATTACTAAATCCCGTAGGTTGCATGATGCTCCCTGAAACCTCTAATTCCGGTGGATTCGTGTTAATTTCAGCCAAGGTGATAGTTTTGGTTTGTGTACTTCCGGAGTTTATTGTGAAATCAATCTCACCGTAGTTATCATACGAGGTTATGTTTGTTGCAAACTTCGTATATACCAGCACGTATATCTTCCCTGATATGCTTGAAGAACCTTTCCAGATTGAAACAAGATTTCCTGCGCTTTGTCCGCTTATTATATTACTCATGGAGAACACATTGGCATTATCGGTAAAGACAACAATCGCATTTTGATTTGCACCCAGCGAAAAAGGAAGGTTCAATTGAATCGTTGATAAAAATGCATCAGATGGAACAAGATCCATAGTGAGCACCGGAGAAAAATTCCGCAGACCAACATATTCGACGCCCTTTGAAATTCCACCTTCAGTTTTCAACAACTTCACGTTAAATGGCGCTTTAACGTTCGGGACAGTGAATTTTCCGTCTGCGGTTGTTATAACTGTTTGGTTTTCTATCTGAACGGTCACACCGGTTAACGGAACACCATTTTCGGACGTAACTGCTCCATTTACCTGTTGGGATGAATTTCCCGGTGAGGTTGAAGAATCCGAACAACCGGCAATTATCGCGATCAATAAAAAAAACATTAATAAGATCTTTGTCAATTTCATTTTGTAATCTGATTAATTTTTTACAATATACTTAAAATGAAAACTAATTTAATATGATAAATGTCTGATGATGGTCGTCAGGATATCGTCCGATGTTTTTTTACCACGATACCGGTAGCTATATTTTTATTTATTTATGTTATTATTAAATTCAGGAAACAATTATTATGAACAGTTTCAAAGGCAGAATAATTATTGCGGTAATCATTGCCCTGATTTCAATTGTAACGTATTTTACCAGCACGGAAGAAAATCCCGTTACCGGTGAAAAGCAAAAGGTAAGTCTGACAGTTGAACAGGAAATAGCACTCGGGTTACAATCAGCGCCACAGTTTAAAGAACAGTTCGGCGGTTTGTATCCGGATGGAAAACTCAGGGGATATGTTGAAACGGTCGGGAGAAGGCTTGTTGACATGACCGAGGCCGGAAAATCGCCATATGAATTTAAGTTTCATCTTCTTGCAGACCAGCAAACTGTAAATGCTTTCGCACTTCCCGGTGGACAAATCTTTATAACTTATGCCTTATTTAACCGCTTAAATAGCGAAGACCAGTTAGCCGGAGTTTTAGGGCATGAGATTGGGCACGTAATAAACCGTCATGGTGCGGAGCATATAGCAAAACAAAACCTCACCGAAGGACTCATCAGAGCTACGGATGTTGCTACCGGGAACCCTAACGAAATTTCTCGTTTCGTCGGGAATATGATAAATATGAAGTATGGCAGGGATGACGAGTTTGAGTCAGATGAATACGGAGTGAAATACATGGCTCAGGCAAATTACAATCCGGAGGCAATGATTGAAGTAATGAAAATCCTTCAGGAAGCCTCTGGCGGTGGCGAGCAACCTGAATTTTTAAGTACTCACCCCAATTCAGAAAACAGGATTGAGAGACTAAAGGAAATTATCAAGCAGTATAAATAAAATTCATTTCGAGTAGTATTCTTAACTTTAGTTTGAATTTATATCCCGCTTTCTCGGGTGGACAATAAATAAACTTTCGGTTTACTAACAGAAATTGCCTTAAAAGTATATATGATACGGAGAAAGATTAAAGATATTAAAATGCACCCGATGGTCAGATGGTACGATTTAGGGCAAATTGTCGGTACAGGTTTAAAAGTTGCAATATCGTCAATTCTTGGCTCAAGAAATGATGTCAGGATAGTTCAGGCGATTTCGGCCAGCGGGATATACTACCACGATTATTCCATCATCAATCCCACGGGGTCAAATGTTAGTACATCTGACGAACCGGAAAAAAAAGAAGAAATCTGGATTGATTACGTTTCCGACACAGGTGATGGTTGGAATTCAACTTACGGAATTGCATATTATAAATCCCAACCCACGCTGAGATTAAACGATTTCGAAACTCAAAGGGGGGAACTACTGATATTCGGCGGCGATGAAGTTTATCCTGCACCGAGCAGAAAGAATTACAACGAAAAACTCATAATCCCTTATGAAACTGCATTCGGGAACGAAAATGAAGAATTGAAACCCCATGTTTATGCTGTCCCTGGTAACCATGACTGGTACGACGGACTTGTTGCGTTCTCACGATTGTTTTTCTCTGATCTCAAAAGGGAATATAAAGCATGGGTAACTAATCAGAGGCGGAGTTACTTCGCATTAAAGTTACCACACAACTGGTGGTTACTCGGTTCTGATGGACAGCTTGAGTCAGAACTTGACACCCCACAGATGGAATTCTTTCGTGCGATCGCCGAAACTAAAATGAAGTCGGGAGATAAAGTCATACTTTGCACTGCAGAACCGGGATGGATATACGCAGAAAAATACAGAACAATTGACGAATCAATTGATCAATCTGACCTCATTTACTTACAGGATGAAATTTTCAAAAAAAACGGAATTGAAATAAAAGTTTTTTTATCCGGCGACCTTCACCATTATCGGAGACATGAGGAAAGCTCGAAAGAATCCGGTGTGCAGAAAATAATTGCCGGCGGCGGTGGCGCATTTTTGCATCCAACCCACGGTTTTGATGTTTCGAAAATTCACGAAAGAAATTCTGATGACGAATCTACATGGCGAGAGTTTACATTGAAGAAATCATACCCATCAGTTAAAGATTCAAAAAAACTCAACCGGCTTAATTTTTTCTTCTTGTTCAGAAACCCCGGGTTCGGAATTATCACCGGATTATTGTATTTCATGACTGCATGGATGATCTCAGCTTCTGTCAATTTCCGGAAACCACAGAATATTTTCTTCGATTCTTTTCATCTTACCTTCAAAGCATTTATGGATAACCCGTTTGCTGCGCTTTGGATACTGACAGTGTTTGCTCTTTTTATTTTAATGAACGATACCCACTCCAGAATTTATAAATGGATTGGGGGGATTGCACATTGTACGATACATTTTATTTTAATTTTCTGGACAGCAATTATCTCTTCATTTGTTGCAGAATACCTCAATCCCGGTGAGGAGTTTACTTATTTTCTGGTGTCAGCTCTATTTGTTTTTTCCGGAGGATGGATTTTCGGCTCTGTGATTATGGGTTTTTACCTTTTCATATCACTGAATATATTCGGCAGACACGATAACGAAGCATTCTCAGCGCTTCGAATTCAGGATTATAAAAACTTCCTCCGACTTCACATTAACAAATCCGGGAAACTTACCATATTCCCTATTAAACTTGAACGCGTTCCGCGCAAATGGAAATTAAATGACAATTCTAATCCGGATGTAAAATCTATTATTGTCCCACTTGACGGTTCACAACCCGAGTTGATTGAAGAACCTGTTACTCTTAATTGAACTAATAAGCAATGTGATTATTATATTCCCCATCCCTGAATGTTTAATTTCAAGGTCTTCGATTTATTCCAAGGCTAAAATTTCAGTTAACTGAATTTGCACGCGCGGTAATTTTATTACCACTCCGCTCAAAAAATATTTTTATCTCCACTTCAAATTTAATGTTGATTTGAAATATACTCAAACAATCTTCAAAAACAATTATATCATTTTCAAGATCCGGATTTAATCGTTTCAGATTTATTCAAACCACTATCTATTCCTATGTGGCATAATGCAAAATCGTATTTAACCGGATCATCCGGATCAAACTCCTTTAATTTCTCGGTCAGCATTAATGAAAATTTCAAATCACAACTCTTCCTTGATACCAATCCAAGTTGGCTGGATATCCTGTGAACATGCACATCAACCGGCATTAAAAGCCGACTTGCACCGACTTCCTGCCATATACCGAAATCAATGTCATCTTTTCGTACCATCCACCTTAAAAAGAGATTTAACCTTTTGCATGCAGACCCTGAAGCAGGTTCAGGGATAAGGTGATTAAAGGATCTCCCGTGTTCTTTTCCATTTTTTAGTTCTGTTACAAAATTTTGTAAAGCGCTCAAAATATTTTCATCATACGGTTTAATATATTTAATAAACGCATTCCGCAATGAGCAATTTTTTCTTAAGGATTTTTTCAACGCATCGAAAAGCAATCCTAGTTCCCTTTCTGTTTGGAAACGATAACATAGGTTGTCTAAATATTTTTTGTCTTTTGATTTGGAATAATTCAGAGTAAATTCGTAGACTCTGTTTCCAATTTTGTTTAGCAAACGAGTTATAAAATAATTAATCTGATCAACAGACCCATAAGAATAAACCGATGTAATGAATCCGGCAACCTCAATATCCAGTTCATTGCTGAATCTGTATAAGTTCCAAATCGGATCAGTTGACGAATACTTCCTGTGGTAGTGTTCGTAATTTTTATTTAATATTTTTTTTAATTTATAATCCATTCAATTGGACATTGCCATATACGGTGACAATACTGCCCTTGTAGAAGAATTGGAGAACCTACTGAGTGAAGCACATCAGGTAAGTTTCGTTCTGGACAAAAATGAAACCGCATTGATTTTTGAAACTACCATTTTTGACAAAGAATATAAAATTTCAAATCTTGACATGATAAGCAATATGGCTTTGCCCAACGCGGTAATCATTTCTAATTCAAACTGCATAAAACTTCTCGATCAGGCAAGGTACATTAAAAAACCCGAGAGATTGATCGGCATGTCATTATTTCCAACTTTCTCACTCAACGACGGACTTGAGTTTTCAATTACAAATTTTTCAAACGTACAGAGCATACAACTTGTTGAAGATGCGTTCAGTCAAGTTAAGAAGGAGAAATTCTGGGTTCAGGACAAACCCGGGATGATTAATCTCAGGTTAATTTCTCTCATAATTAATGAAGCATACCTCGTATTGCAGGAGAAAACTTCCAGTAGAGAGGATATTGATACCGCAATGAAACTTGGAACGAATTATCCTTTCGGACCGATTGAGTGGAGTGAGAAAATCGGCATAGAAAATATTTACGCAATTTTATACGCGATGAACGAGGAGTTTGCCGAAGACAGATATAGGATTACCCCTCTTTTAAAAGAAAAATTTCTCGAGAAGTTAATTTCAACTTAAGGTTCCAACAGACCTACTATCACAGTAATCATTAACGAATTCCGCGATGAACTTTTTATATCGAAAACATCGATAATATTGTGTGTTCCAATGTTAACCGAAACTGGACCGAAATTTCCTCCTGCACCAAAAGACAAAGCAAATTTATCTTCACCACCCGCAATTATTCCCGATCTTATTGAAAACATACGGTCAGGGATCCATTCAGCACCAATTGAAACCCGGGGGTCTAATGAACTGCCCGCATACTTATCTGAAAACCCTTGCAAATATTCCAACGAAATGTATCCGCGGTCATAATTCACAACTCCCTTATCCAAAGTATTATGCGGTTCAATAAACCTGTACATTAAACCAATCCTGAAATTTGTAGGGAGAATCGAGGTAAACGAATTTACCGGCTTTTCCTTTTCCTTTATGAGGTCAAGCAACGAATCCAATTGATTGTCATCCGACAAATCCGTCAATTCAATATTTGCATCGTAGCGCGATTGCATTGTATTTTTATTCCAGCGAACCCAGCCGATATCTGTAATACTGAATCCGGCATTAATACGATCGTTTAGTTTTAAATTCAACCCTAAATCAAAACCAATTCCAAAACCAGCAATATTGCTGAACCCGGAAACCGGCTCGAAACCATAATCAAGCCCGGCTGTCCTGAAAGTAGCAATACCGGAACCGGAAACTTCATTTGAATCGTTCGTGAAAATAGTAATATTGTTCCCGTATGTTTCAAAATATTGATAGCCTAACGTCGGTTTAACTGAAACACCAAAAGTAAGACCTTCACTTATCCCTGAAATTTGATTTGAATAGGATAAAGTAATTTGCCTGATCTTTGAAAAACTCAGATTGAATTCAGAGAAGTCGTATAACCTGTTAATCTCGTTCCCGAAGAGTGCGAACTCCGCAAAGTCAACTGGGATGTAGCTTCTGCCGTACATTTCGTCCGATATTGACAAACCGAATGTTCCGTCTTCCGGGGTTTTATAAACTAAACTGACAATATTGTTTGAGACACTTCCGGAGTTTTTTGTATCCTTTGAAGAATTGAAAATATCCACTTTTTCAGAATGCGTGAGAATTTTCTTATTCCCGTTACCGTCACCGGTGAAATAATTATTGTAGAATTCATAGGAAATAAATCCACTATTGATAACATAACCGAAAGAAGAGAACAGGCTGAAATGCAATTGACTTTTATCAAATTGTCCGTTGATTCCGATATTCGCGGGGTTATTATCCAGAGCACTGATCCCGTATGAATTAGCAACCGAAGTTCTTCCCATTGCGACATTCCTTGCGTCACTGCTGACCTGAGCATGAGTTATTGCGCTAATCATAACTAAAAATAATGTCAATATTGTTTT
The DNA here is from genome assembly GCA_002050165.1 of Candidatus Tepidiaquacellales bacterium OLB4/UTCHB1. Taxonomy (GTDB): domain Bacteria; phylum Bacteroidota; class Ignavibacteria; order Tepidaquicellales; family Tepidaquicellaceae; genus OLB4. The sequence continues at coordinate 16,880 of MWSW01000016.1, forward strand.
CATGAATTTACCCTTATCTTAAGTTCACCTGCTACCTTCAATCTCAGGAAGTCGTTTGCCCTGACTCTGACAATTTCAACTCCGTTTTCAGATTTGTAATTAAATTCAATTACAACCTTTGTAAAATCCCTGATATTTTGAATTTCTTCATAACTCAGGTTAACCGGAATTGATAATATGCTTTCACCTCCAGGGATAACTTCTCCGTTTGCATCTACGGTAGCAGCAGGTAAATACGCGAATGAATCTGCCGGTTGATTGGTTATGTTATTCGTCAACACCATAAGTACATTTGATTGATCGTCCTGAAGGAAAATTTTGATTTTCAAATCGAGCGGAATGGAGTTTACAATATTAACTGTAAGATTTGCACCTTGAGAGTTCACAATTTCTTCTTTTTGTTTCTGTGAAAATGATGAAAAGCTTGTGTCGAGAAATTTACTGTAATGGCTGCTCCGGAATTTCATCGGAATATCCGCTACAAAATCCGTAACAATACTATCAAGGTATGAAACGTCAATATCTCCGTAATTCTCATTGACCAATAAGTCCCGGAAGTAATAGATCTCTGAAGGCATGTTGCCGATGAATTGTTTAATGTTTGAGTTGAACTCGGTCAGTTGCAGGATAATTTCTGAATATTGCATCGAGCCTTTTCCGGGCAAATGAAATACAAAACTTGAGTCTTTGAACCCATTGTTGTCATAATCGAAAAGGAGATATTGAGAGGTATTCGCAAACTGATTTATTCCCAGCAATCTTATGTTTGAGAGCTTCATGTCAGCTTCCGAATAATTTCGTATCGTAAGATAGGAATTCTTTACAATACTTAACTCAAGCGGCATGGTCGGCGAATTTGTCCCAAGCGGTTTTGAGATTGTATCAATAATATCACGCGTCAAAGTTGGTTTGAATCTCCCGGATACAATATTGAATCTAGTTGAACTAATGGTGTAATTAAAAGATGAAATAATATTTGCAGATGAAGTTGTTATAATTCTGAAAGTCAGTTTATTCGAGAGCTGACCGTTGTTATCTACCGAGTATCCGGCAAGTGACGATGATAATTCCGCATTCGAATTTGGATTTACCGTACCTTGAAATTTTAAAACTTCCCCTGTCAGAATATTTCTAAGGTTGAGAATTGATAAATTGAACGAATACTGCGATGACGCTGAATTAAACAAAGTTATCGAAATTTCTCCTTCCCTTACCTCAGCGTACCTTACAAAGTTAGAATCGTCAAATGTAAGGTAAAGTGTCGTATCGGTATTCAGGTTAAATAAATTATTAGACGAATTGTAACCGTCAACATAGAGAGAATTTTCGAGGTCATTCAAATCATCAAAGTCAACTTTAAAAACTACCGAGTTATCAACTGAATCAATAAAGTAATTCGGCGAGGATCCTAAAATATCGAAAATTGAGTAAACCTCCTGAAGGATGGGAAGGTTGGCGTTTAAATCCCAGGATGGTGACACAAAGTCCTTAATCTCGCAACCTGAAATATAAATTGCAAAAAAAATCAAAGTAAAATATTTAAACCCCGGGATTCGCTTCATAAATTTTTTGTATTTCGTTTATTAATTCAGCTGAAGTAGTATTTTCGTCAACCGGTATCCAGTTTATTCTCTTATCTTTTTTAAACCAAGTGAACTGACGCTTAGCATAACGCCGCGTATTCATTTTTATTAGTTCCAACATTTCAGGTTTGCCAATTTCACCATCAAAATACATCATTACCTCCTTAATACCGACCGTGTTCAGCGAATTATGAATTTTGTAATGGTAACCTGTTTCATACAATTTCCGTACCTCATTTATTAATCCGATCTCAATCATTTTATCAACCCGTTCATTTATTTTTTTGTAGAGATTTTCCCGTGGGTGCTGTAATGCAAACAAAATTACATCGAAATTAATTTTCGGAACATTTTTCCGTAATTCAGAGATTTTTTTCCCTGTGGTATAAAATACTTCAAGAGCTCTTATAATCCTGCGTGTATCATATTCGGTAAGGTTAGATGCAGTTTCCGGGTCTATTTTGATAAGCTCATAGAATAACGCTTTCCTGCCGTTCTTCTGAAGTTTTTCATAAAGAATATTCCTTTGATCTGAGGTATCGATTTCTTCCTCATAAAGACCATCAATTAACGACCTCAGATACAATCCGCTTCCGCCTACAATAATTACATTTTTATCATCCGAATGTAAATTCTCTATTACTGCCCTTGCATCTTTTCCATATCTACCTGCGTTGTAATCATCTTCCGGTTCCAGGATTTCGATAAAATGATGTATTACATTCTTTCTGACGTTTTCATCCGGTACCGCAGTTGCTATCGGAATGTTTTTATAAATTTGTCTGGAATCGGCTGAGATAATTTCCGAACCGGAAACCTTTGCAAGTTCAATGCTGACGGGTGTTTTTCCCGAGGCAGTAGGTCCGACAATTGCTATAACTTTCCGCAAACTATTATGATTAAATTACCGTACACTACCCCCGGAGCAGGTAACAATATCGTAAATTAATTAATACAATAATTTTTTTAAACACCATTAAAGTGATTTTAACTACACGAATTATCCAATACCACGTTCCGATTTTTGAAATAATTATAATTCTCTCCGATTCATTTTCAATTTGTATTAAAAATAATTTGAATTATTTTATTCTCTGATTTTCAACTTTAAATAATATTTCCCGTGAAATTCATATTTCTTTTTCTAATGTGCATTTTTCTTGCGACCTCTGAATCCATGGCGCAACTTGGTAATCACAATATGATATTGATAAAAAATCTTAATACTCGGCCTCAGGGGGGTACGTATTCCGCAATTTGGGGCTACCTTGCGCCTGACGGCAGAGAATACGCCATCCTCGGTTGTTTCAATGGAACTCAATTTATTGATGTTACTGATTCAACAAATGTGGTGGAAGTAGGTTGGGTGCCTTCGACTAATCCGGGCAACAGTTACAATAGCTGGCGGGAAATGAAAGTTTATTCTCATTACGCATACATTGTTTCTGAAGTACAGAACAGCGGGATTCAGATTGTAGATCTACAGTATCTCCCGGATTCCGTAAGATATGTCGGTAAGTTTACCCTTCAAGGTCATACATCGACACATTCAATTTCACAAGAAGGTAAGTACCTGTATCTAAACGGCTCAAATACCGGTTTTGGTGATGGTACAGTGATAGTAGATTTGACTTCGCCTGAACAACCGGTCAAACGAGGGAGCTGGAATGGACTATATGTTCACGATAGCAGAATCCTCAACGATACAATTTGGGCAGCAAATATTTACGACAGCAAAGTTTCTGTGATAAATGCAGTGAATAAAGATGCACCTCAGCTAGTAACGCAGTGGGTAAACCTACCTAATTCCGGTCCACACAACTGCGCTATTACTCAGGATCGTAAATACATTTTTGTTACAGATGAAATTGGAGCATACCCGAGATTAATGAAAATCTGGGATATTCAGGATCTGAACAATATCATATATGTTACAAACTGGCAACCTACAGGAATCACATCGTCAATAGTTCACAATGTTGAAATATTTCATAACTATGCTGTAGTTGCTCATTATACTGCCGGAGTAAGGTTGATCGATATTTCAGATCCCACACAACCCAATGAGGTTGCATGGTTTGACACATATCCCTCTGATAACGGAAATTCTTACAGTGGCTGTTGGGGTGTCTATATGTTCCCATCGGGTAAAATAATCGCATCAGACAGACAAACAGGTTTATATGTATTGAGACCAACAATTGAAATGTTTCCGCCCTTAAATAATTTCAATCTGACTTACCCTTCCACATCAATAACAGTGACTACATTTCCTGCCTCCGGCGAAACAGCTAACTTCAGTTGGGATACTTCAGCAACTGGCGCAAGTTACAAATGGATTTTTGGTAATCCCGTCGTGCCGCCCAGAAAAATAACAATTAATTCGTATTCTAATTCAGTTGCCATAAACCTCGGCGACCTTGATGCAATACTCGCTAATCTTGGTGTAGCTCCAGGTGATTCGCTCGTAGGCAAATGGGATGTCTGGGCGTTCCGGAGTAATCCAAATGATTCCCTAAAGGCGACAAACGGACCCAAAGATTTAATTCTGAAAAGAGGTATTCCGAAGTTAAACGTATTTAATTTAATTTCGCCAATCAATAATTCGAGAATAGTTACTTCGAGCATTAACCATTCCAATGTGCAGTTCAATTGGTCAAAATCTGGCGACGGGACGAGCTATAAATTGAGATTTGGTTCACCTGATATATCAACCACAACTTTAGAGTTTATGGCGAATTTCGATTCCACCATTTCTTTTTTAAATTCAGACTTTGATGCAATACTCAGTTCGCTTGGCTTAACCCCTGGGGATTCAATACAGGGACAATGGGCTGTATGGGCATATAATGGAAATGATTCACTGAAATCAACACAAACTTTTAATATCACTTTTAAGCGTCAGGACAAAGGTGATTTCATAATTATGTATGATTCCACCTCTACCAACGCCAGAGTTTCAAAGGATTCAATTGCAGGTGCATTAAGCCAGTTCGGTTATACTTATGATCTATTTAATCGGGGCGGACAAACTTCTCAAAACACTTTATCATTACGAGATTACAAGTGCGTAATCCTGTTAGGTCAGGGTACCAGTGTCATGAGTGAATCTCAGAAAGATTCAATCAAAACGTATCTCAATTCTGGTGGGACAACTTCATCCTCAAAATCAAAATTGATTATTTTTTCAGAAGACATCGGGTACTTGTTTGGCAGAAACGGTTCATCATATCAGGATTTAGATTTCATCAATAATTACCTCGGATGGGATTATGTTGCCGATAGGCCCGGTAGTTCAAGTAATGGGCTGATTGGCTCATACATAAATCCGGGGTTGGCAGACAGCACAATCGGCTCATGGCCAGATGTCTTCAAAAAGCACAATAATCCGGGAGCACAACAGCAAGATGTACTATACCTCTACCGGAAATTCATAAATAATCCAGACAGCGCACATGCAATAGGGATGTATGAAACCAAATGGAACGTCGCAACATTCGGAACAGATGTACGATCTATCAGAAACTCTATCGGTGGTCCTTCAGGTGGTCCCGTTACCCGGATTTTAAGGGGAGCAATTGATTACGTTTTTGATGCTTCTAACTCAAATGAACCATTGAACAATCCGGAAATACCGACAGAATATACTTTAAGCCAGAATTATCCCAATCCGTTTAACCCTGTTACGAAAATTAACTTTTCAATACCAGAAACCGGATTAGTAACGCTAAAAGTTTTCGATATTACCGGGCGAAATGTGGAAACATTATTGAACGAAGTAAAAAATCCGGGATTCTATAGCATTACGTTCAATGCCTCTTCACTTGCAAGCGGGGTTTATTTTTATCAGATCGAAACAGCCAGCTTCGTTAATACAAAGAGGATGGTTCTTTTGAAATGAATAGTGAAAGGTATTTTTCTGGTTAATATTTCAAAACAATTTAAAATCAGACAAAATATTTCCTGTAAAGATTTCTCTGCTGAAAATTATTTATTTGATGATACCAGTGGATTTTTTGTAACGTTAAATTTTCTTACGAGATCATAAAAGTAGTATCGTTCGTAAGACTCCCCTTCTTCAATCAAATAATCAATTATCTGATCAAGTTTGGATTCGTCAATGTTGATTTGAAAATATTTTCTAAATTCCTTCTTAATATTATCGGGAGTTGTTAGCATAATTAACGTACTGTCGTTTGAGCGATCGCGACTAAAATTCCACTTCCGGTAGCCATAAATATCCCTAAACTTTTCAAAATATGGACCTCTCTCACTATCGTAATCAATTCTAAATGTTTTATAAATTATTCTAACGGGAAACTTATCTGTATCTTTTAAATTATAAATCATACTTCTTCGCCTATCTTTTCCCAGCCAATTCGACAAGTCATCCGACTTAATAATTCTTTTGATAATGAACTCTTTCATAATTGCGATATCTTTGTTTGAATTCCTCACACATCCTTTTGAAACGTTTCTATATTTAGATCTAAGCAACCACGGTTTATTCGTCCCATGGAAATAACGAAGCGAATTTTTATCGTAATGTACTACGAATAATCCAAGCGGATTACCCGGACCGGGTGGTGTGGGCGGGTCATGTTCACCAAACTCGTTCTTGTCTGGATTTGTCCAGTTGGGCCAGTTGCGAATCTTATAAACTTCGAAATGTCCTGTGTAGGTTTTCTCTGTAACTTTACCAACTACATTATTCCATGATGTAAGAAGTATTGTATCACCGTTGTACAGTTGATATATTCGCGATTTGAACTCAGGGATGTTCAGCTCCCATAGTAATTTCGTTGAATCCACAAGAAAATTATTCGGGACTTCATAACTAACATTATACACTTCGCTTGTATCTGCGCTTAGTGAGTCCAAACGGATTATTCTTATATCAGTTTTTGTAAACTTCTTATCCGTTATTTTCTCTAATTGTTTACCGGTAATCAATGGAAATACTGACCTGAGTGAGTCAATAAGTAATGAATCTGCAAAAATCATCGAATCTTTTTCTTCAAATGTATAATCGAATGAAGTATATTTCTTCTTTGTCTCAGAAATGAGCTGAGTATCTTTTGTTAAATTTTCTGTCTTTTCTGGTTGACAACTCAGGCTGATTAACAGTACCGGTAGGAGAAAGAGATAAAAAATTTTATAACTAATTAACAAGACTTTCATGTATTTCAAGCTAAAGATTCCTAATAAAATTTAAAATTTAAATATTGAGTATAGATTTTATGGAAATTACTCTCAATAAAAATTGCGGATTATATATTCACGTACCGTTTTGCAGAAAGAGGTGCAACTATTGTAATTTCTTTTTTACAACGAATACAAAATTAACAAATTCGTTTGTTGAAGCGCTGATACTTGAGATGTCATATTATTCGAAGATATTGAACAATAAAATTTTCGATACTATATATTTCGGTGGTGGTACACCTTCCGTACTTCATCCGGATTCCGTCCGTTATATCATTAATCAAGCCACTTCACTTTTCAATTTTGTGAGTTTATCAGAAGTTACTTTGGAATGTAACCCCGAGGATATGATACAACATAAAGCATCAGATTACAGAGCAGCCGGGGTTAATCGCCTTAGTATCGGAATACAGTCGTTTAATACACGCGATCTAAAATTCCTTACACGCCAACACACTCCCGAATCTGCATCGAGGGTAATTTCCGAAGTTAAAGAATCATTCGATAATTTCACACTTGATCTGATTTATTCACTTCCCGAACAAACGCTTGAAACTCTTGAAAAAAATATTTGCTCGTTTATCAATCATTCGCCACCACATATATCTGCGTATCTTCTAACCTATGAGGATAAAACTCCTCTGTTCAAATCGCTAACATCAGGGCACTTCAAACAAAATTCAGATGATAAAGAATCTGAATTTTATTTATACTTATCAGATAGGTTGCGTAAGGAAGGTTATATACACTACGAAGTTTCAAGTTTTTGCAAACCCGGCTTTGAAGCAAAACATAATTCCAAATACTGGCTTGGAAACGATTATCTCGGTTTAGGCCCTGCCGCACATTCATTGATTAATTCATCAAGGTTTTCAAACTTAAGATCCGTAGTTGATTATTGCAAAAATTTGGGAAACGGAAAATCAGTAATTGATTCGGTGCATAAGCTTTTTGAGAGAGAGAAAGCAGAAGAAGAGATAATGCTGAAACTCAGAAGCTTTGGTATTTCAAATAAAAAGCTTAATAAACTCTTAAATTCCGAAGCGGATAATTTCCTTATGCAACTATTAAATGACGGATACGCAATCCGAAACGGAGAGAAAATTAGTTTAACTCCCAAAGGTTTCTTAATCTCAGATACCATAATTTCAAAACTAACCGGTTACCTCAACTGACTGAAGTTTTTTACGGTAGAGATAGTTTGCAACATAAATTGTAAATACTGAAACAGGAACCGCTGCTATCAGGTCGATCACATAATGATATCGAAGGTAAACGGTAGAAATTATCATCAGGATACAATAAATCAGATACAGATAAAATTTTCTGGATTCAAATTTGTATGCAAGGTAGGTAATAATGATAATCATAATTGTATGCCCTGACGGGAATGCGTCACGCTGTGCGTACTCCGTAGGATTTGTTACTCCAGGGGGAATTGATTCACCGATATTGATTATATCGCGAAGTAATTGTGTCAAAAACAACCCCGGCATTTCAGTGTTGAGAGCGAGAAAATCGTGAAGTGTAAATCGCGGACCAATAGCAGGTACAACTAAATAACCAATAAAAGAAATGTAGAACCCTAAAAATACTACGAACATTGCATACTTAAATGCATTGTATCTTTTTTCAGTGTAAAGCTGAACACCGATGATAACAGGCATCAGATAAAATGCAGAATATATTATCTGCATTACTTCAGTCAATACAGGATTTGCAAAGTGTGATAAGAATACTGTAGGGTCGGTTGAAAGAATTGTTCTGTCCAGTTGTATAAGAATATCATCATATAGCACACCCCCGGTTGAGTACATCATAATCAAATATATTTCCTTAAAGCAAACGAGAATCATAATAACCGGATACCAGAATCTGAGGAGTTTAATAGTTTTTGATTTACTTTTATCAATCTCATATTTTTTTATAATAAGGTTAATTACAAAAATGAACGCGATGTTTACGAAAACAATGAGATATTTTTTCAAGTGAATATCCACAAAGAGAAGAGTTAACACGGAGATCAGAACTAAAAAAAGAAAATTGGTAATATCGGGAATATCCAAATACCGGAATCTGTTCAAATATTTAATCAAAGTGAATTGTTCAGATATTTATGAGTAAAACAGAAGCAATTGTAAGGAAGATAGAAATCCCCACAACATCCTGGAATGCTGTTTCAAAGGGACCGGAAGTCAGTGCCGGATCAAAACCAAGCGATTTTGAAATGATCGGTACAATCGTTCCGACTAACCCTGCAATATTTATTGATGTGAACATTGAAATCGCAACGACTATCCCAAACGTGAACTGATTATCGTCTGACATTAGATAGCCGACAACGCCGATGTTAAATCCGATTACCGATCCGATGATTAAAGTAGTTTTCAGTTGTCGTATTACCGGCGACCACCAACGTTTAATATTAACATATCCGGTATCGAGCGCTCTGACAACAATTGCAGCAGATTGAAGTCCTGTATTACCTGAAATAGCTGAAATAATCGGCATAAACGCTGCAAGTAAGATAATTTTTTCCAGAATCTGACTATGCGTTTTTATTACAAACACTGCAATCAATTCAATTCCCAGAGTAATTAAAATCCAGGGTAACCTTAACTTTGCAATTTCGAAGGGCGATTTTTTTTCAAGCTCCTGCGCATCTGTACCGGTCATTATTGCCACATTTTCTGTGTGTTCCTCCTCGATAACGTCAATTATGTCATCAATCGTAATTTTACCAATCACCCGATTCTGAGAATCAACAACCGGCATAGATACCAGATCGTAACTTTTGAAAATTTTCGCAATCTCCTCCTGATCTACATCATCCCTAACACTTATAGCTTCCGTATTCATCACCTCGTACATCTTTTGTTCAGGTTCTTTGAGTGCAATAATTAACCTTTTCAGAGAAATTATACCTACAAGTTTCATATCATCATCAACAACCCATACATTATAGAACTGATCCATTTCGTCGGCTTTGTTCTGCACAACTTTAACAGCTTCCCGAACTGTTAAATGCTGATTGACGCTGATGAACTCTTTCGCCATGATACCGCCGGCAGTAGATTCATCGTATTTCATCAGCTCACGTACTTCGTCGGAATCTTCTTTATCAATTTTATCGAGATCAGCTAAAACTTCCCGTTGAATATCGAAATCCAGTTCAGCAACGAGGTCGGCGGCATCATCTGAATCCATCTCGCTGACAATATTAGATAACTTCTCCCGTCCAATTTTTGACAGGATGTAAGACCTGCGCCTGTCGGAAAGTTCAAGAATTATCTGGCTCGAAGTCTCGTCCGACAATAATGAAAATAAATATACCGCATCGTCGTCTTCGTGCAGATTATCAATGAGTACTGCGATATCGAAGTCGTACAAATCTGCGAGGATATTCTTTAGCATTGCTGCAGAGCCGGAATGTATTAACTCCTCAATATCTGTGAGCAAAACATTATCCGGGTCTATTACAGATCTTTCTTCTTTATCTAATGCCATTTATCGGACGGTTAACAATTGCAAAAATATCCAATCAGAGGTGGAATAACAATTGAGAGAGATTTCTTTGATCAATAAAATGAGTTTTCTATGTGATTGATTTTAGCCTCCGAACCAGGTTTAAGAACTATTCCGATAGTATCAATCCTTTGGTCGTATCCTGAATAGTTTTCATTTACATTCATAAACCCATTGACAGCGCTTATAAAACCCTTTTGTTTCTTCCTGGAAATCGATTCTTCAGGTGCGCCATATTCTAAGCTATACCTAGTTTTGACTTCAACAAATACTAAAATTTTATTGCGCTCATCTTCAACAATAAGGTCGATCTCATTTCGACCGTATCTGAAATTTTTCCGGACTAATTTAAATCCTTTGCCTAATAAAAATTTTTCCGCAAGCGATTCACCTGTCCGACCGGTAATATCTTTGTCACGATCCGAACTCAAAACAATTTTGTTGAATTTTTTTGCAAAATGATTTTCTGTGGTACTTACACAATCCGTATCGTTTGATTGAATCTCTGTGAAATTTCGTTGCATAGCCTTTGTGTTTATCGAAGCCATATTCAGGAAATTCTTTGTGTAAACCATACATGATTTTATCCCGAGTAACTTTAGCAATTATTGAAGCACAAGATATACAATGAACCAGTTGATCGCCCTTAATTACAGTTACGTAGTTATATTTTGATTGGCTGTTATCTTCAAACTTAAAATAATTTCCATCAACAAAAACTTTATCCGGAAGGATTGAAAGCTTCTCAAGTGAAAATTTCATAGCAGTCATAGTTGCTTTCAATATATTTTTTATATCAATGCAATCATTCCAAACTATGCCTGTGGTAACTTCTTTAGCGGAATTAAGAATTTCAACATACAGTTCATCCCGGTAATTTTCCCTAAGCAATTTTGAATCAGTTGCACCGCTTACAAATGAATTATCTTTCATAACGACGGCCGCTGCTACAACCGGTCCTGCCAGCGCACCACGTCCTGCTTCATCTACACCGCAAAGGTACATACTTAATAATGGGTTTTAAAATAATTTTAAATATGGTTTATTTAACAAACATAAAAAATTCTTATGACATTGTTTATGTTCCTTGAATAAAATTCTTAGTATTTGTAATTTCAATGTCTATTTTTTTCCTAAAAACTTATTGATGTTTGAAGATTTATCCGTTAAATTAGAAGGCGTTTTAAAGAAAATTCGCGGTCAGGGAAAGATAACCGAGAAAAATATTGACGAATCCCTGCGTGAAATACGTCGGGTTTTATTTGATGCAGATGTAAACTATAAAGTAGTAAAAGATTTCCTTGAAGAAGTTAAACAAAAATCTCTCGGCGAGAATGTTCTTTTAAGTATTACACCCGGGCAGTTAATCGTAAAAATTATTAACGATGAGCTGATTAAACTCCTCGGTTCAGAGAATGTTGATATAAATTTTTCCAATGAAATCCCATCCGTTATTTTGGTTGTAGGGTTACAGGGTTCAGGAAAGACAACATTTTCAGCAAAGCTCGCAAAATTATTGAAGAAACGGGGAAAGACTCCATTACTCGCTGCGTGTGACATTTATCGTCCGGCAGCGATTGAACAGTTGAAAATTCTCGGGAAGCAAGCGGACATACCCGTCTTTTCCATTGACGGTGAAAGAGATGCTATTAAAATTGCACAAACTGCGATCAGGCACGCAAAAAATAATGCACGGGATACATTAATTATTGATACTGCGGGAAGACTAGCAATTGACGAGGAGATGATGAATGAAGTAAGACGAATTAAGGATGCTGTGAAGCCTGCTGAGATACTCTTTGTAGTTGATTCAATGACGGGACAGGATGCAGTAAATACCGCAAAATCTTTTCACGATCAACTGGATTTCAACGGAGTTGTCCTTACTAAATTAGACGGTGATTCACGAGGTGGCGCAGCGTTATCAATACGCTCGGTTGTTGATAAGCCGATAAAATTTGCAAGCGTTGGCGAAAAGCTCGACCAACTTGAAGCGTTCTTCCCGGACAGAATGGCTTCAAGAATTCTCGGCAAGGGTGATATTGTTTCATTTGTTGAAAAAGCACAACAGGAGTTTGACCAGGATGAATCTGCTAAACTACAGGAGAAACTTAGGAAGAATAAATTTGATTTTGAAGATTTTCTTGCACAATTAAAGCAAATTAAAAAGATGGGATCGCTCTCTAGTATTGTCTCAATGCTACCGGGCGCCGGAAATGCACTTAAAGGAAAGCAAATTGACGATAAGGTAATTGTTAAAATTGAAGCCGTTATTTTGTCCATGACAAGTGATGAACGCAGCAACCCAAGAATTCTAAACGGGTCAAGGCGCAGACGTATTGCAAATGGAAGCGGTAATTCAATTCAGGAAGTTAATCGTGTCATCAGACAATTTGAAGATATGCAAAAGATGATGAAAAATTTTAACAAGAGTAAACTTTTTAATACAATGAGGAAAATGAATATTCCTCCAACATTAATGAAAAACTTAAAATAAAAATATAAGGAGCAATAAACTAAGTGGTAAAACTCAGACTTCGCAGAATGGGGCGCAAAAGAAAACCAATTTATAAGATTGTTGCAGCGGATTCACGATTCCCCAGAGACGGCAGATTTATTGAAGAAATCGGGCATTACAATCCGAACATGGATCCGATTGAGGTGAAAGTTAAACAAGCGCGGGCGTTATACTGGCTGAAAACCGGTGCGAAACCTACGGAAACAGTTAGGAATTTGTTTAGCCGGGAAGGTATCATCCTGAGATGGCACCTTGAGAAAAAGAAAGCTGATGCTGAAACTATTGAAAAAGAGATCGAAAAATTTTTATCCGAACGAGAAGCAAAACTCCAACGGGCAAAGGAAAAAAAGGAAAGAAGGAAACTTAAAAAATCGAAAAAGAATACAACCGCTTCCGAAGAAAGCGCACCTGCTGAATAAGTTTCCGTGATTTTGTTAAAAAATCGGTGAATAAATTCATCCATATTCAGAGTTCTGTATTCATTTCATAATTAAAGGGAGAAAAGTTATGAAAGAATTTATTGAATTCATAGCAAAACACTTAGTTGAACACCCCGAAGACGTTGTCGTCGAGGAATCTTTTGAAGACGATAAAATTAAATTCAAACTTTCGGTCAGAGATGAAGAAACCGGAAAAGTAATCGGGAAAGAGGGTAAAACCGCAAAAGCAATCAGAACATTACTGACTGCAATTGCTTCTAAAGAAAACAAACGGGCTTACCTTGAGATTCCGGATAAACTCAAACACAAAGGGGAATAACATCCTTTGCCCCTTTCGTTAGATGAGTTCATTTGCATTGGTTATACTTCTAAAACATTCGGGAATAAAGGATTCATTAAAGTCGAACCACTGACAGATTTTCCGGAGAGGTTTAAAGTTCTTAAAAGAGTTTTTTTGTTCGACGAAGTTACGAACAAATTTAAACGCTGTGACGGTGAATCGTTAGAGTTTATCGTTTCGGAAATTTCAATTACACCAGAATCAAAGATAAGAATTTCATTTAAAGGATTTTCTACTTTGAATGCTGCTGAAGAGTTGGTAGGATTATTTATCTTTATCCCTGAATCCGAAAAGTGGAAACGTCCGGATGATTCATATTACAATTACGAAATGATTGGCTTGAAAGTCATTAACGGCAATGAAGAAATCGGTACAATTACCGGTATTGAAAATTACGGTTCGGACAATCTATTCAAAGTATTATTGAACGGAACCAATACAGAAATTTTAATTCCGGACAGGGCAGAATTTGTTTATGAGGTAAACCTTGAAAAAGGTTTTATAAGGGTCGAGTTAATCGAAGGATTTTTATAATGATTCGATTCGACATCATCAGTGCAAATGTAAATATACTGAACAGTTCTTTGACACATGGTCTTGTAAGCAGGACAATCGCTAAAGGGTTAATTGAAATTAAAGTTCACGATTTGCGCAATTTCACAAATGACAAGCACCGGCAGATTGATGATCTTCCTTACGGTGGTGGTTCAGGAATGGTATTGAAACCCGAACCGTTTTTCAGGTGTATTGAATTGCTGAAATCCGAGAGAATTTACGACGATATAATTCATTTATCCCCGCAAGGTGAATTGTTCAATCAAAAAACCGCCAACTCATTATCGCTTGGCGTGAATTACATTTTACTATGCGGACATTATAAAGGAATTGATCAAAGGGTAATTGATACATTTGTAACAAAGGAAATTTCAATTGGTGAATTTGTATTATCCTGCGGTGATATAGCAGCTCTAGTTGTAATTGACGCTATTGCACGTTTAATTCCAGGAGCGTTAGGTGATTCTGAATCGGCTATAACAGATTCATTTCAGGAAGACAATAAGTTCGATCATCCACAATATACAAGACCTGAAACATATAACGGGTTAAGTGTTCCCGAAGTATTACTGAGTGGTAATCATAAATTGATAGAGGAATGGAGAACTTCTCAGGGGACGGAAAAATTTAAAAAAATTAATTCAATCACAGACAATAAGGAGAAATAATAATGGACAAAATTAAATTAGTTACTGCCGGTCAGATTAGAGATGATCTTCCGGAATTTTTTACCGGAGATACTATATCTGTTTCTGTAAAGGTCATCGAAGGGGATAAGGAGAGAATCCAGATTTACAAAGGTATTGTTATGGGTATTAAAGGTGGCGGAGTGAACAAAACATTCCGTGTCAGAAAGATTTCAAACGGTGTGGGCGTTGAGCGAATATTTCCGATAAACTCCCCTAAAATTGCCGGAATTAAAATTGAAAAGCGAGGAAGCGTCAGAAGAGCGAAGTTGTATTACCTTAGAAAACTGACCGGTAAAGCTGCAACAAAAATTAAAGAGAAGAAAATCGTAATTCCTGTCGAAGAATCAAAACTGAAACGGGATGAACCGGTTAAAACCGAAGCCACCGAAAATGAATCTGAATCATAGGGTATTGTTTGTTTTTCAGAGGACTATCGATTTATATTTCTGAAATTAACCTTTTCAAACCGTCCGAGTGACGGTTTTTTAATAATGCCGGAAAAAATCTTTCTATCAATTGCAGGTAACATCGGTTCGGGTAAATCTTCCCTTACAAAGATGATTGCTGATGAATTCGGATGGGTACCTTACTTTGAATCGGTATCTGATAACCCTTACCTTGCCGATTTCTATAACGATATGGAACGTTGGTCTTTTAACCTGCAGGTTTATTTTCTATCACACAGATTCAGAATTCACAAAGAGATTATTTCTCTCGATTCTTCAGTTATTCAGGATAGAAGCATTTATGAAGATGTAGAAATTTTTGCGAGAAATTTGTATGAACTTGGCAGGATGGATGAACGGGATTATAAAAATTATAAAAACCTTTTCATTGAAATGACATCTTACCTTAAAGCTCCTGATATGTTAGTTTATCTGAAAGCTGATGTTAACACTCTTATAAATCAGATTAAACTACGTGGACGTGAATTCGAAAAGAGCATCGAGCGCGAATATCTTGAAAAATTGAATTTGAGTTATAATTCATGGATTGAAAATTATAATTACGGGAAATGTCTTACAATAGAAACTGATGAACTCGATTTCGTAAAAAATCCGGAGCACAGAGATTTTATTATTAATGAAATTAAAGACAAATTAAGTGGAATTCGATAAATTGAAAATTCCACGTTGTAAGCGGTTCTCCGGTTACAAACCTTGCGTTTCATACTACGATTGCCTTGAAAGCGGATGTAAGTACGAGAATGCTCAAAATAGAATTGGTACAAAAATTCTCGTAATATCGCTTGATGCACTTGGGAATGTGCTCCTCAATACTTCTATACTTAAATCACTGAAACAGAAGTATCCAGAAAGTACAGTATTCTGGATAACGCAAAAAAATGCAATTTCAATTCTTCACAATAACGACCTGATCGACGAAATATATTCATGGGATGAAGAAGACCGGATGATACTCAGGAACATAAAATTTGACATTCTGCTGAACGGGGATAAGTCGCAATATGCATGCGCGTTTGCAAATGAGGTGATTGCAAAGGAAAAACTTGGTTTTGGATTAAACGATGACGGGAAAATAGTGCCATTGAACAAAAGTGCTATGTACAATTATACAATGGGAATAAATGATAAATTGAAATTCCGTCAAAATATAAAATCTGGTTCGGAGATTATTCATGAAACTTTTGAATTGAAATTCAATAGGGATAAATACATTTACAATTTTACGTCCGGTGAACTGGAATTCATTGAACAATTTAAGGAAAAAATAAAATACGATCCGTCGAAAATCTACGTTGGGTTCAATACAGGCTGTTCCAGCTTATTTCCCAACAAAAAGATGACTATCGAACAACACGTTAAACTGATAAATAAATTAGCCGACAACTCGTCATTAATTATGGTTTTGCTTGGTGGAAAAGAAGATACCGAACGGAATCTTGAAATATACGAAAAGCTCAGTAAACAGGTGCAAAACCGGGTTGTTTACACACCTACAGGTTCAGGGATAAGATACGGCGCGTGCTTTATGCAGATTTGTGACATTGTTATAACCGGGGATTCCTTCGGAATGCACCTTGCAATTGCATTGGAGAAATACGTAATTGCATGGTTCGGATTATCTTGCTGGCAGGAAATTGATCTATTTGATAACGGCGAAAAACTTTATCCCGCAGACCTTGAATGTTCTCCATGTTGGAAAAAAGTCTGTCCATACAATCTCGAATGCATTGAAATGATTGACCTTGACAAAATTGTAAGATTAGTCAAAAGTTATGCTGCTCAAAAGATTACCAAGAATCTGAGGAACTGATTTAATTTTGGTCTATTGATTTTCTGCTATCTTTCGCATCAATCTTATCAGCTAATTTATCGCTCCAGTTAGTAACCAATGTGAGAAGTGAAAGCACGACAGTAAGAACGATTATTAATACAATTATAATCCAGATAAAGTTATCCATAAATAAAAAACCCGGAAAAACCCGGGCTAAAATTTATTTTATATATTCCTCATATTAAATAAATTCTTATCGCGGTAAATTCTAATTTTTTTCGAATTACTTACTGATTCTACTCTTTTTATCGCAATTTCGCGTGCAGCGATATCTGTGGTTTTATTCTCTTTCTTTGATATTTCAATAATATTTGTCATAACATCAAAAATTTCGGATGTTTTTTTGAGTGCCCTATCCCTGTTGTAACCTTCCAGTTCACTGTGAACATTAATCAAACCGCCGGAATTAATAACGTAATCCGGTGCGTAAAGAATTCCACGCTCTCTCAAAATACTTGCATGCTTATCTTCATCTTTCAACTGATTATTAGCAGCTCCGGCAACAATTTTAACTTTTAATTGCGGAATCGTTTCATCGTTAATTACCGAACCTAGTGCTGCAGGAGAAAATATATCCGCATCGAAACCATAAACATCATCAACTCCAATAACTTCTGCTTTATAATCTTCAACTAAATGTTTAAGTTTATCTTCGTAAATATCTGAGACGAATAACTTCACGCCTTCTTTATGTAAATATCCACATAAATGATTTCCAACATGCCCTCCCGCACCTTGAATTACAACTTTTTTACCTTCAAGTGAATCGCTTCCGTATACTTCCTTCGCACACGCTTTCATCCCCATATATACACCGTAAGCTGTAACCGGTGACGGGTCTCCACTACCACCTAATTCAATCGGAATACCTGTAACATTTCTTGTTTCCATCATGACGTATTCCATATCTTTCACACTGGTTCCTACATCTTCAGCTGTTATATATCGCCCTGAAAGTCCTTCAACAAACCTTCCAAAAGCCCGAAATAGAGCTTCGCTTTTTTGTGTTCTGTTATCACCAATAATAACTGCCTTTCCACCACCAACGTTCAATCCGGCAATCGCAGCTTTGTAAGTCATCCCTTTTGATAATCGAAGTACATCAAGGAGTGCATCTTCACCGTTGGCATAGTTCCACATCCTGCACCCGCCGAGCGCCGGCCCCAATGTAGTACTGTGAATACCAATAATTGCTTTTAAACCGGATTCTTTATGCGAACAATAAACTACCTGTTCATGCCCATGACTTTCAATCATGTTAAAAGTTCCAAATGTAGCTTTTTCCATCATGTTATATTTTAGTTTTTAAATTAAATTTTCACAACTTTACGTTCTCGGAATAGTTCGGGATTTAAAGCTTTGCGAATACTTATGAAAACATCATCAACTGTAATATGAGCCATGCAAGTTGGTGTCTGGCAACCGTATTCATGTCCGAGATAGAGACAGGGACTACAAAATTTATCGCTTTGAATTACAACAGAATTTTTAGAATAGGAACTCCATTTGACAGGATTTGTAGGACCATGTAATCCTAATGTCTTCACTCCTACCGAACCGGCTATATGAAGCATACCGGTATTACTACAAACAACCAATTTCGATTTACTTACGAGAGCAACAACGTTATCCAACTCAAACTTTCCTGCTGTATTAATGGTATTTGCACCTATTCCTGTAGAAATTTCATTACACCTTTCAACTTCGACCGGCGCTCCGGTTATCAAAATCCTTATATTTTCATCGTAATCTAATAACCTTTTCCCCAATGCGATGTAATTTTCAATTGCCCACTCACGGGGAGCTCCGTTTTCCCCGCAGCCGGGATGAAAACAGATTACCGTGTGATTGAAAAGCCCATGCTTTTCCCAGAAGTCATCAGCAAATTTAAAATCTTTCTCACTAAGAAAGTACTCTAAATTTTTGTCTTTATCATCAATTGTGATACCGATTGGTATTAATAAATCGAGAAAATTTTCAAGTTCGTGTTTATCAGGTTTGTGCAAGGCAATATCGTCATACAGAAAATGTTTGAACTGCTTTCTGGTTTTAAAGCCAACCGAGAAATGATAACGTAGAAAAGCAAGTAAAATTACACTAATCCTCTCCCACTGTCCCGCATCAATAACAATATCGTATTTTAATTTTCTCAATTGCTTAATTGTTCGTAGGAAAAAGAATGGATTTGTCAGAAATGAATAGACTTTTATGACGACTATTTCATCAACGTATGGTATCTTTTTCACGATTGACTCGTTAATCGGAGAACAAATAAACGTTAGTTTTGCCTCAGGAAACTTTTCTTTAATCTTTCGAAGCGTAGGTATCAGGAGAATTGTATCACCAATTGCTGCAAATTTTATCAGTAAAATATTCTTTATATTTACACCAGGTAGCCGATTATAACGTTTGAAAAAAAGCGCTAAGAGGATTACAATAGGTGTTCCAAATAGTTTATCAAGGTATTTGTAAAATGTGCGCCGTTTCATTGAATAAAATTGATAAAGTATCATATAATATATATATTCGCATTTCAAATAAACATTAACTTTGATTTCCCAATATACACCATTGATTGAAAAATCGCTTGAATCCATTAGAAAATCCTATTCCCCATACTCCAGATTCAAAGTTGGCGCGGCTGTACTTACAAAAGACAACAGTATTTATTCAGGTACGAACATTGAAAACATTTCGTATTCTCTAACAATTTGTGCAGAAAGAGTTGCAGTTGCAAAGGCGATTTCTGAGGGACATAAGGTAATTAAAGCGGTTGCAATTGCGACAAACAAAGGTCATTTCGTTCCACCTTGCGGCGCATGCAGACAATTTCTGAAAGAATTTTGTGATGATATGGCTGTTATACTCGTTAAATCGAAATCGGAAGTAAAGATTTACATGCTTTCTGAGTTACTTCCGGAATCATTCAAGCTTAAATTTTAATTTTTACATTATGAATGAGAATCTTCAAATACGAACATTCAAAAAAACCGGCCACATCGAGGTAATTTGCGGGAGTATGTTTTCAGGGAAAACAGAAGAGTTAATCAGGAGAATCAGGCGAGCACAAATCGCAAAACAAAGGGTAAAAGTATTTAAACCTAAGTTAGACAACAGGTATTCCGAATTCGAAATAGTTTCCCATAACGATACTTCCTTTCCTTCCGAGATTATTGAAGATGCTACTGAAATTTTAGATAAATGTTTTGATGCCGAAGTAATAGGTATTGATGAAGCTCAGTTTTTTGATGATAACCTTGTGGAAATATGCCAAAATCTCGCTGATGCAGGAAAACGTGTAATTGTAGCGGGACTTGACCAGGACTACCGGGCAAAACCATTTGAACCGATGCCGAAATTGCTTGCAGTCGCAGAATACATTACAAAAACACTCGCCGTTTGCGTAATTTGTGGAGCACCCGCAAACAGAACCCACAGGATCACTGATGAACAGGAACAAGTGCTCGTCGGTGCTTCCAATCATTACGAAGCCAGATGCCGTTTACATCATAACTTTAAAGAAGAAAATAATAAATAAATGATCTTGAAATCTTTTCTGATTGTCGTAACAATGACGCTATTGCTCGCAGGCTGTAAAACTGAGCAATCCCAAAATAAGGGGAATAAAAATGATGGTAAAATAAAAGTCGGACTGGTTTTTGACGTTGGAGGAAGAGGTGATAAATCATTTAATGATGCCGCTTACACAGGTTTGGAAAAAGCTCAGAATGAACTTGGGATTGAATTTGAGGTTATTGATCCGGGGGAAGGGGCTGATAGAGAATCGGCTTTGAGGAAATTAGCTGTTAAAGAAGATGTTGATATGATTTTCGGTGTTGGATTTATTTTCACGGAAGATATTACAACAATAGCAAACGATTTCCCTGATAAAATATTTGTTTGTATAGACTATACTATCACAGATACCGCCGCCATTCCCCCGAACCTTCTGGCAGTTGAGTTTAAAGAGGAGGAAGGATCATTTCTCGTTGGAGCAATTGCCGGATTAATTACTAAATCTGATAAAGTGGGATTTATCGGCGGAATGGAATCCGACCTCATTAAGAAATTTGAATCGGGTTATGCGCAAGGTGTAAAGTATGTAAACCCTGATGCCGAATTGATGGTCGGTTATGTTAGCGTTACAGCCGATGGTTTTAAAAACCCGATGAAAGCTCAGGAAATTGCGCTTAGCCAATATGGCAGAGGTGCCGATATAATTTATCATGCATCCGGGCTCTCAGGGATAGGTTTATTCGAAGCTGCAAGAGATACAAAAAAATTTGCGATTGGCGTTGACCTTGATCAATATGCAGAAGCGCCGGGACGTGTCTTAACCAGCATGATTAAGCGTGTAGATGAAGCTGTTTACTTGACCATAAAGAATTTCTCAAGTGGAAATTTTAAGGGTGGTGTTATTACTTACGGCTTGAAGGACAAAGGAGTCGGTTACGTTTTTGATGATAACAATAAAGAATTTTTCTCAGATGAGGTAATTACAAAATTGAAAGATATTGAAAAGATGATTATTGATGAACAAATAAATGTTTCGGACAAATAGCTTTATTGAATTGCAATCCTGATGTTAAGACCACCTTCATTAGACGTATTGGGAACCGTACTTGCATTACCGGAGGTAGGTTCGGTCTTTACGTTCTTGAAAAATAATTGCATTTGAACTCTCTGACTAAGCGAGTATTGAATAGACGGATTGATCGTAGTTATCGAAGAACCATTACCTTCCAGTTTTTCCGGAATTGAGCCGCCGGTAATAAACCTGTAGTCTATCGGATTTGTTACATTGCGAGAAATTGTAAGCGCAAAGGTAATGTCATTTTTCAGTGATAGTCCGAATAATGGGATTTCAAACCCGGCTTTTGAAAAGTTGACATTCAAACTCCAGTCTGAATTGTTCGTAGTCCGTATAAGGTTAGTAGATGGTTCAAGCCGGTTCTCTTTAGTAATGTTGTATCTTAAATTTGCACTTAGATTTCCTCCGAACGCTTCCTTAAAAGTAACGTTAATACCAAATAGTGGTGAGAATGAATTTCGCACAATTTGCGTTGACGGACTTTCCACATCAAATCTGTTAACTGAAATTCTCTCTGAATATTCCGATACAAATGAATTTTCAATTGTAACTGAAGAAGCGAACTGCTCAAAGAACGCAAACTTTTCAACCCCAGTGACCGAAAGAGTCCAGTTTGGGAAAGGGAACGACGATAGCTCATTACGAAATTTTGACGACAGATTCTTTATATCTTCTGAAGAGTTCCCTGTCGGCTCAAACCTGAAATCATCAACATTAGCACCAAAGAATACAGTGTTACTTCTTTCAATATTTGTAGCTTTATTAGTCTGAGTTGAATATCCGCCGAATTCATCTGTATTGAATGTATTGGTTTTATCGAAACCCCACTTCTTTTTGAAAGTAAGGTTCATTTTTATATTGTCAGAAATTGGCGTTATTGTTGAGGATAAAGATAAATCGTTCAACAGATTCATATTGTCGGTAATGGAGAGATTTGGTGCTCGCTCTCCGGGGTACTGAGATAAACCTAATTGATAAAGTCTCGATGGTCCTAAATTAGGTTCATGCGAAAATTCAAACCAGAAGTTTCCGAATCCGGGTCTGCCAATGACGCCGGGGTTAGATATAGTATTAGTTTGCCTAAAAGTTGCGTTGATAGAAGTCGGCAAGAAACTTGATAATATTTTAAAAATGTCACCGATGTTCTGCCCTTCCCTATCGTCCATAGTTGAACCCGCCCTGAGCTTTGACGGTTCGGAAGAAAATATGTTAAAAATCTCCTTCAAATTTAAGTTCGCCCCTGCTGTTACGGTATTGTTGTATCCCACATTGTATCCGATATTTTCAGTTGAGTTCGGGTTTCGCCAGCCATAAGTTACATTATATGATAAATTGAGGTCCATAAATTTATTAAGGAACGGCAAATTAAATCTAGGATTGAAAGTAGTTGTTTGAGCGTAGTCAAGATCTCTGCCGAAATTAACCAGAGCATTATTGAAAAATATATCATCAAGTACTTCACTGGTCGGTCTTTGAATCAGGATTGAGTCGCCGATAGTTTCAAAAGGAGTAAGATCGCTCCCAATAGTTACCCGATAAGTTCCTGTAAGGTCAACTAACCAGTCTTCAATAAATTTCCAATCGAAACTGAATCCCCTGTTGGCCTTAAATATTCTCGAAGTCGGATCATCGAAATCCAACTGTCTCTGCCGCTTTTCATCACGAGTACGGTTAAAATCCGTCACCGCATTAAAATTTTTCGAGAACAGCGGAGCTAATGGAATAAAAGGTAAAGCTAAATAAATTTTTCCCTCTTTGTAGTCTTCACCAAGATTTATAAGTTCCCCGATATTAAGATTAAGAATGTCAGTTAATCCGAAATCGGTTGTGAAATCAATTCCACCTCTAACATCAAAATTCTCGCGCCTTTCAAAAATCACATCACGCGAATGCCCAAAGTTAGCACTAAAGTTAAAAAGGAAACGATTGAGAAATGTTTTAACAATATAGTTGTTACTTGGGAAATTGAACTGCATACCCTGTATGGACAATTCATTTCTTATTTCAAGTGATTGCGCTTCAATCCTTAGTTTTTCGCTTTCAAACCTTGCATACTCCTCATTACCGGTCTCCTGAAGTAGACTTTTATAACGCTCCTCAACAGCTTTATCGAGATTGATATCCGTACCTGGATAAAATTTCGGTTTGCTTAGTATTTCAGAATGTCTGAAGGTTAAGGGCAGATTTATAAATTTGCTCCAATCTTCGGAGAACAACGACGAAAATGTATTGTTAATGAATTTGTGCAGATTTATTGTACCGTTAACATCCCAACTCTGTCCGGTACGTCGTGTCCCGAAGCGTTCATCAATTCTAAAGAAGTTAGGTGAGGTTTTCGAGTAATTGAAATTAAGAGTCATTAAATCTGCAAATTTTACACCTGCGTTTATATTGAATGCATATCCATTATCGTCATCGACGTTTAATACTCTTATCTCATTAAACCAGACACTACCCGAAATTGAAGTATTTACACTCGTTCTGTTTTTTTCAACACCGAGAACAATTTCCCTGATAGAATTCAAAGCAGGATTTCCTTTAATTCTGTAAACTGATCCGGGCGGACCTCCAGGCACGGGCATATCTATTACCTGCGATATTGAATCACGCGCCGATTTCAACGCAGTGAGATCAGCAAAATTAATCGTTACTTCATTATACTGATTCCAAGGTTGGCCGGGCCTAACATCAGGTCTTACGGGTGCACGGTATTCATAATAATTATTTGAATCTGAACCTAACCTGATGAGCATTGTCGCATCGTAAACATCTTCGCTCGTATAGTTGAAAGTCGGATCACCGTTTACGAACAGTTTCAACATTTTATAATTGAATAAATCGAGCGTTTGTGTCCGGAAATCTTTTATCGCCAACTTTCTTTCGCCATTAACCAGATTTGAAACTCCGATTGAAAGTGATGATTCATTAGAGAGAGTGTTTACACCGGTAGTATTTTGAATTTCCTGACGTAACACATTTCCGGGAACGGGACTTTGATAAATTTGAGGGTTCTCTTCAATGCTGACAACCGAGATGGTATAGCTTGTATCGCTCCGGTCAGGTTTAAACCATTGGTTACCAACGAGGTTGAAATCAACGAAAGCAAGCCTAAGCGAATCTTCGACACCTGCTATCCATACTCGGGCATACTCAATATTTCTCAGGTCAGCCTGACCAACTTTTTCAACAAATTCTGATAGCGGGATTGAATACTGAAACCAACCTGTGCCCTCCTTTCCGGTACCCGAAATATACCTGTTTGCAGTAGTGTCAAGTGAAATTTCATATTTAAAATACGAATTGCTTAAATCGGAACGACCATTTCTGTTCAGATCTTCCGTATCGGGGCGATTACCACCTTCATAAATTGCATTAAACTGAGTTCCGTTTATCAGATCGTAAATACCTTGATTTGCAGTTGTTCCGGTAGGATCGTTATTATCTAGTGCGGGATCACCACTTTCGAAATCTGACAATGATAGCGATGTTCCGTTAATACTGTTATAATATTCCAACTCCCTTTCATCTACAAAGAAATCGAGACCAATATCAAACTCATTTCTCAGGATACCATTTCTCAATGAATCCTCCGTATCTAGCTTACCGTTCGGAATCACATCTTCAGAAATGGTTCCGAGATCTATCACTAGCTTTCCGTTTTTGAGTGCACTGGGATTACTAGTCTCAATACGCATATTAAACTCAATGAAATTTATATTTTCATTGAGTAAGTCTGTAGAAGTCGTATTTAAAAATTTCATCATTCCACCCCAAACCTGCCTTCGATTAACGGATTGATTGAACACCCCTGTCTGAGTAGTATAATTTGAGGAATAGTTGTATCTGCCCCTTTTATTCGGATTGAACTGGACATACAACGGTGTAATCATATCCTGCCCCGGTTGTACATCCCGCGCCGGAAAAATATCCTTAATTGATACCTGCTGATTCGGATTATTGTACCAAATAAATCTACCTCTGTTATTTGATCTCACGGTAATCGTATCTCCGATCGAAGTATCAGCGGGAGCTGAAGCTAAGGTCCACGTACTGTAATTTGTTCCGAGTGATACAATTTTTTTAGCGCCCTCCATATCATCAACGTATGCAACCGGTTCGTTATTATCCTGCGGGATTCTACTTCGCTTTGTATTTGGATCAGGAATCATGTAAGCAAACTCCCCTTTTAAAGTTACAGCCGACTCCTCCTTTGTATTGTAACCTGGTAACATATTGACAATGTTCGTGAGAAGTTTCGGTTTGAATTCTGTAACGAAATCAATTCCTATCATACTATTGTTTGTCGGTTCCTCACCAATCCTCACCTTGTCGTTTAATGTTTCCTGTTTCAGATTAAGGAAAGTAAATCCAATGGAAGTTTTGTCGTTTACTTTATAGTCACCTCGTGCACCGATTAAAGTTTTTGATGCGAGCGAAAATAGTTCATTCGTTTCATATCGAATCTTCAAGTCTTTAGAAATTAACGCAGCTGCATTTTTAATCATCACTGTTCCGGTTGAATAATCCACGCTATAATCAATATTGTTCACAAGTTCGGTTGTCCCAATCAGAACCTTTACACTGCCCGGGACAACATTGAAACCAAGATTTATTACATTGCTGATACCCGCTTCACCTTTTCCTTTTCCTTGAATTATATAGGTGTTGGCATTACTTGAAGTAGAAGCTACGTTTTTAGATTGAGTGTAAATTTCTTTAAACCACAGAGTGGAGTCAACATTTGCTTCTTTAAGGTCATCAAAGAACGGCCTCAAACTCGGGAATATTATGTCCCCTGTTTCGGTGTTAATTGTGTACCCCGGAAGAAAGTCAAACTTATCGTCCGGTGGACCTACCCGGGAATTCTCCTGAAATCTGTCAAGCTTCACAATTTGCAGCAATGGGGTTGAAACGTTTGGGATGTTTGGCTTGTACTGGTTATTATCGTTATAGTTTACCTTCAGCTCAAAATTCTCTTTAATTACTTTAGAGATGGGTAAACGATAAATATTTTTTAATTTCAGTTCCCATGCAAGCGGGGCCATGTCGGGATTAGTAACATTAGTTTTTACCAATTTGATTAACATCGTATCTTCGGAAGCTACCAGCCTGCTTGGCGTACCGAATTGATTGTCTTGTGTTTTATAAACCACCCCGATATGGAAATTTTGGGGTATATTAATTCGCAAAGAAAGATAACCCGCGATCTCGTTGAAATAATATTCGCTTGGTGAAAGCTTTCTGAAATATCCGGCAAAATTCATCCCGGGAGTATCTTGTGGAGTTTTGAGAGAATCCGGGTAACCACCCTGTGGCTGAGGCCCGAGCATTATATATCCTGCAGCGTAACGATAATCAACGACTGTTACATCCGTCTGTACCCAAACTTCAAAATCCGGATCATCCCCAAGCACCCGGTTCAATACTGTCTGTGGTTGATATTGTCCTATGTTAGTTGAATTATAATAATCAAGGAAACTTGATTTGTAAATGGTATCGAGAAGAAAATGGTTGTCAGAGTAATCAAATACATTGATAGTAAATGTTTGATCCTGAACACCACCGGTAAAATCTTTCTCTTCCTGTTTACTTTTTTTCTGTGAGACTACAGTTGTTAAGGTAAGCGGACCGAGTTGAAATTCCCCTTTAATTCCAAATAACGCCTGAGTTGATTGTATTAATCCGGAATTTGTCTGTAACGAAACGTTACCGGCTTCAATTCGCTTTATTACTTCGTCGGCATAACCCTCATATTTTATCTTCAGTTGATTCTCAAAGTCAAAAACCCGTTGAGTATTCCAGTCGGCATCTATTGATAGCTTGTCGCCAACTTTCCCCTTCGCGGTTACAAGGACTTCCTGCTTGAAGTTGATATTGTTCTGTGAATTCGATGATAGAGACGATACGGTTTGTTCACGACTTACATTTTCGTACGAAGCAGTGATATCAATAGCTCCGGTTATTCTGAGATTAATTGTCGGTGGACCGAAAATTGTTTCGCTCGTGAACGGAAGTGGGATAGTAATGTCAGTAAATTTTTCAAACAACTGTGTGAGCTCGTCTTCAATTACACCCGTAAACTTTTCCGAAACAATCGTAGTGAATACTTCGCTCGTCTTTGCTTTCGATAGTTGTTCTAAATAATCATCAAAAGTCAGTACCAACGGTGCTTTAATATCTTCACCCATAAATTGCCTTCGAATGATAACAACATTTGAATCAAACGAAACTGATTCGTTTATCAGATTTGAGCCTCTGAGGATATATGGGTGATGGATTTCATTTAGCGAAACTCCCGGCGAATACTCTTCTTTGTAAACGAACAACATCTGTCGAGCCATAGTGTCAACGTCCTGTACATATACGGATTTTGTCGTATCAATATAATAGATATATGTGGTAGTGTCGTTTGGATCGTAAGGTTCATAAATAGTATGATCCCAGTCTCGCCTTCCTTGCGAAAAAGAAACATTGCTAAAAGCGGAGAGATTTATTATAATTGTAACGGCCGCAACAATTATTAAATGCGTGGATTTGTGCAAACCGGAATTAAAAACCTTTGTCAATCAGTTAATTTAAATAATTCGTAAAGCCTTTTACCATAAGCATTTTATTTTTAAAATTAACATTTTAATAGCTCCTAACGATTCAAATCTACCTACTTTTAAACTCACTTATACCGTGTTCTGATTTTTCAAACGCTCAATTATATAAATTAACGATTCCATATTCAATGATTATTAAAAAATCTTGTCGGATAGCAATTCTAATGCTCATTTCATTTTTTGTTCCGTTTTCAATTCTGAGAGCGCAGTTCGATCCTCACCCTGAAAAGAAATGGTTCACAATTGAAACAAAACACTTCTATATCAATTTTCACGAAGGGGCTGATAGGACAGCAAAAGTCGCGGCAAAAATAGCTGAAGAAGTTTACGGTCCGATTACATCACTTTATGGTTTTGAACCTAACGAAAAAGTCGTTTTTATTATAACCGACCTAAGCGATATCGCAAACGGCGCAACTGATTTCTACGGCAACAGAATCGGCATTTACGCTACACCTCTCGATTTTGAACTTCGCGGAACTACCAATTGGTTACGGAACGTAATTACTCACGAGTTCACACACGCAATACAAATTCAATCTGCTATGAAGTTCGGCAGAACTGTACCTGCTATTTATCTGCAATGGCTGAATTATGAAAAAGAACGCAGACCTGATGTTTTATACGGCTACCCGAACGTCATTGTGTCTTATCCATTATCCGGAGTCGGTGTACCCGCATGGTTTGCCGAAGGGACTGCACAATATCAGAGGCAACAACTCGGATATGATGGCTGGGATGCGCATAGAGACATGATACTCAGGATGCAGGTTTTGGACAACAAAATGCTTACCTGGAACGAAATGGGACAATTTTCCTCAATAACTTCACTTAAAGCTGAATCAATTTACAACTCGGGTTTTAACCTTACAAGATACATTGCGAATAAATACGGCGAAGAAAAGTTAGAAGACATATCAAAAGCATTAGGCGACCTGACTAATTTTAGTTTTGATAAAGCTGTAAGACAAACCATTGGAATTGATGGCAACCAACTTTACGATGACTGGAAAAATTTCCTTGTATCCGATTACAACAACAGGCTTTCAACCTTGAAAGATAATATTGTTGAGGGCGTTCTGATTGAAGAAACGGGATTTGCGAATTACAACCCAAAATTTTCACCTGACGGGAAAAAGATAGCCTTCATTTCAAATCAAACATCAGATTTTGGTTCGACAGCACTTTTTGTTTACGATATTAGCACTGAGAAAAAAGAATTAATCACTGCGCCGGTCTTATCCAATTTTGATTGGGCCCCGGACGGGGATAAAATAATTTATGCATCGCGCGAAATTCCACCTAACGTTCTCGGAGAATCTTTCTACGATATTTACGAAGTGGATATCAATTCCGGCGAGTCAAAGAGGTTAACTTTCGGACAAAGAACGTTGACTCCGGCTTACTCCAAAGACGGTTCAAAAATTGCTTATATCGTAAACGGAGATGGATCTCTCAATTTATTTGTCGCTGATAAAGACGGGAAAAATATTAAGCAGGTTACTACATTCAATCGCGGCGAGCAACTTTACAACCCCGTGTTCATGAACAACGGCATAGAAGTAATCGTTGATTACGCATTGAACGATTCACGAAAACTCGCCAAGATCAATATTGAAACCTCAGAGATGGAAATTCTCTTCGATGAGGAAGGTATTGACTTTAGAAATGCGTTTATTTCTAATAGCGATTCAGTAGTTTTCTTTTCAGCGAACCCTACCGGAATCTTTAACATTTACGCTTACAATCTTACTAACGATAATATCTCCCAACTGACGAACGTACTTGGCGGAGCTTTTATGCCTTCTGTTGATACAAACGGTAATCTTGTGTATTCACAATATGAATCAACCGGTTACAAAATCGCACTGATGAAAAACATAGTTAAATACGATCCGGCTAATTTATCAGACTACGTTAAACCAGACTACAATTTAAAACCTGATAGCGGCAGCTATGCAGGAGACAATAATGACTTCAACTGGGCTAAACTTAAGAATTTCGATGATACAAAATTGGACACGTTTAATGTGAAACCTTATTCGAGTTTATTTACGAAACTTTTCTTTTTCCCGGTACTCAGATACGATAATTACACTAAAGGAAATAAATTTATTGACGCTATCAAACCGGGAGTTTACTTTTATTCGGATGAAGCAATTGGGAGATTTTCAATATTTGGCGGCGCTTCCGTAAACCGCAATCTTGAACGAGATTTGTTTCTCCAATTTGATTATAGAAATGGTGTTCCCTTTCTCAATGATTTCTTTGGACAAAAGTTGAATTTTGCTCCACAGTTCAGCATTGCGGCATATAATGTTACGCGCAAAACTACTGCAGACCTAATTGCAAGCATTGATACATTACCCGTTGGCGTGACTTACGACCTGCTATCGTTTGATGTTTCGATGGATTGGAAAATGATAAACTATAATCATGATTTCAGATTCATGTACACCTATTCAAAATATGCATCAGCATTGGATGGTTTCGTTATACCACAGAGCGGAATTTTCATCAGATCATCATCACAGGATTATTTTCAAGCTCACAATTTTTCACTGCGATACGATTACAGCTCTTTCCAAAGCTCCCGAAATCGTGATATAAACCCTATCGGAAGACAATTTTGGGTACAGCTTGACCATGAAATCAGCGATATAAATCCTGAACTTGAAGTTTCGGATGACGGTACTTTAATCTCCGTCTTTACCAAGAACAGACTTAACAAACTCAGCGGCGGCTTGACGGAATCAGTTGGTTTATTCGGAAGCGATCACGTACTAAGTCTGAAACTTGCAGGGGCAACAATTTTCGGACCACCTGTTGACGATTTTTACCATTTCTATGCAACGGGTTTACCCGGAATGAAGGGCTATCCGTTTTACGCACTTGGTGGCGGTCGGATGGCTTACGGTACACTCACTTACAGATTTCCAATTATCAAAAATATTGATACCAGAATCTCACCGCTTTATCTCGATAAACTATATTTATCCGTCTATGGAAGTTTCGGTAATGCCTGGGATGGGAATAATTTCAAACTCGGAGATTTTAAAAAAGACATCGGCGCACAATTAAGGTTGCAGGCTTTTACCTCATACGTTTTCCCGACTTCAATATTTTTCGATGCCGCGTACGGTCTTGATTCCTTTACACGAACATTCCGGAACAAGGATGTAACCTATGGGAAGGAATGGAGATTCTACTTTGGAATGTTATTCGGGTTTGATTTAGGTTCGGGGTTCAGTCGTAGTAGAATCGGAGTTTTTTAGAAGGTCGTTTAAATAATATTTTTAAAAACCATGCAGCTTAAAATTCAAACGATAAGCCCGCATTGAAATTCCTGTTAGGTGCTGCAATTCGTTCAAGCTCCTGATAAAATGTATCGAACAGATTATTAACTGCAATAAAAGCGCTAAAACCGGAATTAAATTGCTTTGAAAGTTTCATATTCATAATGAAAAATGCATCCGGCTCTTCGAGCGCGTAAAATACCACTTTTTCAATCCTGCTTTGGAATTTTCCAGAAAAATTTAAATTGTAGTCTTTGAAATTGAGGTTTGTAGTAAAATTTAAGGAGTGTTTTGGTTTGTACGGCAGTAGCCCGTCTTTTGTATCGGGCGATTTGTCCCTTGCCTGCATAAACGAATATCCAATATTGAAGTAATACCTTAGATTGTCGTTAAACATTTTGATTGACGAATTGTAATCAATCATAACCTCAAAACCTGCTATTGTTGACTTTGCCACGTTCTGCACCTGAAACGGTCCGTAAATTCCGTTTCCGATATTTCTATACTGAATTAGATTATCGTAAAAATTGTAATATGCAGCAATGTCAAATATAAGCCGGTTACCGTATTGCTTTCTGTATCCGACTTCAAAAGAGAGCGTTTCTTCCGGCTTCAGATTCGGATTAAATATAAATTCATAGCCACCGAATAAAGATTTCTTAAAATAAATTTCAGCTATCGAAGGCGACCGGAATGCTTTACCCACAAGGAATCTGAAGGAAGCATCGTCGAGAAATACGTTATCGTAGTTCGGTGAATATAAAAGCGAAAATTTCGGGCTGAAATCAAAAGCGCTCATCCCACCTACAATTTTAGTTATATCTGCCCTCGTTCCAAATGTTGCAGATAAAATTGTATTACCGAAATTATCTCTTATGAAATCGTGTCTATTCTGAACGAACACGCCAAAATTATTCATCTGTTGATTGCCATACAGAATTTCTTCAGGCGCAGATCGAACAATGTTCCACTGGAGATCAACTCCGGAAATCAAATAATTCCTGTTGCTAAGCTCAATGTCAAACTGAGAAATGTTTCCAAAATTATATGAATCTATAAAAGTTGTAAATTCATATCCGGGTGTTCCAAATTCAATAGATACAGGGTTATTGGGGTTGAAGACCGATTCACTCAAAAGATTGTAGTAGTAAAACCTTGTCGAATATTTTGAATTTCCGGATGGAAATGCTCTGTAATAAAGATCAGCGCTAAAAGTTTCTTTATCAATTCTGTCCCCGATTACATTTTCTGCGACTTTAAATGGCTCGGGGATTTCACCTGGATCGCGCCTCCAGTAATGAGGATAACCACCATCTGAATTAGTGTAACCAAACGTAAGCTCAATATCCCGATTGGAAATCAGGTCGTAAGTAAACTTCGTATTTAAATTGTAAAATCTGTAATTCGTTTGTTGCGCGTGCCCATCATTCGATTTATAACCGCCGTATAACAAATAGGAAAATTTTCCGAGGGAATTACTGTGGATCAAATCAACTCCTGAAAATGTGAGGAGCTTATTGGTGAATTTAAGGGAATCGCTGAGTTTGTCATAAAATCCATGTGAAACGCTTATGTAATTGTACGCCTCATACGTTGGCTTTTTTGTTATAACATTGACCACACCTCCGATAGCGGAAGATCCATATAGTGACGAAAATGCACCTTTGACAATTTCAGTTCGTTCAATCAAAGCAAGCGGAACGAGCGACCAGAGAGCCCCTTTTGAATCGCCTGTTAATGAAGGACGACCGTCAAGGAGCAACAAAACCCTATTTCCTATCCCACCACCGGCAACATCAGATGAACCTCTCAACGAAAGTGAACTAACGTTAATCCCACTCGTCCGTTGTATCGTTACACCCTGAACTCCTTCGAGCATATCGCTGAACGTCATTGGATTTTTATTTCCAATTTCCTGCGATTCTATAATATTTATCGAGGACGGCGTTTGTTGCAATGTTGTCTCCACCCTCGATGCTGTAACGTTCACTTTCTCAATTTCAATATCAACTGACTCGAGGTAAATATTATATTCCTTTATCCTTCCTGCGTCAACCAAAATTGAACCGGTGAAATCTTCATACCCTATCCGCATAACACTGATAGTGTATAATCCTTCCAGAACATCGGTAATCGAATAGTGTCCAGAGATATCAGTTTCAGTTACAAATCGCCCGTTGTTTCTCGAATTCGTAATTGTAACAATAGCATTAGCAAGAACATCATCATTTTTCCTGTCAATCACAGCACCCTGAAGTGAGCCGCGGGAAGTTTGTCCCGCGCTCTGATTCAAGATAAAAAACAAACTCATTAGGATGAGTGTAACGCTTTTGGATAAAGCCTTGCCCAAAGTTTAGAAAATTTTATTTGTAGTGTCTGCCCATGAAATCATATCAATCCCCGATGAACTTTCACCGTTCGAACCGATTGTAGCTCGTAGCGGCGGATTCATTGCGCAGTTTGAGGATTGTAAACTTGCAGTGTCACATCCGTAAACAGACATGATCGGAGTTTGATAACTACCGAGTTTCCTAAAACCAACCGCGACAACGTAATCGCCCGTGCTAACACCTTTTAAAGTATAATCGTAAATTGTTTTTGAAGTTGAAATGCTTAAAGTATCGTAAGCGTTCGGACCGCCGGTTGGAGGCCAGCTTGCAAAAGCAGCTACGATATAAGAACCGCCTGATAACACAAAATTCGTATCAACGAATGTAATCTTTCCGGAAATTTGATTCTTTTCAGGTGTCGGTGAGATAGGGTCATTGGAACACCCAACGTAAACCAATAATGTCAAAATAACTGAAAGCGCTAAGAGAGAATTTATAGTTTTCATTTAATTAGTATTATTTTCAGGAATAGTTTTTATGTCAGCAAAAAAACATTAACAATTAATGTATGGAAATGTTACCCTGACGAATTAAAAACATAATCCTTTTAAAAAATCTTTTTCGAAGACTAAACGAAGTGACAAAAGTTGCGGATAGAAATTGATTGGTAAGATATAAAACATTGCTCATTGATGGGCAAAGGTATCTATATTAATTTAAATTTGATAGAGATAAATCAAGGGACAAAAGACCTGATTTATTTGTCGAGATACAAAGTTTTTTTGTACTTTTCCCCGTTTATCAGGATTACGTAATGATAGACTCCCCCTGGTAATTCAGAAAGATCCACATTCTTCGAATAAATACCCTCATTGAGAATTTCACCGTTAATAATATTAAAGATTACCCTGTTTTCCGAATCTTCAAAGTATAAATAAACAGATGCTCTGTACGGAATGTAAATCTGAACTGAATACTCAATTTTTGGGTTGTCAATATTTGCAGGATTGCAGTATTTGTAAAGTGAATTGAGATGATTGTCTAAATTTTCTGTATTGGTATAATTCATTTCTTTTTTATAGTTTCCTTAAAAGGCTATAAACAAATTACATGCCAAAAATTAAAATTGCAGTTTAATATTTTAAAAAACGAAATACTTTCATTAATCAAATAATTTAAATTTAAAATCATGAGCTACTTTTTCAGTAAATTAGTAAACAAAAATTTCGATCAGGCAATCGAAGACGTAACTGATGCTTTGAAGTCGGAAGGGTTCGGTGTATTGACAGAAATTGATGTTAAAGAGACGATGAAGAAAAAAATTGATGTTGATTTTAAAAAATATAAAATATTTGGTGCATGCAATCCTCACTTTGCTTACAAAGCCTTAACGAGCGAAGATAAAATAGGAGTTATGCTCCCCTGTAACGTAATTGTAGAAGAACATGAAAACGGCGAAGTTGAAGTTTCAGCAGTTGATCCTGTTGCTTCGATGAAAGCGGTTGAGAATAATTCGCTGGCAGAAATTGCAAATGAAGTGAGAACAAAATTGAAAGGTATAATTGAAAATCTTTAATCCGCACTTGGTTTGTCAAAATATTGAAATTGATTGACAACATTGAAATTTTTAATTTGCAACTCTCAGTTTAAAAGTTATTTTCCGGGCAAGATATTGCTTGTTAAAAATCCGGTTAAATTTCCGGTATTTCAGTTTATTTTTTTGACGTCAATAGTTTGTAAACTGATTTAAGTTACTTTTGAGTTTATAAATACATTTTTTCGTTTACTGCGCCCGTAGCTCAGCAGGATAGAGCAACAGCCTTCTAAGCTGTGGGTCCGTGGTTCGAATCCACGCGGGCGTGCTGAGTTTCTTAAGCG
Organism: Candidatus Tepidiaquacellales bacterium OLB4/UTCHB1; assembly: GCA_002050165.1. GTDB lineage: Bacteria > Bacteroidota > Ignavibacteria > Tepidaquicellales > Tepidaquicellaceae > OLB4. The sequence goes on from MWSW01000016.1 coordinate 52,733, forward strand.
GTTTATTGCCGCTTTTTTATTTTAATTTATCTAAATGCAAGACAAAATTGTTTTAATTACCGGAGGGTCAAAAGGGATTGGTAGAGCCTGTGTGATGGAGTTTCTAAACGAGGGCTATACAGTGGTTGATGCCTCGAGAACTAACGTACCGGTGAACAATCCCAGTTATCATTACCGCGAAACGGACGTATCAAGCGAGGAAAGCATAAAGCGACTGTTTGATTTTGTAATTGAAAAATTTGGCAGATTGGACGTTTTAATTAACAATGCGGGCATTAGCAAGTTCGCAAATCTCTCGGACAGCTTAACTGAAGATTTCGACGCAATGTTTGCTGTAAATGTGCGTGGAGTTTATCTATGTGCGAGATATGCACTTAAATTAATGATACCGCAAAATTCAGGTGACATAATTAATATTGCCTCAATTGCCGGAAAGACTGCTATTCAAACCGCTTCAATTTATTGCGCGACAAAACATGCCGTGATGGCAATCTCAAAAACATTAATGCTCGAAGTAAGGAAGCATAATATTAGAGTTGCTGCAATATGTCCGGGTTCGGTTGATACCGATTTCTTTAATCAACCGGGGTCTATTTTAAATTCAGAACGAAGCTCAATTCTATCTCCTGCTGACGTTTCTGCTGCGTGTATGCTTATCGTAAAATCTCCGGTTCGGGCACTAATAAATGAAATTGAACTTCGGCCTACTAACCCTAAGAAAATCTGAATTCGATGCGACTTTATAAGTGATATGTAACGTTTCAAATAAATAATATGCCTAATGAAATGTTATGTTACATACGAGAATTTTATCGAATCAGTTATTGATCGTTTTACTTTTAGGTTTTGTGAGAGTAAACTTCAGGCTCAAAAATCCGATTACCCCTGCAATGAGAGATGAGATTAAAATCGTTAACTTTGCGCTGTCGATAATTTCAGCATTGTCAAATGCAAGGATGGTAATAAAAATTGACATCGTGAATCCAATACCACCAAGAAATCCCACGCCGGCAATTGATTTCCAATCAATGTCTGAAGGAAGTTTGCATAACCCGGTTAACACTGCGATAAATGTTACGAGGACTATACCTAATGGTTTACCTGCAATAAGTCCGGTTGCAATTCCGATACTGTAATCCTGAACTAACAACTGACCGAATTCCCCGTTGATCGGGATAGCAGTATTTGCCAGTGCAAACACAGGTAATACAAAAAATGCAACCGGTTTATGAAGGAAATGTTGGAGGATATAAGAGGTTGATCGTTCATTGCCACTACCGAATGGAATTGCGAATGCAAGCAGGACACCTGTAATTGTTGCGTGTACACCTGAATTCAACATAAAATACCACATTGCAACTCCACCTATTAAGTACGGAATCAATGACTGCACCTTCAGACGATTGAGCAACAAGAGCAATCCGAATATTCCCATAGCTATTACAAGGTTCATCCAGATAAGCGCTTTTGTATAGAAAATAGCAATAACTAAAATAGCGCCGAGATCATCTATAACTGCAAGGGCAGTTAAAAATACTTTCAGCGAAGCAGGAACACTTTTGCCTAACAACGAAAGAATGCCTAATGCAAATGCAATATCTGTTGCCATTGGAATTCCCGCTCCGGACTGAGTTTCTGTACCGAAATTGAAAAATAAATATACGGATGCAGGGACAATCATTCCGCCGATAGCTCCGAAGATCGGCAACATGGCATTTTTTAAATTTGAAAGTTCACCTTTATAAATCTCCCGCTCCAACTCCAGTCCGATCAAAAGGAAAAATATCGCCATTAAACCGTCGTTAATCCAATGCTCAAGTGAATGACCGGCTAAATGTATCTGGAAAATACTCCTGTAGGATTCACCCAACGGTGAATTTGTAATCACCAATGAAATTATTGTACATCCTATTAGTATTAGACCGCCTGCCCTTTCACTATCGAAGAATTCTTTGAATAACTTTGTTTCTATTTTCCGCATCGTTTAGTGTTACAATTTTTATTAATATTTATGGGATACTAAAACTTGAAGTTCAATTCCCGTGTCTTGTAGAAAGCAATATGACACAACAAATTTGAAATTGAAATGAAATCAGTGAGAAAACCGGACTGAAAATATATTTCAATGCATATAAAATAACGTGTTCATACCGGACGGATGAAAATAATTGGCTGGATTAATTCTTTTCAGTGCGTGGCTTTAATGCCTGTATTTGACTTATTTTCCATCGTGATTAAATAAATAAATGCGGAATTGCTTTATTTAATAGGCAATCTAACTAATTAGTTAAGCTCAATACAAGTTTTTGAAACTCTCCGAAATTATCAGCGTCACTTTCATGACTTTCACTACTTATCATTCTCACTGCAACAATGCGGTTAGTCGGATCAATGATAATGTAATTGCCTAAATATCCGTCTGCACGAAATGAAATATTCCCACTGTGCGATTTTTTGTAAAAGCGGTTATTTGAACCCAGTTTGTTTCGTATCAATTCTATCGGATTATCCCCAAAAACTTTCAGCATATTTGAATAGAATTCATCTTCCGATTTATATATCCCTTTGAGTTCAATCATCTTTTCAATAAAGTCTGACGAAATATCCGCCTCTTTCAATTCATCAATAATTTCATCATCAATGGTGAAAGTTGTAGTCTCGTAATTAATCCACCACAAAAGACCATATCCATCGTACATTTTGGATGGAGTAACCAACGCCTTAATACAATCCTTTGCAATCACAACCTTATTGTTGAACGTTCCTTCATTGAGAATCAGGAGTCCCAATTTTACGAAATCATTCGGCTTTATCTGACAACCTGACATTGCATGCGGATTCCCCGCACTATCCAATGACCAGGTGAAATCCGTTATCCCTAACGGCCTGAATAACCGCTCACCAATGTAAAGATCCATTCGCTTACCGCTAATTTTTTCGATTACACCAGCTAACAGATTCACTGACTTATTGTTGTAAGCCCATTGTTTACCGGGAATGCTTGACAGCTCCGCACAAAGCGCCAATTGTACAAAGTCCGGGCTCGGATAAATTTCAATTGAGGTGTTAGGGTAATTTTGAAGTCCTGATGTCATTTCCAGAAGGTGCCTGATTGTAATAAACTGTTTCTGTCCCTGTCGCCACTCCGGATAATAAGTTGAAACGGGAACATTGAGGCTGTCAATTAATTTATCAGTAAGCAAACACGCAACTGCAAGTCCGACTATACTTTTCGTGCAAGACATACTTTCGATTTTGTTATCAGCCCGTCCGGTTCCGAAATAACTCTCCGTGATTAATGAATCTCCTTTGTAAATTATAACCGCTTCAGAATGTGTCTGCTCGGCGACCTTCAACAAACTGTCAAGTAATGTCTTGTTAATTTCCTGAGTGTAGGAAGTAACTCCCGTGAATAATAAAATCAAATTAAGAAAAACAACTTTAATCATATATCCTCCTTTTACGATTATTCGATAATTCAAAAATTTTCGATGGAATGTGTAATTTCTTAGCAATTTGAAAATATTTTGAAATAAGTAGTAATGATAAATCAACCTGCGAGAATTAATTTCTAATTCAAGTTTAACTGCATTAAACTATAAAAATTGTACATTACGCTCACAGTAAAGGTTAAAATTAAATCCGTTTGCACTTAAAGTCTCACTCGTACGACCAAAACTTTTTTGAATCTATTCAAAGAGTTTAAATCAAAATGTTAGTCATGTAACATCGCATAATGTTAAAATGCTAACTTAAAGCGCGGAATGCTTTAATGAAGTTGTTTATAAAAAATAGGAATGTTTAAATACACATCAAATGTATTTTTGAAAACAATTGCCATCAATCTTTACGATGCTATTTCGATTTAAATTTAATTTCCGATGCTATCAAGCGCCTGATTTATATCCCAAATTATGTCCTCGTAATTTTCAACACCAATTGATAATCGGATCATTTTTTCCGTTATATGTAATTCTTTTCTTAATTGGGCGTCAACATCAGAGTGGGTCATCGTTGCCGGATGTTCAGCCAGACTTTCAGTACTTCCGAGACTTACGGCAAGTTTAATTAGTTTCAAGGCATTCAGAAATTTGAATGCTTCACTTTCAGAGCCCTTAACATCAAAAGAAATCATTCCGCCGTTGGTAATGCATTGGCGTATTTTAATATTATATTGTTCACCATCGCTTTCAGTCAAATTCCCCGGGTAGTACACTTTTTCCACTAAGGGATGTTTACTTAAAAACTCAGCTACTTTGACCGCGTTCGATGCCTGTATATCCATCCTTGCTTTTAATGTTTCTAAACTGCGAAGCAACAGCCAGCCTGTATTAGGGCTTGCCATATTCCCGAGGAATGTTCTGAGTCCCTTTACGCGTTTTATCAAATCACTACTGCCAAGACAAGCGCCAGCTATAACGTCACTATGACCGCCAATATATTTTGTTGCTGAATACAAAACTAAATCAGCGCCGTGCTTTAGCGGATGTTGCCAGATTGGTCCCATATAGGTATTATCAACAGCCAGATAAACTTCCCTATCATTCGTGGAAAATTGTTTTGCGATTTCCTTGCTGCAACTTATATCAATCAGATCGTTCGTCGGATTTGCAGGAGTCTCAATATAAATCAAAGCCAACTTATCAGCACACCCGGATGATTCGATAATTTTAATTACTTCTTCTTTTGCCTGCCCTACTCGAAATTCTGCAATGTTGATATCAAACTTCGGAAGGATTTTTTTAATGAAATGGTCGCTACCTCCGTATAGTGGATTGCTTATCAGGAGAAGATCTCCCGGTTTCAGAAATTCTAAAAGGACGGTTGTAATTGCTGACATTCCGCTTTCAAACACTGCACAATCTTCCGCCCCTTCCCAAAGCGTTAATCTGTTTTCCAATATCTCAAGATCGGGGTTATTTATGCGACTATAAATAAGCCCCAATTCCTCACCTTCGTTTTTCTGCCGATGTCCGTAAGCTACTTCGAAGAATGCCTTTCCTTCTTCGGCGCTTTTGAATACAAAGGTTGAAGTCTGAAAGATTGGACACTTTATCGCCCCTTCGGATAACTCAGGTTTGTAACCGTACGACATCATCAGGCTTTCAGGTTTCATCTTTTTCATTTGTAAAATTGATTGATGGTTAATTTAAATGATTCCATTTTTAATGTTGACAAGTTTGTAAAAGAGGTTAAATACTCGTCAAGCTTTTCTCCATGACTAAGGTTTTAGTCAGTTAATTTATTTGCGAATTCATAAAATACTCTCGCCCATCGCATAGCCGGGATGCCGTAAGCAATTCCGTGCCTGACAATGATTAATTTTTTATTCGGACAAACGTATAAATATTGACCTTTGTTGCCAATTCCAAAAAAATCGTTCATGCTCCCAATGCGTTTCATTCCCCACCAAAAGTAGCTGTAATATCCACCGCCATTGTTAAAAAATCCGTTATCGGGATAATGTGAACTCGCCGTATCAAACGTCTGCGTTGACTTATTAACCCACTCGCTTGATATTATTTGTTCACCATTCCAGTTACCGAGTTTCAGCATTAGTCTACCTATTTTCGCGAAATCAATTGCGTGCGCATTTACTCCGCTCTCCATTTTCTCAAATCCATTTTCATCGGTACTCCATGAACCGTCATAGTTCATTCCGATTGGGCCCCATAATTTCTCATGCATATACTCGGTTACCGGTTTTCCGACAGCCCTCTCGAGAATTAAACCCAACAACAATGGATTGTAGTTATTATATAGAAAGCGCGATCCGGGTGATTCGATAATATCGGTTTCGTTAATCGCCACATACCTTAAATCATAGTGACCATATGTAATATCATCATCTCTGTATTCACCACCCTCTTCATAGCGAAGACCTGAAGACATTGTCAGTAAATCGCGAATTGTAATTTCTCCGAAGCGTTCATTTCTTCCAAGCAATTCAGGGATATGATTTGTTATCGGTTCATTTTCACCTGTGATGAAACCATCCTCTATTGCCATTCCTACCAGAATTGACGTGATTGATTTGGCGATTGAAAATGAAGTAACGATTGACTCCCGTGAGTAACCGTTATAATACTTTTCAAATAATACCGTATCGTCTTTTATAACAATAAAAGAAGTTGTAAGCGTCCGTTCCAGAAAGTAATCAAAATCGGAAATGCGATTCAATGGTTCAATACCGGTTGATTCAAAAATTTTTGTTACTTCATTTTCATTAGAGTTATAAACGAACTCAAAGGGTTTTGTACTTGCAGGTAGCTCCTTTTTCTGAAAAATTTTGTAATCAATCACCGATGCGTCACCCAATGCAATACGTCTTCCCTCAAAGGTTTTAATATCGAAAAGATTAGCCCTCGATTTCTTAAATTCGACTAAAGCATTGATATCAACACCGGTCAGATTTTTAACACGACTTTTTTCTATCCCACTGAACCGGACTTTCCTGAACTGTGAAAGATGAGAGTAATTATTTCCGTCAAACTCCGGATAGTCATATTCCCTTCCGTTAGCAGCATCGAAGCGGACTAACTTAAACGCCATTTCAACATCTTTCTTCCGGGTGTCAAACGGTATATCTCTGAACGGTATAGCCATTTCAATTACATAGAATTTATCGTTCACAATCGCAGCGCTTTTCCATTCGTTACTGAACACCATCTCAGGACTGCCATCCATATTCAGGCTACCGTCAATTTGTCCTCCGTCGCAATTGGATATAAAAAAAAGTGCGCTCAATCCATCTGCGTAACCATCCAGACAAATGGCAACCCATTCACCTTGCAAATTTCGTTCGTCATCTTTCGGATAATGCGCCAGATTTAATGTTTCCTTATTTTTAAAAAATGATTTAAACGCCACGTACAGGAAAGACGAATCATACAAAACGAATGCTTCAGTGTTAAACAAAGGTTTATTGTTCGAATACAATTCGAGGAAAGAAGTAATTTTGCTTGCACTTCCCCATTCAGTTTCTTTTATTATACCGTCTATTTTAATCGTGCCAGGTTTAATTTTTTGAGGTTCAAATGAGTTGTTTTCTTCATCGTCTGTCTGTGCGTAGCAGGAATTTAGAAACAGAATTAGAACCGTGAGGAATATTTTCATTTTAATGAATTTTGTTTAAAAATGTATTTCATTTCGAAAAAATTGAACACAACTTAAAATTCAATGGTACTAAAATAGAAGATTAAAGAAAGTGTGAATCAATCTTTCTCTTTCACATCAATTACTTTCTCAACGCTAACTAAGCAATAACTCTATCTTTACGAAAGTAAACTACAAGTTCTCCTCGACAAATAATTTGCAATATTCTTTTATCTGTTGTCTTACAAGTCTGAACTCATTTTTAATTTGATCGTCCGAACCTTTTGCTTTTGCGGGATCGGGAAAGTTGTGATGAAATATTTTTGTGTTGTCAGGGAAGTACGGGCAATGCTCTCTTGCATTATCACAAACTGTGATTACAAAATCAAAGTGCATTTTAAAATACTTATCAACTTTATCCGATGTTTGACCGGAAATATCGATACCGTCTTCCAACATAGTCGCTATTGCCATGGGATTTACACCGTGAGCTTCCAATCCGGCGCTGTAAACATCAGCCTTGTCCCCCGCCAATTCTCTCAAATATCCTTCAGCAATTTGACTTCGACAACTATTCCCCGTGCAAAGTACCAATATCATCTTGCTCATTAGATCAATATCAATTTAGTTTCCATTAAACATTTTCAGGACTGCAAAAGCTTTTTTACTTCTCGGCATAGATTGTGACACTAAAAATTATATCCGGGTTTGAATTATATACTGTAATTTCCTCATCGGTCAGATAAATTTTAAGGATATCATTCGGAACTATGATAGGTTTCTCTTTTTGTAATGTGATATTTTTAAAACCTGCCTCCTTGATGATTTGCAGATAATCCGATTTTTGAATCGCACTTGCAACGCAACCTACATACATTTCGGCAGTGTTTTTAATTTTTTCTGGTAAATCTCCGGTGAGGACAATATCCGAAATGCTGAAATGTCCACCCGCTTTGAGAATGCGGAAAACTTCGCTGAAAGCCTTAGGTTTATCCGGTACGAGATTCATCACACAATTGCTTACAACTACATCTGCTGTATTATCTGCAACCGGAATATTTTCGATATCGCCTAAACGAAACTCAACATTACTGAACTTCAATTTTTCCGCATTTGATCTTGCTTTTTCAACCATCGTTTCAGTAAAGTCAACTCCGATTACCATACCGCTTTCACCGGTTTCGTGACGGGCAACAAAGCAGTCATTCCCAGCTCCACTTCCAAGATCTACGACTGTATCACCTTTTTTTATTTTTGCAAATTCAGTCGGCAAACCGCAACCCAACTTTAAATCCGCTTCAGGAATGTAACCGTCGAGGTTTTCGTATTCTTCATTCATAATGTTATAAACTTCTGTGCTGCAACTACCACTGCCGCAACATGAAGAAGCGTTTATATCGCTATTCTGCAAAGCAATTTCATTGTACTTTTGCTTTACCATTTCTTTGATTTTATCGTTATTGTTCATCGAATATTTTTTAATTAATAAATATTTTATACACCTTTTTTTTCTCGGTTTGTAATCTGTTCATTTCAAATTGTTACAATTCACTATTGTATTCAGAAAATTTTTGTAAATAATACATTTTAACTTTCCTAATCAGCCTTAATGAAGTAATACGTCAAACATATCGAAGATGTTAATCAATTTAAATATTTTAATTTCATAGTAAAAAATAGAAATTTGTACGAATTGCGTTAAAGTTTGGGATGGGATGGTTTATTGATGTCAGAAAGATCATTTGATGAATGCCATTCAAAAATGTTAATTGAAAAAAGTTTGTCTGCTATATTGGTAAGCTAGTTATAACGAGTGAGTCAATGAAATTTTTATTTCTTCTTCCGGTCAGCAGGCAATAAATTTCTATTGGGGAAAACATACACAGTTTTCCTGTCAGCCAACCAATTAATAAATTTAAATATTCCAAATACATTTAAACCGATTCCTATTGTAATGCCAATCAGGTAATCTGCTGTAGAGGCAAGATTTTCAGAATAAACCGTTACAAAGAAAACTGAAACGATGGGGACAAATAAAATCCAGCATGTCACCAAGCCTGCATTGTAGAACATTTTACCCTTCAGGTTAAATAAAACTGTATGCACAACAACATTTCCGGCTGAAATTATCATTGTAAGAACACCAAGCCAGATTGATTTCTCCCCTAAAATTGCGGCAAGCAAATAAACTGTCCAGCCTGCATAAACGTTCACATAAACGGCGGTATTAGTATTAAGCGGAAATCTATCCGGCAAATCACTTTTAAACATTATGCGATTAATCATTCCCGGGAATGTACCCGGTAACCGGTACTCCTCCACTTGATGCAGTAAAAGTGAAAAGAAACTAAACCACATTATCAGTTCGTAATTCGTAAACGAATCCCACTCTGACAATACAAATATTAAAGCAAATACTGACATCAGACCTCCGAAATCGTACCAATGTATTCTAAATAATTTCATTTTTGTTTTTTCAGTTTACAATGATATTTAACTTATATTTGTATTCGCCTTTTGTACAAGAGTAATACATAACATTTCAAAAACAAAACTACCAAAACAACTCATCTTGATTTGACAGTTTAGCTGATTACAATTATATTTTCCTGGTTTTTTTCACCCGGAATTTTTTAACAAAAACTGCGTTATAATCGTTTTGAAATCGCGTAATATCGTGCCACACCCGCATTATTCAATCATTTAATTTCCTTAGATTATTAATTATCTTTGATGAATTCCCCAGAATTAATTGACTAATCGGTTAAATATCATTTGGTTGATAATATTTATATTTGTCACTTTCAGCTCAGATTCAACCAAAGCTCAGATTAAAATATTTGAAAGGGACCCTGCAATACAGGAATTCCCTACATTAATCACAGCGGGATTAACGAGAACAATTATTCCGCTTAACGGTCAATGGCAGGTATCGTTCAATGATTACAAATCCTTTTCTGAAGTTAACGTTCCATCATGTTACGACTATTCAGGCGTTGCCGTTTTCCAAAGGTATTTCAAAATTCCATTCAATAATCCCGAGGAATATAACTTCATCATCGTTGCCGAAGGGATAAACTACTACTCCAGAATTTCTATAAACGGTAATTTCGTTACTGAGCATTATGGCGGTTACGATTCATTTATAGCAACAATCGAGAATGGTCTTATAACGAGCGAGAACTTCATTGAAATTAAAATTGACAACGAACTTAGCTTTAAATCAACATTGCCGTTATCTGAACAGGTAAATTACCCCAAAAACTTTGGCGGGATTTACAGGGATATTTACATTGTGGTAGTACCTAGAGTTTATACAGCCGAAAACCATCTGGTTTATAAGTTCACTTCCCCCAATACGATTAATCTAAAAAATTCGGTAAAAATCAGAACGGGAAATATTTCATCAGGGAACGGGCATCAGGAATTTATTTTGCAATCTTTTTTACTCGATGATACAAGTGATGCGGTAATTTCAGAAAGTCAGGAAGTACGATTTACTACAGGTAATTTCACCTCTGAGGAATATTCAAACCATTTCAGCGCTACGTTACCTTCGCTGTGGTCGCCCGATAACCCGAAACTCTACAGGCTTAAAACGACAATTAAGGATATTGACGGTAATATCATTGATGAGATGATCGTTACCACAGGTTTCCGCGATGTAACAATAAAAAGCAATCACGTCTTACTGAACGGGAAAAAATCCTTAATCAACGTATTGAACTATTATGTGCAAAACCCAAACGAACTCATTGCAGTAAGTTACTCATCCGTTGAACGCGATGTTTCATTGATTAAACAAATGGGCTTTAATGCGATAAGGACTCCGGGTGTTACCGCGCACCCTTATCTTATAAAAGCTGCTGAGAAAGCCGGGTTGTTCATCTTCCAGGAATTTGCATTTAACGAGGTTCCGGCAGAAATAATGAGCGATCAATACCTTGAATCTGCTTATGGATATCTAACCTCAGTAATAAATCGCGACCGGAACTCGCCGGCGATAATTGCATGGGGTATCGGAAATGATTTTAACGTTACCGAACAAAGGAGCGTTGATTATGTGAAGGGAGCATATTCAATCGTAAAAGCACTTGACTCGCGTCAGGTTTATTATACTTCGAGGAACATTAAAGATGATATTTGCAGGCATTACGTAGATTTTAAGGGCATTAACATCCGGTCAAGGGACATTGGTTTACCGGCAAAAATCATTGATGCACTTTCATCAACCGGCGTTAGTACTGGTAACAACGTTAAACCTTATTTCATCTCGTCATTCGGAATAGCTATCAACAATGAAAATGAATCGGGATTTGCTAATGTTTATTCGCGCCAATTTCAGGCAAAGTACCTCGTTGACTCATACAAACTCTTTTACAAAAACTTCCCGATTATAGGTGTTTCATCGTTTGCCGATTGGATTTCCGGGAGACCTCTAAATTTCAGACAGAATGCAAATCCCGAACTTGTTACAGATGGATTGTTTACAATTTACAGGGAACCTAAACTTGCATCGCATATCGTTTCCAGAGCTATTAAACTTCAGGATATCCCCAGAATCCGCGAAGGCGAACCGTACAGCGACAGCGCATATATCCTCATTTCAACCGGCGTTGTGCTTTCAATTATTTTTTTCCTTTTGTTGCTAAACATCAGAAAGTTTCGAGACGGCTTTACCCGTTTTCTTTTCAGACCCGGAATTTTCTTTCAATATCTTAATGATCAGCTGTTGGTACCAGTCACGTTAAATGTGTTGATTAGTCTGCTGGTTTCAATCGGTATAGGTGTTTACGTTTCATCGCTCTTTTATTATTACCGTGAGTCCGATATATTCGATATGATAATTGCTAAAATTCTTACAAATGATTCTTTAAAAATATTATTCTCTGATGTAACGAATAATCCGATTTATTCTATTGCATTATTCACGGTTGTAAATATTTTATTACTTGCATTATCTTATTTATTAATCCGGTTGGTTTCGCTTTTTATATCCGCGAAGGTGAACGCCAGAAGTATTCTTATAATAGTATCATGGTCTTCAGTCATAATGTTTCCGTTTATGATTATCGGAACAATTATTTTCAAACTTGCATCGCTCGAAACGGATTATGTAATGTATTCGTTCGTATTACTTTGTTTGCTTCACGTAATTTACATACTTCGATTGATAAAAGGAGCGAGAGTTTTACTGAACTTTAGTTATCTGCGTTCTATATTCTTCAGTTTACTTTTCATCGCAATATTGTACGGTGGAACTTATATTTACCTGAAATTTTTTAATGGAACAATTAATGCAATTCATCTCGGTTTAAGTTATTTTTAACAAGTGTATTTAAAAAATCTTGAAATATTCGGCTTCAAATCATTTGCTGAGAAAACCACTATTACATTCAGCAAAGGTGTATCGGCGATAGTTGGTCCGAACGGATCGGGTAAATCGAACATTGTGGATGCGTTGCGGTGGGTGCTTGGGGAACAGGGTGACAGAGCTTTAAGGAGCGAAAAGCGCGAGGACGTTGTCTTTTCCGGTACGAGGCTTCGTAAACCGTTGAGCGTGGCTGAAGTATCAATGCTGATAATAAATGACGACGGCGCATTGCCAACTGAATATAACGAGGTACAGATTGCAAGGAGATTTTTCAGAAGTGGAGAAACGGAATATTACCTCAATGGTACAAGAGTCAGATTAAAAGATATCAAATCCCTTTTCGTTGATACCGGGATTGGTCCCGATGCGTATTCGGTAATTGAGCTAAAGATGGTTGACAATATTCTCTCTCCGGTTAAGAATGAAAGGCGCAAGATGTTTGAGGAAGCAGCCGGAATAATTTCATACAAACAAAACCGCGACCTCACTTTCAATCGTCTAAAAATCGTACATGAATCGTTACTCAGGGTAAACGATATCATCCGTGAGAAGCAAAGAAATGTGAATATGCTTGAGCGACAGGTTAAACGAAATGAAGAGGCGAGAATTGTATCGAAGCAATTGGAGCAAGCTGAACTTTTACTGAACGACCGTGAATTCAGATTACTCATTGCTGAAATTGAAAACATCAGAAATCACGAACATGAAAATATTTCGCGTAAAGACAATCTCAACATTGAGATACAAAGGTTTGATTCGAAGCTTGACGATCTCAGGGATACTCTTAAACAAAGAGACGATCAAATTCTCGAAATTTCCAACAAACTTGAATCCGCGCGGAATGAGGTTGATAAGATCGAACGTGAAAATCTTGTTTTAAACCATAAATTAAATTCAGCTACTGAAAATATCACAAGGTTGAATAGGGAAAACGAAACGTTGACCGCTTCAATTAACAAGAACTCTGAAAGAGAAATTGAACTTACTGCCAGAATAAAAGTCTTAACCGAATCAGAAAAAATGACAGCAATTTCGCTCGAAGAGAAACGCCGCAAAGTACACCAGACCAATTTACTAATAACTGAAAAGAAGGAACAACTATTACAACTTACAGACAAACTAAAAAACCTAAACAAAGAACTGCAGGCGAAGCGAAACGAGTACGATAAAAATAAGATCCGGCTTGAATCAAATTTTTCAACTATTGAAAAACTTCTCGCTCAGAATACCGATAATCTCGAAATGCAAAAGAACATTGATACTGAGAAAGACGAATTGACTATACAGCTTGCTAAGTGTAACTCTTCATTAAAGGAGGAAGAATCAAAGCTCAGGTTATTAATTTCACAAAAGGAAAATATTGAGAATCAGATTGTCGAGGCGGAGAAAATTATTACTGAACGGACTATCAACCTTGAACGTACGCAATCTAAAGTTCAATACCTCACAAGCCTGATTGAAAATCTGGAGGATTACGCTGAAGGTATAAAATACCTGATAAAGGAATTAGGCGAGAAAAATATTTCAACTGTTATAGATAGTATCGAAGTTGATGATAAGTTCAAAGTTGCGATTGAAACTACATTGGGAGAAGTTTCGAATTACCTGATTCTCAACGATTCAAAAGATCTCAGCAGATTCATGGACTTGCTCGTCGAGAATAAAAAGGGTAAAGTAACTTTCATCCTAAACGATAAAATGCATTACAATAATCCATACATTGAACCTGAATATTCCACTCCTGATTTCCTTCGGGACCGAAAGGTTTATGGTTTCGCAAATGAATTTTTAAATTGTAGCGACAGCAAACATAATCTATTAATGAAGTATATCCTCGATGAATATGTCATCGTAGAGGATATGGATACTGCCATTAAATATTCAAATGATAACTATTACAAGTTTGTTACATTGAGTGGTGATATTGTAACTGAATCCGTTGTGAGAGCGGGAAGTGAAGTAAACGAAGAGAATATCAGGATAGGCAGACAAAAACAAATTGAGCAACTCACGCATGAAATCAAAAACGACGAGGAAGATTTACTTAAATTGAAGAATGAACTTGACGATTTAAAAGTAAAGAGCGCTGAAATTCCTATTGATGAATTAAAGGCTTCAGTTGATGCGTTAAAAGGCAAGCGGACTGAAATTGAAAATGAGATTTCAAAAACTGATTTCAAGATACAGCAGTTAACCAATGCAATAAACCGGAATGATTCCGAAAGTAAAAATATTGATGCAGAAAATAAGACCATAAAGCAACTCATCGAAAAGTTCATGGTTCAGGTAAAAGAGCTTGATGAATCACAGTTAAGTTTAGAGAAGGATATATCACAATTAACAGGCGAATTCAATTTAATCGAGGAACAATACAGCGAGATCAACAATGATTACAATAAATTCAATCTCGAGTATTCAAAACTTGTTAATGAGTTAAAATATGAATCTGAAGAACTTGAACGTATAGCGCGGAGCCTCGAGCATCAGGGATTATTGATTGAAAAAAACAACGGAAGCATTAAAACTTATGAACGAAATTCTGAGGAATATAATTCGAATATAAACGAGAACCTCAAGAACCTTCAAGCGTTAACCAAAACCCGTGACGATCTGTCGAATTCATTGAAAACGTTGAAAGCAACTTACGACGAAATGAAGGATGAGTTCACATCAATTGATCTCAAGCAGAGAGAGAGGCGAATTCAATTCGATAAAGTTTCGCAGCTGCTTATTAATTCCCAAATAAAGATTAAAGAAAACGACATAAAATCATCTCAACTAAGGGATTACATCCAACGGAAATATTCCGAAACGCTTCCATTATCTCAAGACCGGATTAATGATTTAGATCCGGATTATAGTGTTGACGAATTTGATATACATCTCGCCCGTAAAGGAGTTGAAGAACTCAGCGAAAAGCTCAAGAGGCTTGGCGGCGGATATCAACAATTTTTGTTTGAAGATTTCAATGCGCAGAAAGAAGAGCTTGAAGATCTGATTAAACAAAGGGGAGATTTATTAGAATCGGAAAAAGATATTCGCAAGACGATTGAAAAAATAAACGCAGAGGCGAGGTTACGGTTTCTCGATACATTTGAAAAGATTCGTACAAATTTCATCAAAATATTCAATCAACTTTTTCAGGAGGGCGATGAAGCAAACCTTCGGCTGGTTTACGATGTGGACGAAGAGGGTAAAATAAACGAAGACCCGCTGGAAGCAAAAATCGAAATCGTTGCAAAACCTCGCGGTAAACGTCCAACCTCTATTGAACTCCTGTCCGGCGGAGAAAAAACTCTTACAGCTATCGCGTTGCTATTTTCAATTTATCTTGTTAAACCATCACCGTTTTGTGTCCTTGATGAAGTTGACGCGCCACTTGACGTTGCTAACCTTGCAAGGTTTAATAAAATGATCCGTACTTTCTCAGATAATACTCAGTTTATAATAATAACACACAACGAACGAACTATGGAAGTTGTGGATAAACTTTACGGAGTAACTATGCAGGAAAGCGGAGTTACAACAATTGTCGAAACAAAATTCAAAGAACAATATGGATAAAATAAGACATCAGTTTTTAGTAAAGCTAATAAACGAACCGGGACCATCCGGATTCGAAGATAACGTACAAAATATATATCGGAATGAAGTAAAACCCTATTGTGATGAGATAACAACAGATTCAAACGGAAATGTCGTAGCAACCCTGAACCCGGGAAAAGATTTTTCAATTATGATTTCGGGACATGCTGACGAAATCGGCTTGATTGTAAATTACATTGATGAGAACGGGTTCATTTACGTTAAGTCAATCGGGGGGATTGATCCTTCAATCCTAGGCTCAAAAAGGGCGAGAATATTGACCGGCAGCGGTATTATCGAAGGAATTTTTGGACAGAAATCTTTACACCTCGAAGAAGGCTATAAGCGGAAAATTCCTAAGATGAGTGAGGTATATATTGACGTTGGAGCCAAAAACAAAAAGGATATCGAGAAACTGATATCTGTTGGCGATCCTATTATTTTTGGTGAGAACTATCGCGATCTGATGAACGGATATGCAAGCGCCAGGTGCTTCGATAACCGGATTGGAGTTTTCATAATAACGGAAGTTTTAAAAACTCTTAAGAACAGGAAACTAAATATTACTGTGCATGCTGTTTCAACCGTTCAGGAGGAAACCGGAATTTTCGGCGCTGGAATTATTGCCTACCGTTTAAAGCCAACAATGGGTATTGCAATTGACGCAATGCCGGCAACAGATTCACCCGGAATTTCTAAAACTGAATTTGGTGACATAAAATTAAACAACGGACCGGTTATCCGGCGTGGAGTAAAAACCAGTAACCGCATTGCAGAGAAACTTATTGAAGTTGCCAAATCAAAGAAGATAAAATATCAGATTGATATTGACACCGGAAATTTCGGAACAGATTCAGACGCAATCTCAAAGGTTAGATCAGGAGTTCCGGTCGGAGGACTTGAAGTACCTACCAGATACCTGCACTCATCGGAAGAACTGCTTTCACTAAACGACCTCGATAATTGTATCAAGTTACTCTCTGAAGCGATTCTCAGCATTGACAAGAATAAAAACTTTCTGGACAGGATTTGAAATTGAACGCAGGCAAAAAATTGAAAATATTTTGTGACTTCGATGGCACTACTTCAAAAAATGACGTTTGGCTAAATTCACTGGGAAAATTCATAATAGATAAACCGGCGCATAATGATTTAATTGAAAAGTTTGTGGCAGGAGAAATTTCAACCCGTGAGTGCATTAAAATGGAACTCGACTTAATTGAAAACTTCGATCTGGAGTTATTCAATGAATACATCTCACAGGAACAACTGGATCCATATTTCACCGAATTTTATAATTTTTGTAATAAACGGAATTACGGGATTTTCATCGTCAGCGAGGGATTCGATAAATATATTCAGAAAATGCTCAATGATAACAATCTCGATATTCCCTATTATTGCAACATCCTAAATATTGAAACTGACGGAAAACTTTCATGCTCTTTCCCTCATTCCGATGAAAACTGCACACATTGCGGAGTTTCAAAAAGGAACGTACTTATTAATAACACGAACGATCTTGACGGTGAAGTATCCGTTTACATTGGGGATGGTGTGACAGACTATTGCGCGGTAAATTACGCTGATATAGTTTTTGCAAAAGATAAACTTGCATCGTATTGCTGGAAGAGAAACATTACATATTTCGAATTCAAAACGTTTTTCGACGTTATGAATAAAATCGAAAAACTTGAAACCAAAAACAGAATCAAACATCGTCAGGAAGCAAAACTAAAAAGGCGTGACGTGTTAATGGGAGGTTAATATGAAGACAATCGGCAACTTTCTTTTCAAATATCGGAGTTACACTCCATTGCCATTTTTGCTTTTAATGATTTTGTTTATGAATCCGACGTTAACTTCAATGCTTGCAGGGTTTTTGCTGGTATTGTCAGGGGAGATTATAAGAATCCTTTCGGTAAGTTACGCCGGAAGTGAAACCCGGACAACTTCCGGGGTTGGCGGTTCAAACCTTGTAACACAGGGACCGTACTCAGTTATCAGGAATCCTCTTTACGCAGGGAATATTTTAATCTACTCAGGTTTCGGTATCATGAGTAATTCCCTGTTCCCCTATCTTCAGCTTGCAGGTGTTTTATATTTTTCGCTTCAATACTACGCCATAATTTTAAACGAAGAAAATTACCTCAGAAATAATTTCAAAGAAGAATACAGAATTTATGAGGCGCATGTAATGCGATTCTTCCCGTTTCCAAAATCGCTACCTTCGAATGCCCGTTCCAATCTTAAATTTAATCTGAAATCAGGATTAATTTCTGAAAAGCGAAGTTTACAATCATGCTTTCTTACTTTAGCTATTATATTTTATTTTTTCATCAGCGGAGTGAAAATATTTTAGGCTATGAATCCGAACAGGAAAAGTATATTCCTTGTTTGTGGGGAATCTTCCGGTAACAAGCATGCTGTTGATTTTATCAGAGAATATATCTCTACATTCGGGGATGCAGATTTCACTGCAATCGGCTCGGAGGAGATGAAATCCTTCGGTGTTAACCTACTTTTCAGCTACACTGACATTAATCTAATCGGTTTTACGTCGGTATTAAAGAATTTTAAAAAATTGAAGGATAAACTAAATCAAGCAATCAGATTTATTAACGATACTTCACCCGATGCCGTGATATTACTGGATTCACCGGGTTTCAATTTGAGACTAATGCAGAATATTCGAAGTTTTTACACAGGTAAAATTATTTACTATATATCACCGCAACTTTGGGCATGGCATAAATCACGTGTTAAGATCATCAGAGATTGTTGCGACCTGATGCTTGTAATATTTCCATTCGAAGTAAATTTTTACAAACGGGAAGGTGTAAAGGCACTATACACAGGTAATCCGCTCGTTATAAGGATTGATAAATTTCTTAGTTCATACGAGGAAAGACCGAAAACTAAAATTACCCTCCTTCCGGGAAGCAGGGAAGAAGAAATAATAAAAATTCTTCCTGTATTTTTAAAAGCCGGAATGTTGTTAGCTAAGGAATTTAATTTGCAAGTTCAGATAGTTTATCCCGAACAAATTAATCCCGAAATATACGGAAATCTTGCTGATGTTAAGTTAATCAAGAATACAAGCAACGAACTGTTTTATACCTCTATCGCAGATTCTGCTTTGGTTTTGACAAAGATGGGAACGGCATCGCTCGAATGTGCTCTCATCGGAACACCATTTATCACCGGCTATAAAACAAACTTCCTTAACTACAGTATTGCAAAATTTTTTACCGATCTAAAATATCTCACTATGGCAAATATCCTTATTGACAAACCTGTTGTTAAAGAATTTATTCAGAATGATTTTACGGTAGATAATATCATATCCGAAGGGAGGCGGATTCTCTCAGATGAAGAATATAATGCTCAAATGGTTTATGGTTTGCGGAAAGTAAGGGAGATATTAACCGACAAGGATGCATCTTCAGAAGCTGCCCGAATAATTCACTCATTGTTAAAATGAAAGATATCCTTCTTTACACCTCTGCAACTCTACTAATGAAGAGTTTAAAGATTACTATCAGCAATGAAGAATTGCTGAAACAAAAGTCAATTTTTATTTTTTGGCACGGAAGGATGTTATGTGGGTGGTGGCTATTCAGAAATAGTTCTCCCGGAGCTATTGTCTCGAAAAGCAAAGACGGAGAATTATTATCATATTTATTAAAAAAGTGGGGTTACACATTATTCAGGGGTTCAAGCTCGAGTGACGGTAAAATTGCAATGGTTAAGCTTATCGAAAATGAAAGCTCATTGGACAAAATAGTTTTGACTCCTGATGGACCAAGAGGACCTGCCTATAAGTTGAAAAACGGAGTATTGTCTATTGCACTTAAAACAGGATTACCAATAGTTCCGATAAAGATTGAGTATTGCAGGTTCAAACGTGTAAACTCCTGGGACGAATTTGAAATCCCCTATCCATTCACTGAATGTATCGTTACCGTGAGTGAACCTGTATATTACGATTCATTCCTCTCCGGCGAAAAGCTCAAAGATTTCAAACTGTATTTGCAAGGCAAGATGATATGAACATCGCAAGATTAATACTTCTCCCACTCGTTCCGTTTTATTTCCTCGTTTTCAAATTGCACAGTTTGTTTTATCGTTTAGGTATCCTGAGGACTCATTCATTTGATATTCCCGTTATCAAAGTAGGAAATATTTTAACCGGTGGCACAGGGAAAACTCCACTAACTGCTTACCTCGCCGAATACTTTGCAAATGCAGGTTTAAAGGTCGCAATTGTAAGTCGAGGTTATAAAAAATCAACTGCAGGGAATTATACAATCCTGAATAAGGGCGAAATTACAGCGAACATTTCGGAAGCCGGAGATGAGCTCTTTATGCTCGCCAGACAATTTTCTGAGTCTCATCTCAAAAATAAAATTACAATTATCGCTGATTCAAACAGGGCTAGATCTATTAAAACTATAGAGACAAACAAACTCGGTGACGTTGTCATTCTTGATGATGCATTTCAGAATTACTCAGTCGTACACGATTTTAATATTGTAATAAAAATTCCCGCAAGGAATATTTTCGATAAAATTTTACTCCCTGCCGGTAACCTCAGGGAATGCATATCGGGTTTATCAAGATCGGATATTGTAATCTGTAACCTGAAGTTTTCAAAATTGAATGAATTCTGTAAAGGCAAAGTTACTTTTGGTTATAAAGTCGAAATGATTAAAAATATTTACGGTCATTCACCGGAGGTAAATGAAGTTACTTTGATTTCAGGAATTGGCGATCCTGATTCTTTCAGAGATGCCGTTAGATCAGCAGGGTTTTCAATCACAAATTACTATGACTTTAGAGATCATTTCAATTATAACTTCACTGATATTGAACATATCCTCAACAGGTACAAATGCATCCTTACAACTGAAAAGGATTTTAATAAAATTGTTTCATTACCTCAGGTTGAAAACTTTAAAGATAAAATCTACTTTGTGAGAATAGAATTAAATTTCCTTGAAAATTATTCTATTTTGAAGAATAAATTAGACGAAATAATTGAGAAGTCCAGTAAACATTAATTTATCTAAGTTCATCTTATTCGCAGTTCTTCCCGTATTGTTTATTTCATGCACATCTGCAAACAAAACCGCAAATCACGATTTATCAATTGAAGAGCTGTTGAGAGTATCTATCATAAATGAATCCCGGATAAAAAATTTCGATGTATTCGGAGATATTAGTTTTGAATCTGACGATGAGTACAACAACGGTACGATTACACTTTGCGTCTTTAAACCGGACACGCTTTACGCTAAAATTCAAGGTCCTTTCGGTATTACCGGCGCAGTTTTTTTTATGAACGGCGAAAATTTCACTTACTATAATGTAATCGAAAGTATGGTAATTACGGGTACGGCATCACCTTCTAATTTAGGTGCAGTCATGAGATTTCGTACAACACGGGAATTTCTCCTGGATGCACTTTCCGGCGCGTTCGATTATAGTGAGTTAAAAAATAATTATACTTCATATAATATTTTGGATACTGTTTATGTTATCCGGAAACAGAATGAGGAAGGTACCCTTGAATATCATTTTAAACCTGAGAAAAATTTAATTCATTTATTCAGACAGTATGACAATTCCGGGGAGAAGATAGTTGAGATTTCTTACGATAAATATAAAAGGATTGATGATTGCTATTTCCCGTCTGTAATTGATATGAGAAATTTAAAAACCAATCAAAGAATTTTACTGGAGCTATCAGACATTAAATTGAACATTCAGGAGTTCAGTTATAATTTAGTTTACCCCAAGAACGTAAAGATTATTAAATGGGATTGAAACATATTTTAGTAACTTTCTTTTCAACATTTTTGATATTTACTGCGTTTGGGATTGCGCATTCGGATTACAATCTGGAGGAGGACAAACTCCGGCAAATATTTTACATTGAGGATGAAATTGCAAGGTTGAATGATTTAATTTTCATCAACGATACAAAAATAAAACTTTACACCGAAGAACTTGAAAATTTAAAAGCTGAACTCAAAAATTTAAACGAATTTATTTCCTTCAGTAAGGATAGCGCTTCGTTCAATATTGATGAGTATGAATCAGAACTTAAAGACATTAACAATTTCAAAACTAATCTCGATAAACTTAAATCCGGATATAGAGAACGCCTGATATGGCTTTACAAAAACGGTTCAATCATTGAACAGGAGCTACTTTTCAGCTCAAAAAATTTCAACGAGTTTTATTCAAGATTGAAATATCTGAACAAACTGTCTGAATTGCGCAAACGAAATCTCGATCACATTTTACGGAGCGAATACATACTAAACCAAAAGAAAGAGATGCAAAAGCTCAGCTTGACAAAACGAAAGGAATATTTTCAGGAGAAGAAGGATCAAAGCAGTGAGTTGAATGAAAAGATTTATTCAATCGAGGCGGAGATGAACAAAATAAGAGAGTTGACTTCTGATTACATGAAATTAATAGATGAAAGAAAATCTTTAATTGCCACTATTAACAAAAGAATTCAATTTATAAAAGAACCTTTCATTTATAAGATTAACCAGGTTGTAGATTACCCTGATACAAATTTTGAATATTTAAAAGGGAAATTAATTTTGCCTGTTAACAGCGTTGACATCATCAACAGTTTCGGAACATACATTAATCCTGAAACCTTTACCATTTCCCAATCCAACGGAATTACTGTTTCAATCTCACAGAATTCTGAAGTAAAAGTTGTTGCCAGCGGAACAATTGAAGATATTTTGTACACTCATATTCTCGGGGATATTATAATCGTTAATCACGGCAACGGCTACCGGACGGTTTACGGTTCAACCAAACCGGTTGGAATAGTAAAAGGAATAAATGTAAAAGCCGGCGATGTAATCGGTTGGACACAAAGTTCAGGATACGGACAATCATTTCACTTTGAACTCTGGATAGGTAAAGAACCGGTTGATCCGATTTTCTGGTTCAGGAGAGGTTAATGCTTATTTCAAAAGTAAAATTTAAAGTTTCCATAATTCTACCGGTATTCAACCGCAAAGATATTGTAAAAAGGTCAATTGGTTCAGTTTTAAACCAGACGTTTGAAAATTTCGAGTTGATAATAGTTGACGATGGGAGCAATGACGGCGGGAGTGATAGTTTACTGAAACTTGTAAACGACAGAATCAGATATATAAAGCATAGCAACCGCTCTACACCGCTATCGTTAAATACCGGAATTTCGATCAGTTCAGGGGAATATATTACCTTCATTGATTCGGATGACGAATATAAAACAACACACTTGGAACAGCGGGTTCGCTTTATGACTGATAATCCCGATATTGACCTGATTCATTCAAGTGCGAAATTTATCGGAAGCACTGATGATATGTATGTACCGGATAAAAACGATACAACAAAACTAATTCATATTTCAAAATGTATTATAGGCGCTACAATCTTCGCAAAGCGGAAGGTATTCAACAGGTTGCAAGGATTTAGAAATGTCTATTCATACGATTCAGAGTTTGTTGACCGCGCTCAAAAATATTTCAAGGTTAAGAAAATTTTATCGGATACTTATCTATATTACCGTAATTCATCTGATAGTGTTTTAAACAAATTGAAAAAATTGCAACGTGGTAATGGATGAAAATTACATGATGGAATGTATTAAACTTGCGAGAAAGGGTGCAGGATCAGTTTCACCAAACCCTCTCGTCGGATGTGTTATTGTAAAAGGTAATAAGATAATCGGAAAAGGTTATCATAGAAAGATTGGTTCAGATCATGCGGAGGTAGTAGCAGTCAATGATGCAAAAAGGCGTGGTCATTCTCTTAAATCGGCAGTTGTTTATGTTAACCTTGAACCGTGTTCTCATTTCGGGAAAACACCACCATGCACAGACCTGCTAATTGCTGAAGGGGTCAAAAAAGTCGTTATAGGTTCAACAGATCCAAATCCAATCGTCAAAGGGATAGATAAATTAAAGAGAGCCGGAATCAGCGTTGAGAAAGGAATCCTGAAAGCCGAATGCGATGAATTGAATAAATTTTTCCTGAAATACATTAAAACCCGAATCCCATATATCACGCTTAAAATTGCACAGAGCATTGACGGTAAAATTGCGAACCATTTGGGCGAATCAAAATACATCACAGGGATAAGAAGCAGAAAATTCGTGCATGAACTCCGGTCGAAGTACGATGCTGTTTTGGTTGGTGCAAAAACTGTTATAAAAGATAACCCCGAACTTACTGTACGAAATGTAAGAGGAAGGGATCCGTTACGGTTGATTGTTAAAGGGAGAAGACATCTTAAACAAACATTCAAAATATTCAACGATAACAATTATCTGATTCTAACAAACAATAAGGTCAAAGGGGAATTTATTCTTAACGTGAAGGGTAAATCAAGGTTTATAAATCTAAATGATTCTTTGAAAAAGCTCGGACAAATTGGTATTGCAAGCATTCTTGTAGAAGGTGGTTCAACCATATTTTCCGAGTTCATAAAATACAATTTGGCAGATGAAATCATAGTAATTACAGCTCCCGTAATAATTGGTGCAGGACTTTCTGCTTTTGATGAAATTAAATCCACACGGATTTCAACATTGATGAGAGTTAAACCATATTACATTGGTTCAATCGGTAACGATCAGTTAATAATTTATAAATGTTCACAGGTATAATAGAAACAATCGGTGAAGTAATTTCAACAACCGATACTTCAGTGAATAAGAAGATTACAATAAATCCGCAAAAACACGGTTTCCTTCACGATGTTCGAACAGGCGATAGTATTTCTGTTAATGGCGCATGCATGACTGTTGAACAAAACGATGCGGATAAATTCTACTTCACTGCAATACATGAAACACTACAAAAAACAAATTTGGGTTTGCTTTCGACAGGTAACAAGGTGAACCTTGAGAAAGCAATGAAACCTGAAAAGAGAATTGACGGGCACTTTGTACAAGGTCATATTGATACAACTGGTGAGGTGATGAACATTAATAATCTCGGGGGCACATGGGAATTTTTCATTAGTTTCAAATCATCGTTTAGTGACAATGTAATATACGTAGGTTCAATTGCTGTCAACGGAATAAGTTTAACAGTAGCCGATATTGTTGATGATAACGATGAAAAGACAACAATAAAAATTGCAGTAATTCCACACACGTTTGAAAATACAAATATGAAATTTCTTAAACCAAATTCCATCGTTAATATCGAATTTGACATGCTTGGTAAATACGTAAAAAGGATTATTCAAAAATAAAATATTTTCTATGAAATTTGAATCAGACAAAACCATGTTTGAAATTTACAGGGAACATGAATACAACAGGGAGTTCCGTGTAATTTTATACACAGAGCTAAACGAGAGCAACAAGCATTCCGAAATAAATCGTGCTCTCGATGGTGAAACAATATTCTCGGGTTTTCTAAATGATGATTTTAAATCTGAAGCAAAAATTAAAATTAGGGAAATATTAACGGAGATGAATACAAACGATGAACCGTTACCAGAAAGTGAAATTCGCGACCGGTTGAAAAAATATTTAATCTAAGCCTGCGAGTTTTTCTTTAATTTTGAAATAAATTTTAAGTTCGTCAATTTTATTCATACAATCAAAAGTTTTTATCTTACAAACATTCCCACCGTGTAAGCTACACGGACGACATTTCAAACCGTTTGTTTCAAAGATGAAATCGTTATCACCATAAGGATAAAATCCAAACTGCGGTATGGTTGCACCGAATAATGCGATTACATCTGTCCCAACGGAGTTTGCAATATGCAAAGGAGCAGAATCATTTGTTAATAATATCGAACACCGTTTTAAAAGTTCTGTCGTTTCCAAAATTGATAACTCACCGATAAGGTTAATCGTACGTTCAGGTTTCCACATGTCAAAGTAATTTTTCAGCTCAGTATCATCCGATCCACCAACAAGAACAGTTTTAATCCCGTCGTCAGATAACTTTTTCAAAATATTCAGAAACTTTTCGCGTGGATATCTCTTCGTAAACCAAGCCGATCCTGGCGCGACCGCAACAATTTTGTCTATATAGCTTAATTCATGAATAAGAAAAATTTCATCTACTTTTCTCTTGTGAACCTGAGACGGGAATAATTCCGGTTTTACTATATCGTCAATGAATATATTAAGTGGAGTAAGCAATGAAAGGTTACGGATTATTTCATGCTCGTACTGTAAGTATTCAACCCGCTCGGAGTATAAAAAGCTTAACCCGGATATATTGAATCCTATCGAAAGGTCAGGTTTGATAAGTCTAACGATTATTGAAGTCCTGTACGATCTATGAGGTGAAATAACGATATTGTAATTTTCCTTTTTGAGGCGCTTAGCGATGTCAAACATTCCCCGAAATCTCTGAGCTGAATTTCTTTTATCGTAAATTATAACCTCAGAAATGTATTGATTACCTTCGAGTAGTTTCGAAGTTGCCGGAATGCACATGAAATCAACCTTTGCATTCATAAATCTTTTCTTTAAAACCTGTACGATTGGCAACGATAAGACAACATCGCCGAGAAATGCAGTTTGTATTACTAATATTTTCTCAGGATTTCTCATTTAATCTGTGCTTAAATCTCCGATGAAACCAAAACCATTGATCGGGATTTTTCTTTATAACACTCTCAACTTCCGCCTGAATTTGTTGCGTTAAACTTTCAATGTCATTTTTGAAAGGATTTTGAATTTCTTTGAATGTAATATTATATGTGTTATCCTTCATCCGCTCACCGTAAGCAAAAACAACAGGTACATTTAGTTTCAGTGCTATCTTTGCAGAACCGGAAAATGTCGCAGTTTTAATGCCGAAGAATTCCGGATACACTGAATATTTCGGATTCGCGGACTGATCTACCATAAATGCGACGATTCCGTTCGAGTTGAGAATTTCAAATATCTCACGTAGGCTACCGCCTGTTCCAATTAAGTTGTTCCCGCTTATTGCACGGTACTCATTTATACTTCTATTAATATTTGTATCGGCCTGAGTACGGTAAATTATATTAAGCGATTGTCCGAAGAAGAAAGGATATGCAAATGCGGTTAATTCCCAATTTGAGTAATGCATGCTCGCAAGTATAACTCCCCTTTTTCCCGAAAGTGCTTTATCCATGACTTGATAATTATTGTAACGAATGAGCTTTGTTAATGAAGATTTATCGAATGATGGGAAATATAAAATTTCAAAAAGAGTAATAAATAAATTCCGGTAAGCTTGTTTGATTATTTTGTCTCTGAATTGCTTATCCTTTTCAGGGAAACAGATTTTCAGATTATCGTCAGCAACTTTTTTCCGGATGGGAATCAGATAAAAAAAAATACAGCAAACACTTTAGAGGCGCGATGTGAAAACCTCAGCGGAAATAACCTTACTGCCAATCCGATTGTCTTAAAAAGAATATTTAACAATTTATCGAATTAATACGGGTTCACCGAATAAAGTTGCTGAATTTGCTTTATTGATTTTAACGCTTACCTCATCACCGGGTGAATATTCCTTCGGAATATCCAGATTTCCATTTTGGTCAACAAAAGTTTGGCGCTTGGGTATAATAACTGATTTGTTGCAGTCCGTTCTGCCCATTAAAAAATCATCCGACTTTTTACTCACTGTCTCAATCAAAACTTTTTTCGTTTTTCCGACAAGTTTAGAATTAATGTTGTAAGATATTTCCCGCTGAAGTTCGATGATTTCATCGAGTCGTCGTTTTTTTGTCTCTTCGCATATACTCTCCTCCATCTTTGATGCTTTGGTATTCTCGCGCTTTGAATACAAAAATGTATATGCACCGTCATATTTAACTTCATTAATAACCTTCAATGTCAGCAGGTGGTCATCTTCGGTTTCAGTCGGAAAACAAGAAATGATATCCGTTGATAACCCAATCTCCGGCATGAGCTCACGGGCTTTTTGCATTACTGCCATATACTCTTCGACAGTATATAATCGGTTCATCAATTTAAGTATCCGGTCAGAACCCGATTGAATTGGCAGGTGAATGTATTTGCAAATATTATCATGCTCTGCCATTGTATGAAGCAGTTTCATACTGCAATCGTACGGATGAGAGGTCGTATATCTAATTCGCACTTCCGGAACTGCTCTGGCACAGGCTCTCAACAAATCTGAAAAATCTTTTCCATCGAATCGATATGAATTTACGTTTTGACCTAATAAAGTTACATCTTTTACACCTTGATCAAAAAGCATTTTTACTTCGTCAACAACGGTATTGAAATTTCTGCTGCGCTCCCTGCCTCGTGTAAATGGTACGACACAAAACGTACAGAATTTATCACAACCCCGCATTACAGAGAGAAATGCAGTTACTCCATCCTTACGCACCGGGGTAATATCATCGTAAGTTTCAACCCTCGATAACTTGACGGCAATTCCCTTTTCACCGGTTTCAACAACACTTTCAATCAGGTGCGGGACTTTACGGTATTCATCAGGTCCTATAATCAAATCTACAATCGGATAATTATCCAAAAGTTCCTGCCGGAGCCTCTCTGCCATGCAACCAATTATACCTACAATCAGATTGGGATTTTTTTTCTTGTATGGTTTGAGATGCTGGAGGCGATTGTAAATTTTTGTTTCCGCATGTTCGCGGACGCTGCATGTATTTATCAATATAACATCGGAACCTTCCGGTTGCATTGTTTGAGTGTAACCAAATTCACTCATCAGGCTAAGTACGATTTCAGTATCTGAGAAATTCATTTGGCAACCATAGGTCTCAATGTAAACGCTTTTATCGGATTTTCCTTTATCTTTGAGGTTTTCCTGGGTCATCCGGTTATTCAAAATGATATTATCCGTATTCAGTGACATTTAATTTATTGAATAAATTCTTAAATCTTTCATGTAAAGGTGGTAGGTTTGACCTGTACAAACCGAAGCGAATAATTTTAATCTTAGCTGCAGATTATTCATGTACCCTACAGGCAAACTGACATCAAATTGCTTTACGTTGTTTATCGTTAACCCTTCGATATTGTAAATTCGTATCAAGTTTGAATTACTCATTGCAAAAAATTCGATGTTCGATAAATCACCATCAGTCCCGGCAGTAAAACATATCCGGAGGCTATCGCAGTTTTGCAATTGCGGTAATTCGATAAAATAGT
The DNA here is from genome assembly GCA_002050165.1 of Candidatus Tepidiaquacellales bacterium OLB4/UTCHB1. Lineage (GTDB taxonomy): Bacteria > Bacteroidota > Ignavibacteria > Tepidaquicellales > Tepidaquicellaceae > OLB4. The sequence continues at coordinate 81,971 of MWSW01000016.1, forward strand.
TTCTTATTTGAAATGCTGAACAAATGCCGGTGAGTGAATCAACAACTCCACTGTTTTCATATATCAACTGAACATCGACTTGGTCTGATGTAACAGGATTGGATTTGGTACAACCATTATATACAAGTCCTGTCAGAATAATTAAAACCGTCAGAACAATTTTACTTTTCAGATTCAACATTTTTCCTTATTAACAATGAGCCTATAATTTCAGAGATTCCTTTTACATCGAGCTTCAGGTCAGAATGTAGTTCTTCAGGTTTTCCATGCTCAATAAACCGATCTGGAATTCCGTGAATGAAAATATCATTTTTATAATTATGCATAGTAGCAAATTCCGATACTGCACTTCCAAATCCTCCTATAATTGTGTTATCTTCAATCGTCATAATTTTATCAAATCTGTTGAATATATCCATCAACATTTCCGAGTCAAGCGGTTTAACAAATCTCATGTTTACAACTTCAACTTCAACTCCCCTTTCATGCAAAATTTCTGCTGCTTTTAGAGAATTATCCACCATATTCCCTATAGCTAAAATTACAGCGTCTTTACCGTTCCTTACTACTTCTGCCTTACCAATTTCAATTTTCTCAAATTCACCGCAATCCACGCCTAACGCATTACCGCGTGGATATCGAATCGCAACGGGTCCACGTTTATACAAGGTCGCAGTGTACAACATATCGCGCAATTCTTTTTCATCTTTAGGAGCCATCAGCACCATTTCGGGAATCAACCTCAAATAAGTTAAATCAAAAGTTCCATGGTGAGTTGGACCATCAGCCCCTACTAAACCTGCGCGATCCATTGCGAATATCACCGGTAGTTTTTGAATGGCTACATCGTGAACAATCTGATCAAAAGCTCGTTGGAGGAAAGTAGAGTAAATAGCACAAACAGGTGTGTAACCTTCAGTCGCTAAACCGGCAGCAAAAGTAACAGCATGTTGTTCTGCAATTCCGACGTCAAAATAACGATCAGGAATTTCACTCTGAATTAACGACAAGCCGGTTCCATCTGGCATAGCGGCATTAATTGCAATTATCTTTTTATCCCTTTTCGCAAGTTCTGTAAGTGCGGTACCAAAAATTTTTGTATAAGACGGTACTGTAGATTTCTTGTGCTCAATGCCTGTAGTTTTATCAAAGGGGGTAAGCGCATGAATTTTTTGCGGATGTTCAGCTGCAAACGATGGCCCTTTCCCCTTCTCAGTCAGGATATGCAAAAGAATCGGGCCGCTCATTTTTTTTGTGTCTTCGAGAATTTTTACAAGGTTTACAACATTGTGCCCGTTTACCGGTCCGAAATATCTGAATCCCAAAGCTTCAAAAAGCATTCCGGGTGTTACAACGCTCTTTACACCACCTTCAATCCTTGAAGCGAATTTCCTTATCCTGTCACTGTATTTTTCATCGAGACTTCCGGTTAAATCCCAAACTTTCGATCTGAGTTTATTGAATGCCTCGTTCGTCATAAGCTCGTTAAAGTAATTCTGCAATGCCCAAACATTCGGTGCAATTGACATTTTATTATCGTTAAGTATGACAGTAATATCTTTTTTCAGCAATCCGATATTATTCATAGCTTCGTAGGCCATCCCGCCCGTCATCGAACCATCACCGATAATAGCAACAACTTTGTAATCGCGTTTCTGAAAATCCCGTGCAGCGGCAATACCAAGTGCGGCAGAGATTGACGTAGTAGCATGACCCGCACCAAATACATCGTATTCACTTTCCGACCGCTTAAGGAAACCGCTTATCCCTCCTTTTTGCCGGATTGTCTTTAGCGCCTCCTTTCGACCGGTTAAAATTTTATGAATGTATCCCTGATGACCTACATCCCAAATCAGTTTATCGCTAGGTGTATTATAAACATAATGCAAAGCAAGTGTAAGTTCGCATACTCCTAGAGATGCACCTAAGTGTCCACCGATTTTCGAGATTGTATCTATCAGGAATTCCCGCAGTTCATCCGACAGTACACGAAGATCCATGAGATTCAACTTTTTCAGGTCAATTGGGTAATTGATATCTTTCAGAAATTTCGTATCCCTGATATCGTATTGGGCATCTTTCATTTTATTCATCATCATTTTTGATTTTTGTAATCTGCAATTCTGCTTCTTTAAGTTTAGTACGACAAATTTTTAAGAGCATTAAACCCTCTTTGTAATTTTCAATGAGGTCGGAAATGGAAATACTTTCGCTTTCATTTTCAAGATTTTGAACAATTTCCTCAAGCTTTGTATAAGATTCTTCAAACGTACCTTTTTTTGATGATCTCCTTTTAGCCATCAGATTATTTTAGATTTTTTTATATTGTCGGCAAACTCAATTTCTATTTCATCACCCGCTCGTAAAAGCCTCGAGTCATTAATAATTTTATCTGATTTTCTGACGATAGAATAACCCCTCTTTAAATTTAATTTGGGATTGATTCCGTGAATATAACGTTCAAAGTTTTTTAAACCATTATTGTAACTAAATAATTTCTGTTCTACTATCCTCTCAAGTTTTTTCTGATAGTGATCTAAATTAAACATAAACTCCGACATTATATTTCCCGGGCGCTTGAGTACATAGCTTTTTTCAATTTCATCAAGTGACGATTTCAATGTTGATATTTTAACATCAACAAGGGAATGCAGAGTATACTCAAAACGTTTTATTGTTTCAAGTAATTCACGTGAATCGGGAAATATCAATTCCGCAGCTGCAGATGGTGTTGGCGCCCTAAGATCGGCAACGAAATCGCAGATTGTATAATCAACCTCATGACCAATCGCGCTGACTACCGGGACATCAGAAGCATAAATAGCGCGCGCAACCGATTCTTCGTTAAACGACCATAAATCTTCAAGTGAACCACCACCTCTTGCTATTACAATCACATCAGGTTGAAATTCCGGTTTGTTAAGAATTTTTATTGCTCTTACAATTTCCGGTGCGGCGAATAATCCCTGCACATTAGCGTGAATATGTAAAATCTCCGTAAGAGGAAACCGCCGTGATGTAATTTTAATGAAGTCCTTTATTACCGCTCCCGTTTCTGAAGTTAAAATCCCTACCTGCTCTGGAAATCTCGGAATTTCCCTCTTATGCTCTTCATTAAATAATCCCTCTTTAAATAGTTTATTTTTTAATGCCTCAAATGCAAGCTGTAATTCTCCAATCCCTACCGACTTTATGTCAAATGCTTCTATGTTATAAATTCCCCTTGACGCGTAAAGCCTGATTCGTCCTTTAATTATTACTTTCATTCCATCTTCAGGTGTAAAACCTAACTTCTCATTGACCGCTCTCCACATCGTAACCTGAATCTGCGATTTCGAATCTTTAAGGACAAAATAAAAATGACCTGAAGGATAGTGCTTCTTGAAGTTCGAAATTTCACCTTCTACATAAACGAAAGTGAACTCGTTCTCAAGAACTGACCTTATCCTCGCATTTAATTCTGAAACTGTAATAGGCTGGTTCAATTGGATATTAATTTACAAAACTAATTGCTTTATAGTTCAAATATAAGTGAATTTATAAAATCCAGATTCCAAACAATTAACATAAAATTCAAGTTTGCTTCCAATAAATTTTCATATTGCTGAAATTTTCAATTTCATAACATTAGTTCATTGAAAAAGAAATAAAGTTAAATTAACTTTGTAACTTGTTTCGAGGATAGCTCAATGGTGGAGCATTCGGCTGTTAACCGAAGGGTTGGGGGTTCGAGTCCCCCTCCTCGAGCAATCTTAATCCCGCTCTCACTAGCGGGATTTTTTTTGTCCGTGCCGATATCAAATCATCAATCCGTTCACTCCATACCTATTGTTTTAGATTATTAATTTTTGGACAGTTATTTTATTGTTCACTTATGTTTGATGATTGGATTTTTAAAAGATTTATTTTTAATTTTGCTTAAAATTTTTTAGTAAAATAAAAATACAGATATGAAAAAGATCGCAATCATATTATCCTGCCTGATTACTTTTTTAATTTTTAATGAAGTTTCATTTTCACAGACCGACAGTTCAATGCAAAAATGGATTGATTACATGACACCGGGAGATATGCACGAGTACCTTGCAAAAGCCGTAGGTAAATGGAACGTTAATGCTACATTCTGGATGGCACCTGACACTGAACCAATAGTTAACAACTATACGGCAAACGGAGAAATGATATTCGGTGGAAGGTATCTCATGCTGAAACAGGAGGGGAACATGATGGGAATGCCATTCGAAGGCATGTTGATTGAAGGTTATGACAATGCGACGAAAATGTTCAATGCGGTTTGGATAGACAATATGGGAACAGGAATTGCTTATTCGACCGGTACTATTAACGATGAACTCAATCAGGTTACTTTTACAGGTTCAATGATAGATCCAATGACCGGTGAACCATCAAATTTCAGACAAACAGAAAAATTTAACAATGATGGTTCAGTTACTGTTGAGTTCTATTCAAAAATTGACGGGGTTGAATTTTTAAATTCAAGAATTATTTTAACGAGGTGATTTTACTTTTTAAAAATTGAATACTTTCCACGAACTGTTCCCTTACTTAGGAGTGCAATTTTAATTCATCAGGTTTTGGCAACAATTTTTTTCAATTGTCCCAAAAACCTTTACAATTTTGATTTTATTCCATTCGAGTTCGTCACACGCGAACGCTTCTATCTATTGTCTTTCTTGAAATGTAAACAATAAGCATCACTATAAAGAATAACAACATCCCGTACGATGCTCCAGTACCGGTATTGTACAATCTCATATGTGAATAAATTTCAACTGAGACGGTTTTAGTTTCATAAGTGTAGAGGAAAATTGTTGCGACAAATTCACCAACCGAAGCGATGAAAACAAGTAATGATGCATTTATAATTGTCGGCAATAGCAACGGTGCTGTAACCTTAAACATTGTCCTTAACCGACCCGCCCCAAGTGAACGGGATGCACTTTCGAGATCAGGATTAATCAACTTCATTCCTGCAATCGCAGATTGTGTAACAATGGGAATATTTCTAACCGCATAAGCTAATGGTAATATCCAAAACGTTCCGACTAATACATTAAATCCGGTGAATATAGTTGGTGTATTAAAACTGATGATAAAAGCCAAAGCAACAACTGTAGCGGGAATTGCATAGGGTAATGTTGACGATATTTCAACTAACCGTTTTCCGGGAATATTTTCACGAGCAACCAATACTGCAACACTGATTCCGATGAAAAGCGACATTAGCACGGATACCAAAGACATCAGAATACTGTTTCGAAATGGTGAGAATAATTCCGGTTGGGTAAACATATTAATGTAATTTTCAAAAGTAAATTTTTCAATTAAAACATCCCGCATGAGTGAACCCTCCGGCAGAAACGACAAATAAGCGAGAGCTAACACCGGCAACAGAACAAATACTGAAATTATTATCGAGATAATAAATCCGGGGATACTCATTCGCTTTTTCATTTCGACATTATAAACTTTTGTTACTCCTTTTGAGGCGTAATTTTTTTCGAAACGGTCAAAATATCTTACACCTGCAAGGAAAAAAACAGAAATAGTAGTTAACATAACTGCGAGGACTGCTGCGAGAGTGTAATCGTTATTTACTTTTGCGGAATAAATTTCCGTCGTAACGAACCTCTCGCTACTTCCGAATATGAACGGTGCAGAAAACGAAGCCATGCTTGCCATGAAAACAATAATTGTTGCCGAAATAACCGAAGTAGAGATATGTGGAATTACAATCTTCGCAAAGGTTGTTAATTTACTTGCCCCGAGAATTTTCGATGCATCTAAAATATCAGCATCGAGCTTTTTTAATGAGTTCGAAATGAAAAGAAAGAAATACGGATAAAACGAATAGAGGTGAATTAAGATAATTGCCGGCCATCCATCAATCGCAAAATTAGTTGACTGCGCAAAATATTTTTTCAGAAATCCGGTTAAAAGTCCGTACTCACCAAGCAGATAAGCAAATGCTGTAACACTTACAATTGGTGGTGTTGCGATCGGAATCAGAAAAAGTGTAGAGAAAAAACTTTTTAACGGAATTTTTAAAAAGAACAATGTAGCTGATAGAATTAGTCCAATCAATAAACTTCCCGCTATTGTAATTAATGAAAGCCATAGTGAATTCTTCAACGCAACAAACACGTTGCCATCAAATATTTTTGAATACGCAGAAAAAGAAATTCCATCCGGTGTTTTAATACTCTCGGAAATGATTGCGTAAAGCGGGTAACCGACATATCCAGCAAGAAAAAAGAGAATTACGGAAAGTAAAATTAGGTTGGGTAATGATATTTTTTTCATTCGCTGAGTTCTCTGAAATCGAAGTTACTTCTTAAAGCCAGGTGAACCCTATCACCTGCGGAGAGCTTTTGACCCCCGTTCTGTGTAACCAGAAGGTTTACGCGTGTATTGTTACATTGAACCTGAACTTCTAAAAAAAAACCATTAAACTGAACACTCTCTACAGTGCATAATCCTTCTGGATCTAGAACAGGAATGATTTTCTCAGGCAATACTGCATAATATTTCCCTACATTTGATTTATTCCCGAAAATATGTTGAAATTCTACTGCTGAAAAAATATTGTAATGCCCGATAAACTCTGCAGTAAACTGATTAACCGGATTATTATAGACTTCTTCAGGTTTTCCCGTTTGCATAATAACACCGTTGTTCATCACCGCAATTCTATCCGAAAGTGCCAATGCTTCAGATTGATCGTGTGTAACGTATATCGAGGTTATTCCAAGATTTTGTTGAAGAACTTTTATTTCCTTGCGGGTTTCAAGTCGCAACGCATAGTCAAGATTCGATAGCGGTTCATCAAATAATACAAGTTCCGGTTCGTTTACAATTACTCTCGCTAACGATACCCGTTGCTGCTCGCCACCACTCAACTCTGTTACAGGTGAATATTGCTTGTGCGACATTTTTACTTTACGCAATACTTCTTCAACTTTTAATTTTATAGAAGATTTATCAAATTTTCTGATTTTTAAACCGTACGCAATATTGTTGAATACGCTCATATGCGGAAAAAGGGCGTAGTTCTGGAAAACTATTCCAATATTTCTTTTCTCGGCCGGTATTGAAGTAATATCATTTCCATCAAGAATAATCTTTCCAGACGTAGGAGTTTCAAGACCGGAAATAATTCTAAGCAATGTGGTTTTTCCGCAACCGCTCGGTCCTACAAGTGAGAAGAACTCCCCTTTTACGATTTCTAACGAAACAGAATCGAGAACCTTCTGACTTTCAAACTCTTTGCTAACGTTATTAATACTAACGAAGGGCATCGCTACCCTTACCCTTAATTTCATTTTCCCATTTGCGCATCCAGTCTGATTCATTATCTGACAAGAGTTGCCAGTCAATTTCTTTTTCTTCAAAGCTGGCATCTTGAATCCATTCGGGAAGTCTGGATTTATCCAAGTCATTTCGCGCCGGAATCCGGAAATATTTCTCGGCTTGTAGTATCAGGCTCTCCTCAGTAGTAATAAACTCATAAAACTTTTTTGCAGCTTCCTGATTTTTTGAATTCTTTATTAATGCTATTCCATCAGTCAAAACGACCGTACCTGACTTTGGGAAAATATACCCGAACGGATAATTATACGTTCGTGATTGTAAAATAATATCCGGCATGTTCCAGAGTGTTACCGGTGAATCAGCAGAAGCAAGACGAAGATACATTTGAGCAGGATCTGCTGTATAAGCAACGGTATTGACGTCCAGTGAACGAAGCCAATTCCAGCCTTCTTCTTCCGAACCCGTCTTTGTAACCGCACCGGCAATAATTGAACAATAAATAACCCTCATTGTACCGGAGGCAACCGGATTCCTAATGACTATTTTACCTTTCCAAATAGGGTTAATGAGTTCGCTCCAATCCTGCGGAGCTGTCTCAGCTGTAAGAAAGTTAGTATTGTAAGCAATAACTTCGGGAGTAAGAAACGTTCCATACCAGCCACCTTCTTTGCTTTTATGATTATCAGATATTTTATCAGCCCAGCTAGGTTTGTAAATTTCCAGCAAATCCATTTTCTCCGCCTGCATAAATATTGTAGCAGGCGCTCCCCACCAAATATCTGCTTGCGGATTTTCACGCTCGGTTCTGATTCGCTCAAATATTTCCTGTGATCCCATATCAAGCCACTTAATATCTATATCAGGATTTATCGCTTCGAATCGTTGTTCAAATTCTGTCAGCATTTCTTTGCCATGAGGGGAATACACAACTACCGATCTCCTCTCGTCGGTTGCACATCCGAAAAATATTGCAGGGAATAAAAAATATATTACTTTTTGTAAATGAGATTTCATTTTAATTTATTATTGTTACTAATTGAAGGGATAACGTCATTATCGTCGTTTGAACGCTAAACAATAATTACTTATTTTATTTTGGACTCATCGTTTAAATGGTTCATTTAATTTTTCAAACATTGACCTGATTCTTGGTATTTCGGATTTATCGTTGACATCGAAGAGAACATAATTTTCAATATCACCTTTATTCATTAACAGTTGCATCGTTCCTTGTGACTTGTGTTCTGCGATTAACCAATTTACAACAATTTTGTAATTCAGCCTGTCGTTGAATCCAAAATTTTGAGTTCTATCGAATTGAAATACCGGATCAGTAACATCAACGAACGTAACGGGGTAATCTTTCATTCCGCTGTAAACAAATTTTGCAGTATCGCTTAAATCACTAATATATCCTCCGAGCACTACCGGACGTTGTTCTTTTTCTAGCTCCGAAACCGCTTCTAACGTAAGAATACCGACGGAACTGTGATGAGCATGAGTTTTCTCTGAGGAGATTAAAACGAAAATATAATCGTAATTATTTTTTAAGATTATTCTTTTGAGTTCCGATTTAATCCGATGAGTGTTCCAAACGCTATCAAGCACTTCGGTGATATCAAGTGTATATTTGTGGTCCTGTTCTTCGAGGAAATAATAATTCCTCACTCCGAGTATTTTCCCACCGTTCATTAATTCACGCTTTCTGATTGCCGGCAAATATTTTCTACCAATCTCTTCGTCAGTCAGATTTAAATTATAAATGTCTTCCGCCAGGGTTGAATATTTATATCCTCCTTCACCATTTGTGAATAGTACATAATCAACATCACCATTTAAGTCGTGCGTGATTCTGTAAACTGTCCCTGCGAAAGCTGCATCATCATCCGGATGCGCAATTGCAACAAGTACTCTTGGAAATTGCTGTGCGGATACATTAATGTAAGCGAGAAGAAAAATCAGTATAAATTTTTTCATACTGCAAAGTTAAAACAGTAAGAGTTATATATAAAGTAAGAAAAACATTTTGGTCAAATCGGGGGAAGGATTTTTAGGTTTACTGCAACCGAAAATTGACAAGGTATGTATTTATTAATAATAACATTGAACGGATTTAATTAAATTAATTTTTTTGTTGTTATTACTACTGACAGGAAACCATTCTCAAAAAAGTTTCATCAACAAAAAAGTCCTGATTATGTCAGGACTTTCATTATGGTCGGGGTGAGTGGACTCGAACCACCGACTTCACGCCCCCCAGACGTGTGCTCTAACCAACTGAACTACACCCCGAATTTATGTTCAACTGATATTTATCAACCTTAAACTGGTTAGCAAACAACTGTCTCATTATTGCATTATCAAATCATCTTAAAATTATAACACATACTATCAAACATAAACTTATCTGTATCGCACAAAAAAAGAATCCCGCAACAGAACGGGAAATACTTATATCTTATTAGATTATAGTTTCGAACTCGAATAAAAATAATCGTTTTCGGTTGCAAACTCAATTTACTTTTCACTAGTCGAAACCCATCTATTATAAACTGATGGGATATTCTTCACAACAAAAATTACGTTATAAAACTTTCAATACAAGATTGATTTAACTTTTGTCCGCCTTTAACTTCACGCTTTTGTTTTTCAAATCTCTCGCACTGAGAGACAAGAAAGTGGCAAAAGTTAGATACTGGATGAAGAATATTAAATCAACATCGGAAGATTTTAACAAGAGCCTAAATGGAATATGCAGCAATGCTGTTAGAATAAACCCGATAGTTCCAATCCAATAAAACGGAGTTAAGTGTACCATATTTTTTTAAGAACTAATACGTTCTCACATTTAATTAAGTTTCACAACTACAAATTACTTGGAATTTTGTAACGAATCTAATCTCATCTTTGAAATCTCATCGTTCGGGTTAATTGCAATCAATTTCTTGTAAAGTTCCATTGCGTGCTGTTTATTGCCACGTTTTGATTCGACACCTGCAAGTCCTGAGAAAGCGCTTAGATTATTCGAATCAATCGCGATAGCTTCATTGAATTTTAAGTACGCCATATCGAGGTCACCCTTAGCTTCATATACCATCGCTAAATTATTCAGATATCCTGACGCACTCTCCGGCTTCAATTGAATAAGCTCCTCTAACAATGAAATAGCTTCGTCGTATTTCCCTTGCCCGAAAAACTGGTATGACTGCCTTCCCTTAATATTTGCGAGCTGATTTTTAACGTAATCTACATCCGGTTCTATACCGGTTCTAATTCCCGCGAGCAGCGAAGATGTCCCCTTATAATCCGGTGCAATTTTCTGAAGTTGACTCAGATATTCTTCTGCTTTCTTGAGTTCGCCTTTCATCCGGTAAATACTCGAAAGTTGAAAATATCCGTCCGGTGCTAACGGGTCAATTTCAATCCCCCGTTTAAACTCGTACTCTGCAGAGTCAAGTTGATTCCTCAACATATAAATTAACCCAAGATTGTGATGTGCAAGAATCGAGTTATCCCGAATTTCAATAGCCCGCTTGTACCTTTTCTCAGCCTCGTCATATTGTTGTTTATTTGCATATCTGTTACCATCGTTAACAAGCAGTAAATTCCCTTCTACACCCTCCGCAGTTGCAAACAGTGTTTCATTATCTTTCCAGTCTTTATTCCTTTCAATCGTCAAATGCGCTAATACAATCAATACAACCAGCAAACCAATCGCGGCAACTGGCTTATACTTATTATCTTTAATTTTGAAAAAAATCCAACCAGTGAATAATGCGATTGCAAAACTTGGAACGTAAAGAAAACGCTCCGCCATTAGGTTCATTGTCGGAATAATGTTCAAAACCGGAAGAAGTGAAATAAAAAAGAAGAGAATTAGAAAAGATAAAATCGGTAAATTTTCGCGGACTTCTATAGCGTAAAAAATAAATCCTACGGTAACAAAAGCTGAAACTAATACAATAAATTCAGTCAAACTCTCTGCATCAGGTATAACGCCGTTATAATGATAAAGCAAATTAACTGGATAAAACATTAGCTTCAGATAAGTCGGAATTGTCTTCAGCATAGTTGCAAATACGATTAGTTTATCTTTGCCGATAAAATATAAATAGTTCTCTCTTTCGGGGAAATCACTTAAGACCATGTGCCTCAAAATCAGATAAAAAACAGTTACTGCAATAAAGAAAATGTACGGTTTAGGTTTCTTTATCAGAGCTTTGAGCGTTTGCTTTCCGATGATTAAATCATATATTATCGCAATCAACGGAAATGTAAAAATCATTTCTTTGCTAAATAAACCCAGTAAGTAAAATCCTGCGGAAAGATACAATAACTTGTTACTTTTTCCTTCGCGCCTGTATTTTATAAAGTATAGTAACGATGCAAAGTAAAAGATTGCAACAATTGAATCAGTTCTGCCACTAATCCAGGCAACAGCTTCCGTGTGGATTGTATGCACAGCAAAGACAAGACTACCTGCTAGCGCTGCAGTTACACCGGTTTTATCTTTTCCGAAAAATTGTTTAAGGAGCGAGAATAAAACCAGAGTTGCAATTGTATGGATGAGAATATTTGTAAGGTGAAAACCAAACGGTTCAAGTCCCCAGATTGAATAATCAATCGCATAGGTTGAAAAAACAACCGGACGATAATATCTGCCGATAACTTTATGAAACCCTTCATCGCCAACAAAGTAATCGGGGATGAATTTTATTCCCTTTATGCTTTCATTTGCCACTATTAGATTCTCATCGTCAAAGACAAATAAATTATCGAGAGAATTATAATAAATTCCAAATATTACTACGGCGAGGATTAGGTAGGTATATACACTTTTAAACTTCATTACAATATTACAATTTAGTGGCAACCACAACCGGAGCTTTAACGGACTCAACTATACCACCTTGATCATTTATTGCTTCAATATAGACAATATAAATTCCTAATCTCAGTTTCCTGTTATCATCGTCAAGACCGTTGAATATTATTTCACCTTCACCACCGCTGAGTTGATTATTTGCCAGCGTTCTGACGAGCCTTCCTTTTGCATCGTAAACCTTAGCTGTAACTTGAGAGAAGAGAGATTTGAACTTATAGCTGATAATAGTAAAATCTTCGAACCCGTCACCATCGGGTGAAAATGGATTTGGCGAAATTGAAATCTGTTCACTTGTTGGAACAGCATCAATATAAATGCTGTTTCGCTCGCCGGGAGTACCTCCGATTGACCTCGTGCAAGAGCTCCAGTTTTGTCTATCGTTCGAACCGAGAACCGGATTTATCCTCTCAATTGAAATTCCCTTTGACGAAGACAAATTGGGATTCTTCCAATTGGAATTATAATAGACACTGTCAATCACATTTCCCGCTGCATCTTTAAGGACAATCGGTTCACCTGAATTTGACAAACTAAAGCCTGAACCTGCAATTGCGACCCTTCGATATTCATTCGGTACCTTTAATTCGGGATATCGGGTAAAAATTGTCGTATCACCAGCGAGGACAATATATCCACCCGGTAACAATATCTGAGCACAGGTATCTGCAATCTGGTATCCCGTACCGTTATCATCAATTACCCATCCGGAAACCTGGATATTTTTCGTTGAAATATTTACAACCTCAATCCATTCAGTTTCGCCGGTGAACGGGTCGAACATTATTTCATTTATTGAAACATCACCACGCTCATACGGAATGAGAGAGGAAATAGAATTTTCAATATTAGGAGTTGAGAAATTGCAGGAAATTGAGGTAGCCCAATTAGCCGGATCAATTGACGATCCCGATGGGCTCAATCGTTCGAGCGAATTTCTTGAACTGCCTCCCCAGGCAGGCAGATAAGGCACTGAATCAACTCTCACATCATTCGGCGCAATTAAAATCAGATCGTCACCCGAATTGTTTAACGCACTCCATCCGTTCGACTGAAGAATAATACCCGAAATACCCGGATGTACCTGTCGCATCGAAGCGGAATCCTGACAAACAATTGCGTACTCAAACGGCGATAAATTTACAGCATCTGTTGTGATCGTTCTCAGTGTCGAAGTTGCATCTTTCCATTTCCAGTTCTGAAGATTAATGACATCATTGGAATTGTTGAATATTTCAAACCACTCAAGTTCGGGAGATTGCGGTGCATACATGATTTCATTTACAACAACCCCTGTTGTAATTACAGGGCCTCCACCTACGGTTACCTGTTTAACAAGAAAATTATTAGTTGTATCCTCATCCAACGGAAAGTAAACATGCCCTATATATTGCTTAAGTCCACTATCGAGATTATCAATCGTAAACGGGAAAACAATTGAATCACCTGAATTAAGATTCGAATATTGCTGTGATGTAACCAAAGTCGAATTCTGTAAATTTGTATCAAGCGCAGGATTATTGAAAACATTCAATGAAAAATTTGAAGCGCTGTTTAATCCTGTATTCCTGACGATCAAATTTAACTGAATGCTGCCGCCAATTGACGGATCAGGTGGAGTAATACTAAACGAACTTAATACAAGGTTATTACCAAGCGGTGAAATTGAATTTCGCTGATTCGGAGTAGCACGTTCAACTGCAACAGATGAACCCCAATTCGATTGCGAGTTTGATGGTCCATTCGGATCTACTCTTTCAAGTGAGATTCCACCTGTTCCCCCCCAGGAATTATTGTAAATTACTGAATCAACCAAAGAATTATCCACAGCGTATAATGCAACACCATCGTCACCGGAATTATTCAAACTGCTCCAACTCATGGATTCTACATAAATGCCGGGTACATTCGGAAATTGTGTTTTGAATTTAGCTGAATCCTGGCAAACAACGATATAACTTCCTGGTTGGATTAGGATTGATTGAGTTGTAATTGTTCTCAACGATGTATTTTGAAAATCCCTCCACTTCCAATTTTGAATATCAACCGCAGACGGACCGATATTATGAAGTTCATACCATTCGTTTGAGGATTCTGTCGGTGAATACATAATCTCGTTGATTACAACCTGAGCATTCAACTCAAACGTGAACAATATCGCAATACAGATGACTGTTAAATTTTTCATATCTTTGGATGTATGTTGAGATAAAAAATTATAATTGCCAATTTAGTATTATTAACAATCTTTAACAATTTAATTTAAGAATGCGAAAAATTCTTTTTCTGATTTTACTTTCAGTAATTTTTAATGCAGATATCAACGCACAGGAAAGTAGATTTTGTGTATCGGTAATCCCTACACCGGTTCTCAATACGAACGATTTCAATTCAGTATTCGGTGGTTATGATGGAAAAAGCGTAAAACTTGACGAATCAGGCATAATAAGAGAAATGGAGTTGATTGCATTACCCGGGACTGTTTTTGAAATTGATACGATATTCAACTACGGTGATCACTTTATTCTCGAAGTCAGGACGAACGATTATCCTTCAGAAAATTCAAAATTATATATTGACAGCCGGTTTGTAAAGTTTTATAGCGAACGTCCCGATGAGAGAAAACAGATTATCCCCTCACAAGATGAAATTATAAAAACACTAAACAGTTTGGAAGGTTATCCATATATGTGGGGAGGGAATTTCGCCGATGGGATTCCGCAACTTTTAGAATTTTATAAACCTAACGGAGTAATCAACGATTATACTGAAGACCTCTGGAGCCTCAAAGGAGTTGACTGCTCCGGGCTAATCTATCAGGCATCGAACGGTTGTATTCCAAGGAATACCTCCGCAATGGTGAACTTCGGTACAGGAATCTTAATCGAGTCTTTAAGCGAGGTTCAGATAGCTGAATTGTTACGTCCCCTCGACCTCATTGTTTGGTCTGGACATGTCGTGATCGTACTGGACTCGACTACCGTAATTGAAAGCATACCGGAAAGCGGTGTGAAAAAATCGAATCTTGTTTCCCGGTTATCTTCAATCATGGTACAAAGAACTCCAGTTAATGACTGGAATTCAACCCATGGGAAAAGGTTTGTGGTCAGAAGATGGTACAACGGAGATTGAATTACATCTTTATATTTTTTACCCGATAAAAAAGAAACGGTTGAGATTAATTTAATTTAACTTGAAGCCTTCTTTAAAGAATTTCATTTACCTTCTATTTCCTAAAATGCGAAGTAGAAAAATAAACATATTAATGAAGTCAAGGTAAAGTTTCAAAGCGCCGAAGACTGCAGCTTTTTTACCCTCTTCACTTGCACCGTCAACTGAGTAAGACATTTTTTTAATGTTCTGAGTGTCGTATGCCGTCAGCCCTACAAATATAAGAACCCCGACATAGCTGATAATCCAGTAAAGGATATCGCTATTGAGGAACATGTTTACAACTGAAGCAATAATCAATCCTATAAGCGCCATAAAGAGAAAAGCGCCTATTCTGGAAAGATCCATTTTGGTTACGTAACCAAAAACACTAACACCTCCAAACATCCCCGCACAAATAAAGAAAGTGGATGCGATTGAAGCTCCGGTATAAACAAGGAACAATACAGAAAACGTTAAACCTGTAAGCACTGAATACAGGAAGAAAGCCGCAATTGCCAGTAATGAATTTATCTTGTTCATTGCGAACGACAAGCCAACCACAATTGCGAGTTGAAGTATAAATAGTCCGAAATAAATAATCGGGTTAGTGGCAACGTAATAAACGAGATTGGTTGCATACATTCCATATGCTATAATGCCCGTTATCGCGAGTCCCATCGCCATCCAGTTATACACGTTGAGTAGAAAAGTTCGCGATTGTGCTGCAACCTGAGGCTGAGTGTAACTATCACCTTGATATCTCTGAATGAAATTTTGATCGTAATTCATAATCCTTTTATTAATTTGAAATTTGAATTTATTTTAGGAGAAAGATAATAACTAAAGCGTACAAAAGTCGTCAGACACTCTAATTCTTATTTCTTTTTCACAAAGTCTAAAACCAATTTTTTTGAAAATAGTGCAAAGTTAGTTTAACAGTCTTGCTGAAAATAATTCTATTACCGTTCTCCGGAAATAGTACATTTTAATATGAACAAAATTCAAAAAGGTATTACCTCATTGGATTCATGCCCATTTCAATCCACTCCTCTTTCGAAGGACCATAAGAACCCGGTACCTTAAGCCCCGCCTGCCTCATTAGCACGCTCATCTGACCACGATGGTGAGTTTGATGCGCAATTAAAACGTTCAGTGTTTTTCCACGTTTCCAATTTTCACCGTACATATTATCTTCCTGTTGAAGTGAATCATCAGTCCAGTTTAATTTTAATTGTTCAATCAGAGATTCCGAGGCAACATTAAATGCCGATAGTATTTCATTTGCGCTCGAGGAAGGTTCAGAACCCACCTCCGGACAATTTACTTTTATACCGGTTTGACTCATCATTTCGTTGATTGTCGTTACACAATGCCATGCAATGAAACCAAGGTTACGACCGTCGGGAGATACTTTCTGCATTAATGATTCATCCGTCAATTGGTCAAAGTACTTAGCCATTATATCTGATTCAAAAGCCCAATCGCTATAGAAGTTTTGAAGTGTATTATAGTCCATTTTAAATTTTTAAAAGTACGAAAAAGATTTCCTTGTACTGAAATATAAATTAATCAAAATTTCAGGATAATTTAAAAATTATCTTAAAGTGTAATTAGGCGCTTCCTTAGTAATCTTTACATCATGCGGATGTGATTCCCTTAGCCCCGCATTCGTAATTCTGACGAACCTTGTTTTACTTTTCATTTCTTTAATATTCTTCGCACCACAATAACCCATTGCAGCCCTCAAGCCTCCGATGATTTGATATGCGGTATCACTAAGTGGTCCTTTTGCCGGAACTATTCCTTCAATCCCTTCCGGCACAAGCTTTTTCACATCGTCTTCCACGTCTTGAAAATATCTGTCTTTACTACCTTCCTTCATTGCTTCGATTGAACCCATACCACGGTAAACCTTATAACTTCTGCCTTCGTATAAAACTTTTTCACCCGGAGATTCATCTGTTCCTGCGAACATACCGCCTAGCATGACCGTATCTGCGCCAGCTGCAATTGCTTTCGGTACATCGCCCGTTTGCTTAATTCCACCGTCGGCTATAACCGGAACACCGTACTTTGCAGCGATTTTTGCACATTCAATTATTGCCGAAATTTGCGGAACTCCCACACCGGCTATAACCCTCGTTGTACAAATTGAACCCGCACCGATCCCAACCTTAATCCCATCTACTCCTGCTTTTATCAGATCGTAAGTAGCTTCGGCAGTCGCAACGTTACCGGCAATCAATTCAACCACGGAATCCTTCTTTATCCGGCTGATCATTTCCAGAACACCTCTTGAATGTCCGTGTGCGGTATCAACCACGATTACATCAACCCCGCTTTTGACAAGTTCACTCACCCTTTGCAGCGTATCTGAAGTAATCCCGACGGCAGCACCTACACGCAATCGCCCAAACTTGTCTTTACATGCTATCGGAAATTTCTTCCGCTTTTGTATATCTTTAAAAGTAATCAGACCTTTCAACTTTCCGCTCTTATCAACTACGGGCAATTTTTCAATTTTATAACGTTGGAGAATTTTTTCCGCTTTTTCAAGATTTGTTCCGACAGGCGCAGTGATTAAAGCATCCTTAGTCATGATACTTTCAATCGATGTTTCAACATCCGGTTCGAACCTTAAATCACGATTGGTCAAAATACCAATGAGTTTGTAATTGTGGTCAACTATCGGAAACCCGGAAATCTTAAACTCTTCCATCGTCTGCAACGCTTCTCCAATTGTACGCTCCGCAGTCAGCGTTACCGGGTTTAAAATCATCCCGCTTTCACTTCGTTTTACCTTGTCAACCTCAGACGACTGTCGGTTTATGCTCATATTCTTGTGTATAATCCCTATCCCACCTTCTCGTGCAATCGCTATCGCCATTTCGTTTTCTGTAATCGTATCCATCGCGGACGTAATGAGTGGAATATTTACTTCAATATTTTTGGTTAACTTTGACTTCAAATCCACTTCACGCGGTAAAACCGATGACTTCCCGGGGACTAATAACACATCATCAAATGTAATCGCTGTGTCTTTTATCTTTTCCTTTGGCATTTTTAATTTGTGATTTTAGAATTTAAAAGCTCTTGGTAAACATCTTCAGGCTGAAGATCACCTTCATAAGATTTTACATACATTAAATGCAGGTGAGTTGGTGACCTCGAAGGATAAGCATTTAATCCTGTTCGTCCCATTGTACCGAGTACAGATCCCGGTGCCACAATTTCACCGACCTTAACAAAAACTTCTTTCATGTGAGCATAATAGAAAAAACCTTCAGTGTAGTTATCGAAAACGTACACAAAGTTTCCACCTCTGGTGTCCATCTCAGGTGACCAGCCGATGCGCGTCTCAACTACAATACCACCACTCATTGAGAGAATCTCAACCGATTTACCTGTAATATCATCAATACAATCCTGATCCCTGTCACGAATGAAAATATCATGTGCGGGATGAATTCCACTTCCTGAGGTAAAGAAATCAAATCCGCCCGGTCTATAACCACTTCCATTAACTCCACCAATTGACGATGCATCGTAACCACTAACAGGAAATACCCATTCAGATTCAGAGTAAACTCCGATATCACCTGATTCTGAAAACACCTTAAGTAAATTAACAAGCTCTTTCATTTTCGTAACTGCAACTTCACGCTCAAGAGAACCTGAACGCACTTCAGTCATTAACGGGCTCCAGTTCTCAAACGGCTTAAACTTAAACTCTTCATCGTCCTTTAAATCCATAACCTTAAATCTCAACATTTCAATAGAAGGGTAAATATATTTTTTCGGTAATGGATCATCACTTGCTTTAGCTAATCCGAAATTGAATACAAAAAGAACTAAAGCAAGCTTTAGTGAACCAAGAAGTTTTCTCATCATTTGTAAAACGAATTAAATAATTTCGATCTCGTTTGATACGACAACAGTATTATCTTTTTTCAACAGACTTACTTTGTATTTTCCGGGTTGTTCAAATGCTACGTTATCAAAATAAATGTAATCCATGTCAGCAGTAACCGTAAACGGAATAGTTTCTACAACCTTTCCCGAGGAAAGATCGGTGATGTTTATGTTCACATCAGTCTCTCCGATAGGTTTTGACAACTTAACCATAACAGTTAGCGTTCCTGTTGTGTACTTAGTACTTTTCCCTTCGCAATCATCAGTTGCTGGAATATATTTCTCACAGAAGTAAAGACTATCTCCACCCTTTAAAAAGTCACAACTTGCAACCGCAATTAATAACAGAACCAATGGGAAAAGATTTCTGAGAAACAAATTTGCTTTTTTCATTTTAGTATATTTAGTTTAACGGAAATTTTTAAGCCCTTCAATGTCCCCCCAAAGCCCGCGACTGTTTTCACGCGCCTGGACTTGCAAACTTCTGAACTCATTTGTTTTGGATACAGGATATTTTTCATAAACCTCTCCGAATCCATCCTCAATGATTTTCGCATTTATCAATGTACCATCCGGTAAATAAACGTACCTGAGCAATCTGCCGTACCGGTCAGTGTCTTCATAATTTTCTTCCGGGACAAGTATAACCTCTTTACCTTCAATCATCCGGGTAACATAATCTGAGGATAATTCTCCAAGTTTCATAATTACTAACCGGTCTTCAGGTGAAGCATATTCATTCTTTAATTTTTCATTATTAAATTTCTCAGGTGTGTCAATCCCCAGCAATCTGACTTTCCGACCGTCCGGCAATTCAAACGTATCACCGTCAATTACCCTCTGGATTAAAACCATTTCACCGTCTATCCTGATAACTTCGGAGATACTGTCGTTCCTGCAGGAAAGTAACAACAATGTGGTGAAAAGAAATACAGTCACACAAAATATTTTCAGGGATTGATTACTCATTTTATGTGGAATTCATTCAAAAATATCTATTATTAATTTTCTTTCCAAAGGTTTCTCCGGTGTTATTTGAATTGCATCATCAAGAAATTTAACCGCCTGTTCAATCCTTTCCTGCGATTGAGCGAACAACCTGCAGATAATATCATCCGGCTGCACCTTATCTCCGGGCTTTTTTAACAACTCAATCCCTGCAAGGTGATCAATTTTATCGGTAACTTTTTTTCTCCCTGCGCCAAGCTCTACGGAAGCTAAACCAAATTTTTGTGCGTCCATCCGGCTTAAATATCCCGGTGAATCAGCCTTTATTTCGTAAAACTTTTCTGAGCGTTTTAAATTTTTCCAGTCGTTCACGTAACTCATATCACCACCTTGTTGCCTGACCATAGTTTTGAACTTAGCTTTCATTTCATCCGATACAATCGCATCTTCTGAAATCTTTTTCCCTTCTTCAATTGAATTTACTTTACCAGCAAGTTTAAACATTGCACCAGCAAGTACGTTGTTAACTTCAACCACATCGTCAACTTTTTTCCCTCCCATTATTTCAAGGCATTCCTCCACCTCGAGCCAGTTTCCGATTTTATACCCAAGCGGACAATTCATATCGCTCAATACCGCGATAGATTTTTTACCCATCTTACCAGCCACGGTTATAAGTTGTTTTGCCAGATCTTTTGACGCTTCAGTATCGGGTAGATTTGCACCACTACCAAGTTTTACATCGAAAACAATTGCATCTGTACCTTCTGAGATTTTCTTGGATAAAATAGAAGCGACAATAAGCGGACGACAGTCAACCGTACCGGTTACATCGCGTAATGCGTAAATCTTCCTGTCAGCAGGAGCCAGTTCGTCCGTCTGTCCAATCATACACAACCCAGAACTTTCAATAAAATTTACAAACTGTTCAGTTGAGTAATTAACTTTGAATCCCGGAATTGATTCAAGTTTATCCAGTGTGCCACCTGTGTAACCAAGCCCTCTACCCGATATCATAGGTACAGCTATTCCGAAAGCAGCTACGAGCGGCGCAAGTAATAGTGAAATCTTATCGCCAACCCCACCGGTCGAATGCTTATCAATTTTGGGTGCATTTATATGCGAAAGGTCAACTACTTTCCCGCTCTGTATCATAATCTCAGTCAGGTAATAAGTTTCGCTTTCTGTCATTCCGGTAAAGTTTACCGCCATTAAAAATGCGGAGAACTGATAATCCGGGATTTCTCCGTTAGTGTAGCCGGAAATCAGATATTCGATCTCCTGATAGTTTAGCTCACCACCGTATTTTTTCTTTTTAATTAAATTGACAACGTTCATTCTGTAAAATAAAAATTAAAGACGTTTCAATAAAGTCGGTGAAAAATAAATCTGGTATGGTTATAATTCACCAAATGGAGAAATTAAGAGTAATACCTGCATTCAAATCAGCGATAATTCTTTGCACCGGAATACTTTTCGGAGCAGAATTTAATTTACCGCTATTATATACAATCCCATTTTTCTTTTTAATTCTGTGTTTTGGAGTTTACTTTTATCTATATCGCAGGGCGGATTTTACAATTCAGATTTTAACTTTTGTAGTAATTTTTATTATAGGTTTCTACCGCGTGAACTTTACTTTAAACTATTTGCCGGAAAACTCTATCGCAAATATTCCGGATACACGCGACAGGGCATCTTACGAACTCATTGGTACGATTACCGAGTTACCATTTTATGATAGTACACGAATCAGGTTTGTTTTAGCTTCGGAAACCTTGGTTACGAGTTACGATTCAATCCCGGTAACCGGTGATGTATTAGTCAATATCCGAAAAAATATTTACTCACCGGAAAAAGTTCAACCTGTCCTGAAGCCAGGCGATCGCATATCGATGTTGGGCAAGTTGTCTGAGGGGTTCGGCGAAAGGAATCCGGGAGAATTTGATTACAGGAGATACCTCCGATTGCACGATGTATATAAAGTATTTTATGTTTTCGGTTACGGAAAACTTAAGATTATTTCACACGAAAATCTGGATTATTTCAGGCAGCACATACTTTATCCCGCGAAAGAGTTCGCGCTGAACAATATAGATCGTCATCTTGAAGGTGATAAATCGGCTTACCTCAAAGGACTTGTAACCGGCGAACGCAGCGATATCTCAGATGAAATGAAAGAAGCATTCATCAATACCGGTGTAATGCACCTGATTGCTGTTTCTGGTCTCAATGTTGCGTACATAATAATTACCATCACATTAATTCTAACACTATTCAGAGTTCCCGAAAAGTACAGGATTTATTTCATGATACCTGCGTTAATTTTCTATTGTTTCTTCACAGGCGCTCCTGCCTCTATAGTTCGTGCAACCATTATGGGGATATTATTTCTGATAGCAGTTAATATTCAGCGAAAAAGTAATTTCTATAATATTGTCGGCGCTTCAGCTTTGATAATATTGATTTACGAGCCGAAACAATTATTCGATCCGGGATTCATTCTGTCTTTCTGTGCCGTCATTTCAATGGTCTTCTTTTACGAAAGGTTTGAGAATATTTTTAAGAATCAACTGGATAAGTTGCAGCAATCGGGGAAACAATACCTGAGGGTAATTGTAGTAATGTTCCTCACAACGCTTGCAGCTCAGGTGGGGACACTTCCGATTACCGCACTATATTTCGGTAAAATTTCAATTATATCCCTGCTTGCAAATCTGGTTGTAGTTCCATTTGCAAACTTTGCGCTCGCAATTGGATTCTTTCAAATCCTTACCGGTATTGTTTCTGATTACCTTTCATCAATCATCGCTGCGACTAATAATATTTTACTTACCGCTCAACTTGAATTTATACACTGGTGTGCTTCATTTGATTTCGCATACGTAGATTTCTTCGGCTTCAATATTTTTAATACAATAATCTACTTCGTTTGCATTTTACTATTGTTCACTTCGACACGTCAAAAATTGCCTTTCCGGTTCACTCTGATAATCTTACTCGCATTATCCGTCCTGCTTGTGGAATCCGACTTTAAACATGAAACGACAATTACCGTAATTGACGTCGGACACGGGAATTGCACTCTGATTCAAACTGCAAACGGACAGAACATATTAGTAGATGCCGGTACGAGAACAAAGACCTACAACAGCAGCGAGCGAACAATAATACCTTTGTTAAAAAGGAACGGAATTGAAAAACTTGATTTGTTATTAATCTCAAACGAAAAAAATTCTCAAGGCGGAGCATCATATCTTATCAGGAATTTCAAAATTGACAGAATAATCCAGTCAGTTGGGATAACCGAAGATTACACTATTGATGAAGCAGTTTCGGAAGTGAATATCACACGGGATTTCGTTCGGGCGGGTGATTTAATTAATCTCGGGAACAATACCTCAATTTATATTCTTTCACCATTATTTGATGAAGGAGTTGTGGTATTATCTTTTATTTTCAAAACGGGAGATTTTAGTATGATTTTTGCGGAAGGTATAACCGACAAAGACGGGAAAATTCTCGCTTTGAAATACGGACAATTACTGAGTTCAGGGATACTGAAGATCTCTTCACACGGTTCAGCGGAATCTTCAAGCGCTGAGTTTCTGTTGGAGACCATGCCTCAAATCAGCGTGATTCAGTCTGGAAAATTTAACAGAAAAGATTTACCATCTGTTGAAGTTATTTCAAAGCTAAATGCAATCAATAGCTTTATTAAAAGGACGGACATTGAGGGAGCTTTAATTTTTACTACTGACGGTGAGACTATAAAACCTGTTTCATGGCGGTGAGAATTACGTTTTAAAAATTTCGCAATAAAATTATTTTAAGAGAAATTAAAATTAATGTTGAAAAAAGAATTTACCTGCGAAGAAAGGTTTATACGTTATGCCCGGATTTGGACAACTTCCGACCCGGATTCGGGTTCCTTTCCCTCAACAGACCGGCAGAAAGATCTGTCACAATTATTAGTGAATGAACTTCACGAAATGGGTATTAGTGATGCAGAACTGGATGAGTACGGCTATGTTTATGCAACCGTTCCCTCAAACACCGATAAAAATGTTCCGGTGATCTGCCTTTGTGCTCATGTAGATACTTCGCCCGATGCACACGGGGAGAATGTGAATCCAATTAAACACGAAAACTACAATGGTGGTGATATCATACTGTCTGGAGATAGTTCTAAAGTAATTCTTTTCAGTGAACACCCCGAACTTGCAAATCAAATCGGCAACGATATAATTACAACCGATGGAACAACGCTTCTTGGCGCTGACGATAAGGCCGGTGTCGCCGAAATTATGGAAGCAGTTTACTATCTCCTCAATCATCCCGAACTGAAACACGGAAAGCTAAGAATACTTTTTACACCTGATGAAGAGATAGGGCGAGGAGTTGATAAAGTTGATATGAATAAACTCGGAGCTGATATCGGCTATACGATTGATGGAGAAACTTTAGGTGAACTTCAAAACGAAACATTTTCAGCAGACTCACTTGTAATTAATATTCAAGGGTTCAATATTCATCCGGGATTTGCTCAAGGAAGATTAGAAAATGCCATTAAAATCGCAGCTGAGATTCTCGATAAATTACCAAAAGATTCACTCTCACCCGAAACTACACATGGTAAAGAAGGCTTTGTGCATCCGGTTTCAATCAATGGTGATGTTGATAAAGCAATCATAAAATTCATAATCAGAGATTTTGAAACAGATGGACTTAAACTAAAAGAAGGTTTATTGGAGGACATCTGCAATGAGGTATTATCGGAATATAAGAAATCGTCCTATAAAATTGAGGTAACCGAATCGTACCGGAACATGAAGGAGATAGTGGATAAAGATCCGAGAATTATTGAATACGCAATGGAGGCAATACGGCGTGCAGGTGTTAAACCGAAACTCTGCTCCATCAGAGGGGGCACCGACGGATCGCGGCTGTCGTTTATGGGTTTACCCTGTCCGAATATTTTCGCCGGCGGACATGCTTTTCATTCTGTACTTGAATGGATTTCCGTTCAGGATATGATGAAAGCAGTTGAAACTATAGTTAACCTTGTACAGGTCTGGGAAGAGAATAGTTAGAAAAGTTTACGTTCATTCCCTGTTATATCGACGAATGAAATTATACATGAATTTAAAACAAATTTTTTGAGCCTATTCAAAATTAGCGCGATGTCGTACATTCTCGTCATTTTACAGATTTTTTTCAGCGGTTATATTGTATTGACAAATTTCCGATACGCGTTAAATTTCCCGTGGTATTTTCTGATTATTGTTTCATCCATTCCCGGCATTGCAGGGATGGTACAAATGAAATCAAAATTAAGGATGCTCCCCGAACCCGCTTCAGATGCGGTTTTACTTCAGGATGGGATCTATAAATTTATCAGACACCCGATGTACTTATCCGTACTATTAACAACTCTAGTAATAACACTTTTGAATATAAATTTGTTTGAAGTCACTGCATGGCTGTTCCTCCTTATAACTATTATTATCAAATTAAACCGCGAAGAAAGCTTTCTTAAAGAGAAATTTGCTGAATACACGATTTACCGCAATCGGACAAAAGCGCTCATACCTTTCATCATCTGACTTTATAAATTAAAATAAATACTTTTCATTTATTATTGCACGGAAGTTTGATTATATCTTTTGGAGTAATACAATCTCATAGTGATCTGAAATAAACTTCCATTTCAAAACTTCTTCTCAATTCATTTTTCAATCTGAAAACTCTCCCGGTGTTTTTTGATTAAATCGTAAGGATATTCCATTCTTTACATTTTTTATACAATGAAGTTTCATTATATTTTATCCTTAGTCTATCTCAGATATAAAAACAAAAAGGGGAAAAATGAAAAAAGCAAATCTTACTTTTGTAGTCCTACTATTTCTTATCTCTTCAATGTTACTGCCTGAAGCCATCGCCCAGCGGGTTAATCCTTATTTGCAATTGGTTAGTCAGAAAGCGGATGAAAACGCAATTATCAATTCTGACTATAAAATTACCGGCGAATATCCTTCATTCCCAATAGAGTATTACACACGGGGATCAAACGGGCAAATCGTTCCGTTCAGAAATAATTACCATGATTATGCAACGAATGGAAACAGTTTAAGCATGATTTACGTTATTGGCGATACAATTTTTATTGCAGTTAACTATGTTGATTCGTTAGAAGCAAATAACGCAAACGGCGGTACTACATCGAGGGTTCTTTACAATTTCAGTACAGATGCCGGAATGACCTGGCAATCAACTGATGGTTACGAAATGACTTCTGCTGATAAAAGCAGGTGGGCTGATCTTTATTCAATATCTCAAGGTGGATTGACAACTGTTGTAACCGGCGGTAGGCTATTTCAGGGATCAATCAGGAAAGGTGGCGTTTCTATCGAAGCTTTTCTGGGGTTAGGTTCCGGAACACCTTATTTCATTGACGGTACCGGATTATCAGGAAACAGCGACGCATTTATTCACAAGTTCGATAATGATAATCTCGCGGTACTTTATTCACCAAACAGTACAGATTCCATGAACTTTATTCATTTTAATTCAAGCAGCTTGACTTTTGGTTCACCGGTTAATCTTTTCAACAATTCAAGTTTATCAAATACGGTTAGCTCATATTCAATCGGCGCAAGCCAAACCGGAGGTCATGCAACCGTGGCTTATGTATTTATTAACGAACCAGCGAATGGTGGCGACAACTGGCGTTCAGTCCGCGTTCAGACAACAACGGATTATGGCGCAACATGGAGTGCGATTAAAAAATACGCTTATACAAACGGCGAAAACAACGTAATTGACGGCGATAGTTGTCAACCCTATTGGCATGAAGATATTGCTTACAAACCAGGTACACAAACACCGTACGTTGTTTACTCAACGTACCCCTACGTCTGGGACGGTTCAGCTACCACAATCGCGCAAGAAGAAAACAAAGGATGGAAAGTTGTTATTCAATCTCCCGACCTTAATAATGAACAACCCGTTGTTGTTGCTGACTGGAGAAATATTGAAGTATTAGGTAATGTAAGTCTTTACAACCAACTTACAAATCCATTCCAGGTCAATTCAACTTTTACTTCACATCCTTCAGTAGGTTTTTCAAATGACGGTTCTGTGATTTACGTTGCTTTTTCGGTTATTCAAACTGACACCTGCACGGTTGGAATCAATAACAGATATTATCATTTTTACGATGTATATCTTGCTGCTTCAACGGACGGCGGAACTACGTGGGCAGTGGACAATGTAACGAACACCGCGGATTTAGATGAGATGTACCCGGTAGTAGCGGAATTTGGTAACACAAACGATCATTGCCATTTGACATACCATTCAACTGCAGTTTCCGGTAGTCAGAATTTCGGTCCCTCGGGAGAAAATCCGCAAAGCCCGACTGCTGTCGTTCATCAAATATACAACAAGGTGCAACGACCTGTAAGCGTTAATAACATTTCATCTGAGATACCTGAGAAATTCGATCTCAAACAAAATTTCCCGAACCCGTTCAACCCTGAAACTAAAATCAGGTTCGATATCACAAAAACATCTAACGTTAGTTTAAAAGTGTACGATTCAATGGGGCGGGAAATCGCAACACTTATAAACAATCAGACCGTACCGGTTGGGACAAACGAAGTTACATTCAACGCTTCGAATCTTTCAAGCGGTGTTTACTTCTATACCTTAAGCTCCGGTGATTTTAAAATGACAAAGAAAATGCTTCTGATGAAATAAACCTGTAGCAAAGTACTGCAAATTAAAAAACCCGTAACATAATAGTTGCGGGTTTTTTTGTGGTTCTATCACAAACAATTGCTTATTTTAAACGAATATGAAATCCGCTCTGAACTCCCGTTAATTCACATAGTAACTTGTTATAGCTTTCTTCGTATGATAATTCATCATGACTTGATGCGCAAATCATCACAAGTGGTCAAAATATTTTTTAATACAGGATATTTTAAATTGTAACTTCCTGATTTCAGTTTAAACCATTATCAAGACGACTTTAAATGCAACTAATTTTTTTGCTTATCTTTTTACATTCTTTTCATTTTTAATGCTTGGAAGTTTCATTATATTAATCACATTATTTTTAAACTCTAAAAAATCACAGGAGAAAAAATGAAAGCAATCTTAACATTTTTAATGATTGTCCTTGTCAGTACGCATTTGTACTCAAATGACAGGATTCAAAAATTCATACAAAACGATGTAGTAGAGAACGGGCAAATGATTCCCTACCAGTGGAATAAAACACCCGGCGCTCCATTTACAGGAGATGGTCAATATCCGGGCGCGGTCGATATTACGATGGGATTTTTTGATTACGGTACAAATGGACAAAACTTAACAAATATTTATGTTTTCCAGGATACTGTAATTTTAGCATGGTTTTCTGCTGACTCGACTGATCCGACAGGCGGAACTTCCAGAGTGGCATATTATGCTTTCTCAAGCAACGGAGGAACTTCATGGAATGGACCTTTCTCAGTTCAGGCATTACCAAACAGGAGCGCGTATCCTGAGATTCAGCCGTTCTTTGATGCTATGGGCAGAAATATTGCAATGAATGGAAGGAAGTACAATCCGGGTTCCGGTGGTGGCGCATGGACTGAAGCGTTCTTCGGACTCGGGTCATTTACCGGTGCAAATATGCCGAATGGCGGTTCGGATTTATTCGGTGCTGTTATTAATAACGATGAAGTTGGGGGAATTTACAATCAGGCGAACGGTGGTGTTGATGAATTAAAATTCATAAAGTACAATATTATCTCAAGTACATTTGATCCTGAAACAATCATCGTTCCAGCTGGTCAAAATACTTCAACAAACGTAAGGTACAAGATGGAATCGAGTACATCCGGTAATGATCTCGTTGCAATGTGGTGGGATAGTCCGGATGGCGCTCAAAAAATGGTTTACATTACATCGAGTGATGCTGGGGCTACCTGGAGCTCTCAAAATATTGTACAACAATCAAGAGTTACAAACAGCGTCATTAACGGTGATACCTGCGGTCCATGGTTTGGTATGGACGCCGCTTTCAAGCCGAACACGAGCGAATTTGGTTTAGCGTGGAGCACACTTTATCCGATTTCGGGTAGTGGATTAAGTTCTGGTGATCCGCAAGGTACTAAAATCCTTTATTACAGCCCTGGAATTAACGGTGGTGTACCAGTTGAAGTTGCAGGAAAAGTTAATATGACTATTATATCTGATACCAACAATTTCTTCAACGTTCAGGCTTTACAGGTCGGCGTTACACCGGTCTCTCACCCTTCGATAGGCTGGTCTGATGATGGTTCAAGAATCGCCTGTTTCTTCTCAGGCTTTCAACCGGGTGACTCGCTCGACGGTTTCAACTTCAATGATATTTATTACACATACTCAGATGACAACGGCTTAACCTGGGCTACTCCTGAAAATCTCACAAATACTCCCGATTGGGATGAGCTCTATCCTACTGTTTCATTAACCGGAAACACTTCAAATTTATTCCATGTAAAGTATCATGCAACCAGAGGTCCTGGTAGCCAGAGCTTTACGGACAATGCACCTGTTTATAGGGTTTACCAGGTTTATCAAAAAGTTGCAATTACCAGCATCAATAATATTTCATCTGAAATACCTGAGAAATTCGATCTCAAACAAAATTTCCCGAACCCGTTCAACCCTGAAACTAAAATCAGGTTCGATATCACAAAAGCATCAAACGTCAGTTTAAAAGTGTACGATTCAATGGGGCGGGAAATCGCAACACTTATAAACAATCAGACCGCACCGGTAGGAACAAACGAAGTTACATTCAACGCTTCGAATCTTTCAAGCGGTGTTTACTTCTATACATTAAGCTCCGGTGATTTTAAAATGACAAAGAAAATGCTTCTGATGAAATAAACCAGTAGCAAAGTACTGCAAATTAAAAAACC
Source organism: Candidatus Tepidiaquacellales bacterium OLB4/UTCHB1 (assembly GCA_002050165.1). GTDB lineage: Bacteria > Bacteroidota > Ignavibacteria > Tepidaquicellales > Tepidaquicellaceae > OLB4. Next base: position 112,157 of record MWSW01000016.1, read on the forward strand.
CGTAACATTATAGTTGCGGGTTTTTTTGTGGTTCAGTTATTTATACCGGTTTCATTTCAATAAATGTGAAAACTCCTTTTGAAACTTTTTCACTTTTGGCGCAATGACCAATGAACAATACGCTTTTGCCGGGTTATTGAAATAATAATCCTGATGGTAATCTTCAGCTTTAAAAAAATTTTTGAGCGGACTGATTTCTGTTACTATTACATCAGGCCATAAACCTGAATCCTCTGTTTTTAATTTTGAATTCTCAGCTTCCACCCTTTGAGAATCATTATGATAAAAAATCACAGATCTGTATTGTTCTCCAATGTCGGCACCTTGTCTGTTTAAGGTTGTTGGATCGTGTGAATGCCAGAAAACATAAAGCAATTCACTGAACGATATAACGTTGGGATCGAACGTAATCCGTGTAACTTCAGCGTGGCCGGTTTTTCCTGTACAAACCTGTTCGTAAGTCGGATTCTCAACATTACCGCCTGAATATCCGGATTCTACCTTTATCACTCCACGAATATTCTGAAAAATTGCTTCGACACACCAGAAGCAACCTGCTCCAAAAGTCGCTTCCGAATAATTTTTTTCTTCTATCAAATTTTGTTCCTTTGAATTTAAATTTTCTTTGTTTCCGGTTTGTACACAACCGGAGATGATTATTGTGGTTAGAAGTGTAACAAAAAGAATGAAAAAATTATTCAAACTTGTTTTGTACATATCATTCTTTTAATGCTAATACCCTTGGATAAACAAAATTCTTCCTGATTGCTGCGAAACTTTAAATCCCAGTTATCTTCACTTACAAGCTGAAAAGTAAATCCGCCTTGTGATTCAAGTTGCTCTATGTGATATCCCGACAGTTCATCAACATCTGTCATTAAATAAAGTTTCCCTTTGGGTAAAAGTATTCTATGAATATCGTTAATGGTGGATTTGTTAATTACCCTCCTCTTGTTGTGCCGCCTTTTAACCCAGGGGTCCGGGAATAAGCAGAACACTCTTGATACAGATTCATCTTCAATGAACGGGAATAGATTTGCAGATGAATACCATAATGCACCGGCATTTCCAAGCATCTCAGATTTAATAATTCCATTAATCCAATTTACGGCAACATTTCTGACTTCCAGACCAAGTATATTTAAATCAGGATAATTACAGGCATACCTGAGCATGAATTTACCTAAACCACAACCGATGTCAATACAATCAGGAGGTTTTGCATTGGCAAATATTTTACTCCAATTGATTGACTTATCAACCGGCGGATATGTTGAAACCTTTTTCGTATGTTTATCAGCACTAAAATAGAATGACCGGTTTGAGTGATGTCTGATCCTTGGAATTTTATATTTCGAGAAATCTATCTCAGCCATAATTTTAAACTTGTTCACACTAAAATAAATAATATTTACATTTTCAGTTACTCAGAATTAAAGTTAAATGTTAAAAATAATTTTACTTCACATCAAATCCGTTTGATGGGTTTCATGCAATGTTAATGCTATAACTGATAGTGAAGGAGGGATAACGTTAAATGAATTTGTTGCTTTAATACTGCACAGACGGTGATTAACCTTGGGTTTCGAGAATTAATTCCCTTATTGAAGGTGATGAGCTATTGACTTAAAATTACGATAACAATAATAATCATGACTACGGGAGTACAATAACATTCGATGAATTGGAATTTATGCGTTTATGGTTCAAGTATTGGTAATTCCGGGAATCAGGAATTTGCGACAATAAAATATTTTGAGGCTACCGGTGCAATATTAGAAAACACATCTACAGAAATTCCTGTGCTTTTTCACTTTCAGATAACTTTCCAAATCCGTTTAATCCCTTTGCCAATATTCCGTTTAATATCAAAGAGAATGGATTCGTTTCTTTCAAGGATTACAATCTTTTGGAAAATGAAATTGCTAAATTGGTTAATGAGTCATCGAAACCTGAAAGGTACAACTTTCAGTTTCACGAAAGTAACTACCAATTTAATAGCAGAATTTATTTCTACAAGCTGGAATCGAAGGATTTTACAAACAGAAAATAACGGCAATCACAAAATAACACTGTTGCATCATTTAGATTGCTCAGAATAAAGTTTAATTTTAATTTCATTAAAAAGCAAAAGCCCCAAAAGTATTGACTTTCGGGGCTTTTCAGTTGAGCTGGCAGAGGGACTTGAACCCCCGACCTGCTGATTACAAGTCAGCTGCTCTACCAACTGAGCTATGCCAGCAAAGTTTTTCAATATATTGGAATTGAATTTTTTTTTCAACGCTGAACTTAATCATGCAAACCTATTTCCGGTACTTCAAAACCTGTCCGACCTTAATAAGGTTTTCATTTTTAATGTTGTTCCATTCCATCAACTTTGAAAGTGATACTCCAAGGGAATTCGCAATATCCGACAGGTTATCCCCCGGTTTGACTTTATAGGTGTGTTGTTTTGGGCTGTTATCTTTTTTATATGAAGTCTTTTGGGCAGATAACCTCAGTTTTTGACCAACATAAATTACATCAGTTGAAAGGTCATTCCAATTCATCAAATCGCTAACGGAAATACCATACTTGTCAGCAATCATTGTCAAGTGTTCGCCGACTGACACAGTATGTACGATGTTTTTCTCCTCTGAATCATTATCGGAATATATTTTTAACTTTTGGCCGACAAGAATTTTATCTGATTCCAAACCATTCCATTGTTTTATGTCACTAACCCTCACGCCAAATCTTGATGCTATTGTACTCAGCATATCACCCTCAGTAACCATGTAAACGCGCTTCTTCTCTTTCGGCTTTACTTCTTTTTTGGTAGTTTCAGTTTTCACATCTGGTTCGCTTGTCGTTTCATGCTTAATCTCTTCTGTTACAGTTTCAGTTTGTACGAATTTGTCTTCGGTTTGTTCAGTTTCAACTTCTGCTTCAGGTTCACGCGTAACCTGTAAATCCGTGATGCTTGGCGTTTTCAGGTCATCATTATTAAGTGTGTGTAAACTTTCATCAATGGTTTCTAGTTCATCAGTTGTTCCTGTGTTACTATTGACCCCTTCATCGTCTGACCCCGTTGGTTCAGAATTCACATAAACGATCAATGATTGTTTTGGTTCAGGATTTATCCCATATACCAAATTATTCCAAATACGGAGATCAGTTGGTCTGACACCATACTTTATTGCAATCACACTAAGTAAATCCTTTTCCTGAAAATAATAATTGAACTGAGTTTTACCATGAGTTGATACAACACGTCTCGGATCCTGAGGATTGTACCCTGTAACACTAAATCTTACTGAAGCAACATTTCCGACGCTGAACAGTTCATTCCCCGCATATTCCGGAGTTTCCATCCCATGCTTTTGGAAGTCATCGGATTTTTCATAAGCCTCTGCAAATTTGTCGTAAGAATCATAAGGAATTCTTATCATATATGGCACATCATAAACGGGAGTTACATCTCCAGTGAGTTCAGAATTGAGTTCGCGAATAGTTTCGATATCAGATCCGCTCATATCAGCAATTTGTTGTAAGGTTAATTCAGCGTTTATAAAAACTCTGTCAAAAGAAATCGGGTTTGCATATTCAAGGTCAGTAAAACCAAATTCCTCAGGAAATCTAAATATATGTGAAAGCGCCAGAATAGAGGGGACATAATTCTTTGTTTCACCTGGCAGGTAACTCCTTAAAGTCCAGAAATTTCTCGACCCGCTTTTCCTTATTGCAGAATTTACCCTACCCGGTCCCGCATTATATGCAGCCCATGCAAGATACCAATCATCAAACGACCGGTAGAGGTCCAGCAGATGTCGTGCTGCTGCATCTGTAGATTTCTCAAAATCCCTCCTGTCGTCTCTGTAAGCATCCTGAAACAATCCGTAAGCTGCGCCTGTTGATGGCATAAACTGCCACAACCCTACTGCACCTGCCCGTGATACTATCTTCGGATCTAAACCGGATTCTTGAATTGACAAATAAATGTTCTCTTCCGGCGCTTCATGGTAACGAAGAATCTTCCTCATTATCGGAAAATACTTACCCGACCTGTATGTCGTACGGTCAATGAAATTCCTGCCACGCTCAGTATTAGTGAAAAAGTCTATGTAACCATCAACTGCTTCATTTCGGACTAACGGAATATCGTCTCCATCGGGTAATGGTTCGTTTACGAAATCCGTTTCTTCCATCTCCTTTATTTCTGTGTAATGTATCCTTAATTCATCAGCAAGTTTGAAGACCAGACTTTTCTTGGGGATATTTGATTGTGTATTTAAATAATCCTGTACTACAGATTTTGCAAGTTCGTCGAAGTTTTGTCTCCATTCGATATTTCCCGGAGCATCAAGTAACCGGTAATCTATGGCGTTCAGTGACTGTAAGGTTTTTTCAAACAACTTTGAAGCTTTTTCATCATCGTAGTTTTCAACCTGTTCCATCGCATCTATGTACTGACCGAACGCTTTATCAAGGTAACCGTAAACTTCAATCGAGTCTTTAATTCTTTGAGTATCTGTTTCAATTTCCGAGCTTGAACACCCGATCATGAAATAAGATGCTGAAAGAACTAATGAAAATAAAAATAGCCTCAGGGCAATTTTGAGACAATTTTCAAGGAAGGTTAAATGATATCGCATAAGGAATTTTCTTAATTGATTTATGAAAATAGAACTTAACCCGAGTAATTTCAAGTTAAATTTGTTTTAAATGACGTAACTATTTGTAAAAGTAATATTACTTAAAATAAAAAAACCGCCATTCGGGGAAATGGCGGTATCGTTGGAGGTTAAAATAAAGGAAGTATTAACTTTCTTTATAGTTTACTTTATATACGAACACTTTTCCGTGTAGTTGCGGATCCGTCCAGAGGTTCAACTTGTTTAGTTTGTGCTTTATATTTTTAATAAGGTTTTTATTCGTGCTTCGTATCGAGATAAATTCAATTTTTCCGGAATCATTAACCTTTGCGGTTACCATGGCTGCGCCCTTTAATTCCTTTGAGCTAAAAAGCAACGAAGGCGTTTCCAGTTTCGTTTTTACTTCTTTTACTAGTTGTTGATTTAAACCTCCGACTGATTGTGCATCCATACCGGAATAGCAGATGTTTGAAGTTAAGATTACCGCTATTATGATTATTCCCGGCACTTTTATTAATTTCATTTTTATAATTCTCCTCATTGTTTAATTTGAAAGACTCGTACAATTAATTATTCGTACGAAGGTTCTTTTTGTTGCATATCATATACTACATTTCCATTTCTTAATAGTCATTACATTGTTGAAAAATTACAAATTCACAGTTCCCGAAATCAATACCCGTCAGAGGATAGATAAATACATCGCACAATTCATTGAGGGAATTTCAAGAACCCGGGTGCAGAAATGCATAAATCTCGGCTTCCTGACTGTCAATGGCGATATTGTTAAATCGAATTACATTGTAAAGCCTGCGGATGAAATTGATATTGATATTCCGGTTACAGAGAAACAGGATATCGAGCCCGAAGACATACCTCTCGATATAATTTTTGAGGATAAACACCTACTGGTGGTCAATAAACCTGCCGGAATGGTAACACATCCGGGATACAGTAATTATAATGGTACGCTCGTCAATGCTGTCTTATTCCACGCGATGAAGTCATCTGACCTTTTGTCTAATCTGAACGGCTTCGAGAGAGCAGGGATTGTTCACAGACTTGATAAGGACACGTCCGGACTTCTCGTAATAGCAAAGGATGAGAATACACACAGGAAGCTATCAGACCAGTTTTTCCATCACACAATCGAACGTGAATACAATGCAATAGTATGGGGTGCATTCAGGGAAAAGTCAGGTACAATTAAAGGTAAGATTGGGCGGGACAAACGCGACAGGAAAAAAATGTCAGTAATTCCCGACGATGAACCCGGAGGAAAAGAAGCTATAACACTATATGAAGTTATTGAAGAATTTGAACTCGCGTCGTTAGTTAAACTTAATCTAAAAACCGGAAGGACGCACCAGATTAGGGTTCACATGTCTTTTACCGGTCATCCGGTCTTTGGAGACGAAACATACGGTGGCAGAAGACCGCAATCCAAATTACTCAGTTCAAAAATGAGATCACACATAAAGAATCTGCTTGAGTTAATACCGCGACAAGCATTGCATGCGCGTGTTCTTGGTTTTATACATCCGGCAGATAATAAGTTTATGCGATTCGAAAGCAATCTCCCCGAAGATATGAATAATCTTATTACGAGACTTAGGGGCTGAGTGTCAATTTGAAATTCATATTTCAACCAATTGAAATGAAAAAACCCGCAACCGGAAGTTGCGGGTTTTTTAAAGAATGAATTAATACATGACAAGTCCGGTTATTTCACAAGCAACATCTTTTTCATCTGGATGAATTCACCAGCGGAAATCTGATAGATGTACATACCACTTGCGAGGCTACTTCCATCAAACTGGACTGAATAATATCCGGCTGTTTTGAATTCGTTGACTACCTGCGCCACTTCCCTTCCGGTTAAATCGAACACCTTCAATGTTACCATTGCGTCTATCGGAAGTTGGAAATCTATCTTCGTAACCGGGTTAAACGGATTCGGATAGTTTTGAGCTATTTTGAAGTTCTCAGGAGTACCGATCATTACGCTTCCTGTTAAACCAAAGTCAGCTGTATTGTTACCGTTTACATCGTACTGAACAAGCCTGTACTCGTAAGCACCTGATACCAGATTCTTATCAAAGTAAGAATAAGATCTATGCTCGTATGTAGTCCCTGAACCTTTTACTGAACCAACGGTTACCCAGGCTTCTGTACCGGTTACTTTCCTCTGTATTTCAAACCTGTCATTGTTCTCTTCCCATGCAGTTTCCCAATTCAGTGTAACATTGTTTCTGTCAACCATTGCATTGAAACTAATTAAATCAACTGGGAGCGGACCATTGTAAACGAGTGTAATAGCTGACCCGTTACTCGGGTTAACTGTGTTTGCAACACCATTCCAGTTGCCGGAAGGCTCTGTGATAAACTGTACGAGATCACCGGGAGCATCTGTTCCTGAAACGAGTTCCCGCTCTTCAAGTCTTCTGATTCCGTTTGGTAGATTATTAGGAATTATTGTTCCCCACCTGCCCGATTGAGTTGCAATATTAGTTCTGTATTCGGGTAGAATTGATGAAACCGTTGTCAAATCGAAACCAATATTTTCAATTAAAGCAGATGATATTGGTCTTCCGGTGCCGTCAACATTATCATAAAGCATAATAACGTTTTTATCGGTTCCATTTGTTGATTGACCCCAGAACAATGAACCTTGCAACGGATCGCTTGGTGTAGTACCCCAGTTAACAACCTTCACTGTTTGTGTTGATCTCAGCCTATGTTCTATTGAGGTACCGCCGGCTCCGTCATTTAAACAGATTACTGCGGTAAGTTCCTTACCTGGAGTAAATCTGGCAGGATTTCCGGATGGAATTGATACAAACCACCCCGAATATGAACCTGAACCATCGGCTGTAAATTCACCGTAATTATCAGGGTTCGATAAGTTACCGGTAGATGAATATCTGTACCCCGATGGTTCGGCAAACATTATAATACCTGCGCCATTCGCCGGTGAACCTACTGTATCAAGTAAATTGAAGTACCTGTATGTTGCTCCCGGGGTTAAACCATTCAGCTCTACGAAATATGCCATTGGGATTCTGCCGTTATTTGATCCGTTAAGTCCCTGCATGTACTGAGGGAAATGAATTTCGGTCATTGATGGTTCGGTGCTAATATTACTATATAAGTCGAATGGTGCAAACTGGCTTAATGTAGGTGACCATGTGTGTACAGTTGTTGCCGTTCCTGTTGCTGTATCAATAGTTCTAAGTGCATTTATCATGCTGCCGCCATCGAGACCTAAGAGATAAAGAACTCCATTTACCCTGTCGAAGGTTGCGCCACAACCGAAATTTAAATTGAAACCAAGAGGTCCGATGACTGTTGCTTGACCGGTAGATTTATTTATGGAATAAAGGTTGTCGGTACCAAGGTCTATTCCATACATGTGTCCGTCATCATCAATTACGATTTTCACCATTAAGCCACCTGTATTGTTCAATGGTCCAATAGTAGTTGTTACACCGGTTGCTGTATTTATTGTACCTAAAGTATCCTCAGTACAGATATACGCAATTCCTGATGTAGGATCAAAAGCAAGGCCATTCACACCGGCGGTAATACTACCTGTCATATTTGCTACCAGTGTAGGGACCCCAGTTGTTGTATCAACGGTGTAAAGCTGGCTAGTTCCGGAAACATCACCTACGGTAGTTAAAAAGAATGTACCGTTTGGCGCAAAGGCTCCGGCAGAGGCGAAATCTGTAAATGTGTGACTTCCGACGACGGTTGTTGTGTAGCCGGGGATTGGGAAAGTAACAAAATTCGTTGGTGTAGGATATGTTTGAAACGCAAAAGCTGTTGTTCCCGTCCCATCAAAGAAAGAATTTATAACATTTTTTTGAGACAACTGATTGCTAATCAGATGAGAAGGAATAGGCCCTGCACTCGGCATCTCCTGTGCCTTAACGAATGAGAAACCTAAGATAAAAACAAAAAGAGTTACAAACGAAAGAAAATGTTGGTTCTTAAATTTCATAGTTTTTTAGTTTAATTTGGTGAGTGATTGAATTTATTAATTTTGACTTATTATTTCAAGTTTCAAATGAAAAAACCCGAACCCGCAAGATTTAAAAAATCTGACTAAACTCTATTCCGATTCATTCTATGTTACACTAAACTCAATTAGTAATTCAGGGAGGGAATTGTCAGCTTGGTTCTATTTACTGCAAAGCAGTTAAATAGTCCCCGTGGCGAAATTCTGAAATCTGATTTATATCATTAAAAGCTAAAAGAACTAAACCGCTTCATTTCTGCTTCCGGCTTTTTCTATTATATAAATAATAATGATGCCGATAGCAATAAACATTAATATCAGCCATGCATCAACTGAATTGAAATATGGGAGAATATTCTCCTGAATTTTAACAATTTCTCCCTGAAAATTTTTCGTTTCACCAATGATCTTTTTCCACGGCCAGATTACATTCAAAGACCCTAGCATAAATCCTGCAAGAACCGCAATCGCATTATCGTGGTGATGCTTGAATAACCAGTTTAAAACCTTTGAAAAAGATATCAAACCGGATATACAACCAAGCGCAAATATGGCTGCCAGACCAAATTCAGTAGCGGGAAATTCTGATACTATTTTCCCAAAATCCCCGGTTGTTATTGAAGTGAATAATGACTTCATATATCCTGAGATTGCAGATACGATTGATATCACGTAATGGTACTTTCCCAGTATAAGCAAAATGTATGAGCCGGAAATTCCGGGTAAAATCATTGCGATAATTGCGATGAATCCGGCAAAAAAGAGAAACAAAGGGCTATCAGGGGTTTTGATTATGCTGGACGATGTAACAAAATACGCTATAATTGCCCCTGCGATAAAATAAACTGAATGGCTTACTTTAAGGTGTTTTACTTTTTTTATAACAATATAGATTGACGAAAGGATCAAACCGAAGAAAAAAGCCCAAAGATATGTTTCGTAGTTCTTGAGTAGAAATTCAATTAATTTAGAAAATATAAGAATGGATGTAGCTGCGCCTCCGACAACCAACAAGAGAAAAAGCGCATCTATCTTTCTAAAAAATTCCCTGAATTTTAATTTCACCAACAATTTGAGGGCGTGGTGGTCAATATTGTGCAAGGCCGAAACAAGTCGTTCATAAATTCCTGTGATAAACGCAATCGTTCCACCAGAAACGCCGGGGATCAAATCCGCCATACCGATTCCTATACCCCTCAAATACAATAAAAGGTTTTTCATTTAAATATTATTTTTGTTATCAAACCTTTATTAATCCCAAACTCCTTTACCACCTGAAAGAGCTTATTAAATTTGCTTTAAAAAATGAACGCTCAAAATAAGATAATATTACAAAATAATCCACAAAATACGTACTGCTCTTTCATTTAAAACCTATCGCTTAATTTGAAATTTGTTTTAATTGAATAGTAAAATCCTATTGATACCAGGAACAGGAAATTTAACAAGTGTGTAACTGTTGCATAACTGAATGCTATTTCTTTTGATATATAGAAAATATTAACCAGCGTTCCTGTACAGAAAAAGTGATACGCACCAGCAGAATTGCCGGGTAGTGGAAGAACAAGCGCAAAAGTAATAATTGTTAAAAGTAGATTAGCATCAACAATACTAAGGTTAATGTCAAACGCAAAAAAAGAAACGTAAGCTGAGACCACATAAGATATCCATAATAGTATCGTAAGGAAAGCAATTGGAAGATATTTCCCCGGATGTTTAATAAACATAAAGCCATTGATTAGAGAAATCAGAATTTTGTTAACCTTTTCCTGTATTTTCTTCGGCAGAAATCTCACTGACAATTTTGAAATAAACTTCTCCGTCCATCGTATGTTTAGAATCATTACAACAATCGCTATCACAAATAAAATTATAGCTATACCCGAATAATACGCATAGATTTCAAGATTGTATTCACCGAATGAGCCGGAAATTTCATCTCTGTACCACACAAGACAAATTCCGAATACAGAAATTAAAGTAACCATATCAAATATTCTCTCAACTATTATTGTACCGAATGAAGATGCTCTCGACACGTTTTCCATCTTTGCCAGAATTACAGGCCTTGAAAGTTCACCGGACTTTGGTACGATGCTGTTCATCATGTAACCAATCATCATAGAAGAAAAGAGGTTGGAGAATTTTATATTGTCCTTTATGGGATTGAGGAAATACCGCCACCGGTACGCTCTGATGATACCACCAATAATCACCCCGATAAAAGCGCCGGCGAACGCAACAAAGTAATTGGTTTGTTTCAGTTCATTGATAAACGATTCGAATTCAACACCTCTGAATGCGAGGTACATGAAAATTCCAATCAGAAGAAAGAAAAAAACGATCCTGATATATTTGGTTGTCGGGCTATTCAATACATTAATAAAAAAAGTTAAGCGAAACCTGTACGCTTAACTTTAAATTCTGTGACAATGAAATGTCATAAACTATCTCAGGTCAATTACCTCAGTTCCGTTAGGAGCGGTAAAAGTAAATCTGCTTGAAGCAATTCCAGGATCAAGATTTATTGACTTCAGAGTGTAAGTAGTTGTACCGTCAGAGGAAGTAATTGAAATTTTTCTGATAAGCTTCTCCTGAGAGTCCACCCATATCAGAGCTGATTTTATATTACCTTTCTTTCTCGGTGTCAACTTCAGTTTGTAACATTCGATTCCATTTACATTTTCGTTCCCCTCAAGGTCTGAATACATTTCAGTAGGGTAATCAAACAGAAATTTGTTTGGTGAAAAAGTATTAGGACTATCTACATATTTGTCAATTATGACCTGTTTTTTCTGCGAAGAATACGACCATGAAGTCTTCCCGTCGGTTACTACAGTCTGACCGTTCGTTTCAATTCTGTATTTATTTTCTTTTTGAATGTAAAACGTTCCGGATGTATTGGATGTTTTCCCTTTGCTGGATTTGAACGATTTGGAAAAGGTTGCAGTAGCATCTTTCATATCATTATAAGCGCTCTGTACATCCTGAATAATTTGCTGCGCATCCTGAGAATAAACTGTGGTTGAAAGGAAAAATAAGAATAAAACGTTTAAAATAATTAATTTCATCATTTGGTTTAGGTTAAATCAAAGTTAAAAAATTCTGTTGAAAATTTGAAGTTATTAATTCGTGAACTTTGGTGGTTCCCAACCTGTCCGCTTGTATTTTTCAAGTTCAAGAGATATGCTCCCGATTGAAACGTTAAACTGAGCTTTAATGGGAATTCGAGCTTCATCTGCCGAAAGCCAGGAAATGAACTCTCCCGTCAATCCGAACAACCCCACAAAATCAGCAACTCCGGCAATTTTTATGACAGCTACATGGTAATCAATCGCATCCGTACTTACAACATCCTCGTTCATATTAAAAGAGTACTTTACCGACGATTCCTTTTCGTTTATATAAACCGGAATATTGTAGTTTTGGTTTCCGAATGATTGCATCCGTGCATTGTAAAACAGAGACAATCCATCCTGATATTTTGCACTATTTTCAATTTTCACCTTCTCAAAGTTCTCTATTCTCCCGTCTGTTTCCTTCTGAATTTTTATTTCTGCTTTGTCGTACTCGAATGTGTATTCAATCCGGGTAATTGATTTATCTTTAAATTCGGTTGAATAAAATTGTCGGGAGTAAAGTTCAGCTTTCTTTGATTGTGTGCTCATTTGGGTTTCAAACAAGTAATTCAGCGATATAAACGGTATGCCTTCATAACTCTTAATTTCAGCGATTGCTGTATAAATATCTTCGCCTTTTTCTATGTAATGGTTCGTCAGCTTAAACTTAACCTGTCCCAACCGGATGAATCCGAAATAAACCCTGTAAATTAACTCTTCACCAACTGCAAGCACTTTCTCCTGCGGGAAAGCAGTTCCAGTTGTAATAATGGAAATAATTAATATGAAGAGTAACTTCTTCAATTTTTATTTTATCGCTTGGGTTATCAAATATTCGGTTAAGCAAATCTCAATTTGAACGATCATTCAGTTTCGACAACTCAATCGCATCGTCAAACAGTGTTACCGCTTTTCTAAATTGGTCATCAGAATACATAAACACTGCAAATCTCCCCTCTTCACCCCAGAGGTCCCGGGCTATTTGAGACTTTATTGAAGTTTTAAGGAAATTCTCATCTCTTTTTATTGCTTCGTAATCATATGCAATATCTTTAGAAGAAGCAAGTGTAGTCAGACCTTCGAATAATTCATCCGGCACTTCGTATTCCCGCATAAACCTGTTATAAGTCCCATAGGTTGATTCAATAGTTTTTTTATTGTTCACCATATAGTGTTCAACCGCTTCATAAATCAGATTCAGCCTGCGAATCTGAACTGAATACATCGTAAGCGTATCCTGAACAATTATAAAATCGGGAGTAATGCCGCCGCCGCCATAAACGGTTCTGCCACCGAAAGTTTTAAATTCTTTCCTTGTTGAATCTTCCATTTCTTTAGTGTGATCAATATTATCTCCTGGTTCAAGTCGTTCGTCATCCGGAAGATTTGCGTATTTGTTCCCTTCATACGGCTTTTGTATTAACCTTCCTGCAGGAGTGAAATAGCGCGCAGTTGTTACTCGCAATGCCGATCCGTCTGATATATCAAATTGCCTTTGTACCAAACCCTTACCGAAAGTAGTTTGACCAACAATTAATCCTCTGTCCCAGTCCTGAACTGCTCCGGAAACAATTTCACTTGCGGAAGCTGAACCACCGTTAACGAGTATGATCAACGGAATATCCGTCATCGAACCGCCGGTTGACACAAATTCCTCATTGAATTGTCTTATTCTGCTCTCGGTGTAAACTATCATCTTATCTTTTTCAATGAACTCACTCGCCATCTTAAACGCCTGATCCAGAAAGCCACCTGGATTACCCCTAAGGTCGAGTAAAAGTTTCTTCATACCGCTTGCTTTAAGTCTGTTTGCAGCCTGCATGAATTCGTCATAAGTATTTGCTGAAAACCTTGAAACTTTTATGTACCCTATTTCATCATCGTACATGAATGATGCATCAACGCTGTAAAGCGGAATCTTATCCCGCGTAATTTCAAACTCAATTGGCTGGTAACTTCCGGGTCTTATAATTGTTACCTTTACTTTAGTTCCTTTGGCGCCCCTTAATTTTTTCTGAACATCTTCCCTTGTAATTTTAATTGCGGAGACTCCGTTAATTTTAACAATTTTGTCTCCTGACATAATTCCAAGCCTCTCGGATGGTCCGCCACTTATGGGAGCTACTACTGTCAGTGTGTCGTTAATTACATCGAACTCTATACCTACACCTTCAAAACTCCCCTGAAAATCCTCGTTCACCCGTTTCAATTGCTCGGCATTAATGTAAACAGAGTGCGGGTCTAAATGCTCTAACATCCCCTTAATTGCATCTTCGGTAAGCTTTTGTGTATCAACATCATCTACGTAATATCTCGATGTAATGCTTAACACTTCGTTAAACTTTCTTACCTGCTCAGATATCTTATCATCGGAAAACACGTTTTGTATCTTCATCCCGATCAGAATACCGATAACCAATAAGATAAACAGTACGGGGATAAAATATTTTTTGTTGTTCATTTGAAAAGTTTAATGTTAAAACAAAGCCGGTCTATTTATGTTCCGACATCATTAAATATAATTTACCTGACAAAGAAATACCATATTAAAATATAAAACGGAAGCAGGATAACAAGGGAATATTTAAAAATATATTCAACGAAATTCGGCATTTTTAAACCGCTGAAATCTGAAATAGATTTTACCATAAAGTTCGGTCCATTTCCGATATAAGTCATTGCGCCAAAAAATACAGATGCAACAGAGATTGAAATTACGTAAGCGCTGTATGTATCAACGAATTTCAACACATCCGGAACAAGATTCAGATCAAGATTTTGAAGTCCCATTGACGCTGCCATTAAGTTTAAATATGTTGGAGCATTGTCAAGAAAACTTGAAAGAATTCCCGTTGCCCAGTAATAATCTCCCGGACTTATCAATCCAAGCAAATCGGATTTTTCGCTTAGAAGTTTTAACGCGGGCATCATTGTCATAAATATTCCAATAAACAAAACTGCAACTTCCCTGATGGGTTCAAAATTAAATTCATTTTTTTCGTGCACCCGTTTGGGGGTTAGTTTATAGGAAATACCGGCAACCAACAACATAATTAACTCCCGTAGAAAAATCGGCTTCTCAATAAACACTGATCCGATTATTGCAAATAATAGAAGGAAATTCCAGTTACCGTCAACCTGAAATTTATCTATCACAGTTTTCCTTTCACTCGTGATTACCTGATCGTTGTTCGACTTTTTATAATTCAATGTATCAATTATGTAAAATACAACTAGAAGATATATCATAGTCAAAGACCAGACACCAAACAAATGTTCAATCACCCAAAAAAACGGAACTCCTTTAAGGTAACCGAGAAATAAAGGTGGATCTCCGATCGGGGTTAATGTACCACCAACATTGCAAACTATAAAAATGAAAAAGATAATATGGAAAGGTTTCAGACGTTTTTTATTTGAATTTATGTACGGTCTGATAAGAAGCATAGCGGCACCGGTTGTCCCGAATAGATTGGCAATAATTCCACCGATCATTAGAAATACCGTATTCCTCACCGGAGTAGATTTACCTTTTAAGCTGAAGTGTATCCCACCGGATACAACGAATAAGGAAAAAAGTAGTGAAATGAAACTTACATATTCTACAAAAGTGTGAGCAACGCGCTCGCTTTCATTCGCAAATGCGAGATAATAAAATACTACAATACCGGCTAAAATGTATGATAATTTATCGTAGTTTTTATGCCACCAATCGGGCGAAATAAAGGGCATAAATGCGATTGCCAGCAATAGCGCCACGAAGGGAATGACGGGAATGATTTCGAGCATTTCTTATTTTTACGGCTTAATCACCTATCAGATGATTAAACTTAGGTGTAACAGTTTTAATGTTGACTATAATTTGTTCAACACTCTTTTCTGTTACTTTAAGGAAAGTATTCGGCTGAACGCCAATCCAGACAATGAATATTACTAACGGGATTAAAGTAACAAGTTCAGTTTTATTTATATCCTTAATATTTTTATTCTCCTCCTTATCGAGCGGACCGAGCATAATCCTCTGATAAAGCCAAAGCAAATATACAGCAGCAAATATTACAACAGTTGTGGATATTATAGCATACCAGTGTGATCCAAGATTGGGCGAATAGAAAGACCCGATTAAGACGAGAAATTCACCTATAAAACCATTCAAGCCCGGTAAACCTATCGACGACATAACAACAATTAGAAAGATAACTGAAAAGACCGGCATAACTTTCATTACTCCGCCATATTTTGCAATTTCTTTAGTGTGACGCCTTTCGTAGAGTATACCGACAATCAGAAACAATGCACCTGTTGAGAGCCCGTGATTAATCATTTGTATAACGCTTCCCTGAATAGCTTCTGCAGTAAGCGCAAATGTTCCCAAGACAATAAATCCCATGTGGCTTACCGAAGAATACGCCACGAGCTTTTTCATATCTTTCTGCACAATTGAAAGTAGCGCTCCGTAAATTATTCCAATTACAGATAGTGCTGCAAAATAAGGTGTAAGCTCAACAAAACCTGCAGGGAACAAAGTAAGTGAAAACCTTATTAATGCATAAGTCCCCATTTTCAATAGCAGCGATGCAAGAATAACAGACCCGGCAGTGGGAGCCTGCACGTGTGCATCCGGCAACCACGTATGCAAAGGGAACAACGGTACCTTGATCATAAAACTTAACGTGAACAATATGAACAGGTAAATTTGCGAATCAACGGGGAGATTATATGAAACCGATTTGAGCTCTATTAAATCTGTGGAGAAAGTGCCCAATATAGGCAGCGCGAGAAATCCGAGCCAGATTATACCTACAAGTAAAAGGACACTTCCGGAAACAGTATATATAAAAAACTTCACTGTTGCATAGATTCTGTTTTCGGAGCCCCAAATGCCTATCATAAAATACATTGGGATTAAAATGAACTCCCAGAATACATAGAACAAAAGCAAATCTAACGCACAAAACACACCAATCAATCCACCAAGCATGAGAAGCATAAGAAAGTAAAATGCTTTTACCTTCGTTTTAATTGTCTTCCATGAGGCGATTATAGTTAGCGGAATAATAAATGTAGAGAGTAAAATCAAAAGTAACGAAATGCCGTCAATTCCTACAAAATAATTTGTATTGATGAAATTAATCCATTTTGTTTTTTCCACAAACTGGAATTGTCCCGTACTTGCGTCAAAATTAATGAATAGCAGTAAGGATACCATAAAGGTAAGAATTGATACACCAAGTGTATAGGATTTTATTAGCGTTTCGCTTTCCTTTTTAAAGAATAATACCGGAATTGCAAGGACTACCGGTAAGAAAATTAGAATTGAGAGAATATTCGGTATCAATTTATAAGATTTATCTTTTAATTCTTAAACCGTTTTCTTCGTGAATAAACAACCAACCAACGATTCTACCTATGTTGATTGATTTAAAGTTATCCCAGTAATCTGAGTTGAACAAAACCCTCGAACTGTTCATATAGTCGTCTTCATTTTCACACTGATTAATGATGGCAACAAATCTGTCCTTCCACCTTTTCCAGTTCTGCTGTCTGAGATCTAACCAACCATCAGCAGCCCATTTTTCCACCTTCTCTTTTGTAATGCTAATACTGTTCCCCTCATTGGCAGAAGGTATCGTTACGTTTTCACCCCTGAGATATCTCTTCCCGTCAGGCATCAGAATCGGGATACCATTGGAAAGAATTTCATTTCTCAACGAGTGATTCTTTTTCAGATACTCTGTCATTTTCTTAGCAATATTATCCGGAGCGGCACTAATATAGCTATTGAAATCCTTATAAATAAGTCTGATTAAATGTGCTTCATAAAGAAGTTTTGACAACCTCGGTGGACCCAACATCTCAAATGCTACTGAATGAGTTTTATATTTCCTTTCGAGTTCATCAAGTTTTTTCACCGCTTCGCCTTGCATAAATCCTGCTCTGTAAGTTGGTTCCATCACTGCCGAATCTAATGCGCTGACAATATCGTGTCCCGTTTGTCCGCCTTTAACTTCCTCAATTGCATTTTCTGCAATTTCCTCCGGTGTTACAAATTCCATCTGTCCTACTGTGGTGATTGTCTCAAATTCACCACGTGAAAAAATACCGTTCTCACCAGTGTCAATGTAAACAGTTTTAAACGAGCCCTTCTTCCTGTACTTTCTTCCATCGTTCCTTTTAAACGTCCCTTGAAGTTCTATAGTATCATCAAAGTTTACGCTACAAATCGGGACTACTTTCCCTCGGTTAAGAATGGTACCGTACTTTATTTTTTTCCACGCAATCGATGCGGTTGGCTTCAGTTCTTTTACTTTCGGACCTCCCTGAGTACGAGCCATGAGGAAGAGTAATAATGAATGTGCACCAGCAACCGACGATTTGCTTAATAATACACGCGAAGGCTTCTCCTCACTGTGTGTGTATGGAACATTCAAACCCATACCGCCGGTACCACTCGTGCCGACTTTAAGATAAAATGACGTGCCGAACTCTCGCATTGAGTTGTGAAGTAGCTGAATATGTCTTATCAGTTGTGGAATATAAGATGAACTTATCATCTTTTCGGATGCAATCCGTAGTTTTTGAAAATCTCTCTCATTACTTTGTGAAACAGAAAGTACTTCATTATATGAACTGTAAATGTTCTGATAGGCAATTGCAGTCGCGGTATTGATACAGTCGAATACAATGTCAGGCTTAAACTTTTTAAACAATTGATAGATTGACGAACCCTTCAGAATTTTATCATCTAAATCATGTACGAAATCTGAGATTAAATTAAACCTCATAACATCGTCGTTCAGGCACGTATCGCGGGACAAATCTTTATATTCGTACCTGACAAAAATATTTCCCCACCACGGTACAAAAAAATTCTTGCGTGTTTTAAACTTTTTAGTAAACTCTGCGCATATTTCTTCCGCTTCCTGCTTTTTTAAAGAAGTTAAAATAATTTGTTTCGGATTTTCGTTTACTACTTTTCTAGTAATAGCCGATCCGACAAGTCCCCAGCCACCGAGAACCAACACACGTTTGTTCTTAATATCCATTAATGAGTTCTTTTTGTATTGTATGACATTAGTTGATAAAGACTATTTTCGGGATCCGGATTTTTCTCGTTGTACAGTTCACTTTCCACGATAATATGAAGTCTGTTCGATTTTCTAAACCCTAATTTCCTCAAATTACCGATTGCAGCATAATTAGATTTTCTGCAAAAGGCTGTAATGTGCCTGAACTTCCGCTGCGACCTAATGTAATCAATGATCAACTTTGATGATTCAAAACCAATTTTGAAACCCCTTGCTGATGACAATAGTGCAGTAGATATTTCACATGCGAGGTTTAAACCTACTTTCCATTTATACGCAACGTATCCGACAGCAGCATTATTGGATCTTATAATATACCACTCTTCGCTTTCAGACTGAACACGATCTCTAACCCAAAGTGATATTACGCGTTTTGATTTGCCAAGCGGATAGTCAGGATTTATCAGATCGTGCAATACTTTATCCGAAAATAAAGAATGTATCAGTTCAATAGTTTCATTATTAAGACTAAACGGTTCAAGGCTACAATGTTTTCCCTTTAATCGTTTTCCCTGTTTCAAATTATGATTTAATCTTTCGGCACTACTGTTCCGTACCAAAACTTCTTTTCGCGAACCTTTACTTCATCAATGTGAATATGTTTCAGTTCCATATATTCCTTGATACCATCTAAACCAAATTCACGCCCTATACCGCTTTGCTTATAGCCTCCAAACGGAACCCGTTCATTTAACAGATGATATTCATTAATCCATACCGTTCCCGCTTTAAGTTTAGCCGCAAGTTGCAAAGCGCGTGATTCATTAGCAGACCAGACAGCGCCACCAAGTCCATAAATGGAATCATTTGCAATTATAATCGCTTCGTTATCATCTTTAAATTTTATTATTGAAATAACCGGTCCGAAAATTTCTTCCTGCGCGTTCCTCATTTCGTTTCGAACATTTATAAATGCGGTGGGTTTTATAAAAAAGCCGGTAGTCCCATAACGTTCGCCTCCTGTCAGTAATTTTGCGCCTTCATCTTTTGCAATTTTAATATAGTTCAAAACTTTGTTGAATTGTTCCTCTGATACCACCGGTCCAATATCTGTCCCTTTGTCCATTGGGTTACCAATCTTCATTTTCTCAATTTTGGTTTTCAGCCTTGCAATGAAATCATTGTAAATAGTTTCCTGAATCAGCAATCTCGTTCCACCTTCGCAACATTGACCTTGATGATAGAATCCGGCATAAATCGCCCCATCAACCGCCATTTCAAGATCAGCATCATCAAGCACAATATTTGCTGACTTTCCGCCACATTCAAGAGTAATTTTTTTAAGTGACTCAGAAGCATTTTTCATTACAACTTTTCCAACCTCTGTTGAACCAGTAAAAGACACTTTATCAACCAGCGGGTTCGTAATCATTTCAGTTCCCACATCTGCATCACCGGTAATAACATTAACAACCCCTTTAGGTAAATCAGTCTGATCAATTAATCTTGCTAGTTCAAGTGCGGTGACTGATGTTTCAGGTGCTGGTTTCAAGACCAATGTACATCCCGCGGCTAACGCCGGACCTATTTTCCAGATTGCCATCTTTAGCGGAAAGTTCCATGGAATGATGAGAGAACAAACTCCCACCGGCTCCCATTTCAAGAGATTTTTGCTAACCCCTGCTTTTGAAATTTCTGAAACTTCATCAAAATCTGTTAGCGCCATCTTTGCAAAGGAATTTAGGTTTCTCGCAGAAAGATATATGTCCTCTGTTGCCTTCTTAAACGTCGATCCTGAATCTTTTATTTCAAGCTCCGTTAAACGCTCTTTATTTTCATTAATTTTATCTACAATCTGCTTGATTATCCTGCTACGTTCTTCACGTGACTTTCCATACCAGACATTACTATCAAAAGCCCGGCGAGCTGATTTAATTGCCTCTGTTGTATCGTCGAGAGTAGCAGATGATATCTCTGCAATCGCTTCACCATTAGATGGATCATAAGATATGAACGTACCTTTATCCGAAGCTTCAGTAAACTTACCGTTAATGTACAAAAAATATTTTTCCATTGGTGGGTTAATTTGTAAAAATTGGGATAGCTTTTAATTTAAAATTTAAAACAATGAAATTAAAGGAAATGATTAATGAAGGAAATCTAAATTACAAAATATGTCAAATCTGTAACCGGAATTAAATCTTCGGATAGAAATAAAAATCACAACCTATAATTACCGGAATAATTTGAATAATCGCTTTAAGAATCTAAAAATTTTCCGGAGGCTAATTTCAAATAGTTGGATTAATTAGCAACAAAACCACTTAACAAATTTCATTAACCGAAACAGATTCATTGCTTTTTTGTTTCCTTTAACCTTATAATGTTCAATCCATCAATATAAAATCCATGGACTTTATTGCTCAAAAGATAAACCTGTTCGTTATAATAAAGGAACAACCACGCTGCGTCCTCGATTACAATTCGTTGTATTTCATCATACAATTTCATTCGCTTCTCAAAATCTGTTTCTTCCAAACCTTGTTCGTACAATTTATCAACCAATGGGTTACTGTACCCTACACGATTTGGTCCCTTTGGGGTTATATTCTTGCTGTAGAAAAGTGCCATGAAATTTTCCGGATCGAAATAATCCGCACCCCAACTTGCCCGCCAGAACGGGAATAGTCCTTCCTCCTGATTTGAAATTAAAGTTGCCTGCAACATCTGATCAAGTTTCAAATCAATCCCGAAACTTTTCAGTTGTTCCTGTACAGCGATTGCAATTGTCTTTTGAATCTCATCATTTCCGGTATGCAATGTAAGCTTTAGCCCTTTACCATTCGGGTAACCCGCCTCTTCCAACAGCTTTTTTGCTTTATCCGGATCGTACGTATATCCTTTTATATCGGGATTAAATCCCGGCATGCCTGGCGGAATAGGTCCATTGTGCGCAGACACCCCTCTGTTTTTCAATACAAATTTAATTATCTTATCACGATCAATTGCGTAATTCAATGCCTGCCGTAATTTCTTATTGTTTACAAACGGTCCCTTTATTCCACCGGGCAAGTTCGGTGCCTGCATCATTCCAAAGAAAACTGTTTGTAGCCACGGTTGTTTTACAAGACTGTATTTTTTTTCTCCAGCGTCAAGAAGTTCACCATTCTCGTCAGTGATTTGAGCAAAAGTTTCCGATGACGGTAAATGAAAATCATATTTGCCATTTACGAAATCAAGAAATTCTGTCTCTGATGACTGAGTGAAGGTCATCTTTACGCCATCAAGATATGGGAGTTGATTCCCATCTGAATCTTTGTCCCAATATTTTTCATTCCTCGTAAGGTTCATCTCTTTGCCGATATCCCAGTTTAGGAATTTGAACGGTCCTGTCCCAACCGGATTCTGACCAATATCAGAGCCGTAATGTTCAACTGCTTCATGTGGATAGACATACCCGTAACTCATAGTCAGTGTACTGAGAAAAGGTGCAAATGGTGAAACAAGCGTCAAAACCAAAGTAGTATCATTAACAACCTTTATCCCGGATATACCTGAAGGTTCATCCATATCCTTTGATCTGGCATCTATATATTCAGATGCGCCTTTTATTTTATCTCGCCAAACCCACGCACCACGACTCATTGACTTTGGATCGTTTACTCTCGTAAGACAATATTCAAAATCGTACGCAGTAACTTTCCGCCCTTTGCCACCCGGGAAACATTCATCATCATGAAAATAAACATCGTCCCTCAAGATAAAAGTATATTCAAGGCCATTATCTGATATTTCCCAACTTTTAGCAATGGTTGGTTTTATCTTATTTTGTTTATCGAACGATACTAATCCTTCCATTAACATTGATAATACCCAAATAGTCTGAACTGTATTCGACATTACCGGTTCAAGCGTTTCCACTCCTAACATCTGGTTCATTACAAATATATTTTCAGTTTCGGACTGTTCATTACCGCAAGAGATAAGCAATAAAGCTGTAATTGTAACTATGCAAAAGATTTTTTTCATTTACACAAAAGTTTTTATTTCAAATATTGTTCAAGATAACCAAGCATTAAATAAAATTGAATGAACTAAATGGATGAACAAATCAAAAAGAAGATTATTTTGGCTCACAGTTTCCATTCAAATTCTGATAATAAATTTTATACAGAATCTGACAGGTTAATAAAATATAAAAACATAGCGGAATTACTGAACGATCGTCTTTCGAAATCCGATTTCGAGTATATAAAATATTTTGATGAGTCTTCAGTCACAACTTATACATATAAAGAGTTTCTCAGCAGGGTGAACAATCTCGCTAATTTTCTGAAATCAAATTCAATAAAATTCGAGGACAGGATAGCTACATTTTCGGTTAATCATGTTGATACGGTCATTCTTTATTTCGCCTGTTGGATTTCCGGAGCAGTTGTTATGCCGGTTAACATTTCTGAAGATAAAAACAGAATCCGGTACATACTTGAAAACTCAGGGGCAAGAATGGTTTTCACGCGAGATGAATATCTGGATAAACTTAACGGTACATTGACACAGGATATCAAAGTTATAAGTTTCGATTCACTTGATTACTCTGAATACAACGAAACATTTTCACCTGATCAAATTCCGGATTGGAATACTGAAAGTATGATAGTTTACACATCCGGAACGACGAGCAATCCGAAAGGCGTTGTGTTGACTCAATATAATTTGATGGTTGATGCACATTACATAGCACAATGGCATGATATAAAAGAGAACGATACAATGATGTGCGTTCTTCCGATTCACCACGTCAATGGTACTGTCGTAACAGTTGTAACTACAATGTACACAGGTGGCAGATTGATATTAAATAAAAAATTCAGTACTGAAAATTTTCTAAAGAGGATCTCCGAAGAAAAAGTAAAAATCGTGAGTGTAGTACCAACGTTATTACAGTTCATGATACATTCAAATGAAAACGCAAGGGATTATGACCTTAAACATTTTTCGCACATAATTTGCGGCGCCGGTCCACTCACATGTGAAATTAGCAGAGATTTCGAAACAAAATTCGGGATGAGAATAGTTCATGGATATGGACTTTCAGAAAGCACATGTTACTCATGTTTCATACCTTATAACCTTTCAGAAAGTGAACACTACAAATGGCAGAATGAATTCGGATTTCCCTCTATTGGTATCCCGATAAACTGTAACGAAATGGAGATACATTCCGATTCTGGTATTACACTCAATGAAGGGACAAGAGGTGAAATTGTAATCCGTGGTCACAATATTATGAAATATTATTACAACAATGATGAAGTCAATCTTGAAACATTTAAACACGGTTGGTTCAGATCCGGAGATGAAGGATTTTTTAAGTTCGATTCAAACGGTAGAAAATATTTCTTTATAACCGGAAGAATAAAAGAACTTATAATCCGCGGTGGTGTAAACATTTCCCCACTAGAAATTGATGAGGTAATTTCCGGGATTAATTGTGTAAAAGCCGGAATCGCTGTTGGTTTTGAAAATGACTGGTACGGTGATGAAATCGGTGCTCTGGTGATTCTGAAAAATGAATTTTTGAACTTTGACAAAGATGAATTGAAACGTCATATAATCAAAGAATGCAGAAAGAAATTACCTTTTGTTAAATCACCCAAAGTAATTGAATTTA
The DNA here is from genome assembly GCA_002050165.1 of Candidatus Tepidiaquacellales bacterium OLB4/UTCHB1. Lineage (GTDB taxonomy): Bacteria > Bacteroidota > Ignavibacteria > Tepidaquicellales > Tepidaquicellaceae > OLB4. The sequence continues at coordinate 136,633 of MWSW01000016.1, forward strand.
CCGATATCATTCCGGTAACCTCAACCGGTAAATATCAGCGTAATAAAGCTAAACATTTATTTAAAGATTATAAAAAAATACAGTTCAGGTGAATTTATGTATTAATCACCGACAATTCTTTTCATGAGTAATTCTGCGGCAGCAGACGGGGAAAGTTCGTTAGTTATAACTTTTGCTTTAAGTTCACTTCGATAATTTTTTATATCCGGGGATGATAAATATTTCCGTTTTAAATTTTCCATAAATATCTTGTCCATCCACAAACTCAATTGTTCATTTCTGTTCCGTTCAAAAATCTTTTCCGACTTGGTAAATTTTTCAAACTCTTCCAAAGATTGCAATATTTCCATTAATCCTTCACCGGTAATTGCCGAACACATTTTAACTTTTACTTTCCAACCTTCGGTAAATTGATTCAGATATTTCAGAGCGGATGAATATTCAATTGCTGTAAGCTTGGCGCGGTCTTTATTTTCACCTTCGGATTTATTTATGGCAATCAAATCCGCAATTTCGACAATGCCCTTTTTCAAACCTTGGAGTTCATCTCCGCTACCGGGAATTAAAAGGAGCAAAAGAAAATCTACCATAGTTCTGAGTTCTACTTCACTCTGACCAACCCCCATTGATTCCACTAATATCCTGTCATATCCGGCCGCCTCGCAGATCAAAATGCTCTCTCTGGTTTTATTTGCGACGCCTCCAAGTGAGCCGCCGGATGGTGACGGCCTGATGAAACAATTTTTATGTCTCGATAATTTTTCCATTCTTGTTTTATCCCCGAGTATGCTACCCCTAGAAATGCTACTACTTGGGTCAACTGCAAGGACAGCTACCTTATGCCCCTTTTCGAGTAACAATAAACCAAATGATTCTATAAATGTACTTTTACCTGCTCCCGGAATACCGGTTATACCAATACGAACCGATTTACCTGTTTGTGGCATTATTGAATTAATGAGTACCTGCGCCATCTCGAAATGCTTGTATGAGGAAGATTCAACTAAAGTAATTGACTTTGATAAAGCCTTAATATTTCCTTCAAGCAGGGATTGCTTTAGCTCCCCGATATTTATTTTTTCATCAATACTCAATTAATGAATTTTGAATTAATTTTTTCCATCAGAGTTAAAGCTGCATCAGGTATTTTCGTCCCCGGACCGAATATAAGATCAGCGCCATTATTGTACAGAAATTCATATTCCTGCCGCGGTATTACACCACCACACAAAATTAAAATTTCGTTGCCACCTAATTTATTTAATTCTTTTCGAAGTTCAGGAAGCAAAGTCTTATGTCCTCCTGCAAGAGAACTCATTCCAACAACATGGACATCATTTTCCACCGCTTGTTTTGCCGTTTCAACCGGAGTTTGGAACAACGGTCCGACATCAACATCGAATCCCAAATCGGCGAAAGCTGTTGCTATCACTTTCGCTCCTCTATCATGACCATCCTGTCCGATTTTGGCGATCATGATCCTCGGTCGCCTACCGGATTTTTCTGCAAACTCATCTGTAATACTTCTAACCCGGTTAATTACATCTGATTGCTCTCCGTATTCGTGTTTATATACACCTGAGATTGTTTTCGACACTGCTTTATACCTCCCTGAAATTTTTTCAATCGCAAATGAAATTTCACCAAGCGTTGCCCTCGCTCTCGCGGCATTGACGCATAACTCAAGCAAATTACCTTCACCACTTTTTGCGCAATGTGTTATAGCATTCAAGGCTTCTTCAACCCTGGAATTATTTCTTTCAGATTTTACTTTTTTAATTCGTTCGATTTGTGAGCGCCTTACTTCTGTATTGTCCACTTCTCTTATATCAATAACATCCTCGCCTTCCGGTATAAATGTATTCACACCTACAATTTTCTCCTTTCCGGAATCAATCATCGCTTGTCGCCTGGCAGCAGCTTCTTCAATTCTCAACTTTGGGATACCGGATTCAATCGCTTTTGTCATTCCGCCGTAAGATTCAATTTCCCTCAAATGTGAAAAACCGGACTTTATCAACTCTCCCGTAAGATATTCGAGGTAATAAGAGCCTGCAGTCGGGTCAACAGTTTTACAAATACCTGATTCCTCTTGTAAGAATAATTGAGTGTTACGGGCAATCCTCGCACTGAAATCTGTCGGGAGCGCTATCGCTTCGTCAAGCGAGTTTGTATGAAGTGATTGTGTTCCACCCAGTGTGGCCGCCATTGCTTCAAGAAGAGTGCGAATAACATTATTAAACGGATCTTGTTCGGTAAGGCTCCAACCTGAAGTTTGAGAATGCGTGCGTAACGCCATTGATTTGGGATTATTTGGATTGAACTGTTTCACTACCGTAGCCCAAAGGACACGCGCTGCCCTGAGTTTTGCAATTTCCATAAAGAAATTCATTCCCTCTGCCCAGAAAAATGATATCCTTGGAGCAAATTCATCAATTTTCAATCCGGCATTCATACCGGTTTTAATGTATTCCAATCCGTTAGCGATTGTGTAAGCAATTTCGAGATCTGCAGTTGCGCCCGCTTCGTGCATGTGGTAGCCGGAAACACTTATACTATTGAAAAGTGGCATATTGCGCGCAGTGTAACGGAAAATGTCTCCAACAATTCGCATTGACATTTCAGGGGGATAGATGTAAGTGTTCCGCACCATGTATTCTTTAAGAATATCGTTTTGAATTGTCCCGGAAAGTTTCTCAATAATCACACCTTGTTCTTCAGCAGCGACTATATAAAATGCCATCACCGGAAGAACCGCGCCATTCATAGTCATCGAGACTGACATCTTATCGAGAGGAATAGAATCGAAGAGTATTTTCATATCTTCAACAGTATCAATTGCAACGCCTGCTTTGCCAACATCACCGACTACACGGTCGTGATCTGAATCGTAGCCGCGGTGTGTAGGTAAATCAAACGCCACCGAGAGCCCCATCTGGCCTGCTGCAAGATTGCGCCTGTAGAAATCGTTACTTGCTTCCGCAGTCGAGAAACCAGCATATTGCCTGATTGTCCATGGTCTTGTAACGTACATGGTAGAATAAGGTCCACGGAGGTAAGGAGGCATTCCGGAAAGAGAATTTAGATGCGAGTAACCTTTAATATCTTCAGAAGTATATAAGGGTGCAATGTTTATCTTCTCGTTTGTCGTCCAAATAAATTCTTCGGGGGATCTACCAGAGTTTTTTTTAAATTCATTCGACCATTCAACCCTTTCAGTACGATTGATTTTAAAATCCGGTTTGCTGTTAAACTTTATCCTTTTCAACTCAATGCTCCTGTAATTTCACCTAATCGAGTTAATTTTTCAATGAGGTTGCAACCCGGGTACAGGAAATCCATTATATATTTTCTGATTTCCTTAGCCTGAATTTGTTCCGGTTTTCCGCAAAGTACAAAATTATAATTATCGCCTATGTCCGCAATAATTCCTGGGATATCCGATTCATAACGATCGTTGCTTGATGAGAATATCACAGTATTACAACCGGAGCTTTTAAGTTCAGAAATCGAATTGTGAAAATCGTTGGTGTTAGAATTTATAATTGGTATGAACCCCCCGCTCACAAGAAATTTTGAAATGAATTCGGTTCGCTGCTTATACTCCTTCAGTTCACCGACAGAAAAAATAAAAACTGATTTATGAGTTGTCTTTGATAACTTGTACCTTAAATATTCGAAATCTTCACTCAACCTTTTAAATGTTAATGGTTCGCAAATTTTTTCATTTCTATTTTCAGAAATATCAGAGTTCACGGTTAATCCTTCAAATTTATCATTTGCGTCAGGACTAAAGTTTACACCGGTAATTTTTAACTCCGCTCGGTTAAAATCATCAAATTTCTTTTTAGCAACCTCATGAATTCGGTTGTTTAAAAATCCGGATTTACATGCTGAAATCAGACCACCAATATTTTCAATATCAATAAACATTGACCATGCACTTTCAACTAATTCATTCGTAAGGCTTTCTGTATAATAAGAACCACCGAGTGGATCAATTACCCTGCCGGTATGAGATTCAAGTGAGATAACAAACTGTGTATTCTTTGCAATCCGGTCCGCCAGCTCGGTCGATTTTATATTCAACAAGTCAAATTGCATCGTCGTAATAATATCGCAATCTGAGAGAGCAGCGCTGAAAGTTTCGGTTGCTGCGCGCAGGATATTATTGTGTTCATCGAGGATTGACTTATTGAACGTCGTGTTATGCGCATGAATTATTAATTTCGCAGATGAATCCATTCCGGCATCGCTCAATAAATTCGCCCAAAGCACTCTGAGCGCTCGAACCTTTGCGATATTGGTGAAAAAGTCAGAATCCATTGCTATAATTGCTGTAAAACGGTTTTCATCAATTTCTGTACGGTTAAAAACTTCTGCTGCCATTGAAAGAATTACAGCCAATTCCTGCACCGAATTTCCGCCGGCATTTATCACCGGAGTCCCGTTAAGCGCAACAAGATTTTCTGCAATGATATTTCTTGAAAGCTTTTCCAAATTATTAAACAATGTTTCTTCGAAAACACCTGCAGTAAACAACCCGGCAAAAATATCAGCTTCCACAATGACATTTAATTTTTGATTGAGACCAGTCAGAATTTGAGAAATATCCTCCGGATTTGATTCACAATACAAAACTATTGTAACACCATAAAAAGAATTTAAAAATGAAGAAACATCATCCATTGCTAAACCCCGACATCCATTCATCTGAAACGAACTATTATTTTTTTTAATTTTAATTAAGACGGAATTGAGTCCATTCCGGATATTATCCGATATTTTCGTACGTAGTTCATTTAGGTTATCGGAGCGGAAGTATTGTGCTGAAAGCCATGGTGTATTTACATTCCCATCCGGATTGAAACCTCTCAGGTAATTGAAAAAGCCGGGATATTCTGAGATAACAAGCGGATTATCGTCGAGATCAGAAACGGAATAAATCGGTTTAATCAAAAATCCGTCATAGTTTTTTCTGATTAGTTCGTGCGGGCTTTTCCCTTTGAGATCTTTCATTACAGACTTTTCCCAGTCCTCTATACCCTGATGAAGAAATGTATTTTGCAGATTTATTTCAGAAAACTTGTTCATAAAATTTACTTACTCATTGCGAGCAATGGTATAAATGAATTGAAGCTTAGTTGTTTTGCTTTGCTCGGGTTAAAAAAAGTATCAATTAAATTCCGTTGATGAGTTGTTATCGCAATGATGTCTGCCGAATCATACTGGGCAATTGTATTCAGGGATTCAATCTCATCGTCTGTTACAATTTTTTTAATCTCAAATTCACAATCATCATTTGCACGTCTTATTTGATTCTCGATATTGTAGATTGTTTCGGATTCTAATTCCTGACGAGTTTCTTTAAAAATCACACAAACGATCTTCGGCTGAAACTTGACGAATATTGCGGAAAGCTTCGCGAGATCATTTAGTTCATTGTCGGAATAATCCGAATAAAACACAATTTTTCTTATATCAGTATATCTTCTGCTTTCCGGGATTGCAAGCACGGGAATCTCTGAGGCTGCAAACATCTTTACGGTAGTGCTGCCGAAAATTAATTTTTCAAGTGCAGATTTACCTTTTGAACCCGCAATAATCAAGTCAGCTTTTTCCTTTTTCGCAACGCTTACAATAACTTCTTTCGGATCACCAAATGAAGCCTTTATATAATAATCAACCGTACTCTTGTCAAAATCAAGTTCAAGTTCATCAATAAATTTTTCAGTTTTGACTATTGAATTTTCCCGTTCTCTTTTTTCTGCAACTTTAAAATACTTTTTATAGAAAGCAGGGCTAATCGGGGGAACATCGAAAACGTTAAGGATTACAAGGCTGCACCTGAGCTCTTTTGCGAGATAAAAGGAAAACTCAAGGGCAGCTTTGGAATGTTGAGAGTGATCGGTAGCTGAAAGAAGTTTCATCTGACTTTTTACAAAATTGGCAATAAAAAATCAGATTTAAAATTCATTGCATACGGCTTTCAGTCGTTTTAAATTTTTAATTGAAATACCTTTATCGGAATAATTTATAATATTATCCGAAATGAGTTGGGAAATTCCTTTATCCAGATTCCGTTCAGGGATTTTCAGTAATTCTGCAATATCGGATTTTGTTATCATAAGCCCGGCAGACCTTTTATCACTTTTTGAATATTTCCTCGCCAATATAAGCATAAGCCGATTGATTTTATCGTGAAGATTGTACCCGGATTGAACCAGAATTTCATTTTCAAGATTTTCAATCCGGTTACAAAGGTATCTCATCAGATCAATGTATATCTCCGGAGAAATTGAAATGGATTCGTAAAAATCTTTTCTGGATACAAAGTAAAGTTCGCAGCTCGTCAGGCATGTGGCTGTAAAGTTGTAATCTTCATTATTCATAATTTCGGATAAGCCGAGTATATCTTCACTGCCACATACCTCAGTAGTAAAATTCCCTTCACTGAAAACTTCCCGTTCAATTTTTACTAGACCTTTTTTGATAATATAAATTCCATCAGGTTTCTGACCTTTAAGAATAATACTCACCCCGCGTTTAACTTTAATCAACGAATTAGCAGGGGAATAAAGACTATTTAGTTTGATTCTATTTTCCATTTAAAATTCACTGGTAAAATAAAATCAACTCATCCCTACTTCAATGATTCATATCATAAAAAGTTATGACGAACGATTAGGTTAATCAATTAAATTTGCAGTGTGAATGAGGTTTTTGAGGTTCAGGATCTTAATACTTTTACCGTTAAGCTCGATAATTTTTTCCTGTTTTAGTTCGGAGAGCAACCTGATTGCTGTCTCTGTGGCAGTTCCTACGAGGTTAGCAATTTCTTCCCGGGTTAAAATGCTTTTGATAGTTGCACCGTCTTTATCAGTACCGAAATATTCTTTCAATAAAAGAATTCCCTCAGCAAGTCGTTCTTTTACTGGTTTATTTGCCATGCTCACCATTTTATCTTCAGCTGACCGGAGGTCAACGGTGAGCAGTTTAATCATTTTTGCGGAAAAGCTGTGGTTACCATTTAGTAATTGAAAAAAGGTATCCCGTGGAATTGAACAAAGTACAGAATCATCAAGAGCTGATGCGGTTGCCGTGTATCTCTCCCCGCTGATGAGCGCTCTATAGCCAACGAGATCCCCGTCTTTTGCCAATCGTACGATTTGCTCCTTACCGTCGAATCCGATTTTATACAGTTTTATTTTGCCGTAATTAATGCAATATAATCCGTTCGGATGATTGCCTTCGGAAAATATAATCTGACCTTTCTTGTACCTGTTGCAGAATTTATTTACATTTATCTGCTCTATTTCTTTATCAAGTAAATCGCAAAACAAAGAAAAGCCACGGGTTGAACAGGTATTACAATTTGGTTGAACGAAGTTTTGTCTCACGCACAAAAATATTGGTTTGCTAATGTATATTCAATGTATTCATGCTTTCCGGATATACAATTAATTATGACAACTTTTTGTGAGTTTCTTTAACAAAAGATAAAAGATAGTTTATCCAAAATATTTTAAAGATGATAAAATTAACAGACGTAGAAAAAAGTTTCGGTAATAACAAGGTTCTCAGAGGGGTAAACCTTGAGATAAATGACGGGGAAACGCTAGTAATCATTGGCCGTAGCGGGTGCGGGAAATCTGTTATGTTAAAAACTATAATTGGATTGCTAGAACCGGATGCAGGGGAGATTATAGTTGAAGGGAAAATCATTAACCTTTTGAGTAAACGTGAACTTTATGAGGTTAGAAAAAAATTCGGGTTTTTGTTTCAGGGGGCAGCTCTCTTTGATTCTATGACCGTTGGGGAAAATGTGGGACTTGCATTAACTGAAAATACTAATATGTCAAAAGCAGATATAAAAAATATCGTTGCAGAAAAACTTGAGATTGTCGGGCTTCCCGGAATTGAGGAAATGAATCCCGCTGATCTCTCAGGTGGAATGAAAAAAAGAGTCTCACTTGCAAGGTCGCTCTCAACTAATCCAAGTTATATTTTGTATGATGAACCGACAACCGGACTTGACCCTGTTATGAGCGATCAGATTGATGATCTGATAAAAGAACTCGCCGAAAAACTTAAAGTAACTTCAGTTGTAGTTACGCACGACATTTTCAGTGTGTATGACGTTGCGCAAAGAGTTGCAATGATGCACGAAGGGAAGATTTACTTTGACGGTTCTCCAAAAGATTTGGTTGAGTCAAATGACGAATTAATTGTAGGCTTTTTGAACCGAACCAGGAAAGAGAATGACTTCAACTAAGATTTGAGGCAATTATAAACATATTAACTATATCATCAGAACTGCATCCACGTGAGAGGTCCATAATCGGCTTTGCCAGACCTTGCACTATTGGACCCGTCGCAATTGCTCCGCCAATTCGCTCGGTAATTTTATAGGCAATATTTCCGGAATTGAGATCAGGAAATATAAATACGTTAGCATCACCTTTAATTTTTCCGGAAGAATTTTTTCTGGTTGCAACTTCAGGTACAAAAGCAGCATCGAACTGAAGCTCACCATCCACAACCAAACTTTTAGCACGGCGCCTTGTTAATTTAATTGCTTCAAATATTGTTTCAAGTCTCTCGTGATAGGCGCTACCTTTCGTAGAGAACGATAAAAATGCTACACGTGGTTTTTTACCCGTTAACCTGTAATAATTTTTAGCCGTACTAATTGCAATATCGGATAATTGTTTCGAGTCAGGAAATGGAATTACACCGCAATCAGCATAAGCGATTATCCTGTCGTGATATTTGTGTTTCGCAGGAAAATTAAATAGAAAAAAAGATGAAGCAGTTTTGTTACCATTGGATAAACCGATGATTCTGATCCCATTTCTTAATACATCACTGGTAGGATAAACTGCGCCTGCTATCAAACCGTCCGCATAATTTGATTTGAGCAACATACATCCAAATGTAAGCGGATCTGATAACTCGATTTTCAAGTCATCTAAGTTAAGTTCGTTCGATTTCTTTCTTCTTAACGTTGAATATTTTTCTAAGAACTGTTCAGAAAACCTGGTATCAATTATGGTCAATGATTTGTCGGGTTTTAAATCTATTGAATCAGCTGCGTGCGTTACAAGGGTAACTTTACCGAGTTTCCGTTTAATAATTTCCTTAGAAGCCCGGATTATCCTCTCATCAGCTGATTCGGGGAAGATAAAATTTCGTTGCTTCTTTTTAGCGTTGAGGCGAAGTTGCCTGAGCAGTTTCATTATTCTAAAATCTCGTTTATAATTCCACCACCGATAACATTATCTCCATCATAGAAAACGGCAGATTGTCCCGGGGTTACCGCTTTACGTGGAGTTTTAAAACTTACTTCAATTATATCATCTGAGATTTGTTTAATTTTCGCCGGGTTTTGTAAATCTTTGTATCGGATTTTTACTCCGGCATCAATTTCATTTTCAATTCTTTCGTGCAACATCAGGTTTATGTCTTTTACGTTAAACCTTTTGGTATAAAGCGATTTTTCGTCATCCACATAAATTAAATTCTTCTCCGGATCAATTTTATTTACATAGACCGGTTTACCTATTGAAACTCCGAGCCCCCGCCTTTGACCAATTGTGTAGTAAGGATAACCTTTGTGTTCGCCGATAGTCGTATCCTTATATACGATTTGTCCTCCTTCAAGTTGATTGAGCAATTCCGGTTTTCTGCTTTCAAGGAGTTCGCGGTAGTTGTCGTTAGGGACGAAACAAATCTCCTGCGAATCCGGAAGTTCAGCAGACTTTAATCCCAGTTTAGATGCAATTTTTCGGATTTCCGGCTTGGTGTACCCACCCAGCGGGAATAGCGTCTTGCTTAATCCATATTGAGTAATTTGCCAGAGTGCATAAGATTGATCTTTATTCAGGTCTGCGGAAACAGCAACATTGTATCTGCCGGTATCAGGTGAATACTTAACACGTGCGTAATGTCCGGTTGCAATGAAGTCAGCGCCAAGCGATTCAGCCTTTTCAAGCATGGCTCCCCATTTTATTGTTTTATTGCAAAGTACACATGGGTTCGGCGTTTTTCCATCAAGGTATTCCGAAATAAAGTTTTCAATCACAGTTTCATTAAAACGATCAGTGAAATCGAGAGTATAATGCGGAATATCCAATTGCACAGATACATTTCTGGCACTGTAAATGGCCTCAAGGGAACAACAGCCGGATTCATGTTTGGGAACTTCATCGTATCCCCAGGTTTTCAAAGTGATTCCGATTACTTTGAAACCCTGATCTTTAAGTAAAGCAGCTGCAACCGAAGAATCAACTCCCCCGCTCATTGCCATTACTACAGTTTTTTGTTTGTTGATATGTTTCATCGCAGATAATGAATATTAAATATGATTAAATATAAAAGAAATATTTTTTATGACAAAACTTTAAACATAGAATCGCTGAAAATAATTTATTCCTATTACTAAATTATTTTAATTATGAAGTCTGATTTCTTAAAATTTGAATAATTTAAATGGCATTTCAATTAACCTTCTTTCATTAAGTCCGATTTATTATATTACTTGTTCAATAAAAAATACTTACGAATCAAAAAATTATAATGCTAACAAGATTTAAAGTCATTACAATCGCTGTAATATTTTCTATTGGTGGTGTGTTCGGTGATTTAATTTTCGCAAAAGCAGGTGATAATTCAATTTCCGAACAGACGAATCAAAGACGAAAAAAGGTTACAAAGACAAAAACAAAATCAGGAAAGAATAAAAAGAGGAAAACAACCTCAAAGAAGAAAAATCGAACGGGAAAAAGGAATGTTACGAAGAATAGGAAAAAGACAAACAGAAATACTGTAGCTTCAAACACGAAAAAGAAAACCAAACGCCTGACACGAAAAAATCGAAACAGAAACAAAAGGATTACTAAGAAACGAACTGTCAGGAACAAAAATGTAACGAGACGCAACGTTAACACAAATAACAACGGAAATTCAAGTACGAACGGAAACTACACTCCGCCTAAGGTTTACGATAATTCAAATACTGAAACCCGGCAATACAAAAGGTCAGAAGAAAATAACTTTATTAAAAAAGAACCGAAACGAGATTAAATATTCAACTGGGTTTAGTCATTGTTGCCCGCCTATTGTGTTCAATGGCGGGTTTTTTATTAATATTTTATATCGAAACGGTAATCATTAATTTTGTTACATGAAAATCAGCATTAATTGGATAAAAGAATATATTCCGAATCTTGAGATTCACTCATTCGACGATTTTTCCGAAAAATTGGTTTCAAGAGGTATTGATATTGAAACTGTACAGTTTACAGGTGAGAAATTCTCAAATTTTATCGTGGGTGAAGTTACCGAGAAGAGAAAACATCCGAACGCAGATAATCTTTCTATTTGTAATGTAAACACAGGAATTGAAATCATTCAGGTAGTTTGCGGCGCGCCTAACGTTGCTGTCGGAATGAAAGTATGCTTAGCATTGCCGGGAGCCGTGATTCCGGATTCAGGTTTCAAGATTTCCGAAGTCAAATTGCGCGGTGAACTCTCTCAAGGTATGATATGTTCAGCGAAAGAACTTGGGCTCAGTGATAATCACGAAGGTATTTTAGTGCTCAATAATGAAACAGAAACGGGTTTACCTTTTCATGAATTTTTAAATGCGAATGATTACGTGTTGGATATTTGGGTTCCTCCTAATAGAGGTGACCTTTCATCTCACATAGGATTTGCGAGGGAAGTCGCCTCAGCGTTCGGATTGCAGATGAAATTACCTGAAACTGATTTTACTGAATCCGCAAACCTCACAAAAGATCTCGTTACAATTGAGATAGAGGATAATAGTGGTTGTAAAAGGTTCACCGGCAGAGTAATTAAAAATGTAAAAGTTGCTGAATCACCTGAATGGCTGAAAACACGTTTAATTAACATCGGACTAAGATCAATAAATAATATTGTTGATATAACGAATTTTGTTATGATGGAGACCGGACAACCGCTTCACGCTTTCGATTACGATAAAATTAGGGGAAAGAAAATTATCGTGAAATACGCAAATGACGGGGATGAATTTGTTACCCTTGACTCGAAAAGGCGTAAACTGAATTCAGGTTCACTTATGATTTGCGATAAAGAAGGATATACCGGGATTGCCGGAATAATGGGCGGCGAGCATTCGGAAATTTCGAGTGAAACTACTAATGTATTTCTTGAAGTAGCTTATTTCGATCCGGTTGTAGTAAGAAAAAATTCCAAGAAACTTAACATAATTACAGACGCATCTCAAAGGTTTGAAAAGGGAGTTGATATTTCATATATCGAATACGTCAGCAACAGGGCAACTTGTTTGATCTCTCAGATAGCCGGAGGTGAAATTAGCAAAGGTTTATATGATGTCTATCCGGAACGATTCAATAACATTGAAGTCGGTTTAAGAAATGACCGGTTGAATAAGGTATTAGGTGAAGATTTTACCGAAGAAGAAATAATTAATTCACTATATAGTATTGGCATTAAATTCAGGTCGAAAGATAACGGATACCTTAAATTCAATATTCCAGAATGGCGAAGATACGATATTGAGAGAGAAATTGACCTGATAGAGGAAGTCATCCGTTTGAAAGGGATTGAAAATCTGAATGACGATGTACCGGCACAAATTGACTTAAAAAATCCGAGAGGTTATGAATACAACAAATACCATACTAAACAATCATTGAGGAATTTCCTGATCGGTAGAGGATTTAATGAAATTCTCACCGGTTCTCAAATCAGTAGAGAGAAAAACAAAATCTTCAATGAAAAATGTGTTCTGATTGAAAATCCACACTCTGCCGAGATGTCTGCAATGAGAACTAACCTCAACTTTGGTATGCTCAATGTCATCAGGAACAATGTTAATAACTCAGGGAAGGATATTTCGTTAAAATTATTCGAAATCGGGAAAGTATTTAAAAGTGAAGGTGATTCTATAACTGAGTCTGATTCTCTCTTAATTTGCTTAGCTGGAATTAATGACAGAACCGAAATATCCGTACCTTCGAGACAATTCAGTTATTTCGATCTCAAAGGCGAAGTTGATATGTTGATGTCTAAAATAAATCTTGAAAAACGCGAATTATTTTATTATTATGAGAGCCATAATGATAATGGAATTGAGTGTATTGTAAAACTTGGAGATAAGTATTTTGGAAAGTTACGCCTGATAGGTAAAGAAATACTTGAAGTGTTCGATACTGAATTAAACATCTTAACTGCTGAATTCGATTTGAGCGTTTTGTACAATCGTGGCTCGAAAAGGAACTTTTACAGAGCAATTTCTAAATTTCCTTCTGTGAAAAGAGACCTTTCGGTTGTCGTTGATGAATCCGTAACCTATGAACAGATTGAAAATGTTTTCAATAAATCTGATATAAAACATTTGAACGATTATAAAATTTACGATATTTACCGGGACGAGAAACTCGGCAACAAACTCAGCATGACCTTTTCACTGGAATTCGTTTCACACGATAAGACTTTAACGGACGTGGAGGTGAGTAATGAGGTTGATGCATTAATCAGTAATCTCGGTAAGAAGTTAAACATCGAGTTACGACAATAAAACATCGGATATGCCGGAATTGAAACAAGAAAATTTAGCGCTTGCGAAGGAAACATTTGAGCTATCGGTAGATTTGTTAACGAATCGGATAAAGGAGTTGATTCAAAAGAAAAGGGATTTGACCTTTGAAAATGCTGAATTGCAGGATAAGATTAAGGCTTTGAAATCGGATATAACCGAGTTGAAACTTGAGATAACCAAATTAAATTCTGATTTAATTCTCAAGGAAAAAGAATTAGCGGAGAAAAGGAATGTCATAATAGAATCAAGGAGCGACAGCTCTTCAGAAAACGATCGTGAGAGGATAAGGTCTCAGATCAAAGATTTAATTTCCAGGATTGATGTCCATATTGCGGGTCAAAATCCTGATCAAGGAGTAAACGAAGAAAATATTTGACTGTGAGAAAAAATTACAAATGTCGAATCAGGGAATAAAAGTCAGGATCTTTAACAACGAATATCATTTGCAGGGTGATGATGCTGAACAAGTGGAACGCATAGCAAATTACGTAGACAATCTCATGCAAAAGATAAATTTTGAATCTCCGGGTCAACGTCCGGAGACAATAGCAGTAGTCTCAGCGTTGAACATTGCCGAGAATTACTTTAAGGAAAAAGAATCATCCGGCAGAAATGAAAAAATCTGCGCTGATATTTTAAATGAATGTTCATCAAAACTTGACGAATTATCCAAGCTAATTGATTCGAATCTGTAATGTTCCTTAAAATATATTTACCGGATTTACCGCACCGGCTACACAGTCAAACATTATATAGAACCAACACTATATGACGGGGAGGTTAGCTCTCACAGATGTTGATTAAAGGCCTCATTACGTTTTACGTAACTCACCGCTGATGAGGGAATCATCTGCAAGAAAGTGAGCAGTGGAATTAAAAGACATCTTGGCGCCACCCACTGTTTGTCCAATTTAGGTTCTTTATATAACCTTTGGATCATGTTAGCAGGTGCGGTTTTTTTTTATTAATAATTAAACACTGATAGGAGAAATAAATAATGCCAGAATTAGATTTATATGTACTTCTCCCAATACTCGTAGGAATTTGTCTTATTACATTTTTTTTAGGGTGGTTTTTACAGGCAAAAATCACCAAGTCAAAACTTGATTCGGCTGAAAACCTTGCCGCCAAAATTACAACCGATGCTGAATCAAAAGCCAAAGAGAAAATATCTGACGCCGAACGCAGATCGAAAGTTATTGTTCAGGATGCCGAAAAAGCTGCACAAAATATGAAAAAAGAGAAATTGCTTGAAGTGAAGGATGAATTTTACAAACGAAAATTGAAATTTGAAGAGGAAGTCAAGAGGAGAGAAAAAGATGTAGTAAAGGTAGAAACAAGGCTTGCTGATGAGAAAGAAAATCTGACTAAGTACAACCAAAACCTGAATAAGATGAAACAGGAGATTGAACAAATTGCCGCAGATTATGAAGTAAAAGTTGCAAATTTAAAAGTTAAAGAGCAGAAGGTTGAAAAGCTAAGTTCAGATTTTGAAGAGTTAATACGACAGGAAAATGAAAAGTTAATGAAAATTTCCGGTTTAAATGAAGAGGAAGCGAAAAACATTTTATTTGATAAACTAATAAACGATGTTAAGCTTGAGTGCGCCGCAAAACTTCAAGAAATAAGAGAGCAAACTAAACTCGAAGCTAACCGGCTTTCAAGAAACATAATCATGCAAGGGATTCAACGGTCGGCAGCTGACCACTCTGTCGAAACAACGGTGAGTGTTTTGCAAATTACATCAGACGAACTGAAAGGAAGGATAATTGGGAAAGAAGGGAGAAACATCAGAGCATTTGAAGCTGCAACGGGAATAGATATAATAGTTGATGACACACCTGAAGCAATAATCATCTCCGGATTCGATCCGTTCAGGCGTGAGGTAGCGCGGGTTTCAATGGAACGTTTGATTGCCGATGGTAGAATTCATCCAGCGCGGATTGAAGAAATTGTTTCCAAAGTGGAAAAAGAACTTTACGAAGAAATTATACGTGTAGGTGAAAACACAATTATCGAGATGGGAATTCAAGGTGTACACAGGGACATTATAACTTTAATTGGTAGAATGAAATACCGTTCAAGCTATGGTCAAAACGTACTTAACCATTCGATTGAAGTAGGATACCTTGCAGGTATAATGGCAGCGGAGCTTAACCTTGACGCACAGATGGCAAAACGTGCCGGATTGCTTCACGATATGGGAAAAACAATTGACCGAAACATTGAAGGTCCACATGCAATCTTGGGGTATGAAGTAGCAAAGCGCTGCAAAGAACATCCGATAGTCTGCAATGCCATCGGCGCACATCATGATGAAATTCCAATGGAACACCCGATAGCAATACTTGTACAGGCAGCTGATGCTATTAGCGGAGCAAGACCCGGCGCACGAAGAGAATCAGTTGAAGCATATTCGAAGCGCCTCGAAAAACTTGAAGCAATTGCAACTTCCTTTGAAGGTGTTACAAAAACTTACGCCATTCAGGCGGGTAGAGAAGTAAGGGTAATTGTTGAGCAGGAGAAAGTTTCAGATATTTTGCAAGACCAACTCGCCGAAGATATAGCACAAAAAATTCAGGAAGAAATGGAATATCCCGGACAAATCAAGGTAAATGTAATACGTGAGCGAAGGGCGGTTGCTTACGCAAAGTAAATTGATTTACATTAAAACTTTTTATAAAATGTAGCGGATTAATTTCCGCTATTTTTTTAATTAAATTTTTTGCTATGTCACTGCGTGGGAAAAAAATGATAGGGGTAACCGGTGGTATCGGTTCCGGAAAATCTGAAGTCTGTCGCATTTTGGCTGACCAGGGCTTTGAGATTTACAATGCTGACCTGATTGCTAAGGATCTTTATAAAAAGAATAAATTACTTTCGAAAGCTTTAATTAATGAATTTGGTGAAGGAATTTTAAACTTTAAAGGACAAATCAGCTTAGCAAAACTCAAACAGGTAATTTTCAAGAATAAACAAAATTATAATAAGTTAAAAAAAATTGTACACCCTAAGGTAATTAATCATATCAAAAAGCTCATCTCAAAATCGAAGGAGAAAATAGTAATTATCGAATCTGCGTTGATTTTTGAAAGTGGTTTTGAAAAGGATATGAACTACATTGTAATGATTTATTCCAACAAGAAAAATCGAATTAAAAGAATAATAGAACGCGATGGGGCTAAAAGAAAAGAAATTGAGAACATTATGAGCTATCAGATGAACGAACAGGAAAAATTAGATAAAGCTGATTTTGTCATCGTCAATAATAAAGGATTAGATGACTTAATTGATGCTTCAAAGGCATTGGCGAAAATGCTACGTGTATTGTAAATTTATCCTAACCTGAATTTTTCTAAAACCGTTAATGTTTACATTGAATATTAATTCAGTTAAATAAAAAGATTGATTCAAGAGGTAAAGTTTTCCACGATAATCAACACAAATATAATATATCATCCTCGGAGAGATTGCTTAACGGAAAAGTTTTGGTTCTCAATCAGAATTACGAACCACTGACTATTTGTAATGTTAAACGAGCAATCATCCTGAACTATCTCGGTAAAGCTGAAATTGTGCACACAATGAACGGTAAGATCATCAGATCAGTTTACCGGAAATTTGAATGTCCGAGCATCATCAAGCTTGCCTTCTTTGTTCGTGTCCCGTTTAAAAAAATAATCCTGTCAAGAAAGAATATCCTCAGGCGAGACGGTCACCGGTGTCAATATTGCGGAACTTCACAGAACCTCACCGTTGACCACGTTGTCCCTAAATCAAAAGGTGGTGAAGATTCCTGGGATAATCTCGTTACCGCTTGTATCAAGTGCAATAATAAAAAAGGGAACAGAACTCCCGAAGAGGCTAAAATGAAACTTTTCACGAAACCCAAGAGACCTTCTCATATTACGTTCATAAAAAACTTCGCGGGGAAAATTGACGACGGCTGGAAGCCATATCTTTATATGTAAGATCATTTTCTTGAGTTTTCATTTGTCTTGAAAATCTTTAATAATGGAAGTACCTTTACATATGTCTGAAAATAAGGCAATACTTTTCATTTTTACGTTTATATTTTTTCTCAACATAGTATTTGATTGTTGCCACTTCAAAGATTGCACAGAGCTTTTCAGTGTTGTAACAAACAATTTATATACGGAAGTTGAGAAAACAGGCTCCTGTTGCAGTACGGCGAATCACGATTCGTCAGAACCGGAATCGTCGCAGCAATGTCAGTGTACATCCGATGAAACTTATTATGTACCTTCGAATCAGGATGTAAATAAAGGCAATTTACATAAAATTTTCTGTTCAAAATTTAACCAAACCTCTCCGGGAATAAGTTTATTTTTCCGCAATTCACATCAACACTATATTCCTTCTCTTTCTCCACCTGGTACAAGACTTAATATTATCAATTGTACTTTTCTAATCTGAAAAATTCATTCGTTTGATTTTTCGAACTATTGTTTGTTTAAATATAATTCATACAAACATTCAGATTTAAAACTTTTGATAATTTAAATTTTTAATCATGAAAACAAAATTGTTTAGCGTTGCATTACTTTTCATTTTGTCATTTTTTTCAACGGGTGTAATGTCTCAGACAGTTAAGGGAAAAGTATATGGAGTTATTGGTGAGTCAAAAGAATTCATTGACGGCGCAACAGTTGTATTCACTGGTACAAATATAGGGACACTGACGGATGAAAAGGGTTTTTTTGAACTTGAGAACACCGACAATTATAAAAGTATAACCGTTTCAATGATTGGATACGAATCGGATACAATTGAAATTACATCGGGGAAGTTGATTTTCGTTCACCTGAGGTCAAACCTTACAACTGAACAAATTGAAGTTGAAGAGAACAGAAATTCAAAATTTACGGGGAAAGAAATTATTCCTACTGAATCACTGACTTTGGGAGAATTTAAGAAAGCACCAAGTTGTGATCTTGCAGGCTGCTTCGGTTCCTCAGTTACTGTTGAATCAAAAACCACAGATGCGATTTTCAAACTCAAGGAATTAAAAATACTCGGGCTTGATGGACAATATTCTCAAATTCTTTTTGATGGAATTCCAATTTTCTCAGGACTAAATGCAAAGTACGGTATGGGAAGCATTCCCGGTTCTATGCTTGCGGCCATTAACATCTCTAAAGGTACGAACAGCGTATTGCAGGGAGCGGAATCAATGTCGGGTATAATTAATGTAATACCTCGGGATTTTAATTCTTCTGAAAAGGTATTTCTGAACCTTTACATGAACGATATGCTCGAGCGTCAGATTAATTTGAATACTGCGCACAAATTTGAGAACTGGAGCACAATACTTTCGGGACATCTTACCGGAGAGGCAATGAGAATGGATTACAATCGGGACGGATTTCTTGACGCACCTCTTGTTTATCGTAACATGATATATAACAAATGGACTTACGATAGTCCGGCAGGTAATTTTAAATTTGAACTCGCCGGTAAATATAATTCTGAGACAAAAACCGGCGGCGAACAATCTTTTAACGAAAGCTCAGATAAATGGAGCGATGACGTTTATGGTCAGGTTATAGATTTTAAAATATATGACTTGTATTCCAAAGCCGGAAGAACTTTTGAAAATGGTGATGAAATAAAGTTCTTTGCAGGATTTAGCAGACACGATAACAATTCATACCTTGGAACGCTCGAATATATCGCAACTCAGAACATTTTCTGGACAAGCGGTTTTTATTCATGGAAAATAAATAGTGATGCAAAGCTCAATAGCGGATTAAGTTACAGATTTGATCACCTTACTGAAAATATTACAATGTCTGAATCGAAAATCCGTTCTCTCCTGCCGAAGTACGAAAATAAGGAACATTTCCCGGGAATTTTCTCTGAACTTGACTATACAAATATTCTCAAAAATCTCTCATTGCTTGCAGGTGTCAGGGTTGATTTTCATAACCAATACGGCACCGTTGTAACTCCCCGTGGGTTATTAAGATATCAGCTTGCTGAAAACACCTTACTGCGTGGTTCATTAGGTACTGCTTTCAGAGTCCCGAAAGTGCTTATTGAGAATATGAACGTTCTCTCGGGTTCTAAAGACCTCCTTATCGCAAATAATCTGAACCCTGATAAATTGGTGAACTTTGGAATTACTCTCACTCAGGATATAAAATTTGATTTCATTGACGGAACGTTAAATCTTGATTTTTATCGGTCAGATTTCAGCAGCAGAGTTATTTCAATTTACGATAGAGAACCGGGTAAAGTATTTGTTGAAAATCTTGAAGGCAATTCTTACTCAAACGTTTTCCAGGCGGAAATTAATGTCCAGACTCCTTTGAATTTCAGTTTCACCGGTGCGTATAAGTTTACGGATTTTATCCTCGACCACAAGGGGATCAAAAAAAATGAGCCGTACGTACCCAAACATCAACTTGTTGCTACAATCTCTTACGCAACGGATGAGAATGATTTTCTTGTTGACCTTACAACAAATTGGTTCGGTAAAAGACCATTACCTTCAACAAAATTCAATCCACCGAAATACCAATATGCGGATTTCTCTGAGCCTTATGCCGTGGTTAATTTACAAGCGACAAAGGTTTGGGAAATGCTTGAGATCTATGCAGGTTTAGAAAATATTTTTGACGTTGAACAGAAGAATCCGATTATTGCTGCTGATGATCCATTCGGACCTTATTTTGATACATCCTTCGTTTACGGTCCTACTACCGGACGAGAATTTTATGTTGGTATCAGATATAAAATTTTGAGATAATCCGTCACAACTAATTTCAGGAACTCCTCACATCTGATTTTTTTGTGAGGAGTTTTTTATTTCCCTTTTCCGAACTTTATTATATCGAAGTTATATTTTTTTCTTAACTCGTCTAAGGTTCCCGTTACCTTTTCAAATTTCGAAGTGTCGGAGAATAAACTTTCCTGAATTCCATCGCTTTCAAAAATAATTTCTGAAAACTTTATACCTATCAATCTGACCGGCTTCCCGGTACTAATCAGTTCTTTCAGGAGGAAATTAGCATCGCTTTCAAAATCAATTTCAAGGTTTGAATATCTCTTATGACTATATGATCGTTGGTTTATCGTGAAATCATGATACTTTACCTTAACTGTAATTGTCTTTGATTTACCTCCTTCAGACCTTAAATTCATGCAACATCGTTCAAGAAGGCTATATAATTGTTTCAATAAAAAATCGTAATCTGTAGTATCAAACTTAAATGTCCTCTCTTTTGACAAAGATTTACGATCGTCTTCGAATGCATTTACCGTACTTTTATCAATCCCGTTTGCGATATCAAGCAAACTTACCGAATACTGACCTATTTCCTTTTCGTAAAATCCACGGTTGAATTTTAAAATGTCCTTTATAAGAATAATTCCATACCGCTTCAATTTTGCCTGTGTAGATTTTCCGACACCGGGGATAAGTTCAACTGGTAAATTGGCAACGAATTTCTTTTCATCACCTGGTTTAATATAGGTTACTCCATCGGGTTTATTGTACTTTGAGGCAATTTTTGAAAATATTTTCCCACGAGAAATTCCGATTGAACATGTAATACTCAAAGTTGATTTAATCTCATTTTTTATCAAATTAGCCAAATAAACAAGATCACCTTTGAACAAGTGCAATACCTGGGTTACATCCATAAAGGCCTCATCAATGCTAACGGGCTCCATCACCGGAGAATATTTTAAAAGTATGTCTCTGACTTTCCCAGAGTATTCAGAATACAAACCTCGAGTTCCCCTGATAAAATTTGCATCGGGTACAAGCTTTTTCGCCATTGATAACGGCATAGCAGTTCTCACACCTTTTGCTCGTGCGAGATAATTTGGGCATGCTACAATCCCGCGAATGTCGTCCTTCGTCCCGCCAACTATTAGTGGTTTATCTCTTAATGCAGGATTGATAGCTTCTTCACACGATGCGAAAAAAGCGTCCATATCCACGTGAAATATTGCCTTTGTGTTTGCCATAAATTACTGAATCTGTCTGAAGCTTGTCAAATTTTTCAATAATTACTAAAATACATTTTTTTGTTGAATCTTAAACCTCATCAACTGAAAAAACTCAGATCAGTTTATTTCCAAAGACGTGCACAATATATCTATCAAACTTCTTTAACTATTAAACCACAGAATTAATATCCTCCTTAATCAATCAAATCCTTTAAGGTCACTTTAATTACTCTTTGAGTTACCGGAGAAATATTCAATCAGAATCTAATATGCATCAGTGTATTGTTTTCCAAAATTCGTTATATTAAGGATTGTCGGTTTTTATCCTATAAATTAATTTAAGTAAATAATTCAAAGTTAGAAGCTATTACAATCAATCCATTGTTGATTGGTGGTAATACTTTTATAAAAATCATAATTCGGGCGTAAGTTTTAAAGTAATAATGAACATAAACGCAGACTGGGATCCTCACGAATTTAAAATTCTAAAATCAAAGGGATCATATCAATGGTGGTATTTTGACGGGATAGATTTTAGCAGTACATATTCATTTGTAATAATTTTTTCTACGTCATTTCCTTTTTCACCAGCGTATTTAAAAAATCTGATAAACGATGCACAGAATATTAATCCGCTTGATTTCGCAAGGGTAAGTTTCAAATTATTCAAACACGGTAAGTTGATGCACCAATCGGTACAAGAGTTTATATCCGGCACAATAAATATCGTGAAAAGGAATGACCATATTGCATCGCTGAACATTGGGAGAAATAGTATAAATTTTAACGGTAATAAAGTATCATTAAAAATACGTTCATTTGAAAAGTGGGCGAAAAGATCCATTGATGCAGATATTGACATGACAATAAATTCACCTCAAGAATTTTTTTCTAACGAGTGCAATATCAATTCACCAAATTCTCATTACTGGTCTCCTGCAGGAATAAACACCGACTATGTTGCAAAAATAAAAATACGTCGCGCTGAAAACCAATTTTCTCCCAGGAAAAAAATTATTTTTGAAGGTAACGGTTATTACGACCGGAACTGGGGTACTGAGGCAGTATTTGATAATATTTTAAATTGGAAGCGTGGAAGATTTATTGAGAAGGATTTAACTTTAGTATTTTTTGATACTACTTACAGAAAAGATTACGCGAAACAATTTAAGAGAATTATTATAACCAAAGGAAAGGACGTATTGCTTAATGAATCAGATATAGAATTCGAATATCAAAATTCAAAAAACCTATGGGGGCTTGCATATCCAAGTAAAATTATAATAAAGGGGAAAAAAATTATTGTAAAGGTCTCAAATAATATAAAACTTTACAATAGCCCGTTCAGGATAAAATTTCAATCGGAATTCGAAGTTGAATTCAACGACAGTAATCTAAACGGGATGGGAATCTCTGAATTAATTAATCCGAAGCTTTTAAAAAGAAAATGGATGTACCCGCTCTTAAACTTCAACGTTATTAAACATTCGTAAGAATTAACAACGCTTATAGTAGTTCTCTTTCATATCAGAATAATTTCATTTCACCTCTTTTTTTACACAATAGAACTACTAAAATGGAACACTGAATTTCACTTACCTATTAACCTGATTCATTTGAATCAGAATCCGATAGCTTTACCGTAACCGCGTCTGTCAGAATAACCGGTCATCGAGCCGTCATCATTTATTAAAATTGCATCAATACTCGCATAATCCCTGAAATCTATTATTTTGTATCCCTTTTTTACGAGCTTATTCCTCACATCTTGCGCAATAGAATTTTTTTCGGCTTGAATTTCGTCAGGGAACCATTGGTGATGAAATCTTGGTGAATTAATTGCATCTGACAACGACAATTTAAAATCAATAATATTTACGATATTGGTCATGACCGCAGTAATAATTCTACCGCCACCAGGTGAACCTGTTACAAGAAATGGCCTCCCGTTCTTCAGAACGATTGTAGGCGTCATAGAACTTAACATTCGTTTACCTGGTTCAATTGCATTTGCTTCATTACCGAGTAGCCCAAACATATTAGGCACTCCGGGCTTCGATACAAAATCGTCCATCTCGTTGTTAAGAAAAAATCCTGCACCGTCAACAACAACCTTATTCCCGAAATATCCGTTTATCGTGGTAGTAGTCGAAACCACATTCCCTTCGCCGTCGGCAACAGAAAAATGTGTCGTATTTGTCGAACCAAAATCATTAATATTACCGTGGCTGATAATCTCGCTTTCTGATGCTTTCATTGGATCAAAATCAGACATTCGTTCTATTGCGTATTCTTTTGAGATCAAAACATTTACCGGAACATTAACAAAATCCATATCTCCCATAAATTCACTTCGATCAGCGTAAACTCTGCGCATGGCTTCAGTCATAATTGAGATTGTTTCTGCGGTATTGTGACCTGATTTGCTAAGATTAAAATTTTCCAGAATATTCAGCAGATAAATAAGACTTATCCCGCCGCTGCTCGGAGGGCCCATTGATAAAATTTCATATCCCCTGTAATTCCCTTTAATGACTTCCCTTTCAACCGGTTGGTATTGTTTCAAGTCTTCATAAGTAATTATACCGTTACCCTTTTTCATTTCATTTACAATGAGCCTTGCTGTTTCACCTTTATAAAAACCATCACTGCCGAAATCCCTTATCCGTTTTAATGTTTCTGCAAGATCTTTCTGTATAAATAATTCCCCTGCATAAAATTCTTTACCAAAAATTTTTCTGGTGCTTTCAAATACTGTTAATTCGTCATTGTAATCATTTAAGACGTTTGCAAGTTCTTCGGTGAGAATAAATCCCTTTTCAGCTAGTTCGATTGCGTATTCGATCACGTCTTCTCTGTTGAGCTTTCCATACTTGTTTAGTGCATACAGTAAACCGGCAACCGATCCGGGGACTCCGGCAGCTAAATGTCCCCTGAGGCTCAGGTTAGGGATTACATCTCCGTTTTCATTAAGGAACATATCCCTGTAAGCTGCAAGCGGTGCCTTTTCCCTGAAATCAATTGATGTATTAGTCCCGTCTTTCAAGTGTAATACCATAAATCCGCCACCGCCGATATTTCCGGCTTGAGGAAACACAACTGCGAGAGCAAATGCTACGCCAACAGCAGCATCAATTGCATTGCCACCTTTTTTCAAAATGCTTATACCAACATTTGAGGCAAGCTCGTCAGCAGATGAAACCACTCCGTTTCGGTAAGTATTTTGCGCCTTTACATTTGAGAGTATAAAGAAGAATAAGAAAATTAAAATTAATGGACTTTTCATTAAAATAGAAATTTATGTATTCCAGTCTCTGTTATATCTGAAGTCAACATTAACAGTTCTGTTGGATATTTTTGCAATAACCGGCGGTAATCTTTTAAACTGATTTTTAATAATCATATCATTTACCTTTTTCATGAATATCGGTTCGAAACCCATTTTTAATAATTCTTCCTCGCTGTGTCGTTGATCAATTTTTTCAAAAAGGTAAGTATCTACCTCTTCGTAAGTAAATCCCATCTCGCCTTCGTCAGTTTGTCCTTCCCATAAATCCGCAGAGGGTTTCTTTTGGATAATTGGATCGGGGACATTCAGAAATTTAGCTAAATCTCTCACCTGTGTCTTGAACAAATCACCAATAGGATTAATCGCACAAGCTGAATCACCGAAAAGGGTTGTATATCCGAGTAGAATTTCTGTTTTATTACCTGTTCCTATCACAAGCGCATTTAACTCCGCCGAGATATCGTATAAGGTAATCATTCTTACCCTCGCCATAATGTTACCTTTTCTAAGTTTGGTTATATTTACGTCCAGCTTATTGAAATATTCATCGCAAATTGAGGTTATGTCGAATACTCTCGAATTAACACCAAGTTCATTTACAACCAACTGTGCATGTTCAAAGCTCTCAGGGTTACTTGTTTTATATGGCATTAAAACACAAGTTACATTTTCAGGTCTCAATGCAAAACTCGTCAGATAAGCTGAGACCGCCGAATCAATACCACCTGAAAGACCAATAACGGCTTTCCGAATTCCGATTCTGTATAATTCATCGCGAATGAAACCGGTTAAAATTTCAGTTACAAATTGGTTGTTTAACTTCATATTAATAATAAAAAAAGCCGATCTGACCCGACCGGCTTTATAAAAGGTTTACCTAAACACTTACTTTGAAACTTGGTAAACAATTTTTCTAATTGTATCGAATTGTAAGTAAGGGAATAATTCCTGTATCTTATCAATTGCTTCACCTGCGCTCATTTCCCTTCGCATATTTTTGTACATCTGCCTGATCTTGTAGTCCCGGATTGCCTTTTCGTCCAGGAGTTTATATTTTTTCAAAGTGTTAAATGTGTCATCGTCAATCAACTCGCTTAATGGATTTTCGCTGTGTTTTTTGGATTTTGTTGTTGGTTTCAATTACCTTTCTCCTTTTAATTAGGTTGATAAAATCGTAATTCTTGTTAATTCCTTACCCTCGCAATTTATTATATACAAAAATAACTCTAAAACGTTACGAAAGTCAAGAAAAGATATTTTTTTTGTGCTTGACAAATATGTTGCATTTTAAAACAAAAACTGATTTTTAACAGTTTCGCATGGCTACGCTTAAACTTTTAATCTGAAATGGCGATTTATATTGATATTACTGTATTCCGGAAGTAATTTTAACCTGGTAACAATCATATCCATATCAACATTGAAAAACTCAATTATTATCTTCCTGGTATTGATATTTACAACCGGGATTGTAAAAGGACAGGAGTTCCTTTCCTTTAAGGTTTACCCATCCAATAATTCATACTCCCAAAGCGACGAAATCAAAGTTGCAGCGGAAATTCAGATTAACAAACCATATCACATTTACCCGTACAAAGTAAATGATCCCGCATATATACCCACTGCGATAAATGTAAACTCAGATTTGTTCGAAATATCGGATTATTTTTTCCCCGAGTATGAACTTTACAAGTTCGAATTTTCAGAAACTGAGCTATGGGTGTATCAGGGGGATGTTCACGTTGGATTGAATTTAAAATCAAAGGGTAACTTAAAAAGCGGTAATTATTTTATTCCTGTTTCAATATACTTTCAGGCATGCGACGATAAAGTGTGCTATCCACCAAAAACAGTTATAGATACTGTGGAAATATCCATAACTGAAAAAACGGGCGATAAGACTAATGATGATATCTTTGCACAGATTAATTTCAGCAAACCAACACAAATTAAGAAGGAAAAAGTTAACCTTTCAGAAAACGAAAGAATCTCAGCTCCGCCCGGCGAAACACAGGTTTCAGATTTCATTGCAGAAAACGGTTTATTCCTATCGATATTTTTCATTTTTCTCGGTGGTCTTGCATTAAACCTCACACCATGCGTTTATCCATTAATACCTATTACCATAAGTTATTTCGGAGTGCAGGCGAGTGGAAGTAAAGCACAAAGTATTTTGATGGGAGTCTTCTATGCTTTAGGGATGTCAGTTACTTATTCCGCGCTTGGATTATTTGCAGCGCTATCAGGCAGTTTATTAGGTACGGCGCTTCAAAATCCATTGGTTATTATATTTGTAGCATCAGTATTATTTGCTCTCGGAACAAGTATGTTCGGAGCTTTTGAAATTCGCGTTCCACAAAAACTCGCATTAGCAGGAAATAAAAATCGCTCCGGCCTTTTTGGATCAATGGTAATGGGTTTGTTAGTTGGGTTCATTGCTGCACCATGTATCGGTCCGTTTGTATTAAGTTTGCTTGTCTATGTGGGGCAGATTGGTGATCCGTTTACCGGTTTCTTTTTGTTCTTTATTTTATCGCTCGGGCTCGGTTTACCTTATATTTTCTTAGCTGCGTTCTCAAGCTCACTGAATAAATTACCCCGATCCGGAGAATGGATGGAAGGTGTGAAAATAATTTTTGGGCTTATTATGTTCGGTATGGCAATCTACACAATGGAACCTCTTTTCCCTAAAGAAATCTTTGCAATAGTATTCCCTGTTTACATAATTGCTGCCGGTGTCTATTTATTAATGTTCAGTAAAAAGGGAAATACTTCCGCTGTTTTCTCAAAAATTAAATATTGCCTGGCAATCTTTGCGATTATTTACGGGACATGGAACCTAAAACCGGAAGGAGCGGCAGAAAAGCTGGATTGGAAAGAACTCAATACTCTGACCGAAGTCGAAAATTCTATCTCAAACGGAAATAAACCTGTGATGATTGATTTTTACGCCGATTGGTGCGCTCAATGCAAAGAGCTTGATGAATATACTTACACCGATAGCGAGATTATAGACTTGTCTAAGAAATTCAATAATATTAAAATTGACCTCACCAAAGAAAACGCGGAGATTACGGATAAATTTGAAATCAGAGGTCTCCCCGTTGTAATGTTTAAAAACTCAAAAGGAGAGGAATTAAGGGAACTCAGGGTTACAGGCTTTTTAAATCCGGACGAATTCAAAAAAATAATGGATGCAGTCCTCGAAAAAGAAAATCAAATTTCAAGTTCTGACAAATGACTAAATTTCTCTTCGTAGTTTTTATTACAGTTATGCCTGTCATCACAACTGCATTTGCACAGGATGACAATTTCAAGCCGGCCAACAGTAAACAGATTTTTTTGAATGATGCAGATTATTCAACCGTTGATGAAGAAATTCACTTACGTAGCATCAATATCAATCCTAAAAAAAAATCAACCGGTATAGCGCTTGTTCTTTCATTATTGCTACCAGGAGCAGGACACTATTATCTTGACAGAATGGATGTTGGGAAATATTTTTTAGGTATTGATGCTATAAACTGGATAGGATTTGCAGGTGTAAATTTGTATGCGGATAAGATCTATGATGACGCCCGGTCATTTTCTAAGATACATGCAGGGATTTCAAATACAGGCAGGGACGATGATTATTTCAGCAATGTAGGTTTCTACAATAGTATTTACGAATACAATAACGATAAACTTGCGCGTGGAGAGTTCGGAGCAATTTATGACATCAGCACTCACTACTGGTATTGGGATTCACAAGAGAATAAAAATACTTTCGAATCGCAACGGAAAAAAAGCGAAAGGATTGAAAACACAGGTATCATTTTTGGGACAGCGTTGGTAGTCAACCGTCTTGCGAGTGCAATCAGTTCAATTTTTATCTCAAATTCAAGTGGAAATGAAGTTAAAGTTACTTCAGACATAATCAGGAATCGCGACAACTCAGTTGATGGTTTCATGCTCCACCTTCAAAAGAACTTCTGAAAAATATTGAGCAATTACAGAATCATTGTTGAATTCGATGGTACAGGTTTCAGTGGTTGGCAAAATCAGTCCGGAAGGAACAATACGATTCAGGGGCAACTTGAGAACGCGCTGAAAATCGTTCTAAAACATGAAGTGAAGTTAATCGGCGCGGGTAGAACTGACGCGGGCGTACATGCTTTAAACCAAACTGCAAACTTCTTCTCTTCTATAAATTTTGATTCGATCAGATTATTAAATTCTGTTAACTCACTTATCCCGCGAAGTATAACGGTTAAAAATATTTCAGGTGTTGGCGATTCTTTTCATGCGAGGTATTCGGCTAAAGCACGCGAATATGAATACAGAATAACGCTTAAAAGGATTTCAGTTGGAAGGATGTATTACCATCACGTAAAATATCCGCTTAATTTTAAACTGATGACCGTTGCTGCAGAAATGTTTAAAGGCGAACACTCATTCAAATCAATCTGCAAGAACAAAAGTGACAAGCATGACTTTAAATGCAATGTCTCTAAACTTGAAATAAAATTGAACCGTACCGGGCAGATGTTAGTTTTCAGAATTAAAGCTAACAGGTTTCTTCATTCTATGGTTCGTGGATTGACGGGAACAATAATTGACATCGGGCGAGGAAAGCTCGATCTTGATGATGTTAAGAATAAATTCCGTAACGGTGAAAAAATAAAAGCAACATATTTACCTCCCGATGGGTTATTTTTAAAGAAAATTTATTATTGAAATGAAACTCACAATTTTAACTCTTACAATATTTTTATTTGTGACCTCAGTTTTTCCACAGGAAATTGAAAAGTCTATTTATACAGACACAAAACTGGAATTAAAAAAGGTGTTTGTGCAAGAGTTTGAAAATAAGCTGGCTTTAAATAATTCTTTTGAAAATAATTTAAGGTCAGTTGATAACTCGAAGGAAAAATCACCTGTAATTGCGGGAGTTCTATCAGCAGTGATCCCGGGCACAGGAGAAATTTATGCGGGGAATTATCTCAAAGGTGCAATATTTCTTGGTGTTGAAGCTGGTCTTTGGACTATGCACTTTATAAAAATTAACAGCGGGGATTCGAAGACTGAAGAATACCAGAATTATGCTAATAATAATTGGGATGTGTATAAGTACGCCGCATGGCTAAAAAATAACAACTTCTCCGGCGCTGAGGTTATTGACCTCACCAGTGATAAGGAAACTTTGAGACTTCAGGTAAATCAGGTAGAATCATTGAACTTTTCCCATACTCTACCACCTTACGGCGCACAACAATATTATGAAGTAATCGGGAAATATCAAAATTTTGTTGCCGGTTGGTCACAAGCGGATGCAAGCATTATAAACAATAATCCGAATTCACCGAATTATTATTTCAACTATAAAATTCAACAAGTAGCGGATTATATGCAATCACGTCAAGATGCAAATGATCTCTATCAGTTCGCGGACAATATGATAATGCTTTCGATTATTAACAGAGTTTTGAGTACTGCAGATGCAATTTGGACGGTTTCATTATTTAATAGCAATCTTGAGGTAAAAACAAGTGCAAGACTAAAGAACACATATTTATTTAAAGAAGGACGGAATATTGTTACACCATTCGCTAATATTCAAATCTCTGGATTCTAATTTTCCTCATAAACGAAATAACCAGTTGATCTAAGTTTGTTGACCATTTGTATACGTTCATTACGCTTGTGCTTTTTAATTACACAATAGATAGATGCTCCTGTTCCGCTCATTGAAACGAAATCGCAACCTGATTCAATTGCATCGGATTTAATATTTCCCAATTCAGGATATTTTTTAAAAACGATTGGCTCGAAATCGTTCACCATTGCTTCGAAATTCGATTCACTGAATCTTTTTACCTTCGATAGATCTGACTTTCTGAATTCACCTTCTTTAATTCCAAGTGTATCGAACGCCCATTTAGTGGAAACATGTATTCCTGGATTGATGACTAAAAGAGAATATCCGTTTAAATTGAATTCATCTAATTTATAAAGTAATTCTCCCCTCGCCTTTGCAAAGCAAGGTTTGTCAATCATGAAGAATGGTACATCACTACCTATACTCGCAGCGAGTTTAAGCAACTTCTCCCTATTCGGAATTACATTAATATCAAAGTATCTTATTAATGCTTTCAATATCGCAGCAGCGTTGGAGCTACCACCACCTAATCCTCCGCCAACAGGGATGAACTTGGTTAAGTTTACATTGATATCAAATTTTTCAAAAATATTAAATGCAACAAAAAACTTTTCAATCGCTTTGTAGCAGAGGTTTTTTTCATTCAGTGGAATGAAATCTTTATTTGAAGATATTATTACGGAATTGTGATTCGAGTTTGTTTTCTCGATTGAGAATGAAATTTTATCCGAAAGTTTGAGCGGGAAAAAGATTGTTTCAAGATTGTGATAATTATCGGACCGCTTATTTATAACTTTTAAGCCAAAGTTGATTTTACCATTTGATATGAGTTTAAAATTTGCCACATCACAGTTTTAGTAAGACCATTTTAACAAAACGGACCCCCAGGTGTAACCTGCGCCAAAACTTGAAAGTACAAGGTAATCACCTTTGTTAACCTTGCCCGCCTGCCAATATTCTGAAATGCAAGTTGGAATTGTTCCCGCAGTTGTATTACCGTACTTATTGATATTAACCATAACCTTATCCATACTTAACCCCATACGCTCAGCGGTCGCGGTAATTATCCTGTGATTAGCCTGGTGTGGTACAAGCCACGCCACATCTTTGCCCTTAAGGTTATTCTCTTCAAGTATATCATAGGACACATCAGCCATCCCTTTAACCGCATCCTTAAAAACTGTTCTCCCTTCCTGATAAACAAAGTGCATTCTATCATCAACGGTTTGGTGCGATGCAGGATGCAAGCTGCCTCCACCAAGTTGAAATAAATTTTTAGCACCTGAGCCGTCAATATTCATAATCCAATCTAAGATACCTTCATTTTTATCCTCCTCGGGTTCGAGCAAAACAGCGCCTGCCGCGTCACCGAACAATATTGCAGAGTTCCTATCCTGAATATTTAAAATTGCTGACATTTTATCAGCGCCAACTACAAGAACCTTTTTAAAATTACCTGACTGAATAAACTGAACACCGTTTATTAGAGCAAAAATAAAACCAGAACACGCCGCCAATATATCGAACCCCCAGATGTTTTTTGCTCCTATTTTTTCCTGTAACAAACATGCAGTTGAAGGGTAAATCATGTCAGGTGTTACAGTACCCACAATAATCATATCAATATCTTCCGGTCCGATTCCACGGTTTTCTAAAACCTGTTTAATAGCTTTTTCTGCCATGAAGGAAGTGGGTTTATCTGCTGTAAGCCAGCGCCTTTCCTTAATCCCTGTTCGTTCGGTAATCCATTCATCGGAAGTATCCAAAATACCTTCGAAGAATTTATTGTCTATTACAAAGTCGGGCACATAGTGCCCGACTGATGTTATTTTTGCGTTAATACGAGCTGAATTTTGCATTATGACTTTTTCTTTCCGGACTTGGAATCTTCCGATTGCTCTACCGGTTCTTCAGGTTCATTTTGATTTTTCGGTGCGCCAATATCAATAATCTCAAATTGAATCTTTTCCTTAGTCAAATCAACTTTTGTAGATAACTTTGCACCTTCATTAATTTTCTTATTTAAGATCTCTTCACTCAATGGATCTTCAAGGTATTTTTGAATCGTGCGTTTCAATGGTCTCGCACCATAATTTTCGTCAAAACCTTTTTCAGCAATATACTCTTTCACTTCCTGAGTAATCTCTACTTCAATATTCTGTGTTTTAAGCCGTTTTAACAAATCTGTGGTAATTACATCAACGATTTTTACAATTTCTTTCCTGCCAAGTTGATGGAATACTATCAAATCATCAACTCTGTTAAGGAATTCCGGTGAAAAAATCCTTTTAACATCCTCACTGATACCAGATTTCATTTTTGAATATTTATCCCCTTCCACCTGTTCACCAAAACCAAAGACTTTATCAAGCTTAATATCACGGGTACCGATATTTGAAGTCATAATCAGAATTGTATTTTTAAAATCAACTCTTCGGCCGAGACTATCGGTTAATACACCGTCATCGAGAACCTGAAGTAAAATATTAAATGTATCCGGGTGAGCTTTTTCTATTTCGTCCAAAAGTACTACAGAGTATGGCTTACGACGGACTTTTTCAGTGAGCTGACCACCCTCCTCATATCCTACATATCCCGGAGGCGCACCGACAAGTTTGGAAACATTAAACTTTTCCATGTATTCACTCATGTCAATCCTAATCAAAGATTCCTCCGAATCAAATAGAAACTTTGCAAGTTGCTTAGCTAACTCAGTTTTTCCAACGCCCGTTGGTCCAAGAAAAATAAACGATCCAATTGGCCTGTTCGGATCTTTAATACCTGCCCTCGCCCGCCTTATAGCTTTCGAAATTTTCTCAATAACTTCGTCCTGTCCGATAATTCTTTCTTTTAGATAACTCTCCATCTTCAGCAATTTGTTGGATTCACTATCAGCAATCTTATTCACCGGGATTCCTGTCATCATGGCAATGACATCAGCGATATCATCCTCTGTAACCTCGAACGCATTTTCTTGAGAATTTATTTCCCAATCGAGTTTAGCCTGTTCGAGTTGATTTTGCAAATTCTTCTCTTTATCGCGTAATTGGGCTGCCTCTTCAAAATTTTGATTTTTAACAACCCTGTTCTTTTCTAACTTCACATTTTCAATTTCCTGCTCCAGATCCAAAATTTCTTTTGGTACAACAACGTTTGCAAGGTGTACCCTCGAACCTGATTCATCTAATACATCAATTGCCTTATCAGGAAGGAATCTGTCTGTAATGTATCTATCGCTCAATTTTACTGATTGCTCAATGGCCTTATCGGTATATATTACGTTGTGATGTTCTTCATATTTTGATTTAATATTGTTCAAAATCTGAATTGTTTCATCAACGGTTGTAGGATTCACCATAATTTTCTGAAATCTTCTCTCAAGGGCGCCATCTTTCTCGATATACTTTCTGTACTCATTCAAAGTGGTTGCTCCTATACATTGAAGGTCACCACGAGCTAAAGCCGGTTTAAAAATATTTGAAGCATCGAGCGAACCACTCGCGCCTCCGGCTCCAACGATCGTATGAAGTTCGTCAATAAATAAAATAACATCTTTAGCCTTTTCAAGTTCGTTCATCACAGCTTTCATACGTTCTTCAAACTGCCCGCGATATTTCGTTCCTGCTACCAATGCCGCCAGGTCGAGAATCACTACTCGCTTGTTATGCAAAACACGAGACGCTTGCTTATTAATAATTCTAAGCGCCAACCCTTCTGCAATAGCAGTTTTACCGACACCCGGCTCACCGATTAAAACAGGATTATTTTTCTTTCTTCTACTTAAAATCTGAGCAACACGCTCAATTTCTTCAGCCCTTCCAATAATCGGATCCAATTTCCCTTCTGAAGCAAGTTTAGTTAAATCCCTCCCGAAATTATCAAGTACAGGAGTTCTTGTTTTATCTGGTTTGCGCTCAATCGCAGGCTTTATCTGTGAGCTACCCGAACCGGATGTTTGTTTACCGCTCAATATATTTAGTATCTCATTCTTTGCAATTTCATAATTGATATTAAACTGCTGAAGTATCTGTGCAGCGAGATTATCATCTTCACGAAGTATAGATAAAAGCAGATGTTCCGTTCCGATAACATCAGATTTAAATAACTTTGCTTCAAGATAAGTTATCTTTAATACTTTTTCTGCCTGCTTGGTTAAAGGGATGTTTCCAACAGTTATGGTACCACCGGATTGCCTTACTGAATCTTCAATAGCTTTCTTAATCTTTGAGGACTCAACTCCAAGATTTCTGAAAATTTTGACTGCGATACCTTCACCTTCCCTGATTATTCCGAGAAGGAGATGTTCTGTTCCAATGTAATCATGCCCCAATCGGATCGCTTCTTCCCTACTTAACCTTATTACATCCTGAACTCTATTTGAAAAATTGCTATCCATTTTTTTTTAAAAGGTTAATATCGTTTTTATATTTTAACCTAATTTTTATACAAAAAGTTTTAATTTAAGATTCAACTTTACAATTATCATTCAAAAGTCGTGCTACTTTTTGGGCTACTGCATTTGCATCGTTATTTTCAATTTCGAACCTTTGTATAATACCGGCAAGTTTACCGTCTTTCAACATCGCGATTTGTGGTGAAGTCGGAGCTTCCCCGTTGAAATATTCTCTTGCAGCCTGTACAGCATCTTTTTCCATACCGGCAAATACAGTTACCATTCTATCCGGCATTGCGTTATTCTTCTTTGCCCACTCAACTGCAAGTGCAAGTCCCGGACGCGCCTGACCTGCTGCACATCCACAAACTGAATTAACAAAAACGAAAGTTGTACCTTCTTTTGAAAGTTCTTCTTTTACTTCCTGTGGAGTCATTAATTCAATGAAGCCGATGTTTACTGCTTCTTCTCTCATTGGTTTTACCATTAATGGATCGTACATTTTTTTGTCCCTTTTTTTTATTACTGTTTAAAAAATTATCTGAAATTTAATTTTTAAAATATTTTTTATACCAATTTCTTCTTAGTGCATTTACTTCCTTCCGGTTCTTTTTCAAATAATGATCTCCGCCTTCAATTGATATAAATTCTACCTCATTACCGTTTGATTTCAGGTTAGAAAACATTTCAACCGAATCCTGATAACTTACTCTGGTATCGTTCGTACCATGAATTAATAATACCGGAATATCTTTTTTAATTTCTCTAAAAAAATTAACTGCTGACCTTCGCTCTAATTCACCTCTGAATTCCCTCTCGTCGCTGCTACCAAAGAGTTTCATGTAAACTTCCGACATATCCGCTGACATGTCTGAATTTCTAACTAAATCAGCCAACCCTGAAATAATCACTGCACATTTCAATTTATCAGTCTTTGTCATTGCAAGGTAAGTCATCATTCCACCCCTGCTCCAACCTTCCATACCAATCTGCGAAGCATCGCATTCCTCAAACTCATTAGCCAACTCAATCAGATTCAAAACATCATTAATATCTTCACCACCAAACTGATCATTTTTCCTATATTGAGAAGCAAGAACAGTATAACCCCAACTTGCGATTTCGCCATAGATTCCACGTGCAAGGAATTTATCAATAGCTCCGGCTTTACGGCTACCCCCTCGGTTCCAAATAACTAAGGGAATCTTACCGTTAACTTCTTTAGGTCGTGCAAAATAACCTTCAATTATCCTATCGTCTGATTTATATCTCAGTTCCCATACATCAGAATTATCAACTACATCTTCACCCCATCCACTTCGAATAAATTTCAACCTTTTAGTATCAAGCTCAATCAGCTTTTTACTGCTGAGTATCAAATTCGAGGAGATTATATCTGGATAATTTAAGATCAAACTCCTGACCATTAGAATAGAACCCTGCATATTCACCCGGCAATACATTATCTACTCTAATTTTCGCCCAGCATCCACCTTCATGTTCTATTACCGTAGCATCATAAATCTCAGTTCCATTCAATTCTATCCGGTATTTTTTCCCTACCTCCGGTTGGGATGTAAGATATTTCATGCCTTAATTTTTTTAGATTTTATCCTTAATTAATTTTAGAATTTACTAAAAACTATCCTATGTTTTTAGTCACTATTTAATATCAGTATTTTTAATCTAAATAATACATCTATATCAATTAAAATTAATAACGGACACCCCCGTTCCGGAGATGCCCGTTAATCTTGTTGTTTACTTAAGTAATTTCCTGCCTTACTTCAGGAGTACCATTCGTTTTACATC
>MWSW01000005.1 GCA_002050165.1 Candidatus Tepidiaquacellales bacterium OLB4/UTCHB1
CAGGTGTCGTAATACTAAATAAATTTTGAAATGAAGACAGTCGGGTATATCTTCGTTTAAAATTCAAGCTTTTAATTGCATTTACTGCTTTCAATTATTACTAATTATTCTTTTAATGATCAATAAGAAATATTTATTGCTTTTATCAACTTTTCTCGTAGTCTCATTTGCGTCAATTAATCTGCAATCTCAAACAGGTGAACCATTGATATTGGAGGGTATTGACAGGATTTACAAAATTGAATTCGACAGTGCGGAAGCAATATTCGATAAAGTAATTTCAGATTATCCATTTGATCCAGAGGGTTACTTTTTTAAAGCAATGGTTCAATGGTGGCGCATTTATATAAATCGGGGCACAGAGGATAACGATAAAGAATTTTTTTTACGAGTTGATAAGGTAATAGAAGTTACGAATAACATTTTAGAAAAAGATCCTAATGATGCGAAAGCTCTCTTTTATAAAGGTGGAGCAATTGGTTACCGTGGTTTATTACGCAGCATAAGGTCATCATGGTTGAATGCAGCATCGGATGGCAGAGAAGCATTAAATCTGATCGAAGATGCAAGTAAAATTAATCCCGAAAATCCTGATATAATCTTTGGTCTGGGCATATATAATTATTTCGCAGAATTCGTTCCCGAAAAATATCCCATGCTCAAACCATTGATGATTATCTTCCCGAAAGGTGATCGTGTTAAAGGTTTGTTGCAAATTAATCAGGCGATACAGAATTCTCATTATGCGCGCATTGAAGCCGAGAACATACTTGGATATATTAACCTTAGATATGAAAAAAATTTTAATGCTGCCGAGATCCAATTCAGAAACCTTCATAATAAATTTCCAAACAATCCAATCTTCGAAGGTGATCTGGGGAGGGCGTTAATCGGACAATCAAAATGGGCAGATGCATTGGTCGTTTGGAAATCAGTTGTCGGTAAATCAGATTCAGGTTTAGCAGGATATAAAAATCTCGAGCTAAAAAGAGACGCAAATTATTATACAGCTTTGACATTATTAAAACTAAACCGGACTACCGAAGCCGAGAGTTTTTCAGTTCAAGCAATTGAACTTTCAGAAGAAATTGATGACGATGATAACGCATTTAAATCCTATGCATATTTGCATGCCGGTGAAATATTCGGGCGGAACGGGAAAACGGGAAAGGCGAGGGAATACTTTGATAAGGTATTAACTATGGAAAATTTTAATAATATTCACGAAGAGGCAAATAGATTAAAGTTACAATTTTGAATTGAAATAAAAAAACAAATAATTTACCTTACAAGCTAAACATAAAAAGAAAAGGGGTAATTTAATTGATTAAAGTTCTTGTTCAAGACAACGAATCAGTTGACAAAGCTTTAAAAAGGTTTAAGAAGAAATATGAAAAAGCCGGAATCCTGAAAGAATTCAGGAGGAGACAATTTTTTGTAAAACCTTCGGTTGAGCGAAAAATGATGAGAGAAAAAGCCATTAGAAAAGCTCGTCGGATTTTCGAAGAACAAAATAATTAATTAAAACTTTATTTAAATTTACCCACTATTTCCTTTCTAAGTGAGTAGTGGGTTTTTCATTTAATTTCAGATTGGAAAAGAAGAAACCTCGCAAATATATCAGCGAAAGAAAAATAAAACTCAGGGTCAGAGAATTAGCAAAACAGATCAATAAAGATTATTCAGGGAAATGTCCTGTCTTTATTGGTGTTTTAAATGGATCATTTATTTTTCTAGCCGACTTAATCAGGGAATTGTCGATCGAATGTGAGATAGATTTCCTTAAGCTTTCAAGTTACGGCGATTCTATGATATCTTCAGGTAAAGTTAAATTACTAAAAGACCTCAATGCAGAAATAAAGGGGAGGGATGTGGTTATTGTTGAAGATATTGTAGATACCGGATTGAGTTTAAAATTTATCAAAAATCTTATTACAGGAGCAAAACCTAAAAGTCTGAGATTTGCAACCCTTCTTTTCAAAAAGGATATTTCTAAATTAAAATTTAAAATAGATTATGTCGGGTTTGAAATCCCGAATGAGTTTGTGGTTGGATACGGATTGGATTTTGCGCAAAGGTACAGGAATTTAAAAGGTATTTATGTGTTTTAATTTTAAAATGAGGTTACAATGAGTAAAGAAGATAAAAACACTAATAAACCAAATAAACCCGGGGAAGAGTTCAACTGGAACAGAGTGTTTAAAATTGTACTCGGCTGGAGCGCTATATTAATAGGCTTTTTCCTGATTATGGTTTATACAAAAGGCTCTGATGCTCAATCTTCACAGATTTCGTTCAATGAATTTCAGACGTTAATAAGAGAGAATAAGGTAAAGAGCGCCACAGTAAGAAAATCAAATAACAATTACGAATTTGACGGAACACTTGTCTCACCTCAAAACTTTCAGGTCGCGGGCAGAACGATTACAACGGATAAAATAAACGTATTTCTTCCTTACACAAATCTAAGCAATGATGTTATAGCTGAATGGGAAAAAGCCGGAATTAATTTTACCATTGAGAAAGATGAGGGTAGTTGGTTTGAACCACTGATTGGTATTCTCCCCTGGATCCTGATTATTGCATTCTGGATTTTTATCATGCGGCGAATGTCTCAGAATGCGGGAGGAGGAACCAGAGGTATATTTTCATTCGGTAAAGCCAAGCCGAAAATGTTGAGTGAGAGCTCGGTTAAAGTAACATTCAAGGATGTAGCAGGTGCGGATGAGGCAAAACAGGAACTATCAGAGATAATAGAGTTTTTAAAAACACCGCAAAAGTTTCAAAAATTAGGTGGTAAAATTCCCAAAGGGGTGTTGTTGCTCGGTCCTCCGGGAACAGGGAAAACTTTGCTTGCAAGAGCGGTTGCCGGCGAAGCAGGTGTGCCGTTCTTCTCCATTAGTGGTGCTGATTTCGTTGAAATGTTCGTTGGTGTTGGTGCTTCAAGAGTTCGTGATTTGTTTGAACAAGGTAAGAAAAGTGCACCATGTATAATCTTCATAGATGAAATTGATGCTGTTGGACGACATAGAGGTGCGGGTCTCGGTGGCGGACATGACGAACGCGAACAAACATTGAACCAATTGCTAATCGAAATGGATGGTTTTGAACAGAACAATGGTGTGATTGTAATTGCCTCAACCAACCGACCAGATATACTTGACCCGGCATTGTTGAGACCCGGCAGGTTTGATAGACAAGTTGTCGTTGACAGACCTGATGTAAAAGGACGTGAAGGAATTTTAAAAGTTCATACACGAAAAATTCCATTGGCAAAAGACGTAAAACTTGAGATAATCGCCAAAGGAACACCGGGATTTTCCGGGGCTGATCTGGCTAACCTCGTGAATGAAGCAGCACTTCTGGCAGCGAGAAGAAATTCCGATATGGTTACTATGCGCGACATGGATGACGCTAAAGATAAAGTTTTGATGGGAACAGAACGCAGAAGCATTGTAATTTCAGAGAGAGAGAAGAAAACTACTGCTTATCACGAAGCTGGTCACGTAATTGTGGCTAAAATGATTCCGGAAGCTGATCCGGTACACAAAGTTACAATTATTCCAAGAGGAAGGGCGCTTGGTGTTACATCGTATTTGCCAATTGATGAAAAGCATACTTACTCAAAGGAATATCTTGAAGCCATGATCGCGTATTTGTTCGGTGGAAGAGCAGCCGAAAAACTTATCTTTAATGAATATACAACAGGTGCCAGTAATGACATTGAACGCGCGACCGGAATCGCTAGAAAAATGGTTTGTGAATTCGGAATGAGCGAGAAGCTCGGACCATTAAAATATGGAGATAAACAGGAAGAAGTATTCCTGGGTAAAGAAATTCATCAGAACAAAAATCATAGCGATGCAACGCAGATTTTAATTGACGAGGAAATCAAGAAAATCATTCAGAATGGTTTAGAGCGCGCAGAAAAAATTCTTTCTGAAAACAAGGACAAACTCGATGCGCTTTCGATGGCTTTACTTGAAAGGGAAACTCTCGATTCAGAGGAAATAGACGCAGTTTTAAGAGGGGAGACATTGCCTCCGATAGAAAAACCCATTAACGAATCAAGTCAGCCTGAAAACAAAATGAAAGAGTCCGGGAAACAAACAAAAGACGGGGAAGATTTTGCTCCAGGTGATGTTGCACTCGCGAATTAAATTGATTTCAATTTTTCTAAATATCATCCCGGTTTTCTGAATCGGGATTTTTTTTGATTAATGGAAAGTGCTAATCAAATAGACGGTAAATCTGAATTACTGAGAAAACTTATTCATTTATCATCTGCAGCTTTTCCGGTCTTTTATCTGTTTACTTCCCGGAATCTTAACATAGTAATACTTTCTGTTGCTTTGACAATTCTTGTCGCAATTGATGTACTGAGATACTATTCAAAAAATTTCAGAAATTTTTATTTTAGAATGTTGCGTCATATCCTACGCACTTTTGAACAAAATGATCATCAGGTAATTTTCACCGGAGCTACTTATCTCATGTTTTCGTTTTTGATGATGGTTGTGATTTTTCCTAAGCCAATTGCAATAAGCTCATTATTTGTACTTGTATTCTGTGATTCAATCGCTGCTCTAATAGGGAGAAATTTCGGTCAGAGTAAAATTGGTTCAAAAACGATTGAAGGAAGTATTGCGTTTTTTTTCACGGGAATTATCGTAATTCTTCTTGCACCTAAACTGACTGCTCAGTTTATGGAATACTTTTCAGC
This sequence comes from Candidatus Tepidiaquacellales bacterium OLB4/UTCHB1, assembly GCA_002050165.1. GTDB lineage: Bacteria > Bacteroidota > Ignavibacteria > Tepidaquicellales > Tepidaquicellaceae > OLB4. The sequence goes on from MWSW01000005.1 coordinate 4,724, forward strand.
AGTTTCTGCACTGCTAATTACAACTATTGTAGAATTGTTGCCCCTTAAGCTTGATGACAATATTACAATACCTTTTACATTTGCGATTATTTATTATTTAACATTTAAAATTTTTACAGGATAAATGTCTCTTAAATGTGGTATAGTCGGATTACCCAATGTGGGAAAATCAACTTTATTTAATGCGTTAACATCATCTCAGAATGCTGAAGCTTCGAACTATCCCTTTTGTACAATTGACCCTAATATCGGAAGTGCTATCGTTCCTGACAATAGAGTCAAGGAGTTGGTTAACCTTTATAATCCTGCCAAGGTAATTCCTTCTGTAATTGAATTTGTTGACATTGCGGGTCTGGTTAAAGGCGCTTCAAAAGGAGAAGGATTGGGAAACCAATTTCTTTCTCATATAAGGGAAGTTGATGCTATCATACATATCGTTAGATGTTTTGATGATTCAAATATAGTTCATGTTGAAGGGGAAGTTAATCCAGAGAACGATATTGAAACTATAGAAACAGAACTGATATTGAAAGATTTTGAAACAATTGAGAAGAGGTCGGAACGAGTTCAGAAACTATTGAAAGCAAACGATAAAAATGCAAAGATTGAATTCGAACTACTCGAAAAAATTAAAAGTCACCTTGATGGGGGAAGGTTAGTAAAGTATCTTACAATGAACCTGAATGATAATGAAAAGTTTATTATTGAGCGACTGCATTTACTCACTAACAAACCGGTACTTTATGTATGCAACGTTGACGAATCAAGTCTTGGCGGAAACGAATATACTGAAACCGTCAAGAGAATCTCAGAGAAAGAAGGTGCGAATTACATGATTCTCTCAGTCCAGATTGAATCTGAAATTGCTCAGCTTGATTCTGAAACTGACAAAACAGAATTTTTACAGAGCATGGGGTTGCAAGAATCAGGTTTAAACCGACTCATCAAAGAAGCGTTTAAATTGCTAGATTTAATTACATTCTTTACAGCAGGCGAAAAAGAGGTTCACGCTTGGACGATTATTAAAAACTCAACTGCTCCACAGGCTGCAGGAAAAATTCACACGGATTTTGAAAAAGGTTTTATCAGGGCGGAGATAATGCAATACGATGATTTGATAAGATTAAAAAACGAATCCGCAGTTAAAGAAAAAGGTTTATTGAAAATTGAGGGAAAGGATTACATTATTCAAGATGGAGATGTTGTGCATTTCAGGTTTAATGTTTAATTACGCCATTCCGAAGAATCTGAATCCTGTTACCGTTATTAAAGCTGCAATATATGCCAGTAAGGTAAAGACGAATAGCTGAACCATTGGAACTTTCCAACTACCAGTTTCCTTTCTGGAAATTGCTAATGTGGATATACACTGTAAAGCGAAAACGAAAAATACTATTAACCCCGCAGTACTGGAGATAGTAAACACTTTTTGATCGGAATCCCTGAATGTTGCATTCCGCATAGAACTGAGAATCGAATTTTGCAAATCTCCATCATCAGTAACTTTGAAAATCAGTGCGAGAGAGCTAACAAATACTTCACGGGCGGCAAAAGCTGCTATAAGAGAAACTCCAACACGCCAATCAAGTCCAAGTGGTTTCATAACAGGTTCTATCATTTTTCCAAGGTCAGCCGCAAATGAAGTAGCTACCCGTTCGGAATTCTTCAATAAAATTATTTCATCAGCTGTCTTACCGGTTTCATCTACCTGTGGTTCGGTATTCGGAAAATATGTAAGAACCCAAATTAACAATGAAAGCATAAGTATAACAGGACCTGCTTTAACGATGTAGTGCCTGGCATTTCTATATGAGTTTCTTATTACGTTGCTAAGTTTGGGTTTTCTGTAAGCAGGCAATTCTAAAATAAAGGAAGAATCTTTTCTACGACTGTATTTTGAAACTATCTTGTGAATGATTGATGCTATCAACACCGAACTGAAAACACTGATGACGTAGATAAAAGTCAGGACAAGCCCACCAAGAACCGGTTTATCTGCAGGAATAAGGAAGGCAATGAGCAAGGCGTAAACAGGTAATCTCGCACTGCAACTCATTAGCGGAATGATAAAAATTGTCAATAATCTTTCCCGACGATTTGGAATTGTTCTCGTCGCCATAATAGCAGGAATTGCACAGGCAAACCCTGATAACATTGGTACAAAAGACCTTCCATTCAATCCAATCAATGAAAGTGGTTTGTCAATAAGCATTGCACCACGGGCAAGGTAACCTGAATCTTCGAACAAACCGAGTAGGAGAAAAAGTATTAAAATTTGCGGTAAAAAAACTAAAACAGAACCGACACCGTTTATTACACCCTGCGAAATCAAATTTCCGTACCATGTATCACCGAGTAAAGTTACGGTATAACCAGAAAGCAACGATATCCCTTCACTCACTAAATCCATAATAGGAGCAGCAACATAAAAGATAGATGAAAAGAGGATGAACATTACAATGAAAAAAATAATCAATCCCCAGAATTTATGTAGAAAAATCCTATCGAGCTTAAGTGTAAGTTCATCAGGTTTTAGAAATGCTGGCTCTGAGTTTAGTACTACGAGTTTTTCGTTAGCTTTTAAAAGTTCCGTTTCGCTTAATTGCGATTGAACTTTATATAAGACATCTTTTTCGATTTGTCCGATCGCATCGTAAGAATTTAATAACAAATCATCTTTATCGAATGAGGGATGTGAGTGAAAGTGTACTTCACTGACATTGTGACTTGAAACGAGAATTTTATTCACCGATTTGACAATTTCGTTCACCCCGTTACCGGTGCGGTTATCCAGTTTAACAACATCACACTTCAAAGTTTCAGAAAGCTTTTTTGCCGAAATATTGAAATTCTTCTTCAACAGTAAATCAGTCATTGTCAGTACAACTACAATTTTGAATTTAGATTCGATCAATTGTAATGCAATGAACAAATGCCTTGAAAGCTGGCTGGCGTCTACTGTTACAATGATTACATCTGGTTTTCCGAGTTCTGGATGTGAATACAGTGTATCAATTGAAATTTTCTCATCTATCGATGACGGTACGAGGCTTATTATTCCGGGTGAGTCAATTACTTTTGCCTTAAGTGAAAATTTTGGTAATAGAGGTGCGACTGAATACTCTACCGTAGAACCGGGATAGTTAACAGTCTTTGAGTTTCTGCCACTCAGGAGATTGAATAAAGTTGTCTTACCTGAATTTGGCTGACCTGCAATCGCAATGAGCGGAATTTTATTTTCAGTTTCTGTATAGTTCAAATGAAAATATGAGAAGCTTCCTCTTTTCTAATTGCAAAGATTGTTCCTCTGATAGAAAAAGAAATCGGATCATTGAAGAGTGTCCGGTTTAATAATGTTATCTCCTGTCCCGGGGTAAATCCAATCTCAAGTAATCTCCTATAAGAAGGATGAGATCTGTCAATTCTTTTTATAATTGCAGTTTCGTTTACTTTCAGGTCAGCAGCAGTTTTCAATATTCGATTATAAATTAAAATCAGACCCACTTCAGTGAAGTGGATCTGTTATAATGACTTCATTAAAAAAGTTTTCGTTAGTACCTAAAAGATTTTTCGATTTAACTTCTAACTTAAATTAAATCAGTTAATGTTTTCCTGATAACATTCATGCCTTCATCGATCTGATTCTCATTCACACAAACCGGTGGTCTGAACCTAATTGACTTTTCGCCGCTTCCGAGTATCATCAATCCGTTTTCAAATGCTTTTGATATAATCTTATTTCTAAGTTCAGGGGATTCGCAATCGAAAGCTGCAAACAATCCTACACCTCTTCCGTTAGATAATTTATCAGGGAACTCTTCTAAAAGGTCATTTATCCTTTTGCTTAAAATAACCCCCATTCTTTCACAATTTCCAACGTAATCTTCTTCCTGGATGATTTGCAGAATTTTTGTAAACCGTACCATATCAACAATATTACCACCCCAGGTAGAGTTTATTCTACTCGGTTTACGAAAAACGTTTTCTTCAATTTCATCAATTCTGGATGTTGAAAGTACACCACAGACTTGAGTTTTCTTACCGAATGAAATCAGATCTGGTCGTACATAATGTTCATGAGCCCACCATTTACCGGTAAGCGCTATTCCGGTTTGTACTTCGTCAAATATTAACATGATTTCATTCTCATCGCAAATTTCCCTAAGCTGTAGAAAAAATTCCCGACGGAACTGGTTGTCACCTCCTTCACCTTGAATCGGTTCTATAATAAGCGCTGCTATATCATCTTTATTATTTACGATTGCATCTTTAATCTGTCTGATTGATTCATTTTCAGCTTCAATAACTTTTGCAAGATTTTCATCATTCATCGGGAAAATCATTTTCGGGTTGAGAACTCGCGGCCAATTGAATATCGGAAACCATTTAACTTTGTTTGGGTCGGTATTCGTAAGGCACATCGTATAACCGCTTCTACCGTGGAAAGATTGAAGGAAATGAATAACCTGATGTCCCTTTGGCGATTGATATCCCTTCTTAAAATTTTTCTGTACTTTCCAGTCAAATGCAGCTTTCAACGTATTTTCGACTGCGAGTGCCCCACCCTCAATATAAAATGAATGTTTAAAATAATCCGGAACAGCGATTTTGAAAAATGTTTCTACAAATTCAGCTTGCTCAATTGCATACAAATCGGATAGTGAAGGTTTTGTAATCGCGACCTCACCTATTCTGCGAATAAATTCGTCAGTCCTTAGTTTCGGATGATTCATCCCCAATGGGTTTGAAGCAACAAATGTAAAGAAGTCTATATAATTCTTTTTGCGTTTAGAATCATAAATGTATCCGCCGGTTGAATTTTCCAAATCCAAAGTAATATCAAACCCGTCAACCAGCATGTGACGTGCAAGAACACTTTGTACATCAGCAGCATTTACACGAACTGCATCTTTTTCCATGATTAAATTTTGATCCATATTATTTCCTCCATGATTTAAATGTTAGTTAAAATATCTCACCAATTACCATTGATTTTTCTTTTATCTTTTTTAAATACTTCATTATCTCATTCAGGTCGGATGGTGATACGATTAGTACTAAACCAATTCCCATATTGAACGTCCGTCTCATCTCGCTTAAACCAACTTTTCCAACTTGTCTGATGACCTCAAACAGCGGGGGAGTGTCAATACTGTGCCAGTTTATATTCAACTTTAAACCGGACGGTACAACACGATTAGTATTCCCTTCGATTCCACCACCGGTGATATGAGCAATACTTTTAACTTTAAACTTTGAAACTAATCCCTGAATCAACTTCAAATATGACCGGTGGACTTTCATTAATTCCTCGCCAATCGGACTGTCCAGATCTGAATATTTTTTTTGAAGTTTAGATTTCGAATCGAAAATTTTTCGTACAAGTGAATATCCATTTGTATGTAAACCGGAAGAGGCAATTCCTATTAATACATCTTGCTTTTTAACACTTCTTTTATCCAGTAAATCCCGTTTGTCTGCGATACCGGTAATTGACCCGGCAAGATCAAAATCACCCTTAGCATAAATTCCCGGCATTTCGGCAGTTTCGCCTCCGATTAAAGCACACTTATTTGCTTTACAACCTCTTACTAACCCCATTACGATTTCCATTGCTGAGTCAGGATTTAATTTACCGGTAGCAAAATAATCCAAAAAATATAAGGGTGTAGCTCCACAAACTGCGATATCGTTTACACAGTGATTAACCAGATCTTCGCCTATAGTATCGAATTTACCGAGATCGCTCGCAAGTTTTATTTTCGTTCCAACCCCATCAATACTTGAAACGAGAACCGGGGATTTATACTTTCGAAGCGGAATTTCAAAGAACGCACCGAAATTTCCTATACCATCAATTACGAATGGAGTGAATGTTTTCTTTACGAGGGGCTTGAGCTTATCTATAAATTCATCACCTTTGCTGATATCAACTCCGGCTAATTTATAGCTCATTTTTTTCACTTACAAAGTTACTTAAACCCGCTCTAAGTAACAATTCAGTTTCCGTATCCTTCGATTACAACGACGAATTCCTCTTTAATTTTTTCATGTCCAATAAGGGAAATAATTTCGGAAGTAAACCCACGTAAGTGCCTTTCATTATTCATTGTTAAATTTATGCCTATAAATATTCTTCTATCATTAAAATGTTCATGAAGTTCATCAAGTAATTTATTTAACCGATATGGAGTTTCCATCAATATAACAGGACGTTTAATGACTGATAATTTCCTAAACTCCAATTTGCGTAAATCTTTTTTAGGTGAAACGAAACCTGCAAAATAAAATCTACTTGTATCAAATCCTGAAAGTACGATTGCGGATATTACTGAATTTGCACCAGGAATAAAATTAACCGGAATATTCAAGTCAACAGCTTTACGGATTAATTCGATTCCCGGATCAGCAAATGCGGGCGTCCCGCAATCTGAAATCATGGATATATTTTTACCTTCTGACAACTTGATACAAATATCATCTAATAGCAATTCATCAAAGCTATTGTGCTCGTTCAACCGGATTATCTCTTTTTCTATGTTAAAAAAAGAAAATAACTTTCTGCCCTCTTTTAATTCTTCACAAATTATAAAATCAGCATTAATGAGTGATTTGATAGCCCTGAGAGTAATATCCTCAGGATTACCGATTGGGGTTGAAACGATTGAAAGTGTGCCGGGCTTCATTTGATCAATTCACACCAGTACTGCCGTATCCTCCCGTTCCACGGGAAGTCTCGCTTAAATTATCCGAGCGAATCAGATTAACTTTTTCGACCTTAACAATAACCATTTGAGCAATCCTGTCGCCTTGATTGATATAAACATCTTTATTGCCATGATTGATTAAAACAACCTTTATTTCACCCCGATAATCGCTATCAATCGTTCCGGGTGAGTTTAAAACCGTTATACCGAGATTAGCCGCAAGTCCACTTCTTGGTCTAATCTGTGCCTCAAATCCTTCCGGTAATTCGATAATTAAATTTGTCGGGATAATTTTAAATGTTCCGGGAGAAATCAGAATAGGTGCGTCACTTGACGAGGATAAATCCATACCGGAGGAACCCGGTGTTTTGTATTCGGGAATAAATATCTTTTTTTCCGGGTTAAATGGTGAAAATTTAATTGTCATATAAAAAGAATTGCTACATCAAGTCGCTCTCTAATTTGAAAGTGTAGCCATACCAAAAATAAAAACGAAAAATAGTAGGTACAAAATTCCTCCAATTACAAAAAGAAACGTATTTATAATGCCTAACCATTTTCCGATATTGGCAAGTGTCCTTCCCTCTGGTGAAGATAGCCCGGAATCAATTGCATTTATTTCTTTATTTCCCATAACCCAGGCAACTATACCTAAAATTATCGGGCACATTATCCAGGATAAAATACCAAAAACGAGCGTAAGTATAGCGTTTGTACTTGCTCCGCCATGTGAAGGATTAACCGGAGGTGGTTGTGGTACAAATGAATTATCACCTTCGTTCATATATTTTTATATTAATTAAGACTATCTAAAATTCCACCTAGCATTCCCAATGCAAACAGAATGACTAAAGCAATTATTGCAAGAATTCCCAGAATTGTTTGAATAATACCAAGCCACATTCCAATCACTGCCATAGTTCTGCCGGCAGCAGGTGAGCGTCCCTCGTCAATTGCATTGACTTCTTTTTTACCGATTATCCATGCTGGAATTGCTGCTAATATTCCACACATTATCCAAGAGAGTATTCCAAGCACGAGCGCGATTATTGAATTCGAACTTGCGCTTCCACCTGTGTTTCCGGTATTATAGCTTGGTGGTGAGGGTGGTGTGCTTAATCCCGGACTCTGAGGTTGTGATGGAGGCGTTGGATAAGTACCTCCATTGTTGTCCTGATCGTAAAGAAATTTTGCTTGCATAAGGTTTTTTTGAGTTTGAGAAATATAAAACTATTCTAATTAAATTTAAATTTACTAATATAAAACATCCAAAGAGATATTTATGTTATTACCCCGATAAATTTGCTTTAACTTTCATAGGAATGTTTGAAATAAAGTTTATTCGCATTTTGATACATTGCTGATAACAGTTCCTGGTAGTCTGTCCCTATTATTCCGGCTAATTTTTTTATTGTATGAACAATGTATGCAGGTTCGTTAACTTTTCCCCGGAACGGTACAGGAGCGAGGAACGGTGAATCAGTTTCACTGAGTATCCGGTCTAAAGGAGTATTACTTACAAAATCAATTTCAGTAAATTTTTTAAACGTTACATTCCCGCAATATGAAACATAGAAATTTTTCAAATCAAGGATTTGAGCCAGGTTTTGAAATGTTCCGCTTAGACAATGGAAATGTCCGCTAAAACTTTCAGGTGATTTTCGTTTAACAATTTCAATAGCGTCATCGACTGCATTTCGGGAGTGAATTACCACCGGCTTTTTTAACTCCGTTGCAAGGTCAATCTGAAGTTCAAAAAATTCAATTTGCTTGTCCTTAAAAGTTAAATCCCAGTAATAATCAAGTCCGGTCTCACCGATTGCAACGACTTTCTGGTGAGAGGATAATTTAATAATTTCGTCGAAGTCTTTATTAGATGCATTTTGAACTTCGCAAGGATGCACCCCAATTGAAGCGAATATTATTTCATATTTATCGGAAAGTTCGATTACTTTTCGGGATGTTTCAAGATCAATGGCAGGTACGATAATTTTCTCAATTCCTATGTCTGTCGCTTTGTGCAATACATCCGGCAGGTGAGATTTGATATTATCATAATACAAATGTGCGTGAGTGTCAATTATCATTTCAGCAATTCGTAGTGATTCTTAACTAGTAGCAACAATAGTTTCGCAAAGTTTTCAAAAGCGTTATCCGCGGCTTTCTCAACATCATCGTGTGATGTGTAAAGTCCGGAAACGTTTCGCAAAAGGTTTGTAATACATGATATGGCAATCACTTTTATTCCATTTGATTCGGCAAATTTTATTTCCGGTACTGTTGACATTCCAACAGCGTCTGCGCCTGATTTTCTTAATAATTTAATTTCCGCTTTTGATTCGTAATTAGGACCCTTCATTGCGTAATAAACGCCCCTTTTTAAATTAATCTTATTTTCAATTGCAATTTCAATAATTCGTCTGATTAGTGAATCTTTACCATGCGAAAAATATTCAACCGGTCTGGCGTTTATCATATCAATAAACGAGGTGATTAACATCAGATCAGAAATTTTCAGTGTTGAATTAACTCCACCTGCAGCATTTGATATTATAAGCAACTTGACGGAATGGTCCAGACACATTTGCACATTTTCAAATAATTTCTTGTTTCCAGGATTTTCGTAATAATGGTTTCGCCCGGAAAAGACTAACGATTTAATTCCACCAATCCAGGTTTCGCAAACTTTCTTTTTGTGAAATGAATTCTCATCCGAATATAACAAAGTAGGTGAATCTAAATTTTCTGCAAATTTTTTCAATCCCGACCCTAATATTATCCCGATTTCAGCCATACCATAAAATAATCAATTAATCCCGATTCTTAAACTGAAATCTTACTTGAATAAATCTGATGTTTGAGTTAGTTTTGAGTAGAACTTTCGCATGATTTATTTCGTTATATATTTGTAAAACAAATAGTATTTATGAATAATTCAGATAATAAAACTACATCAAAATTGTACTTTATTAAAGCGTTTGAGCTTCAAAGAAGAGGGAAATATGAAGATGCGATTAATAACTACGAGCGTTCGATAAAATTGTTTCCTACTGCAGAAGCTTTCACCTTCCTGGGTTGGACTTATAGCTTTATGGGAAACTTTGAACGGGCAATTGAAGAATGTAAAAATGCTATTGAAGTTGACCCCGAATACGGGAATTCGTATAACGATATTGGAACTTACCACATGAAATTAGGAAACTATGACGAAGCGTTAATCTGGTTTGAATTAGCACTGAAAGCGAAACGTTACGATCATTACGAATTTGCTCATTTCAACCTTGGGGTTTTGTTTGAGAGAAAAGGAATGTGGTTTGAAGCCGTAGAGGAATATAGAAAAGCAATTGAAATCAACCCTGATTACGACCCTGCAAAACGCGCTTTTTTGGCGCTTCAAGGAAAGTTAAATTAATTTAAAAATATTTATGAAAGCACTTTTTATCTCCATACTTTCGTTTTTGTCAATAGTACCGTTTTCACAAAAGTTGAATGCACAGAGTTTCGAGTTTTTTAAACTTGCTCCGCAGGTTGTATCCATACCTTACATTCAGGATTCAACTCAGTTCGTTCAAATTAAAGCAGTTGTAAAAAACAACACGACAAACACAATAAATTTCAGATTTGCTCGTTTGGTAAACGACCTTCCAGCAGGTTGGGAAACTCAAATGTGTTACGATCTCTGCTATTCACCTTTCACTGATTCTATACCTTTACTGGGTGATCCTGATTATGTCTTGGCGCCAAATCAAATTGATACATTCTTTTATATAGATTTCATCGGCGAATCCAAAGGTCTGGGAACTGCAGTTGTTAAAATGTATAATACAGCGGATGAGTATGATTTCGTTCAGGATACATTTAGAGTTGGGATCGGCTCGATTAACATCGAGCAAACCGGAAATGAAATTTCAACTTCCTATAAGTTAGAGCAAAATTACCCGAACCCATTTAACCCTGAAACAACGATTAGTTTCTCGATTCCTATGAATGATAAAGTTACGCTAAAAATTTACAATTTGCTCGGCAGAGAGCTAACCAGTCTCCTCGATAATGAACCACTCAAAGCCGGTAGTTATAATTATAATTTCAATGCCGGAAATTATAACTTAACTTCAGGGGTTTATTTTTATAAATTAATTACATCAGAATTTACCGATATGAAGAAAATGATATTGGTGAAATAAAATACAAATTTGAAGATGCCAATCGTAAAGAAAAAAGATCTGACTGTTTTCGAAAATACATACATCCCTCAAATATTACAGGGATTAGTGTTAACCTGGAAACAAATTTTCAGACCAAAGTTCACAAGACAATATCCTGAAGAGAGATGGATTCCGCCGTCTGCTTATCGTGGTCGTCCGGTTCTTGTACAGGAAGAGGACGGATCCGAGCGATGCGTAGCTTGCGGATTGTGTGCCCGAGTTTGCCCGGCTTTAGCCATTGAAGTTCAAGCCGGTGAAACAGATCGTGAAAAGGAACGCTATCCCGAAAAGTTTGAGATAAACATGGTTCGATGCATATTTTGCGGCTTTTGTGAGGAAGTTTGTCCCGAAGAAGCTATTATAATGAGCGACGAATATGAACTGGTTTTCAGTTCACAGGAGGAGGCGATTTTCGGAAAGGATAAACTTCTCATTCCAAAAGAAAAACTTGAGAAGAGAATTGAATTTTTACAGCAATACAGAGCATGAAGAAAATTATACTTAACATTTTATTTGCGGTAATAGTAGCCGCTCTCTCGAATCCGTCATTTTTAATCGCTCAACAAAACAACGAGATTTCTGAGTTAACCGCCCAAATCGTAAATGACAAAATTAATATCGTCTGGAACATTGTTAATCAAGAGAAGATCAATTTAATCCACGTTGAAATAAAACGTCCTGGAAATAATAATTGGGAGTTACTGAAGAGGTTTAAAGTTAAGAAAGTTACCTCAAACGATAATCAACAAAAAGCGGTTAATTATTCGTATCAAACGAAAGTGAAAGAAAATGGAGTGTATTATTTTCGAATAGTTATTCTCGATGAAAGTAACCTCGAAATAAACACTAAGGAAATTAAAGTTGGTGTTACCAATCTTTCCAATACAAAACTTTATCAAAATAATCCGAACCCATTTAACCCCTCTACAACTATCCCGTATGAAGTTTTAAGTCCTGGATTCATAAGTTTAAAAGTATACAATCTTGCCGGTAAAGAAGTTGCAATTCTGGTAGATGAATTTAAACAACCGGGTAAATACAGTGTCCGCTTTGATGTCAATGATTACGTTGACATCTCAAGCGGAATTTACCTTTATAAACTTCAAACTCCTACTTCGTCTGATATAAAAAAAATGATATTTGCAAAATAAATAGCTGAATTGGATCCAGACGATACAGACTCAGATAATTACCACTCACAGTTTTTCACTTTTATATTTAAAAATAGGGTATTCTGATCAATGATTAACATTGAATCTGTTTTATTGGAGATCCTATTAATATTCATGCTCGTTTTTGTAAACGCACTATTTGTTGCAACCGAGTATGCCATTGTCAGAACCAGAACAACCGAACTTGAACTCCTGATTTCAAAAGGCAGCAGCAATGCAAAAATTACAAAGCAAATCTTAACTGAACTGCAAAGCTATATTTCCGCATGTCAACTTGGTATAACAATAGTAAACCTTTTGTTGGGTTGGATTGGAGAAGATGTGTTCTTTGGATTACTATCTCCTTTGTTCGACTACTTCAGTTTATCTTCCACTTTTTCAAAAACTCTAAGTGTATTTATCGGGCTGGGATTCATTACATATTTCACCATTACTGTTGGTGAACTGGCACCAAAAGCAATTGCTATCAGACACTACATAAATATCAGCGTGTTTTTATCCAGACCGCTTAGAATGTTTTATAAAATTTTCAAACCTTTCATTTGGCTACTTAATACATCTGCAAATTTAATTCTTAAATTGATCGGAATAGAAAAGCTTACTGCTGAAGAAGCTTTTCATTCCGAAGAAGAGATCAGACAAATTATACTTGAAGGGAGGAAGACCGGAGTAATTGACCAGACTGAGCATGCGCTTATCGAAAAAATATTTGATTTCAACGATAAAACGGCAAAAGAAATCATGGTACCCCGTAACATGATGACTGCGATTGATATAGATGAAAACCGTGAGCGGATAATCCAAATCGTCATTGAAGACGGATATTCGAGGATCCCGGTTTATAAAGATTCCATTGACAATATTATTGGTATTATTTATTCGAAAGATTTGATCGGTGCGGCTGAACACAAGGATTTAATTCTCCTTAATGAAATTATCAGACCTGTACATTTTATACCTGAGAATAAACACATCGGTGAGATATTAAAAGATTTCCAAAAGAAAAGAATACACATCGGGATCGTTGTAAATGAACATGGCGGTGTCGAGGGTTTAATAACCTTGGAAGATATACTTGAGGAAATAGTTGGTGAAATTGAAGATGAATACGATATCGAAACTGAGAAAATAAAGCGTGATAAAAAAGGTATGTTTCTTGTAAATCCAGATATTTCAATCGAAGAATTCAATAAAAGATTTAATACCGACATTCCGGAAGATAACGACGAGTATCAAACATTGAGCGGATTTCTTCAGACGGTTACCGGGCATATACCTGAAATTTACGAACGAATTGACTACAAGGGATTAGTTTTTACAATCATGAAGAAAACCGGGAACAGGCTGCTACAAATTAAAATTCAGCGAAGTTGATAAAAAAATTGTTACGCATATATGAAGCAAAGGTCCATTCATTTTTTGCGGACTTAGGACAAATCGGGATATTATTTTTCGGGATTTTTAAAAGTCTGCCGAGAGTATTTCGCGACCGACAGCTTATTTTTCAACAGATGGTGCATGTAGGGGTTAACTCTTTTGTTTTAGTATCAATAATCGGGATATTCACCGGTGCTGTTTCGAGCTGGCAGGCAGCCTTTCAGATTAAAGGTTTACTGCCGGTAGAAATACTTGGTACTGCAACTCCGAAGGCGATAATCATTGAACTTGGTCCGGTATTAACCGCCCTTGTGCTCGCGGGGAGAATTGGTGCATCAATTGCTGCTGAATTGGGGACTATGAAGGTCACGGAGCAAATTGATGCTCTTGAAGCAATGGCAATAAATCCTGTCAGGTATCTCGCGATGCCCAGAATTATTGCAACTACCGCAATGTTACCTGTATTGGTGATTTACGCCAGCGCTATCGGAATATTTGGTTCATACCTGGTTGCAGTATATTTTCTTGAAGTTTCATCCGATAGTTTTATGTCTGGATTCAAATCAATTTACGAATTTGGTGATGTGATGATTGCTATCACTAAAGCTGTATTTTTTGGCGCGGCAATATCATCGATCGGTTGTTACGTTGGTTTTCAAACGAGAGGCGGTGCGCAAGGTGTGGGTCTATCAACAATTAAAGCCTTTGTTATTACCTCCGCGATGATTCTAATTCTTGACGCAATACTCTGGAACTTCTTAGTGGGTTAATTTATGAAATACCTGAAACATCTTACCGGTATCTATAATTTGTCAGTCGGGCAAATTACGGATATATTAGATGAAACTTCTGTGCAGAAAAAACTTTTGCTAAGCAATGAATCCATTGAAAATTTAAAAGGGAAATCGGTTTTAAATCTATTCTTTGAAAATTCAACAAGAACCAGATTATCATTTGAAAGAGCAGAAAACTTATCCGGGTTAAACATAACAAATTTCAACCCTGAAAATTCATCACTGGCAAAAGGAGAATCCATAATTGATACAATTAGAAATATAGATGCACTGAAATTCGATTTTATAATATCAAGACATCCAACTCCGGGTTTCACAAACTTACTTCTCAATTTCACAAAATCGCAAATCATCAATGCGGGAGATGGAACAAATGAGCATCCGACGCAAGCATTATTGGATATGTTTACCTTGAGGGAACATTTCGGTAATTTGAAAAACAAGAAGGTTTGTATTGTAGGAGACATTTCACATAGCAGAGTTGCACTATCTGATATTTTTGCATTATCAAAACTGAAGGCAAATATTTCTGTATGTGCCCCGAATGTGTTCATACCCCGAAATATCAGCTCGCTCGGTGTTTCAGTTTGTAATGATATTAATTTTGCAATTAAAAATAACGATGCTTTAATTTTACTTAGGGTACAGTTGGAACGGGAAGCAGGGAACTCAATTTCATCTCTGAACGAATACAGGAAATTTTTTGGGATAAACTCTGAGAGATTGAAACTGAATGAGAATATTGCGATTCTTCATCCAGGACCATTCAATAAGAATGTTGAACTTGACGAGGATATACTGGATTTGGATAATCTCTTTATCTTTGAACAAGTAACAAACGGACTGGCTGTAAAACTCGCACTTTTTAAATTAATGTTAGGCAGTTAAATTGAACATACTTTTAAAAAATATTCATATAGTATCACCCGAACAAAAACTCGATAAGTATTCGGATATTTTGATAATAGATGGTATTATTGAAAAGATCGGATTTAATATTGCTACTACAATTAAGCCTATACAGATAATAAACGCAAAGGATTATACATGTACCCCAGGATTTTACGATATGCATGTACATTTTCGTGAGCCGGGTCCTACTCACAAAGAGACGATATTAACCGGCGCAGCGGCTGCAATGAATGGTGGATTTACAGGTGTTCTATGTATGCCAAACACTGAGCCACCTTTGGACTCACCGTACATTATTGAAACATTTATTAGGCGGTATTCTAATCTTCTTGCAGATATCGATTTTACCGGATGCGTTACAAAAAACCGCGCTGGAAAGGAATTATCCGCATTCATGTCACTCTCCGATGCAGGTGTAAAAGGTTTTACTGATGATGGTAGTCCGGTCGAAGACCCTTTGTTAATGCGCTATGCACTTGAATATTGTGTGCAACTTGATAAAGTTTTTATCCAACATGCAGAAACCACAGCGCTATCGAATAAAGGTGCTATGAATGAAGGTAAAGTATCAACTTCAATGGGTCTCAGGGCAATTCCGACAATCAGCGAATCCGTAATGGTTGCCAGAGATATATTAATCACTAAGTTTATTAAAGGAGCGAGATATCATTTGCAACATATATCGTGCGCCGACAGCGTGGAGCTTATTAGAAACGCAAAGAAAAACGGTTTAAATGTAACAACTGAAGTATGTCCACATCATTTTATATTAACTGAAGAAGCCTGTTTCGGATTTAATACCAATGCAAAAATGAATCCTCCACTGAGATCGGAACATGACAGGCAAGCATTGATAGAAGGTCTGAGAGATGGCACAATAAATGTTTTGTGTACTGATCACGCACCTCACACGGACTATGAAAAAAGTATGGGTTTTTATGAGGCGCCTTTTGGAATTATCGGACTTGAAACATGTGTCGGACTATCATATAAATATCTCGTAGAAACAAACGTAATTTCTTTTAAAAGATTTGTAGAGTATTTGGCTGTCAATCCAAGAAAAATACTTAAAATTGAAACTCCGAAAATAAAGGAAGGTGAGGCAGCTAATCTTACTATTCTAAATGTAAATAAGGAATGGAAAATTAATAAAGGGAAGTTTAAATCAAAATCGAGGAATACTCCGTTCAATGGATTTAAAGTGAAATGTAAACCCGTTGCTGTCATTAATAAAAATCAGATTTATTTCTCAGACTTATAATGAATGAAATTCCATTTGCAGATAGCAACGAAAACTTTAGGGTCGGTAACATTTACTGTATAGGGAAGAATTACCCCGATCATATTAAAGAATTTACTGATGCTGCACAACCGAATGAACCAGTAGTTTTTATAATACCAAAATCAGCATTGTGCAAATCAGGATGCAGAGTTTCAATCCCTGTTGTTAACAAAAAGAAGATTTCTGATAACATTCAAAATGAAGTTGAAATAGTACTTGCTGTTTTCAGGAATTTCAATAATAGCGATTTTAACCTGAACTCGGTTGTACAAGGAATTGCTCTTGGTTTTGATATTACCTTGAGAGACGTTCAGACAAATGCAAAATTGAATGGAATGCCATGGAGTGTTTCAAAAGGTTTCAAAAATTCTGCTCCCATATCAGAAATTTATCACTTAAAAAATATTAATAATGAAATTAATTTTTCACTTTCAATTAATGGGGAGACGAAACAAACCGGTAATACACTAAATATGATCTTTTCTTTTGAAGAAATTTTAAAATACCTAAATTCGATATTCGCACTGGAAGCCGGAGATTTAATCTTCACCGGCACTCCATCTGGAGTAACCTCACTTAACAGCGGCGATATACTCGAAGGATTTTTAAATAACAAGAAAGTTTTAGAAGCAATTATTGAATAATGGGCAAAGTAATTTCAGTCTTCGTCCCAAAAGGTGGAGTGGGTAAGACAACTACTTCTGTTAATCTTGCAGCTTCACTTGCAGTAGCAGAAAAGAAAACATTATTAATTGATGTTGATCCTTTCGGGTCATCAGCAATAGCGCTTGGCTTTACTCAGGATAAAATAAAAGCCGGAATTTCTGAGGTGTTTAATTATACCAGATCCCTTTCATTTGCAATTCATAAGACTGAACTCGATTACCTTGATTTCGTTCCTTCCAATATAAATTCCATCCAACACGATGAGAAATTTACAAAGACAAGTGATAACAGAGTCATCTTGAAAAACGCTTTAAAAGATTTAAGGGAACAGTATGATTTCATAGTTATCGATTGCCCTCCGCTATTCCGTGGAATTACGGCCAATGCTCTTACTGCTTCAGATTCCGTTCTGATACCTATTAAATGTGGGCATTTATCATTAGAGGCAGTTGATAAACTTTTCAACTATTTAAACTGGATAAAGGAAAATTCTAATCCGAAACTTGAAGTGGAAGGAATTATCTTTACAATGTATGAAAAAGGTTCAAAAGTAACAGAGATTTCTGAAAGAGAAATGAATTTAAGGTATAAAGATTACCTTTTCGATATTGTAATCCCAAGTTCAAATTTACTCAACGAAGCAACCTTTTACGGTAAACCTCTGTGTCTTTATAAAATTGATTCCGAAGGCGCAATTGCATACCTTGAATTGGCGTATAAAATTCTAAAAAATAATTCATCGAAAATGATAACATCTGAAAATATATCCACAAATGAATGAATTTGATAAAACCTACGATTTTAAAAAAACAGAACAAAAATGGCGAAATTTCTGGGAAGATAAAAAGCTATATAACTCAAAACCTAATCCCGGAAAAGAAAAATATTCAGTTGTAATCCCACCACCCAACGTGACCGGAGTGTTACACATCGGACACATTCTTAATACAACAATACAGGATATTTACTGTAGATATAAACGTTTGAAAGGGTTTGAAGTGTGTTGGGTTCCGGGCACAGATCATGCTGGTATAGCGACGCAACAAAAAGTCGTCGAGCAAATAACCAAATCAGGAAAATCAAAGAGTGATTACACCCGCGAAGAGTTTTTAATGGAATCTTGGAAGTGGAAAGAAAAGCACGGTGGACACATTTTGAAACAGTTGAGAAGGCTTGGTGCATCAGTCGATTGGTCAAAAGAAAAATTTACGTTGGATGAAGATCTCTCGAGAGCTGTTATTAATACTTTCGTTGATCTGTACAATAAAGGATATATTTACAAAGGTAAAAGAATTATAAACTGGGACCCTGTCGCACTCACAGCTTTAAGTGATGACGAAATTGTTTATAAGGAAAAAGCAGATAAACTTTATTACATAAAATATTTCCTTGAAGATTCTGATAAATATATTTTGATAGCAACTGTAAGACCTGAAACCATGCTTGGTGACACTGCGGTTGCCGTAAATCCTAATGACGAAAGGTATAAAGAATTTGTCGGGAAGTACGTTATATTACCCATCGCAAAACGGAGAATTAAAATAATTGCTGATAACTATGTAGATCCGGATTTTGGATCAGGAGCTTTAAAAATCACCCCCGCGCACGATCCAAATGATTTTGAAATCGGAAAAAGACACCATCTGGAAGTAATTAATGTACTTACTCAAGATTCAAGAATGAACGAAAATGGTTTACAATTTGAAGGATTAAACATTTTTGAGGCAAGAAAGAAAATCGTTGAACTACTTAATTCCGAAGGTTTGATTGATAAAACGGAAGAATATGTTCACAACGTATCATATGGGCAAAAGACTGATGCTGTAATTGAGCCGTATCTATCTGACCAATGGTTCGTTGATATGAAAAAATTATCTGAACCTGCAATCAAGGTGGTGAAGGATAAATCAGTAAAGTTTTATCCGGAAAAATGGACAAAGACATATTTCCACTGGCTGGACAACTTAAAAGATTGGTGCATATCCCGACAGCTCTGGTGGGGACATAGGATTCCAATCTGGTATCATAAACAATCAGCTAAAATCTATTGCAATACAAATCCACCTGCTGATCCTGAAAATTGGATTCAGGATCCTGATGTATTGGACACGTGGTTTTCTTCGTGGCTTTGGCCAATGTCAGTATTCGGATGGACGAACGAAAAGGAAAGCAATTCAAATGAATCTTTGGATTATTATTATCCGACCGACCTTTTAGTAACTGCACCTGATATTATTTTTCTCTGGGTAGCAAGAATGATAATGGCGGCAATGGAATATAAAAAAGAAATTCCGTTTAAAGACGTTTACTTTAATTCAATTGTACGCGATGGACAGGGAAGGAAAATGTCAAAGAGTCTGGGAAATTCTCCTGAACCAATTGACCTTATGGAAAAGTATGGAACCGATGCTTTAAGGTTTTCTTTAATCTATCTTGCACCGTTAGGAAATGATGTTTTATTCGATGAATCAAATACCGAACTTGGCAGAAACTTCATTACTAAACTTTGGAATGCCGGACGGTTTTTAATAATGAATACAGATTCAAATTCTATGCAACAAATTGATGCGAATGATGTTGTATCCGTTTGGATTGAATCCCGTTTCAACAGTGTAATTAAAAAGTGTGAACAATATCTCACGGATTATAGGTTAAATGATTATGCAAAAACACTCTATAATTTCGTCTGGTCTGAGTTTTGTGATTGGTACATCGAACTTCTGAAAGTTGAAACGGTTGAAAGCACGAAACAGGAACGATTTAATTTTGCACTTAGAATTTATCAAAATATTTTAATTCTCCTTCACCCAGTGATCCCATTTGTTACTGAAGAGATATGGCATTTAGTAACAGATGATTCGTATAAGGAAAAGTCAATCAGTTTCGAAAGATTTCCGGAGTACATTGGGGACCTATCCAATGAAAATATCGAGAGAGATTTTCAAACACTTCAGGAATTAATTACAGGTATTCGTAATCTCAGAGCCGAACACGATATACCCTTTTCAAAGAAATGTAACTTACTTTTAAGATCTGATAAAACGAAGTTCATTGAAAATTTCAGAAGGTTTATAATACAATTAAGCAATCTTGAGTCCCTCGAAACCATTCAAAACAAATCAACTGTCCCTTCAAATACAGTCTCATCGGTTAAAGCAGGGTTTGAAATATTTTTAAAACTCGAAGGATTAATTGATCCTCAGAAACAACGTGAAAAGTTTGAGAGAGAAATTGAAAAACTTCAAAGTTACCTGAAATCAATTAATGGAAAACTCGAGAACGAAAAATTTCTTGAAAAGGCTGCCCATCATATAATTGAAGCAGAGAGAAAAAAACAACAGGAAACTTTAGAAAAGATTCAGAAATTGAAAGGGCAACTAAATTATCTGTGAAGAGTATTTTTACCCAGAGCCGATAATATAAGTTCAGTTGTTAGTTCTGCAGTTTCATTTTTTATATCGAGTATGGGATTTACTTCAACCATTTCGAGTGAGCTCATGCAACCACATTCAGCTATCATTTCCATTATTAAATGAGCCTCCCGGAAAGTTAATCCACCGTGTACCGGTGTACCAACTCCGGGCGCATACTCAGGATCTATTCCATCAAGATCGAAACTTATATGTATAAAATCAACCCGCTTTTTAAAATCACCCAATACTTTTGAAATGACTCTATGTATCCCAATCTTATCTATATCAGTCATGGTATAGATTATCGGATTCAATTTTTTAATTGTTTCTGCTTCAAGTTTATCAACATCACGAATCCCTATCATTGCAATATTTTCAATATCAACCTTAGGTGAAAAACCGTTAATTTTTATTAAAGACTTGTAACCTAATCCCATCGCGATAGCAAGGGGCATACCATGAATATTTCCTGATGGGGTAGTTTCTTCAGTATTCATATCTGCATGAGCATCAATCCACACTACCCCAAGTGTCTTATTGTTTTTCTTGCAATAAGAAGAAATCCCGGCAATTGATCCAATAGCGGTAGCATGATCACCACCTAACACAAGAGGGAAATATTTTCTATCGAGAATGGATGTAACTTTTTCGGAAAGTAATTTAGAGGCTCTTTCAATTTCCGGAAGGTATTTCAGCTTTATATTTTTAATCTTTTGTGTTTCAAGAATGTTCACGGCTATATCACCGAAATCATCCACAACATAACCTAATGCCTCAAGTTTCTTCTTTAAGTTGGCGTACCTGATAGCAGACGGTCCCATATCAACGCCACGTCTGTCAGCTCCAAGATCCATCGGGAAGCCAATTATCCCAACCTTTTTATTAATTTTCTTATCCAACAAAATTATTTTTTTCAATATAATTTGTTTTAAATTTTTTATGAATGAAGTAATATTTCCATTTTAATTGAATAAGGAATTTAACGAAAGTATCTTTGAAGATGGATATATCAAAATTTAAACACTCGATCAAACGTAGGGTGAGAACTTATGAAGTGGATTATCAAGGTATCGTCCACAATTCAAACTATCTTAGATATTTTGAAGATGGCCGGATTGAATACAGGCGCAATTTAAACTCAACATTAACCTCGAGCGGTTTTTTTACAGACGGTACAAAAATTGTTGTGGTTCACAATTCAATAGACTATTTTTCACCTTCATATCTGGACGAAGAGCTTGAGATTTTTACACGAATTTCCTGGATTAAAAACTCAAGCTTTTGTTTTGAAAACATAATTATTGTCCGCGATAAACTTATTTGCAACGGAAAGGGGATATTGGTAAACATAAATTATGATGACATTCCTGAAAATTTACCCGAACTTGCTATAAAGCAAATAAAGGAATTTGAAGGGGATAATTTGGAAATCCGCCAATAAAGTAAGAAGCCGGAAAAACATCCGGCTTCAGGTAAACGTGATTGATTGTAGATTATTTAGCAAGCATCATTTTCATTACCTCTGTATGCAGGGGAGTTTTTATACGGTAAAAGTAAATCCCACTAGGTAATGATTCAGCATTGAACTCTACCGAATGAGTACCCTCGCTTTGATTACCACTTACAAGAACAGAAACCTCACGTCCAAGTCTGTCATATACAGTTAAAGTAACATCAGTCGCTTCGGGTAAAAAGTATGTAATAGTGGTACTAGGATTAAATGGATTCGGATAATTCTTAGCTTTGAAAACTGACTCTTCAGATGTTACATTAGACCGCAAACCGGTATCTTCAAAAGTTTCTTTGTTTTGGATTTCTGAAACTAAAGCAATGCCGGACTGAAATATCCCGGATTTGAAATCGTCATCAGCAATAAAATCAATGTTTAAGGCAAAAGCTTCAGTTTCGGTTATTGAAAAATCTTCCTTAACCTTTGTAACTAGATGAAAATTTTCTTCGTCAAGCTTTACTTTAACTTCCTTCCAGTCGTGAAAATTTAATGAAATCGGATTTGATACGAGCATAACATCAGAGTTTTCATCATATCTGTTATTCATATCTAAATCATAAATAATAGATACAACAAAATTGACATCGTTATCCACACCTAGTAGCATTAGGTTTAGGAAGTTACCGGCAGTAAATAACATCGGTTCTACTTTGGTGATTTTTCCGATGAACTGACCAGGAGAAATTTCACGATCGGCAATTATATCCGCGAAACCATTCTCTACATTGTCATAATTGTGGGAGTATGTCATATCAATATTTCCCCAAATCCATCCCGGTAATTCCTTCTGCGAGAAGTTATCGAAAATTTTGTTTTGTGCAAATACTGAACTACCTGTGAAAAACAGGACTAACAACATTGAAAAAATTCTTTTCAAAATCATTAAAGTTTTAATTTTAATTGGTAACTCTCAGAAATTACTTAATGAGAGTCATTCTTTTAACGGAAGTGAAATCGTTTACCTGCAACTTGTAAAGGTAAATTCCGGTAGTTAGCTCCGCTCCATTGAAATGAACGTTGTAAGTCCCCGGTTTTTGATTTTCACTTACTAAAGTGTAGAGTTCCTGTCCAACCAGATTAAAGACCTTTAAAGTAACAAAGGCTTCTTTGTTAATTTTATAACTTATTCTGGTTACAGGATTGAAGGGATTCGGATAATTCTGAAACAACTTGTAATCATCAGTATTTAATGAAGTTGAAGCTGCACCGAATCCATTGTCGAAATGTTCATTGTCCCCGGCATTACTTTTGATAGTGCCGAAGGCGATGAACACTACAACAAGAGTTAATATATTGGTAACTAATTTCATTTTTTCAGACTACGATTACATTAAAATAAAATAAATATTAAATAATTGCAAGTGAAGAAGTACCCCGCCCGTAATTGCGGACGGGGAATATTAATTAAATCTCAACAGCAACAATTCTGATATTTTTATTGGAATCCATCACTTTTAAGATTATAACATCACCTTTATTCTTTGAGTTAATAACTGACATGAAATCTTCAACATTATCTAATTTTTCCTTTTCTGCTTCGAGGATTACCATTCCGGGCCTCAAACCTCGCTCAAATGATTCGGAAAAATTCTTAACATCTTTGACAAGAATACCATTTGAAATATCGAAAGATTTACGCATCGAACCTGTCATATCGGAAACTTCCAGACCAATAGATTCAATACTTTTAGAATTCAGTTCTGTATCCTGATTGCGGGGTTGATTTTCAGAAATCAATCTTTCCTCGACATCAGCTCTTGGTTTCAAAGTTACGTTAAAGTTCATTGTGCTCCCGTTTCTGAAAATCTCCAGTTCTACTTTATCACCGGGACTCTTTTGGCTGATAATTGTTTGAAGTTGATTTGAAGCGTTAACTTCATTTCCATCGACTTTGAGTATTACATCACCAGTTTTTAACCCTGCTTCATAACCGGCTCCATTTTCCTGAACCTCCTGAATTAATACACCGCGGGTTCTTTCAAGACCTAAACCACGGGCTTCTTTGCCATCAACATCTTTTATAGAAATTCCAATATAGCCACGTGAAACTTTACCAGTCGCGATTAAATCAGAGGCAACTGATTTTGCAATGTTCATTGGAATTGCAAAACCATAACCGGTGAAATATCCAGTATTGGATTTAATTGCAGAATTTATTCCTATTACAGAGCCGTAAACGTCAACTAATGCGCCGCCGCTATTACCGGGATTTATTGCTGCATCAGTTTGGATGAAATTTGCAATAGCATACCTATTATCATTGACCGGAAGGTTCCTGCCAAGTGCTGATACAATACCCGTTGTTACAGTATAATTAAGTCCTAACGGATTACCAATTGCAATTACCCATTGCCCGACATGCACATTATCTGAATTACCTACGGATGCGACCGGTAGATCAGTTGCATCAATTTTTATTACTGCAATATCTGTTGTAGGATCAGTTCCGACTAACTTTGCATGAAATTCACGTTTGTCGGTTAATGTCACCTTGATTCCTGCATCAGAAGCATTTTCAACGACGTGATTATTGGTGATTATATACCCGTCGCTTGAAATTATAACCCCAGAGCCTGAACCTCTCATTGGCATTTGTTCGCCGAAATCAAAATCCGGTCCGAAAAAGAATTCAAATGGATTCTGTCCGTCCGGGCTTTGCTTTTTTTTACCCTGGTCGCCATTTGTTACCTCAATATATACTATAGTTGGAGTTACTTTGTTAGCAACTTCCATGAACGCCTCATTTAATGCCAGTACTGACGGATTGGGGTTAGGAATGGGTGGGGTAGTGTTGAAATCAATTTTTGAATCAGCAACAATTAAATTGCTTCCTGAAAAACTTGCAACAATAATTGCTGCAAATGCCAGGATGAACAACGAGAATAATGCTGATGCTATAACGGTTTTTTTCTTCATTTTATGTTTCTCCTTTATGTGGCTTACTTATAAAATTAGTATTAGTTTGCCATACTGTCCAGAATTAATTTTGTTCTCCTGTTTGATTTATTTAAGCTAAGTTCATCAAGAATAATATCAAGGTAGTCATTAATAACTTTTAAGTGAGCATCTGCTAATTCCATTTCGTTTGACAAATCAAATTGTGAATGTTGTAATTTATTGACAATATCCAGCTGAACTCTGTTTAATTTAAATTCTATTTTGTTTAAAAAAGTTTCATTAACATTCGCAGTATCCGTAATCTGGAACCCAAGAGCTTTTAAAAATCCTAATTTAAAAAATAACTTAACCACATTTAAATTGCACTCTTTTTCGCTATCGAGATGGTCAAATATATTTTTCATAAGAGTAAAAGTTGCGAGATTTTTGTCATAGAAATGAATTCCGGAGTGAACTAGTGAAACCAACTCGTAGGCGAGCGATAACTTATTAAAATTTGATTTAATGTTCCAATATGGATTTGATACTTCAGAATTCCGGATCACCTGTAATTCCCGCTGTTCTTTTTTGTTGAGTATAATACTTACAAGTGAAATGCTATCAAGTGAACCTCTAAAATTCGATTTAATATTTCTCGCACCTTTAACCAAAGCGTTAAATTTTCCGAATTCGGAGGAAAACAATGTAACGATTTTACTTGTATCTCTATACTTTAAACTTTTAATCACAAAAGCATCAGACTTTATAATATTCATACGGAATAACCCGATTGCTGTTACGTTTTCTTTTTAATTATTTGATTTACCGTTTACCGGAAAATCAAACTGAGTAAGGTTTTTAAAGGAATTTAATCTTTCTTCAATACTGGAATTGCTCAGCTCTCTTAGCCCTTCCAGTGAAAACTTTTCAACTGAAATAGATGCAATTGCGCTACCGTAAATCATAGCCAACTTAAGGTTATCCAGACTTGTATCATCTGTTCCAGCGATCCAACCCATAAATCCGCCCGCAAATGAATCACCAGCACCAGTCGGGTCGAAAACATTTTCAAGTGGTAATGCGGGAGCTGCAAAGACGTTGTTGCCGTTGAACAAAAGCGCTCCGTGTTCACCTTTCTTTATTACAATAATCTCAGGTCCTAATTCTTTCATTCGCTTTGCGGCGCTAACGAGATTGTATTCACCTGTAAGTTCTCTCGCCTCGCTATCGTTTATGCTGATTATGTTAACGTGCTTCATGGTTTCAAACAACTTATTCTTTTTCATTTCAATCCAAAAATTCATAGTATCCATCATTATTATTTTGGGATTAGTAAGCTGGTTAATCACCTTCAGTTGTATTTCAGGGTCTACATTTCCCAAACATATATACGGGCTATCTCTGAAAGATGCAGGGATCTCTGGATTGAAATCTTCAAATGCGTTGAGCTCGGTTACTATTGAATCTCTCGTATTGAGGTCATAGTTATACTTGCCGTGCCAATGAAAAGTCTTTTTCTCAGGATGTTTAAGTACTCCGGAAATATCAATGTTACGGGATTTTAGAAATTCCAATTCCTCATTTGGAAAATCAGTACCTACAATACCGATAAGCTTAATATCGTCATAAAAATAGCTTGCAGAAGTTGAAATGAAGGTACCGGATCCGCCAACAGCATATTCAACTTTTCCAAAAGGGGTTTCGAGTGTATCGAGAGCGATTGAACCGATTACAAGTAAACTCATATATTTTTTTTAAGCTAAACTAAATATAAATCAAAGCTATTTCAATTTACATTTTTATGAGAACTTCGTTTAAATATATTAGCAAAAAATTAATTTTATATGAGCAATAAAAAAAGCGAACAACCGCATACTCAGGGACAACAAATTAATATCGAATTAGGAGAAAAAGAGGCAGAAGGGATTTATTCTAACCTTGCGATAATTTCACATTCACCTGCAGAGTTTATAATCGATTTCACGAGGGTTCTTCCGGGCGTGCCAAAGGCTAAAGTAAATGCAAGGATCATTATGACTCCGCAACACGCTAAGATGCTACTGAGAGCGCTGAAAGACAACCTGGAAAAGTATGAAAACCAATTCGGACAAATTAACCTGCATGATAATTTAAATGCACAGGGATTTGGATTTCAACCACCACCAAAAATTGAAGATGAAAAAGTTAACTGAATTTTTGGATTCTATAAAAATTTATAACTGAGATAGAGAGAAATATGAAATTTGCCAGCCATGCGGTTAAAAGAGGATTTAAGTCTCCATTGTAACCAAACACTTTAGAGATTTTCACAAATCCTAAGTAAATGAAACTTATCAGAATCGAAATGCCAAACTGCATTGCTGCGCCACCTTTGCGCCTGTTATTTGATAATGAAACTCCAAATAATACTGTAACTATACTGGCAAACGGAAAACTAATTCTTGAGTAATAGTCAACTTCTGCTCTTGAGGTCTCTAAACCTGTGCTCCTTAGATTGTCTATGAACTGACGATGTTCACTTAATCCCATTTCATCCGGTTTTAACTGTCGCTTCCTAATTAAATCCGGCGTCAATTTTAAATGTGAAATTTCACTTAACCGGCTAATGTTGGCGAAAGGTATAAATTCGTATGAATAATGTGAAGTTGAATCAGCAGGGAAGTGCCGTATGTGAATATTGTACATGTCCCAGGAATTTAATGCCTGATTCCAGTTCATAGTTTCAATATCGTATCTATCAATTAATACATTTAGGTCATCAGCATTAAATATATTAATTGTAATATTATTAGCAGATTTATTTAATGTTAAATATTGCTGTATTCCAATAATGATGTTTTTATCTTCCTGATAGAATAAGTTCGAATAACTTTGCATGATTACATTTTTCCCAAGTAGTGTTCTCTCAAATTCAAATTTCTTTTTATTTGATTCCGGAACAATGTATCCGTCAAAGTAGATCGAAAAACCTGTTACAAAAGCTGCAAAAATCAGAATCGGGAGCATATATCTGTAAATCCCCATCCCTGCAGATTGCATCGCTGTAAGTTCAGAAAAATTTATGAACCTGCTTACAGTAAAAAGGGAAGCCAGCAGCATACCGATAGGTGTAATCAGTTTAATAATCTCAGGAATAAAATAAAAATAATACTCGGCTACTTTAAAAATGCTGAGGTTAGCATCAACGAATTTATCCAGGTTTTCAAATACATCAACGAGGATAAAAATTATAATAAAAGAGAACATTCCAAAAAGAAAATTCTGAATAAAATTTTTAAGAATGTAGTAATCTAATAACTTCATATCATGAATAAACAAAAATTACTTCTTTGTAAAATCGCTTCTTGTATTTCAGCAAAAAAGTTTAAAAAGCTACAAGAACTTTTATCTGAATGCAAAAATAACTCAATCCCGTCACAATTAATATATGAAACCATTTTGCAAAGTTACTTATTTAACGGATTTCCTGCTGCTATTAATGCACTAACAATTTTCAAAAAGGTTTATGGTAATGAATCTTTGCTGAAAGGTGAAAACTTTTCTGTTAAAAAATTTGAAAATAGAGGTAAAACTAACTTAAGATTTGTTTATGGAAATAAGACAGAAAAATTGGTTAGCTTAATGCAATCGCTAAGTGAAGAATTTCTACAGTGGATGATAATTGAAGGTTATGGTAAAGTGAAAGGCAGAAAATGGTTGACTTTGAAAGATCGTGAACTCCTGAACGTTGCAATGTTAAGCACAAATTATTATGAGGATCAATTGAAAGCTCATATCAGAGGTGCTTTGTTTACCAATAACACAGTTCAAGAAATCACGGAATCAATAAATTCAACCACTGAATATAACTTAAAAACTAACATCAAAAAAGCAATTCGACTGATAAACGAACAAATTGTATAAACAAAGTAATTGTTGTATAATATATATTATGTAAAGTTCTAGTTGTTTTAAAAAACTTTTAATATCCCCCAGTTAAAGTTCTGATTATAGTCCCAAATGCTCCGGAAGCGTAAACGGTATCCGGGGAAATAGATGAGATTGAATACAACGTTGTATTCGTGTTTGAATTTTGAGATGCCAGAGTAAACCCACTGTTAACAGTTTTGAGCATTGTTCCATTACCTCCAACGAAGTAACCTGTATTAATATCCGCAAAAGAAATGTCCATGAAGGTTATATTTTCTACGTTACTTTGGAGTTTGAACCATGTTAAACCCCCGTTATTCGATTTTATAATTATGCCATCCGTTCCCGCTGCATACACATCATATATATTATTATATTTTACACTCTGTAGAGAATTATAATAATCCGTTTCTATAACGTTCCACCTAATATTTCTTCCCGTAGTTTTCAACACAATACCATTATCGCCAACAATAATCCCATTATCTGTATCAAGAAACGAAACTGCATAGAGAGTATTTGAAATATTGACTGAATCCATGAACCAGTTAAATCCGGCATTTTCTGTACGAAGAATAGTTCCCCCATCACCGACAACAAATGCGATGTCTGAAGAGACAATATTTACATCAGTTAGTTGTTTCGTTGTATTACTATTTAGATAGGACCAGTGCCATCCGCTGTTTGTAGTTTTTAAAATCGTACCATTTGAACCCACTGCGAAACCAACATTTGAATCCAAAAAATCTAATCCTAAAATATAAATGTCGTTATTGAAATATTGATTAACCCAACTCAAACCGCCATCGGTTGTTCTGATAATCAAACCTGATTCACCCGCTGCCCAACCAGTTGAATTATTAATAAACTTGACGTCATAAAGCGCTGATGATGTACCGGTATTCATCGCTTCCCAGTTTCCGGGTAAATTTGGTTCAACAGGATTATTTTCCGTTTTATTATTGCAAGCGGATATAAAAATTGAAAACACCAACACAAATGTTTTTAAAGATTTCATTATTTTTTTTATCATCATTTTTCGTCCGCAGAGATTTCTTAATTTCAAGTACTCAAATTCTGTACCAATTAAATGATACCTTTAATCCAAAGCAGTTTAAAATTTTTCTAATGGTTGATTAATTTTAATTGAAACCCTTCCATTAGGCTAAGACAAATTAAATTTTAACTTTATAAAGTAATTCTATTAGATTATTTTGCAGTTCAACAATAATTCCAATGCTTGAAATTAATTACTATCTCATCCTAAGTGCTCTGCTTTTCTCAATCGGAGTTTTAGGTGTACTTGTTAGACGCAACGCCATTATAATATTCATGAGTATAGAGCTAATGTTAAATGCAATAAATATTTCATTGGTTTCATTTTCGAGTTATCTTGGTGAGATCAGTGGACAAATTTTCGTATTCATGGTACTGACGGTTGCTGCAGCAGAAGCCGCCGTTGGGCTTGCTATTATCATTTCGCTATACCGTAATAAAAGCACTGTCAATATTGACGAGATAAACATTCTTAAATGGTAAAATAATGTCCGATCTTTTTTATCTGGTTACACTTCTTCCTTTACTTGGTTTTCTGGTAAATGGATTACTCGGTAAGAAAATCAACAATGAGAAAATCACGGGTATTATAGGTTCGTTAATGGTATTTATTCCATTTCTCATTGCTTCCGTTACATTTTTCCAACTACTTTCATTCAATCCTGAAGAGAGGTCAATCTTCGTTAATTATTTCAGTTGGATAACTGCAGGAAACCTTGAGATAAATTATGCATTTCTGATTGATCCGTTGTCAATGGTGATGGTTCTGGTAATTACGGGAATAGGATTTCTGATTCACGTTTATTCAATCGGCTACATGCACGGTGATCCCGGATTTGCGAAGTTCTTCGCATACCTGAACCTCTTCATCTTCGCAATGTTACATCTTGTCCTTGCTGATAATTTCCTATTAATTTTCCTCGGATGGGAGGGAGTTGGACTTTGTTCATATTTGCTTATTGGATTTTGGTATCAACATAAATTCACCGGTGAAGCTGCTAAGAAAGCATTTGTAATGAACAGAATCGGAGATGTTGGTTTTATGATTGCTATGTTTATCATCTTCGCCAATTTCGGTACGTTAAAAATTTCGGAATTCCTACCGCAGCTTGAAGGCTACCCTCTTAATGATGGATTACTAATTGCAATAGGATTATTATTCTTTCTTGGCGCCACCGGAAAATCCGCACAGATTCCGCTTTACACCTGGCTTCCTGACGCGATGGCAGGCCCAACTCCGGTATCTGCATTGATTCACGCTGCAACGATGGTTACAGCAGGAATTTACCTTGTTGCCCGAACTTCCCTGCTCTACGCTTTAACACCTGTTACAACACAAACAATTTTTATAATTGGAATTGTAACATCATTGCTTGCCGGAACTATAGCAATTAAACAAAACGATATTAAAAAAGTTCTTGCTTACTCAACTGTCTCTCAACTTGGTTTCATGTTTATTGCATTGGGTGTGTTTGCATATCACGTCGCTGTATTTCACCTTGTTACGCATGCATTTTTCAAAGCTCTGATGTTCCTCGGTTCCGGGTCAGTTATTCACGGCATGAAAGATGAGCAGGATATAAGGTATATGGGAGGTCTAAAAAGAAAGATGAAAATTACTTTTATCACGTTCCTCATCGGTACACTCGCAATTTCAGGAATCCCGCCATTATCCGGATTTTGGAGCAAGGATGAAATACTTTATAAAGTAATGTCAAACGCAGGAACCGTTTATTACATAATAGTTCTTATTAGTGCAGCGATCACAGCATTCTATATGTTCCGTTTGGTATCATTAACATTTTACGGAAAAGCCAGATACAATGAAGAAAAAATACATCCGCATGAATCTTCTGTAATGACAATACCCTTAATAATTCTAGCAGTATTATCTGCGATTGGTGGATTCATCGGGATGCCTCACTTCTTAGGAGTTCCAAATGTATTTGAAGAATGGCTTGCACCGGTCTTTTCAAAATCTTATTCTGTATTCGAATCATTCCAACCATCGGTTGAGCACTCGGTTTCATTTGAAATAATCCTGATTCTTATTTCTGTAATTGTAGCTTCTGTAGTCAGCTGGTATGCGTTTAAAAAATTCTCCAAACAGGAGACTTTTGAAGAAGAATCAGGTTTCGGAAAAGTACTTGAAAACAAATACTATGTTGATGAAGTATATGATACAGTAGTAGTTGAACCGATAAAAAATGTATCTGATAAATTCCTATGGAATATTTTCGATGTGAAAATTATTGACGGTGTAATTAATGGAATTGCAAACTATTTCTCGAAACTGAGCTTCGACTGGAGAAAACTGCAAACCGGTATTGTACAGGATTATACTGCAATCTCCGTTGCCGGTGTTATTGCAATTATACTTTACCTGTTGTTGAAGTAATTCACATATATAAAAACAAAAAAAAAACCACCCGTTATTATCCTAATCGGGTGGTTTTTTAATTTAAACTGAACTATTTATAAACCTGCTTACTTCTTCTTCTCGTTGTCCAATGCATTTGGATAAAAATTTAAGGCAATGTAAAATGATGCCCAGTTCCATTTCTTGTCTTTGGATTTATAAGCCGGCGCATTGTTATTGTTTGCAATCGCGTTTTGCAAATAGGAATAGTAACTTCCCTCACCATCGTACAGTGTAGAATTAGTCCTTCCCCATTCATATATATCATCTGAAGGGCTTAAATTGGGTGACTGCTTAAGCAAAAGGTTTCCCAGATTATACTGAGTACCGACCGCCAGTCCGAATTGTGGTGATAATTTTGCCTCAATCCCTGCATTAAAGTTTACTCCAATCCTAAATGAACTTGCGGAAAAGCGGTTTGTATCTGTTCTTGTACCCTCAATTCTATCCAGTGATGAACTGAACGAATTGAATGAAACATTCGCGCCAATATACGGCGAAATAATATCTGTAAATGAAGTCGGAGCTACTTCCAGGCCAAGCCCAATGCTGAAAGTACTAATACTGTAATCATACTTGATTGGTACCGGCGTGTAAGTTCCTCCAAGTAACCGAAGCTGTGTTCCTGTTCTTGAAGTTTCAAAAGTATTAAAAGAGTTAAAGGCGATAAATCCAACACCTCTAACGATACTGTACTTATCTAAATTAATTTTTGCGGAACCTTGCAGACTGAATCCTGTCTTTGCACCAAGATTGTCTTTGAAAAGGTTAGTATCAACCGCATCGTAATAATAAACGACATTATTTGGATCGGTAAACTGATATTTCGTGATAAAGCTGTTTCCGGCAAGTTCATCTAAAGGTTGCGCAAGACCCAGAGATAATTGAAAAACCGGTTTATCTAATTGTGCAAACGATGTTCCGGTGATTGATAATATAAAAAATAATACTGATAATTTTACTGTTTTCATATTTAGATTTGATTTATTAGTTTATACGTTGA
The DNA here is from genome assembly GCA_002050165.1 of Candidatus Tepidiaquacellales bacterium OLB4/UTCHB1. Classification (GTDB taxonomy): domain Bacteria; phylum Bacteroidota; class Ignavibacteria; order Tepidaquicellales; family Tepidaquicellaceae; genus OLB4. The sequence continues at coordinate 38,026 of MWSW01000005.1, forward strand.
AATTATAGCTGCAGTTTCCGCGCGGAATTTACGAACTCCTAAGGAGGCTGACAACCACCTTTTGTTTTTCAGATATGAAATTTCTTCCTCTGTGAATCCACCTTCCGGACCAATTAATAGGTTTACCTCTTTCAACTTATTTTCCGGAAACTTTTTTGTGCAATCTTCGAACTCGTACATGACAATATTAGTCATTAAATCGCTTTTGGGTTCCGGAATTTCTTTGAGTTTAATTGTATTTTTCAACTCCGGCATATAACACCGCTGCGACTGACACATTGCTGATTTGATAATCATTTTTATTCTTTCGCTCTTTGATTTCCCCGGTTCATTTTGGCTTAAAGTCCTCTGAGATATCACCGGTGTTATCGAAAAAACCCCCAATTCAACACATTTCTCGATAGCGAATTCAAACCGTTGCATATTTCTTAAAAGGCAAAGGTGTAAGTTTACTTTAACATCAGGTTCTGTATCACAATTCATTTTTTGTAAAATTTTACATATTAATCTATCACTTTTAATTTCATCTATAACGCATTTATATAGCTCATAGTTACCATTAGTTACCTCAAGTATATCTCCCTTCGTTTTGCGAAGAGATTTTTTAATGTGCCGGAACTCTTCTCCTGATATTTCGAGTAAGTCTGAATTTTTGTTGATTAAATTATCAGGTGTAAAATAGTATTCCATATTAAAATGCAGCATCAAGTGAGAGGAAAATATTTGCGTTACTTTTATTTCGCCACCCGAAATCAATTCTTCCAATAAAATTAAACGGAAGGATTACATTTAAGCCAAGTCCATAACCATTTCTAAATACGAAATCTGAAATTTTCGTTCCCCTGCTCCAAACCGTACCTGAATCGAAAAATAAAGTAAAAAACAATCCATACCTATAAGAGAAATCTTTCAGAACAGGAAGGTTTCTTATAACAGGAAGTTTATTGCCATCAATATAAGATGGTTTCACGATTGGAAACCTTAGTTCAGATGACATGACTAATCTAGATTCCTCGCTAAAATATAAATCTTTCCAACCTCTGATTTCTTCACTCTGACCTAAATCCAGCTTCAAATATTCCGGAATGCTTCCACCAAAGGAAACGGAAGAGGAAAATTTCCATGCCCAGTTTACATTGAATTCACTAAATAATGGCAGTTGAAAGTATCTTTTGTATTCAGAATTTATCCGAACGAAATCAACTGACTTAGTAAATAATCCATATTTTACAATCTTCAAATTGTATAATGCACCTTGATTTGGATAATTTTGTATATCCCTTGTATCGTAATTTACAGTGCCATTTAGATTAACAAATCTATCTTTTCCATCGGCAGACCCTGTGAGACCCGCAATACCGGAAATACCGGTATTGTAAACAAAAAAGCCAGCTCCAAATGAAACGGATAAATTTTTCGAAAAATACCTTGATATTGATAAATCGGATTGAAACTGATCCAATTTATAAAGCGGCAAGTCCTCAATTTTAGATTCCTTTATTTCTGCGACTGAGTCTATGTATCTTTTATTCGTTCTGGAATATCCAATACTCACTTCAAATGAATACCTGCTACTATCTCCAATCCAGGGATTTTTATAGTATGCCTTGACAAACGGATCATAACCAATTCCAAAACTAAGTCCTAATTTTTCGTTCATACCGCGAAAATTGTTGTGAACAATATTCAAGCCACCCCACAATTTTTTGAAAGAATTTTCTTTAATACCTCCTTGAGGAATTGGTAATAAATAAAAAGATTCGCTGAAATCAAAAAGTATAATTATTGAATCTATGCTTACAGGAACAGGTTGTACCTCAATTTTTGTAAATAATCCGAGATTGTATAAGCGATTTACATCAGACTCCAATTTTCTGATATCAAGTAACTCCCCTTCCTTAGTTGAAAGCTCCCTCATAATAACCTGCTCATTAGTCTTTTCATTACCAGATATTAAAATCCGTTTGACATAAACATCAGGAATATTAATTGAATCCGTTTGAGCTATAGTGAAATCAAGTTGCAATAGTAAAAGTGCAATGCTGGTGAAAAAATAATACTTCACTAATTTCCTTTTTCTCTGTTTGATTTCATTTGATTGATTACATTTTCCAATCTATTCATATCAGGATTTCCTGGTTCAATTTGATTGACCTTATCGAGTAATTCCGATGCTTCCTCTAATCTATCCTGATTGATTAAATAATTTGCCCTGTTTAAAAAACCCTGTATGTAGGCGTTCCTGATAAATGAATGGTGATATCCTTCTCCTTTGGGAATAGTATATTTATATTTCAAACCAGGATTTCCAGGACTATCATTTATTTTTGCGTACCTGATAAGCACACCTTCTGGAATCTTATAATATTTTTGACCAAACAATTCTATTTGATTTTGCTCAACCTCAAACGTAGTGAAAAATTGTCTGTCGTCAATGTTTTTGTCTACAATACTGTTCTGAAGTTTTAAAAAAGCTTCCTGAATCTTCTTCAAATCAATATAATCCGATTGAGTTGAAGGATTCGTGTAACGTTTTGGTGATTTTTCAAATTTCAATAATTCTGTTTTGTATTCTTCAAATTCCAAAAATGAACGATTGTAAATTTCTCCATAATTTGATTTTATATAATCCATATACCATGACTTTCTCAAGAGTTCTTTATCAAGAATTATCAGGTCAGGTCGGATATTTTTAATGTAACGATAATAATATGACGCAGCAACAAAGAAATCCCACTGTGATGAATAAATCACTGAATTTTTTGGAGCAGTCTCAAAAATATTGAAAGTATATTCCTCTACTGAGTAATCTGAACTTTTATCTAGCTCTTTGAAGTGTACCGTAATTACAATCAATGGTATTAAAAATGTCACGACTGCAAATTTTACCTTCGCGGCAGAAAACTTCATTAATATGAAATCAAAACCATACGTAATCCAGATCCCGGTTGTAATAAATGCCAAAAGAAAATAATTATCTATATCGTAAATATCATAATTTATAGCGTAAACTATATTGGACACGAAAAGTAAAACTGTTAAATTTAAAATTGTTCTGTTAAGTTTGAAAAGATTAAAAATTCCGAAAAATGCAATCAACAATGGAAAATAGAAAAATTCTTTTGGATACATTGACAAGAAATAATCAAATTGTTTCTTCATGTTTTCCGTACCAGAAAACATCCAAACGCTAAACTGCTTTCCGGTTATATGTCCCCAAAATCCAGACCAAGTATGAGGATTTCCCCAATTGGATAGAGAGTTTGGTGATCTCACCGGAAGGTACAAATAAATACTTAATCCAATAAGAAAGGGTACAACCATTATTAGTAAACGTTTCACCGATGATTCAGATATTCCGAAATTGGCAAAATAAAAATAGATCAATCCCACGCTCATAAATATCAATGACAAGTGATTTCCGAAACCCAGACCTAAAAGAAATGCAAAAAGAATAAAGTGTTTCAAGCCTTCCAACAAATTATATCTGCTTATTAGAACTGCATTTGTGAAAACGTAAAGCAGAACCGAAATAATCAAAATCTGCAAACCGAATACATCGGCGTGATTTGCTGAACTCCAAAACGTAGATGAAAATGCGAGCGTTAATGTAGATGAAGCAGAGATTATTTCATAAAACAAAGTTCCGGAACTGAAATCGGGTTTTAAATAAGCAAACAGTAGCAAGAGATATTTAAAAAAAACAAAGCATCCGACCGCGCTTACTATTGCAAACACCAGGTTCATCCTGTAGGCAGGCTCAAACAAAGGTAATAGTGATAATACTTTTCCGATAATAGTAAACAGCGGATAACCGGTCGGATGTGCGATAGTTAATTTTATTGCAGCGGTTAACAACTCACCGGAATCAATAAAATAGACTGTTGGAGCAAGCGTGGAGATGTATATCACTAATGGAATTACAAATGAAACTATTCCGAACAAGTTTCTTTTAATCATTCCAATCATATTATTTGAACTCATTTCTGTGAATCAAATAAATACATTCGTCCTCAATGTATTTGATTCCATTTTCTTCTGCAAAAGCTTTCGCCTTTGCATTAATAACTCCGAGTTGAGTCCAGATTGCATGAGGCTTGTAAGGAAGTGCAGCTATTTCCTGAACGACTTCGGGGAGAAATTCGGGATTCCTGAAAATGTTAAACAGATCAATCTTCTCCGGCAACTTTGATATTCTTTTCACTATATTAACATCATCAATTTTCTTTCGCCAGAGGTTTGGATTTACCCCATAAACTTTGTATCCCTTCTCGCTAAGGTATTTACCAATAATGTTTGATGGTCTGTTACTATCACCGGAAAAACCTATGACAGCAATTGTATTAACTTTTTCTAAAATATCTTTCATTCCCATTGTAAAAAAAGGGTTGCACCAAAGTTGATGAAACCCTTAGAGCGATTAAACTAATAAAATTAACTCTGACAAAAATTATTGTAAATACCATCAAGAAAATTCCATTGAAACCAGGATGATTTTTCTGCGGTTGATACAACATAATCCGAATTACCACTTTCAGTGCATTTCCTGATGATTGCATTTAACTCATCTTGAGAGTGATAAACATCAAACTCTTCGTGAACGGTGAAATATTTTAATGCTGTATCAGATTCTATTCCATAATGATGTTTCAACCCATTGATTTTCGTTTTCGCTATTTCGGGGATTTGAGATTCATAAGCATAAAGCGCAGCAAGACCGAGCTCATACTGACATGATCTCGATAGTTCGTACATTCCGTCAATCAAAGCTTTCGTTTCATCGAGTGGTTTTGTGTTTGAAATCTCCTCTTCGCTTAAACCTAGCGATTTAGCAAAATCCAGCCAAAGTGACGGATGATCTTTATATTCGGATTTATATCCCTCCTCATCTGAAAGGTTTTGCATCAACATCCGGCGTACTTCTATGTCCTCGCAATTGGAGTGAACACAACTTACAAAGCGAGGGAAATGTTTTACGAAGTAATAATACTGTTTTGCGTATTCACGAAGTTCAGTAACTGTGAGTTTTCCTTCACTCCACTTTCTGTAAAACGGATGTTGAAGAAGACTTTTTTCAGCGATTGTATTATTTAGTAATTCAGAAAACGATTTGTCTTCCATGGATAATTTGTTTAAAATTGCTCAAGGTATAGATTCTAAAACGCATTTTCAAAGTAGTAAAATGCACATTACTTTTCATCGGAATCTATTATTGCATGCAGTATAACACTGATAACAGAAATTACCAATGCTCCCCAGAAAGCGCTCCAGAAACCGCTCAACTCAATGTAACCCGGCAACAATTTTACAGTGAACCAAAGCATAGCCGTATTAATTATGAGAGTAAATAAACCGAGTGTAACAATTAAAAATGGAATTGAAAAAAACTTTACAATTGGCTTAACAATGGAATTGATAAGTCCGAACACAAATGCTACAATGATTACGTGTAATATATTCTCCGAAATAGTCAACCCGGGTATAATCAACGCTGCTACCCAGAGTGCAAAAGCATTTATTAAAACTTTTATGATGAATTTCATTTGATCTCCTTTATAAGTTTTGGTAAATCCCGAACACTTTCAATTAGATAATCAGGCTTTATATCCGATAACTGCACATAGTTGACATTAAATTTGCCGGTTTTAGTCAGTACGGTTTTATAGCCGGATTTTTGTGCACCGGCAATGTCATTGTCTAAATCATCACCAACCATAAGAATTTCACCCTTGTCGCATTTTGTTGTAGCAACTGCCGAATTAAAAAAATTTAAATCCGGTTTTCCGAAAACGGCTGCTCTTACGTTCGCTGAATATTCTATCCCGCTAATAAACGCACCAATATCCAGTACATTGCCTGTCCCGGAATTATAGAACTTTCCTTTGTGGAGAGCAATTAACTTTGCTCCGTTCATTGTAAAATTAAAAATTTTGTTCATCAATTGATAATTCCATTTATCTCCTATATCGCCGATTAATATAAATTCAGGGTTCTCCTGATCAATTATAAATTCTTTGAAATAAGGTAGGATTTCAGAATTTATTACCGGATACATTCGGGATAATGAAACTGAGATTAAATAATCTCTCGCAGAGCGCAATGGGGTAAAAAGTTCCTCTGAGCTAACATTGAAGCCAAAGTTGGTAAGTTTCCTGATAATCTCCTGCGGAAGTTTTGTGGATGTGTTTGTAATAAACCTCAAGCCGAAACCTGAAGTTCTGAGTTCTTCAATGACCTCAACAGCGCCCGGTACAGGATTATCGCCAATGTATAGTACACCATCGAGATCAAACAAAATAGTTTTAATGCGCATTAACGGAACATTCCTGAGATTGAAGTTAGAAAGGCTGATTGAAAATAATTGTTATTTCTCATTTAAATATTTCTTTTCTCTTGCTCGTTTAATCCGACCGTAAACGAAAATGATAATCCCCGCAATTATCAGGAATATTGCAGTCGAACTGAAATCTACCTCCGGCCTTCCACTGTTTTTATCGAGGCTAATTAGCCAACCTATCAGATATAATAAAACACCGACAATAATTGCAACAAACCCGGTATAGCTAATCTTTTCCATAGCTCCGATTTTAAAGTTGCTTAATTAACCAAATTGTAACTGCAACTATAAGAATCAATCCAAGTAAATTAAGGATTAATTCAAACACTCGAATATTCTTTCCAAATTTCATTTTGCTTTAACTTTTTTTATTCTGTAGTAAACATAATAACCAAGAAGCAAAATCAAAAAGCCCGGGATAAAATAAAAAATTATTGAAACGACATAGACCGTAAAGGTTCTCTCGGAATTACTTTTATTATCCGCTGATACGGAGTAAAATTTTTGAAAAAATACATCCGGTTCTTCGAATGTTGATTGAGGTAATTCATGAATGAGAGATTCGTTTCCATCAAGTATCAGTGAGGATGGAATAACCGCAAGTTGCGGATTAATCATCAAACCTACCGGAACGAGAACCAAGGATAGCACAAAACTTACCGGGAATATAACCTGCAGTACAAACTTTCTGAATGTCATTTATTTTTTTAATTAATAATTATCTTGAAATCCGTTTCGGTTCAGTCATTAAATCACTTCTTTTACATTTCCTTCCGGGATATTCTCTTCATAGCTTTCAATCGAAGGGCATGAGCAAACAAGATTTCTATCTCCGTAAGCGCTGTCAATTCTGCCGACTGACGGCCAAAATTTGTTCTGCTTCAGATAATCAACAGGATAAGCTGCAATTTCACGCGAATAAGAATGCGACCAGTTGTCGCTTATAACTGAGTATGCAGTGTGTGGCGCATTCTTCAGCGGATTATCGTTGATATCCATTGCACCATCTTCAATCAGTTTAATTTCTTCACGAATTGATATCAGCGCATCGCAAAATCTGTCTAGTTCATCTTTAGATTCTGATTCAGTCGGTTCAACCATCATCGTTCCCGGTACCGGAAACGATACAGTAGGAGCGTGAAACCCATAATCCATCAATCTCTTCGCTATGTCTTCTACTTCTATTTTGCATGATTGCTTGAACTCTCTGGTATCGAAAATAAGTTCATGGGCAACTGTCCCGTTTTCAGATGTGTACAAAACTTTATAATATTTCTTTAATTTCGATTTAATATAATTCGCGTTAAGGATAGCAATCTCAGAAGCCTGTTTAAGACCTTTTGCACCCATCAGCCTGATGTAAGCGTAAGATATAAGTAAAATCAAAGCGCTACCGTATGGTGCAGAAGATACAGCCGTGATACTTTTATCTGATCCAAGCCCGGTCAGTGAATGACCAGGAAGAAATTCAACGAGATGTTCGGCTACTGCAACCGGACCTACTCCCGGACCACCACCACCATGCGGGATACAAAAAGTTTTATGTAAGTTCAAATGACAAACATCAGCGCCGATCATAGCCGGACTTGTCAATCCCACTTGAGCATTCATATTTGCGCCATCCATATAAACCTGTCCGCCGTTATCGTGTATGATTTCACAAATTTCTCTGATTTTTGACTCGAATACACCGTGAGTAGAAGGATAAGTAACCATTAACGCTGCCAGGTCATCTTTGTGACTCTCAGCTTTTTGCCTGAGATCGTCAACATCAATATTACCGTATTCATCACATTTTACAACAACCACCTTCATGCCAGCCATCACAGCGCTTGCAGGATTTGTTCCATGAGCAGAAGATGGAATCAGACAAATATTTCTATGACCCACTCCCCTGCTTTTATGAAACGCTCGAATTACAAGTAATCCGGTATATTCTCCCTGAGCGCCAGAATTCGGTTGGAGCGAAACGCCCGCAAATCCCGTTACCTCGGCTAAATCTCGTTCAAATTTATTTATCAGTTCAAGAAATCCTTTCGCCTGATCGTCTGGTACGAATGGATGAATGTCAGCAAATTCGGGAAGAGATATACCTTCCATTTCGGTAGTACCGTTTAGTTTCATAGTACATGATCCAAGCGGAATCATTGAATGCACCAATGATAAATCTTTATTCTCGAGTTGTTTCATGTACCTCAATAATTTTGTTTCGGACCTGTAGATGTGAAACACCGGATGTTCGAGATATTTACTCTCGCGTCTTAATCCTGCAGGAAAAGCAGAATTAATATTGCCAAACTCATCTAACATTTTTGCATCTCCGAACTCTTTACCGGTGGCAACGGCAAATACGCTACAAATATCAATTATATCACTGAGCTCGGTAACCTGATTTATTGAAACAAGGATAAAACTATCACCATACCAAAAGTTCATCTCCTTTTTCAAAGCCTCTTCACGCACACGTTCAATCAATTCACGATTGTCTATATTAATTTTCAGTGTATCAAAGAAAACCCTATTGGATTGTTCGATACCGAGAGTTTTAAGATTGTTGTTCAATAAAATTGCAAGTTTATGTATTCGATCTGCAATTGCTTTCAGGCCTTCCGGACCATGGAAAACCGAATACATGCCGGCGATAACTGCAAGCAACACTTGTGCTGTACAAATGTTACTTGTAGCTTTATCCCTTTTAATATGCTGCTCCCTTGTTTGTAACGCCATTCTTAAAGCTTTATTACCATGGACATCAACTGAAAGTCCTATAATTCTCCCGGGAATAAATCTTTTGTATTTATCACGTGTAGCGAAAAATGCTGCATGTGGTCCACCAAAGCCCATTGGAATTCCGAATCGCTGCGAAGTTCCTACCACGCAATCAGCGCCCATTTCACCAGGTGGTTTGAGCAAAGTCAGACTTAATAAATCCGCAGCAACACAAGTTAATATTTCCAACTTGTTCGCATTTGAAATTAACTCTGTGTAATCGTAAACCTGCCCTTCACCCGATGGATATTGCAAAAGCATTCCAAAAATATTTTCGTTTAATTCAATATTCCGGTGATTACCGATTACAACTTCAATACCAAGTGGTACAGCTCGTGTTTTTATAACCTCGATAGTTTGAGGGTAACACTCTTCTGAAATAAAAAATACATTTGAAGATAATCTATTTTTCGGTCTTAACGTATAAAACATAATCATAGCTTCGGCTGCGGCTGTACCTTCATCCAACAGCGATGCATTTGCAATTTCCATTGATGTCAGGTCAAGGATTACAGTTTGAAAATTTAATAACGCTTCAAGACGCCCTTGTGAAATTTCTGCCTGATATGGAGTGTATGCAGTGTACCAACCGGGGTTTTCAAGTATATTTCGCTTAATTACGGGTGGCAATATGTTCGGATGGTAACCAAGTCCGATAAAAGAGCGGAACACCTTGTTTCTTCCGGCTAAATTTTGAATGTGATGGTGATACTTATTCTCGCTAAGCGGTTCGTCAAGCTCAATGTCTTTTTTTAACCTTATATCCTGTGGTATCGTGTGTTCGATTAACTTCTCAACAGAAGCGACGCCGATTTCCTTCAGCATTTCTTTGATTTCACTTTCACTCGGTCCGATATGCCGCTGATTAAAATTGGTTTTTACTTTATAGTTTTGCATTAGATGGTTATGAGGAATTATTTTTAGTCAATATAAAATTATTAGTAGGCAAACTAAATTCAAAACAGCAGTGCATGTGGCGTTTATATTTTTTAATTCCAATTTATTTATGATAGAATTAAACATGTTTTATTTCTGTCATTCATTTTATTTTAATATAAACCGTACTGAAGTTAAAATTGCAGTAAGAATTTAAATTTTTACATTTTGTAATTTCCCAAATTTGATGACAAAAACGTGGAATGATATTTCACAATAGAATAATTCATTTAATTATTTTTCTTTTTATTTTTCATTCAACCACATCATCCGTAAATCCACAGGAAGATTTGGATTCAACTGTTGTAATTCCGGATTCAGTATTGAAAATCTCTGATCCATCAGCAAAACTATCCGAAATCTTTAAACTCATTGAACATGAATCGAACTGGACAAAGATAATATTACTTTCCAAACTTGCCGTGCACATTGCAGATTCAAACGGCTTTCAGTTTGAAAAGGCAAGGGCGCTGCACATCAATGGAGAAGCCTGGAAAATCTGGGGTAATAATTTCAAATCAACTCAGAAACTCACCGAAGCTTTGGAAATTTTTGAATCACTCGATTCTGCAAAACATATAGCGAGGGTGAAACGATCGCTCGGTGAAACTTACCGGGCGACAAAAAATTATAAATTATCCCATGAGCTTCTCGAAGAAGCGCTGTCATCATTTCTCTCACTTGGGATAACAACAGAAATTGCGGAAACATACAACCGGCTTGCTGCTACACAATATGAAATTGCATTTGAAGAAGAACCCCAGAAAAGTTCATTAATGAAAATTTATAATTCAAATGAATCATTTGAAATTGCGCTGACTCGATATCAACGTTTGAAAAACGAAATTGATACACTGAAAGTTTATATTCAGAATGCACTAAATTTCGCAGAGAAAAGTAACTTTTACGAAATAATAATATCCACAAAGATTATTCAGGCTGCTTATTTCAATATCAGCCTCGAACCATACAAAGCTCTCCATGAATTGGACAACGTAATTATTTTAATTGAGAAACATAAATTATATTATGACTTGCCGCTCGTTTACTTGAACAAAGCGAGAGTTTACAGTCAGGCATATCTTAGACTTCCGTTGCTGGAAATTGAGGAATCGAAAAAAGCGCTTGAAATTGCAAAACAAAACGATATAAAGGTTTATAAAATCTGGGCGACAACGAATCTCTTTGAGAGTTATCGTTCATTAGGAAATTACGAGCTCGCATTTAAGTATTTAAGTGAACATACAGCATACAAAGATGAATATCGTGAAGAGGAGCTCGAGTTAAATTTAGTTGTGCAAAAGTTCAATTACCAGATTCAATCCAATCAACAGGTACTTGAAAACAAGAAAACCCAGTTGAAGATTTTGATAATTTCGATAGTAGTACTGTTAATATTCTCTTCAATATTTATGATGATTCTCGTAAGAAAGAACAGAAAGCAAAAAAAGTTGCTCGAAGAGCTGAATGACAAAAACAGGATTATCTCAGATCAGAATAAAGAACTTGAATTATCAAATTCGGAAAAGGATAAGTTTTTTTCAATTATCGCCCACGACTTGAGAACCCCATTCAATTCAGTCGTTGGCTACAGCGATTTATTGCTACATCAACTAAAGAATAACGATTATAAAGACATAGACGAATACGCTAAGAATATCATAACATCTTCAAAGAGCGCCCTTGAACTTTTATCAAATTTACTTTACTGGGCAAAATCTCAGTCAGGCCGGATGGAGTTCAAACTTGAAAAGGTAAATCTCTACGATATCGTAAATGAAAATATTAATTTGCTTTCCGATGCTGCTTTACACAAACGGATATCTCTTAAAAATAAAATTACAAATTCAGTTTACGCCAAAGCCGATAAATCAATGCTTAATACAGTTATAAGAAACCTTGTCAGTAATTCCATCAAATTCACACGGGAAAACGGATACGTAGAAATTAATGCTAAACAAACCGGAGATAAAGTAATACTCTCGGTTTCAGATAATGGAATCGGTATGGACCCGGAAATATTGTCCGGGGCATTCAGTCTCGATCGGGATAACAGACAATCAGGCACTGCCGGCGAGCCGAGCACAGGACTTGGTCTCATGCTTTGCAAAGAATTTATCGAAAAAAACGGTGGTATAATTAATATAAATTCCAAGAAAGATTTAGGGACAGAGGTATTAATCTCACTTCCAATATATTCCTGATATTTTAAGAACTCAATAAAACTATTTTCATACCATGAGAAAACCGAGAATAAATTTTCTTTATAATCTGGTCAAAGTAATTAACAACACGCTCAATGAAACACAACTGGTTAAACCTTCTAAAATATCAAAGGAAAGGAAAATATATACAAGGCGTGAATTTATTTCGACTACATCAAAGGCAACACTTGCAATTAGTTTGTCATCAGCAATTCCGGAATTATTCGGTTGCAGCAGAGAGAATATTTTGCCGGTTGCAATCATTGGAGGCGGAATAGCAGGATTGAATTGTGCAAATCATTTAATTAATTCAGGGCTAGATTTTAAAATTTTCGAAGCTAATAAACGGGTCGGCGGGAGAATTCTAACTCATTACAACGAAACGCTTGGAGCAGGTCAGTTCCCCGAATTTGGCGCCGATTTCATTGATTCAAATCACGTTGATATGATTTCGCTAGCGAAGGAATTCAACCTTGATCTAATTGATCTTGTAAGTTTTCAACAGTCAAATAAACTAAAAAAGGATACTTATTTCTTTAAAAATACTCTTATCGAAGAAAGTGAGATTATTAAAGAGTTCACCTCAATCTCCCACAAAATCAAATCTGATATCGAATCGTTAGGTGAAAATTACGATACACCATCTGCTTTGCAATTGGATAATACACCACTCGATAATTACATTAATCAACTGAATTGTTCAAGATGGTTCAAAGATTTTCTGATTGCTGCTTTTACTGCAGAGTTCGGTTTGGATTGTTCTGAACAATCAACTTTAAACATGCTCGACATGATTAATCCCCAAACCGATGAAGGATTTCAAGTCTATGGTGAAAGCGATGAAAGGTACAGGGTTAAAGGTGGCAATTCAAAAATTACAGAATCACTCGCAAAAAAAATCGGGATTGATAATATTCACCTTAATCACAAATTGATATCAATATCCGATGAAACGGATAATACATATCGTCTAACATTTGAAAATGGACGAACCGTTCGCGCGAAAGTCGTTGTTATGACTTTACCGTTTACAGTTCTGAGGAATATCGAAATGAACCTGAGAGAGATGAACGAGGAAAAAAAACACTGTATTGAAACACTCGGTTACGGAATGAACACAAAACTCCTCCTTTCTTTTGAAGGTTCACCGTGGAGATCAGAACCTAATAACGCTGCGGGTTACCTTTTCACCAATAATATTGTTAGCGGTTGGGATGGTGGGTTCAATAAAACAGAGAATTCTAAACTTGGTGTTTATGTCTGTTATTTCGGTGGTAAGTTCTCCGAGGGATTAAATAAAATTTCGCTTAAAAGCAAAAAAGCTCCACAATCCCACTCTTGGCGAACTGCATTACCTGATGAAAAGGTCTTGGAAATTCTGAATGAATTGGATTTAATTTTTCCCGGAACTAAAAGTAAATTCTCAGGTAATCACGTTTTTGCGAACTGGATAGATTTTCCGTACGTGATGGCAAGTTACAGTTGTTACAAACCCGGACAATGGACGACCATTTCAGGTAAGGAATTTGAACCTGTCGGTAACGTGTATTTTGCAGGTGAACACTGCAGCGAAATGTTTCAGGGCTTTATGAACGGCGCTGCAGAAACAGGCAGGCTCGTCGCAAATATGATATTAAATCACTGACGCGATTGAATGTTTATTTTTTATTAACTTTCCGTTTAGGATTAATTCAAATATAATTGTAAATGAAGTTTCAAAAACCTAAGGGTACCTACGATATCCTTCCCGATGATTCCGCTAAAAGAAATTTCCTATATCAAAAAATCAGGACGGTTTGCAATAATTTCAATTATTCTGAAATTCTGACACCTGCATTTGAAAAAACTGAACTATTCAGAAGAGGAATAGGTGAAACTTCCGATATTGTTTCAAAAGAGATGTATTCGTTCAATAACGATGAATTCACGTTGAGACCTGAGTTAACCGCTGGTGTGATTCGAGCCTATCTAGAAAATAACCTTTACAACATTTCTCCGGTAACAAAACTATTTTATATCGCAAACATGTTCAGGCGTGAGCGTCCGCAAGCAGGAAGATTCAGGGAGTTCTGGCAATTTGGTATTGAACTGATCGGGTCAAATGATGTTCACTCTGACGCTGAAGTTATATGCCTTGGTGTACAGTTATTGAATGAATTCGGATTATTAAATGTTACTACAAAAATTAATAGTATCGGAAGTCCTGCTGAAAGGTCAAAATATCTGGAAATCCTCAAAGAATATTTGATTTCATACAAAAGTGATTTATCCGAAATAAGTTTAATCAGACTGGAAAAAAACCCACTCAGGATTCTTGACACAAAAGATTCACGTGAACTCGAAATTCTCTCATCCGCTCCTGTTTTATACGATTATTTATCCACAGATACTAAAAGGAGATTTGAAAAGCTCCTCGCAATTCTGGATAATTTAAACGTTAGATTTGAAACTGATTATAGACTTGTCAGAGGATTTGATTACTATACTGACACTGCATTTGAAATTCATTCAGGTGAGTTAGGCGCTCAAAATTCTGTTCTCGGCGGCGGAAGATATAATAACCTGATTGAACAATTCGGCGGGAAACCTACACCTGCTATTGGCTTTGGGCTTGGTATCGAAAGGTTATTAATTATGATTGGTAAATCAAATTACAAATTTTCACAAAAAAATAACCCCGACCTCTATGTTGGATACACTGACGAAACTGCACAGAATTTCGCATTTGGAATTGCAATTAAATTGCGCATTTCGGGATTGAAAGTTGAAATTGATTTTCTTAATCGCTCAGTTAAATCACAACTGAAAGAAGCTAATCGCCTAAACGTAACATTTTCTATAGTCATTGGTGAAAATGAAATTAACTCAGGTTTTGTTGAATTAAAAAATATGCATGACGGAAAATCTTTAAAAATTAAACTGAGCCCGAACGAAATTTATAATTTTATTTCCAAATATGAGAACGAAACAAGTACGACCGGAAACGCTTGAGTTTGAGTATCTGCTCCATATCTCCCGCGAATGGGATGAGGTGAAGCAATTAGATTATATACTTTTTAATTTTACCACAGTAAAAGTTTTTGAAACGTTCAGATATAAAATTAATGTTGAGGTAACGGATAAATCAGATGAAAAAGAAATCACCTTCAACATTGAAGGTTTATCAGCGCCAATTGTTACCCTGTCAAAACCAGGTAACGCACATTTTGAATATCGTATTTATAGTTTCAAGCAGACCGAATATATATTAAAATTGACTAAACAGAAAAAACAGAAAAATAACTTTAGATTCAGGGTAGGAAAGAAATCAATTAAATTAACTGCTGTACCGCGTAAAAAATTTATTAACGTTACTGCTTCTTAATGTACCCAAAATTATTTGAAATAGGACCGGTTCCGGTTTACAGTTACGGCTTAATGCTTGGTATTGCTTTTCTGGTGGGTAGCCATTTGCTTAACCGTGAATTAATTCGCAAAAAAATTAATCCGGACTTTGGCGTCAACATAACGTTCATTTCACTTATTGGTGGAATTATAGGCGCAAAACTTTTTTATATACTTGAAGAATGGAATTTCCGGGGATTAGACATTCTGTCGTCGCAATTGAAGCCTGATGTTTTATTCTCTGCCGCCGGATTAACATTCTACGGCGGTCTTTTAACCGCAATAGCGGGTTTGATAATTTTTTGCCGCTTCAAGAAAATTAAAGTTCTGGATCTTTTTGATTCGATGGCTCCGATTGCAGCGCTGTGTTATGGTATTGCGAGAATTGGATGCCACCTCTCAGGGGATGGTGATTACGGAATCGAAGTTAATGGTACATTCTGGGAATTCATCGGATATAGTTATGCAAATGGAACTGTCCCGACTGACCCCGGTGTACTTGTTCACCCTACCCCAATTTATGAATTTATCGCTTCTATCATAATCTTCATATATCTTTGGAATCGCAGAGCTAAAATAAAATTTACCGGACAACTCTTTTATACGTACCTAATACTTGCCGGGATTGAGAGATTTTTAATTGAGATGATACGCCTTAATCCGAAAGTAATTTTCGATTTGTCTCAAGCTCAGTTAATATCAATTGCTTTCATCGTCTCAGGTTTTATTGCACTATATGTCAATAAAAGTAAAAAAAATTACCAAACACAACAGAATCAAAATTAACTCTCACCAATTGTGGATGTATAAGAAGGTTAAATAACTCACCTAAGCTCAATGGATTCAAACCCGCATTATTGTAGAACAAATTGTCAGGTTTTGAAATCAATTACGGAATCTTATTTGCGTAATCTTTGCTTATATTGATTACCCAATTTTCTATATCCTCATCAGGAAGAATCGAGTCCGGATTATACAAAACCTTCTCTTGATGATTTTCAACTTTATTTATCCCCCGACCGATTACATGCTTTTGAAACATTTCATCGTATGCAACCAAAACAGGGATAACGATAGCTGTATCTTTTTTCTCGAGGACTTTATTTATCGCTTTAGTTGTTTCATCGGAGTTGTAATGAACAATGTGACCGCACCACCCATAGCTATGTTCACTGATTCCGATTGATTGTTTAACATGCTCTGCAACTTTGTTAAAAAGTTCAGCCCATTCCTTATCGTATGTTTCATCACCGTATCCAATAAGTACAATCCCCTCTGTTTCAGGATTTTTGGAGAGAGCTTTGCTTCTCCTTAAAATATTTCCCGGAAGTGTATTAGAAAAATCAAGCAACGGAGTTATATGCGTTTTTGCCTTCGGAGTATATCTCTCGATTTTCTCGGACTTGAGCTCTTCAATTACTTTTGGATCGTCTTTTTGTCCGAGTATTGTTGGTATGTCATCAAATGAATGCGGACTGATTGTAAGAAATATCGGAACAATAATAATATCAGTAAAATTTTCGTTATCGAATTCCTTCATTCTTGTTGCAATTGACGGCTCAGTGTATTCCATAAAAGCCGTTTTTATGGTTTCAATCGGGCTATCGGAAAGAATATTCTCCCGAACTCTGTTTTCAAGATCTAATAAAGTATTCCTCCAGGTTTCAGATCGGGAACCATGATTCACAAGTAATAAACCAATTTTAGATTGAGACATATTTTTTATTTAACCTTTTAAATTTTTTATATAGAAAAAATCGGGCGATACATTAAATATCGACACCCTACAGATTTCCTGAATAAAAGTAATATTTTATAGATTCAATCGAAGTATCGAATCTATTTATACGAAATCAAAAAATAACGGAGCTTTTAGGAAAGTTTAATATTAAATTCTTTCCAAACTCCGTCGCAATTCTGTTCTGGAAAACTTCAGAGTATAAAACTACCATTAACTCTAAATCACCTCAATGTATGCTCACTACGTTTAAATACTTTTACAATGAACAATATAGCCAATGTGCGTTCAATAGGAAAACCAATTCGGCGGTAAGATGAACGGGTTTACCTGACAAACTAAATGAACTAATTCAAGCGAAATATCGAGTATTAAATTTATCCGTTATGCGTTAGAAGATTTAGTTTCAACAATTACTTCGATATTTACTCTTAAGCAGAAGAATTGATTCAACAAAGAATGGAGATAAAATTTCTATCAGCAGGATTATAAAATGCTTAACTTATAATTTTGTCGCTAATTTTTTTGCAATCAATTGATTGAATTTCGATTTAATGATAGGATGATGCATTCAGATTAATAGCTTGTAAAAAAAATCCAATACGGTTAAATTGTACTTTTGTAAAAAAATCAATCATGAAAAGAACCTATCAACCGAGTAACAGAAAGCGCAGGAACAAACACGGGTTCAGAGAGAGAATGGCTTCTAAAAATGGACGGAAGGTCCTTTCCAGAAGAAGAACCAAAGGCAGAAAAAAGCTGACTGTAAGCGACGAATACACCAGAAGGAAATTTTAACGATAGTTCTTAAAACTGCTTGCTTGGACAACAGATTAAGTAAATCGGAAATTTTAAGGGGTCATAGATCGTACTCATCAGCTTTATCAGATAGCAGGGTTTATAAATCGGATTTTTTTAAGATATACATATCGGATCATAAACCGACTGTAACGAGGAATACAAAATTCAGCCCGCTTAGCAATATTGTAAAAGTGGGCTTTATTGTTTCCAAAAAATTGATTCGGACCTCCGTTAACAGAAATTATCTCAAAAGAGTAATTAAAGAAATTTACAGGACGAATAAGTCCGCAATTTCTTTTACAGGTTCTAAAATAGTTTTAATTTCTTTTAATGAATCTTTCTTATACCAATTCTCAAAATTCAGGCAAAAGGTAAACTTTCAGTTATTAAACTCAGACTATTTAAATTTACTCAATAGAATGAGAGAGAGCACTACAACATGAAATATGTTTTAATTTTTCTTGTAAAAATTTACCAGACGTTAATATCACCACTCTTTCCAGCTTCTTGCAGACATTATCCGACTTGTTCAAATTATGCAATAGATGCCTTTAAAGAGTGGGGATTGTTCAAAGGGAGTTACCTTGCAGGAAAGAGAATTCTGAAATGCAATCCTTTCTTCAAAGGCGGATTTGATCCCGTGCCACATAACTCTTTAAAGAAAACGAATAATTAATGGATAAAAAGTCTATATTAGGTTTTGTACTTATTGGCATAATTTTATTGGTTTGGTTGTTCTGGTCTTCAGAGAACCAACGTAAAATAATGGAGCAACGGGAAGCTGAGCAAAAGCAAAAACAGGAACTGACAGACACCTTAGCAATTGACACCGATTCAAACCGGCAGGTTATTAAAGATACTATTTCATTTACCGAAGAGTCAGAGAGAGACTCTATTGAAATACTTTCCGATTCGAGAATTAAATTAGGCGAAATATTCTATCCTCATAGCATCGAATACGCTCAGAAACATAACCGTGAAGAGAAATTTATCACTGTGTCAAACTCGCTTGCAGTTATGCAATTCACCAATTATGGCGGGACTCTGAGGGAATATACTATGACAAAATTCAAGACATGGGATAAATTACCGTTACAACTCGTAGATTGGCGAACCGGAAAAGAACTTGACCTACTATTTACCTCTAAAGATGGCGTTACAATTAATACTCGTAATCTTGTTTTTGAGGCTGACTATGAAAACTGGAAAAATGTAAATCTCGATGTTGATAGTAATTTCACACTGGTGTACAGTGTAAATCTTGATTCCGCCGGTACTCAGAAAATATTAAAAACTTATACCTTCCAAAAAGACAGTTATGAGTTTAACGTAAAATATGAGTTATTGAATTCCGGTGAATGGTTATCCGGTTCGAAATATCAGATTGTTTGGGGTTCTTCTTTAAATTTAACCGAATTTCGAAGTGATGAAGAAGCTAATTTCTCCGAAGCGTTTGCCTATATGGGTGGCGAACTTCAAACTTTAGACGCGTCTGAATTTGATGAGGAATATATTGGTGACTACAATGGTAATACGGAATACGTAAGTTCAAGAAATAAATATTTCGGAATTTTCTTAATACCGAATAGCCGAAAAGCAGATGGATCATACCTTTCAGGAAAGAAAGTAAACCTTCCCAATGAAGGGTTCAGGGAAGAATATTCGATTGGATTAAAACTCGACGTTAAAGACGATAAAAGGGAAACCTTCGATTTAAAAGTCTTGTTAGTTCCTCTCGATTATCAAATACTAAAAGAATACGGCAAAGACCTTGAACTAACATTGAGGTTCCCTCTGGATTTTATAGTCAGGCCAATTGCACAATGGCTCATACTCCCCTTCTTTAACTTTCTCCACATGTTTATACCGAACTTCGGATTGGTGATAATTGTGTTTGCAATTTGTTTGAAATTATTGCTCAATCCCTTGATGAAAAAACAAATGGAGTCTATGAAGAAGATGGGAACTTTGTCACCAAAGATGAATGAGATACGGGAGAAATATAAAGATGACCCGGTAAAAGCCAATCAACAAATCATGAAGCTCTATAAAGAGCAGGATATAAATCCCGCAGGTGGTTGTATCCCTATGCTATTGCAACTACCGATTCTCTACGCGCTCTTTGGTGTTTTTAGATCTACAATAGAATTAAGACAGCAACCTTTCGTGTTGTGGATTACTGACCTGTCAGCACCTGATATTATCGCAACTCTACCGTTTAAAATACCTATTTTCGGGATTGATTCAATTTCAGGAGTGGCGCTACTGATGGGAGTTACAATGTTTTTTCAGCAAAAGATGACCATGACAGACCCGAAGCAAAAAGCTTTAATCTATGTGCTTCCGGTAATGCTGACTTTATTGTTCTTCAATTTCCCGTCCGGATTGAATTTGTACTATTTCATGTTTAACCTGCTTTCAATTGCTCAACAATGGTATACTAATAAATATAAACCTGCTCCACCAGTAGATACTACTTCTAAAAAACCCAGGAAAAAAAGCTGGATGGAAAAACTTCAAGACAGAGCTGAAGAATTGCAAAAGGAGCGATCCAAAATGCACAGGAAAAGAAGGTAAATGTCACCTGACATTTTAATATTTCAATCTGGTAAATTAGGGGATATGGTTTTGACCACTCCCCTTTTTTTTAATCTAAAAATCATTTTTCCGGACTCTAAGATAACTGTGATCTGCAGTCGCTATAGCTCAGAAATTCTTAAATACAACAAAAACGTAGATAATATTCTTATCATTGATAAATCTCTTTCGGGATACATGAAAGTATTCAAAAAACTCAGACAATTGAAATTCGATTACTTTATTGACGTTAATCCGGACAGATCGAAAACATCGAAAATTTTTCTTGGAAGGGTTAGAGCGGAAACCTCGTTGGGATATTCAAATGATATTATCAATTTCGATGTAAATCTGAGTAACTACAATAATGGATTTCACTACACTGAACTTTCTACAGCATCATTAAGATTCTTTGCTCCTGACTTTACACCCAATCTTACACCAAAGTTATACTTTCCAACATCAGGTTCAACAATGTTAAAACCAAATGTACATTTAAATATGTCTGCCGGGAAAAAGGAAAGAAATTGGGGCTTAGGAAATTATGAGAAATTACTAACACATATTTTAGGAGAATACAATTTAAATATTTATATTAATTGTCTTGAATTAAAGATTGTTAAGGAACTTAAATTAAAGCTTAACTCAAAGAGATTACATTTCCATAAAGCCAGTATCGAAGAGTTAGCTTACTACATTAAAAGTTCAGATTTTGCAATTTCACCTGACACACTTGCAATTCATATTGCATCTGCATTTAATACACCTGTAATTGGATTATATAACAATGTTGAATGGAATTACAAAAGATTTTCACCCTTGTCAGAAAAGCAGGAAGTAATTGTTTCGAAGAGTAGAGATTCAATCATGGATATTAGTGTGGATACGGTATTGGAAAGTATTCAAAGATTAATATAGTGGAAATGCCGGGAGTCGAACCCGGGTCCGGAATGAAGCCAATCAAAACCTCTACATACATAGTTTATTTTAAGAATTTCACAGTAGCTATAAAACAAACAAAATTCACACCTGTTAGTCTGTAAATCTTAGCCGAATGTAACAGACATTAATCCGGAGCAGTTCATCAAGTTGGCATTTTCAAAGTTCCGATGAACGGAGAACAAAGAAAATGTAGTTGCTTTTTTTAATTAAGCAGCTAAGGCGTAGTTATTTTCGCCAGTTGTTTTTTTCTGCCGTTTTTATGTGATGGCAGCAACACAGTATGCAGTTTCAATCCTCTTTGCACCCCGTCGAAGCCGTTTCATTCCCATATAAAATGAAAGAACAATACAAATAAAGATTTAGTTTCTTAACTCGTCTTTATGTTAGTCGTATTAATATTTGCGGTTGTTTTCCCGGAATCCTTTTTAGCATCTTTCACAACATCAGCACCGAAATCCTCCCCGGATTTGTCCTTAAACAATATTCCCAAAGGGATGAAAACACAATAGCCAAAGAATAACATAATCGGTGCAACAACAGTTGGCATAAATCCATCCACTGAATTTTCTGTCATTAAAACATAACCGAAAATAATTAACAAAAGACCTATACCTATTATCGTGTAATTTTTCTTTGAGAATGCAATATGAAGTGTTTCTCCTTTACCTCTTTTAGATTTTAAGGCTGCAACTTTTGATGTTTTTAACTTTGCCATTATTTATTGCTGTAATTTAGTTTTCCTAATTCTTCAAAATAGAAAGATATACTTTCAATACCTTTGTAAAAATTATTTAAATCAAAATGTTCATTTGGAGAATGAATATTTTCATCATTTAAACCGAACCCGATTAAAATAGTTGGTGCATTGAGCAATTCCTGAAATGTATTTACAACCGGGATAGAACCACCTTCACGAATAAACACCGGTTCTACACCAAATGAACGTTTCAATGCAACTTTTGCTGCATTAATCTCATCACTGTCAATCGGCGTTATAGCGGGTTTAGCGTTGTGCGTACCGCTAATCTCGACTTTCACAGATTTCGGTGCGATGCTTTTAATATAATCCGTAAAAAGGTTTTGAATTTTATCTGGATCTTGATCAGGAACTAATCTCATAGATATTTTTGCACCGGCTTTAGATGGTAAAACTGTCTTCGCACCTTCACCCTGAAAACCGCCCCAAATACCGTTCACATCTAATGTTGGTCTGGCAGATTTCCGTTCTAATGTTGTGTACCCTTTTTCTCCAAACACGTCTTCAACACCAAGATCATCTTTGAATTTTTCTTCATTAAACGGCAATTTTCTGAACTCTTCCCTTTCATCATCCGTTAATTCTTTCACATCATCATAAAAACCTGGAATAAGGATTTCACCGTTTAGATCTTTTAGTCTTGAAATAATATGTGCGAGTGCATTTGCAGGATTATCAACTGCACCACCGAATGCTCCGGAATGAAGATCACGGTTGGGTCCAGTAACATTAACTTCCATATAAACCAAACCTCTCAAACCATAACATATTGCGGGTAAACCCGGCTGATACATCGCCGTATCAGATACGAGAACAAAATCACAACCGAGCAGTGACTTATTCGATTCAATAAAACTATCCAGATGATCACTACCGATTTCTTCTTCACCTTCAACAATAATCTTAACATTTATCGGTAAATTCCCTTTAGTTTTAAGATAACTCTCAATGCTCTTTACGTGAATGAATACCTGTCCTTTATCATCGCTTGCGCCCCTTGCAAAAATTTTGTCACCTTTAATCGTTGGACTGAATGGTGGGGCATTCCATAATTCAAGCGGGTCAACTGGCTGAACGTCGTAATGTCCGTAAATCAAAACTGTCGGCTTATCGTCACCTGCGTACAACCAATCACCATAAACAAGCGGATGACCGCCGGTTTCATAGACTTTCACATTTTCAAGTCCAGCTTCAGTGAGCTTTTTCTCTACAAATTCAGCGCAAGCTCTTACGTCATGCTTATGCTTCGGATCAGTACTTACCGAAGGAATACTTAAAAACTGTTTCAGCTCATCAAGGTAACGCTCTTTGTTCGAATTAATGTAATCTAGATAGTTCAAATTTTAAAAATATAAATGGCGGTTAACTTTAACCGCCAAAGTTAATGAAAGTAAAATTTTATTGAAATTACATTTACTGACCTGTACCGTTAACTAAATTCTTCAATTTTTCAACCTGCGCAGCTGCTTCTTCATTCGTCGGATCAAGTTGAAGAACTTTTTCATAATTCTCTAATGCCTTTTCTTTGTTATCTTTCGCAAGATATGCATTCGCCAACCAAAGATACGAAAACGTAAATGTATCGTTTATTCTAATAGCTTCTTCAAACTCTGCTATTGCATCATCATACTTCTCCTGAGTGTACATAATTAAACCTTTGTAAACCTGTGTTGCGTCACTTTTACCTGCAATCGATTGATTTTTATTGAAACTTACAAGGGCATCGTCATATTGTTTTGCATTAAACTGCATAACTCCAAGTTCAAAATACAGATCCGGATTTTCTGGATCGCGTTTTTTAGCTTCATCCATTAATTGAAATGCTTTCGTCTGGTCACCTTTTTCACTATATATCTTTGCAAGCTTTATATAATCTTCAGTTTCAAAGTTATCTTCAGATACTTTTGAAAAATATTCGAGTGCTTTATCGTAATTTTTTTTGTCTATTTCAATGTATCCGAGATATTTAAAAGCGAGCGCATTATTCGGGTCAACTTTCAGCACTTCATTTAGCAATCTTTCTGCTTCTTGCAGGTCACCTAAAGCATACTTTGTTCTCGCAAAATACGAATTACCGGTTTGCGTCCCGGGTTTTAACTGAGAATATTTTTTAAATGCCTCAGCTGCGCTGGCATATTGTTCACTTAAAAATAAAATTCTTCCAATCATAAAATAAGATTCTGCGAAGTTTTCGTCAATCTTAATTGATTCCTGAAATGATGTTAGTGCATCATCAAATTTTCTCTGTCTGAAGTAAACATTTCCTAAACCATAGTATGCAGCAGCGGATTTGTTATTGGATAATTGCAACGCCTTTTTGTAATTTTCAATCGCAGCTGGCAGAGCTTGTCCGAAATAGTAAGCATTCCCCAATGCTACAAATACTGCGGGATTTTTATCATCAAGTGACATTGCTCTCGTTAAAATGAAAACTGCTTTTTCAACATCACCGGATCTGGAATAATTTATTCCCTGTGACAACAAAACACTGACGTTTTCCTCGTCTTCTTTGAGAGCTTTCTCATAGTAGGTATTAGCTTTGTCATAATTTTTTTGTTCGCTATAAATATCACCGAGACCTTTTAATGCTTCCACACCACTGTCATCATCTTTAAGCGCGATGTTGAAATATTTCTCCGCCTCCTTCAAAGAACCTGTTTCAAACAATGCTTTTCCATAGTAATAGTTAGCGTCATAACTGTCATCGTCCTTTACATATTTTTTAAGAATTTCAAGTCCGAGAACATAATTTCCTCTTTTTACAGCATCAATTCCATCATCAATATCTTGTGCATTTATACTGGAAATTAAAAATAAAACCAGACAGACTGTTACAAAAAATGTTTTCAAGTTAAGAATTTTCATTTTATCTGTTTAATTTAATTGAATTGTTCTTACGGGTTGTGTTGCTGGTACAACTCCGTGATCAAGTAAAACTTGTTGTCCCGGAGTTTGCAACATAAAAGAAATAAAGCCAGATTCGAGTCCAATACCTTTAAAAGTTGTGTAAATGTAGACAACTCGATCGTAAGGATATTCACCATTAAATACTAACCCTTGATGCAACTGAACGTAATCCCTTTGAGCGCCAGCATCGTTTACGATTGATATCCTGAGAGCTTTCACTGTCGTATCCAAAGCATCCTGTTTTCCAATACCCAACCATGCCAGATTAGAAATTCCGATTGCATTCTCATTTTCGCGAATTTCCTGCAACATCTGTGCACTGGTCGAACATACAGTGGACTTATCGTAAAACTCCGCACCTTTCAAGACGTTTTCTTTTACATAATCGTATGTTGCAGAATTACGCCGTTGAATAAACGTTTTTATTTTATTGAGGTTACCTGTCATCGTTTTAGCTACCTCCGAATTTTGATCTTTATCCTGTGCAACTATATCCGTCCAGTTTTTATATTCACCTGTGAATATATTCATCAGATCATTTGAGGTAACTCTCAGTATCGGGTTAAATGGATTTACAATAAACGCAACTGCATCAACTGCTACCTTATGCGAATCAATCTGTATATTGTTCTGCTTTATTATATCAGATTCTTCCCGGTTAAAAGGTCGGGTTATAACTATTAATTTAGTTTGGTTATTGACTAATTCAGCAACGGCATTTCTGCTTGGGACATAATTTACATCTAACTTAGCATTGGGATTTAATCTTATAAATTCGTTTATAAGCTGCTCCATAGCTGGTTTGAAATTCTCATCTACTGCAATGTATGCTGATCCGGAGGTTGATAATGGCTTAATTTCCCTGTAATCCTGACAAGAGGATAATGCGAGTGGCACGATTAATAAAATGAACCAATATTTAACTTGCATCTTCATTTTTCCGGAAAAGTTTTTCTTTCTCAATTCTCATCAATTCCTGTTTCTCAATTCTTTTTGCATCACGTAATTTAGATTGTACATATAAAAATCTGTAAATTGAATAGCCTATAAATATGACACCAAGCGTAATTCTCAAATTCTGTTCAAACGTTCCGCCGACGTACCCGAGTAATAAAAGAAACCCTACGATAAATGCGACAGCTGTAGCAATGTAGCTGATGATTACCGTAGGGTTCATTTTAAATCCACTTTTAAATAACTACTATTCTTCGTTACTTCCGCTATTATCTTCTGTAGGTGTTTTGGTTGTTTCTTCTTGAGTCTTCTCTTCAGTCTTTTCTTCTTCCTTTTCCTTTTTAAACTTACTCCCTAAGGTAAAATTAAACGGAACGCTTACCCAGACTCTTACGGGTTTTCCGTTTTGAAGTCCCGGAGTGAATTGCAATGACATAACTTTACTGCTTACTTCACTATGGAAAACATCCGGACCACTAATGCTACCAATCCTTTCAATGGAACCGCTCGTTCCGACAAGTACTCTGACAGTAACTCTACCTTCAATACCGGAAGAACGCGCAATCTCAGGATACCTCATCGAATTTCTTACAGCACCAAGGTTTACTGGTGAAGGAGCTTTTTCAACTTCGAACTGTTGGAAAATTTTATTCTGATCGAAATTTTTCTCCTCTTTCTTCTCTAACTTTTGTTCCATCTTCTCTTTTTTAAGGTCAATCTTTCCAATGAATCCAACGTTTGGTGCGTTTTCCGAACCCTCAGAAGAAACAGGTGCCAAAATCTCTTCGAGCGCTTCCTGCGTTTTAGTTGTTAAAATCTCCGCTTCCTGTCTTGCAACAGGTTCTGGAATTAATGCTTCAAGATCTTTTAACGGAATTATCTCCTGCGGTACTTCAACTTCCGGCGGAGGAGGTACTTCTTCATCATTCGCAGATGGTGGAGTATCCAGATCTTCCAATTGTATAATATTGGTGAGATTCTGGTCCCGCTCGTTAGCCTTTGATTCTAGAATTAACGCAAATACGTACGAACCGATTATTAACACATGTAAGAGAATAGCAAGAATGATTCCCCTTGTAGCATACTTCTGATATAGCTTTTTAAGTTCAGGAGCACCGTAAGCCATTTTGTAAAAATAACCTTCACTGTTAATGAGGCTGTCTGAAGTGCTTTGATCCTGTACTTGATCGCTTTGAATTTTTGTGTTTTGATCCGACATTGTAACCTCCCGGTTTTGAGTTGTTTTATTGCTTATAAAACTTTGTACAATTTAATTAGTTCCAAAGTACTTTAATATAAACAAAACTGAATAATAAAAATATAATCAATTTTACTCTTTTACTTCACCAATCATCATCACTACGTAATCCTTTGCAAAACTCATAAGGTCCTTGGCGGCAGCTTTACCTTCATCAGAAGCCATTGAAGAATTAAGAGAATCAATATCATCAAAATACATTTCTGCCTGAAGAAAAAACTTATTTTCTGTATTACCAAGGCTAGTTAATTTTGTAATCTCAGTCTTTCGTAATCCGGGCATTTTTTCTACGAGCGGTATATGAATATCAAAATATCTTTTCTCAAATAGTTCAACGTCTTCGGGCTTTTTGTATAGTGCTATTAATTTTGTCATTTCTGTTTTATCTCCTGCTGTTTGGTCCGAAATATGGTAAAATTCCAATCGGGTTATAAAAATATTTTTTCACGATTAACTCGTCTTCCTTTGAATTATAAACATATTTATTTGAAGACTGGTCTTTAGTTGTTTCTGAATTTACGGTTTTTGTAATAACGCTTTCCACGTCATCCTCATCTATGCTTTCAAATTGCCGGCTCATATCAATTTCATTCAATTTATTCACATTCAAATTATCCCTCTGAACTGTGAAAGTATAATTAACCATCGGTGCATTTTGCGACTGTGAAGGCTTCTTGTTGTAAGCAATGTATGCGCCTGAAATCGGTATTACTTTTGGGTCTAAAACAAAGTAATCACGATTTGAAATATAATAATTGCCATCAAGAACGTTCTTAAGGTTCCTCGCAAGCATTACTCTGTATTCTTCTTTTGAATACTTCTTCTTATTCTTAAAGCCCTTTGGAGCGAATGCAACAACCCTGTTGGAATTATAACTGTGAACTAAAACTAAAGTACCCATTTCAGTTGCATTGAACAATTCCCTTGCGCCATCATGCGTTAACCTTATACAACCTTTTGAGGAAGGTCTTACTCCAAGGTGAACATAATATCCTGTACCATTTATTGAATGAAATCCAATTCCCTGATTAAACGCCATGAAATGATACATATCAGCACTATTGAACTGTGATGAAATGTGATGAGCATTTCTGTAAAAAATTGCAAATAAACCGGGTCTGGATTCTACAGAAACTCCGAAATTCCCTGCTCCGGTTGAAACAGGGTATTTAACTTTTCTTCCATCCCTGTAATGTAAATATGCATGTTGTTCAGGTAAGACTAATTCTATCCAAGTATCCTGATCGGTATAAACGGTATCTTTTATAACTGAATTAAGATCTTTAGACGATACAAACCGCGCAGAGGAAATTTCTCCGGATTGGCTGAACAGGTCAATTTTAGAACCGCTCGATATCTCAAAATAATTTATAAAATAACCTAAGGTCAGATAAATAAATAATACGGCAGGGAAAAAAATTGATAGCACTACAGGAGGGCGGTTATTAAACTTAATATCATTATTCATAACCACTAATATATTTATTCAAAACGAAATTTTCTATGAACAATCTTATTTATCCAAATTTACCTGTAATGTATTCTTCCGTAAGTTTTACGGTTGGAACAGTAAATAACTTTTTTGTTTTATCGAATTCTACCAGATCACCAATAAACATGAATGCGGTAAAGTCACTTACTCTCGCGGCTTGTTGCATATTGTGAGTTACGATAATTATTGTGTAGTCATTTTTAAAATCGTGTATCAATTTTTCAATCTTCATTGTAGAAAGTGGATCGAGCGCACTCGTTGGTTCATCCATGAGTATAATCTCAGGATTAATTGCAATAGTTCTTGCAATGCATAATCTTTGCTGTTGACCCCCGGATAAGCTAATCGCAGGTTTATTCAGACGATCTTTTACCTCATCCCATAACGCCGAATGAATTAAACACCTCTCTACAATGTCATCGAATGATTCGGATGGATTTTTACCACTTAACTTATATCCCGAAATTACGTTTTCATAAATACTCATTTTGGGAAATGGGTTTGGTTTCTGAAACACCATTCCGACTTTGTTTCGCAAATTAATTACGTCGTACTCTGTTATATCTTTATCAAGAATTTTTATAGTCCCGGTTACTTTAGTCCTTGGTGTGAGTTCGTGCATAAGGTTTAACGACCTTAGCAAAGTTGATTTCCCGCAACCTGACGGACCGATAATTGAAGTAACAGTATTCCTTCGGATTTTAAGGTTGATTTTTTTTATTGCTGCTTTTAATCCGAAATGAACACTTAGGTCAGTTGTTGTAATAGCAAATTTTGAGCTATCTTTTCCCTTTAGCTTCTGATGTTCCTCAAACTTCAATTCTGTATCCAAAATAACCTTCAATTATTAATTGAATATTTGTCTCTCGTTATAAATCTTACAACGAGATTCAAGATGAAAATAAGGAATATCAATATGAAAGCGCCTGCCCAGGCGAGTTTATGCCATTCCTCAAACGGTGATATTGCGTAATTAAAAATTCTTACTGGCATTGAGTCAATTGGCTCTGTTAAGGAATAGCTCATAAACCGGTTACCGAAAGAAGTAAACAGCAATGGAGCAGTTTCACCGGCGACGCGCGCGATGGAGAGTAATATACCCGTGATAATTCCTGTTGATGCTGTTTTTAAAACAATTTTCAAACTCGTTTTCCAACGTGATACTCCGAGAGCCAACGAAGCTTCGCGGAGATTTACAGGGACAAGTTTGAGCATTTCTTCGGTCGTTCTCGTTACTGTCGGAATCATTATAATCCCTAACGCAAAACCGCCTGCTAAAGCTGAAAAACCTCCCATGGTAAGCACAACAACTCCATATGCAAATATTCCAATAATTATTGAAGGAATCCCGCTCAGCACGTCAGTTACAAATTTAATAATGTTGGAAAATATGTTGTTCGAATATTCTGCCACATAAATTCCGGATAAAATTCCAACCGGAATACCTATAAGGGAACCTATAGTTACAAGTATTAAAGTACCAATAATTGAATTCGCCATCCCCCCGCCCGTCTCACCAACCGGTTTCGGCAACTGGGTAAAGAAGTCAATATTAAGCGCAGATATACCGGAGAACGTTGTATAAAAAAACACATACAGAAGTGGTGCCACACTCAGAACAGCTGCTATCGTACATAGCGATAACATCAGACGATTTAGAATTTTCCTGCGCTGTAAATTTCCGTCGGTGAACTTTATATCATCTAATTTCATTCACCTTCCTTCCGCATTTCTTGTAACGCTGAATATTAATAACCTCGCGAATGAGTTAATTAGAAATGTTACCCCGAAAAGTAATAACCCTACCTCAATCAATGAACTGAGATGTAATATTTCAGATGCTTCCGCAAATTCGTTTGCAATAACCGATGCCATTGTATAAGCGGGTTCGAAAAATGAAATATTTATATCTGCACGATTCCCTATTACCATAGTAACTGCCATAGTTTCACCGACTGCTCTGCCGAAACCCAAAACAGTAGCGCCAAGAATTCCGCTTTTAGCATTGAGTAAAGCCATTTTTATGGCTTCCCATTTTGTGGCACCTAATGCATAAGCAGCTTCCCGCTGAGACTGAGGAATTGCTTTGAGTACATCGCGTGAAATTGCGGTTATAATCGGGATAATCATTATTGCTAATATAATTCCTGCAGTAAGCAAACCTGTACCTAACGGTGTTCCTTGAAAAAAGGGTAAATAACCGAAATATTTTTGCAGAAATGGTTGTAAATCAGACCGCATAAACGGAGCAAGTACAAAGATACCCCAGAAACCGAATATTATACTTGGTATTGCCGCTAAAATTTCTATTACAAAACTTAAAGTTGACTTAATTATTTTCGGCGCAAGTTCAGAAAGAAATATTGCAACCCCTAAACTCAATGGCAGAGCAATAATTAGTGCCAATATTGAGGATACAGCAGTACCATAAACAAATGCCAATGCGCCGAATTCTTTCCTCACCGGTTCCCACTCATTTGACCAGATAAATTCCCAACCAAATGCGGAGCGGGATTCACCGGAATAAAAATACATTTCATAAATTATCCACAGTACGATTCCTAATATCATTAATGCGAAAACAAAAGTGAGATTTTCAAAAATTAAATCAGAAAATTTCTTTCTGCTTATAATAACTTTTTCTGTCCCGTGTGGAGGAATGCTTTTATTCAAACTGTATTTTAAAGTGATTTGCCGTTGTGGTTTAATAAATTGAGCCTGCCCTTTACCTTTTGAATGACAACTTCAGGTAACGGTGCGTATCCTAAATTTTTTGCAAATATCGATCCTTCGGTTACTGCCCACAGAAGGAATGATTTCAGGATTCCGCCTTTCACGGGATCATCCTGATTTTCATAAACCATAATGTATGTATAACTTGAGATTGGATAAGTGTTATCGCCCCCGCTGTTTGTTATTGATTGCCCGAGATCATCAGGCATATCATTAACTGAATACTCAGCTGCTTTCATGAGTGATTCAATTGAAGGTGTAACGAATTGCCCGGCAGGATTCTGAATATTTGCATAATTCAGATTATTCTGAACGGCGTAAACATATTCGACATAACCGATAGAATATTCAATTTGCTTTACTAAACCTGTAACGCCTTCATTGCCTTTTGCACCTTGACCAACCGGAAACCTTATACTTTGTCCGACTCCAACTTTTTCTCTCCAATCTGTTGACACCTTGCCGAGGAAATCGGTAAAGACGTATGTCGTACCACTTCCGTCAGACCGGAAACAAACTACAATCTCTTTATCAGGGAAATTAACTCCCGGATTGGAATTTACTATTCCCGTGTCGTTCCATTTTTTTATGCTCCCGGAATAGATTCCAACCACCGCATTCTGTGTAAGGTTAATATTGTTTTGCAAACCCGGTAAATTGAAAGTTAAAACAACCGAACCGATAACGGTTGGAAATTGGAGCAACCTTGTAGAGTACTTTGACATTATTTCATCTTGCTGGGGTTTTGAAAGCGGAATATCGGAAGCGCCAAAGTCAACGGTCTTTTCCGTAACCTGCCTTATACCGCCACCGCTACCGATTGACTGATAATTGATTTTTGCTTTCGGGTTGACTTTTTGAAATTCATGAACCCACTTCGAATAAACCGGAAACGGAAATGTTGCACCAGCACCGTTTATCTGCTCGCTCCCCTTTTTTAATAAAGGATTTCCGGATTTTCGGGAGCAGGATAATAAAATAACCGAGAATAGAATAACTGCTACTACTGACAGGGTTAATTTCATTATTAAATATAGATTGTGTTTGGTCAATACAAATTTATAAATTTATATCCAGTGAATCTGTAAAGAAATTATTAATATCAAAATCTTTTTTTTAATTGCTGATTTGAGTTCACACAACAAAAAAGCGGAGCAATCCGCTCCGCCTTTTTTCAATCAAACAAACGTTTGAAGTTTATTTCATTACTTCAGGAGCACCATCCGCTTAGTATCAGAAAATTTTGTGCCACTTATCCCCGTGACATTAATTCTATAGATATAAACACCACTTGATAATTCTGTCGCATTGAAGGTCGTATTATAACTTCCTGCTTCAAATCTACCGTTTAATAAAGTTGCAACTTCTCTGCCTGTCATATCCGAAACAATCAATGTGATCTGTGATATCTCAGGTAACGAAAATGAAATGTTAGTTACCGGGTTGAATGGATTAGGATAATTCTGACTTAATGAATAAAACTGAGGGGTAATTCCATTACTTGTATGTGAAGTATTATCTACCATATGATGGACAGTAATATTGTGTGTTACTTTTTCAGCGAAAACGTCAATTACCTCAATGTTGCTCTTGTAGTTTGGTTTGGACGTAATAATTTCATACCGCCCGAACGGAATATTATCAATCTCATAGTTACCTTCAGGATCGGTAATAATTGAACCGAAAATTCCGGCAGAATTCCTGATGATTACATGAATTCCCGCAATACTATTCATCGAAACATTTCTGATTTTACCTGATATTTTCGCAGTTGATCCCGCTAAGTCAGGTTCTTCGATGAGGTAAAAAAAGACGTTTTGTTCTTCGGTTGTTTCCGGACTACTTTGAGGAAAATAGATTGCCTCAGCATCTTCAAAAGTGAGTGCGTTCGGATACCATGAACCACATTCAAGTTCTTCTCCGATTCTCGGAAGAATCATCTCAAGATAAACGGGGTCAGGAGTATTGTTCGGTATTGTGATGCTGTAAAACCCGTCAGCAGCAACCGAGCTTGACCCAATTTCAATTAATGTTTGATTCTGATGATATTTGTAGGCGTACACCATACCATTAACAGCATTTTCATTGTTCTGTACTGCCAATGCATATCCCTGAATAATATGCGCCTGAGAAATACCCGAAATGAAAAATAATGAAACGACAACTACTGTAATCAGAGATAATATGAAACCACTCCGATTACCGGCTGAATTACTAATAAATCTTTTCATAGTTTTTTTGTTTTTTGGGTTAGTAAAATGAACCAATTTATTGAATGACGGAAAATGGTTTATTTTCTGCGATATTACATTTTACTTTTTAGAATACTATAATAATTAGTATTGAAAATTTTTCTATGAACTTGTTGGATCATCCAGTCAGATATTTCAATTTTTGTGTAAATGGTAAAATATAACTTCACTTGATATTCATTTTTACAACCTAACTAAAGCACCGGACTCCGTTCCACCGGTGATTAAAAAAATAAAATTCACAGTATGATTTTAGTATTAAAGCATAACTATTCAATCAGAGTGTGATGCACAATTTAATAAGCACATTAAGAATTTATCAAAATCGAAATAATATTACTACAATTTTTTCATTAAGGGAAGGTATCTGATCTCGGTGCAATAATAATTATGATTTACTATAATGTCAATACAGTATTATTATATTAGCTGATAAAATTTAATTTATTATTTAGATTAAAACTTTAACAGTTTTTATACTATACTATGATAATTTTTACAGCATAAATGTAGTATTGAAATTAAAGGAATTTTATTTTAACTTTGTAAAACATCGCGGAGTGGAGCAGTTGGTAGCTCGTCGGGCTCATAACCCGAAGGTCGCAGGTTCAAGTCCTGCCTCCGCTACAATGAGTAGAAAGGTCGCCCAATGCGACCTTTTTTTATATGCAGAGATTTGTTTCTGTTTATGAAATTTGTACTAATTATGAAATTGCATTTCCTAAACATCAAATTTATTTTTGGAATAATATATTTACAAATTTAATTTACAGTTCATGAAAGTAATCGTATGTGTTTCACTCGTTCCGGACAGCACAACAAAAGTTAAAATTGCTCAGGATGGCAAATCAATTGATGAAAGCGGGGTACAGTTTATTCTCAATCCGTATGATGAATTTGCAGTTGAGGAGGCAGTATCGCTTAAAGAAAAATTAAACGCAGAAACCCTCGCAGTTACAGTTGGTACAGATAAGGCAACTGAAGCAGTAAAGAAAGCTTTTCAAATGGGGATAGAAAATGGCGTTTTGATTAAAACTGACAATGAGATAGTTGATACTTATTCGGTTGCAAAAAACCTCGCTGATTTTATCAACGAACAAAAACCTGATTTAGTCTTGCTCGGCAAGCAGTCAATTGATTTTGATAGTTCAGCTTTACCTTCAATGCTGAGCGAATTAACTGGAATTCCTTCTGTCAACGTTGTAGTTAAATTGACAATCGGGGATAATAAAGTAACCGCTGAAAAAGAGATAGAAGGTGGACAGGAGATAATCTCTACTACGCTTCCTGTTATAATCGGTACACAGAAGGGGATCAATACACCACGTTACCCCAATCTCAAGAGTATTATGGCGGCAAAAAAGAAAAATGTGGAAACAAGGCATTCTACATATAATGAAAATGCAACTGAAATTATAAAAATGGAGTTACCTCCAATAAAGGGAAAAGGAAAAATCCTGACCGATGGTGCAAACTCAGTTCCCGAACTTGTAAAATTGCTCCGGGAAGAAGCAAAAGTAATTTAACTTAAAAAATATAATCATGTCAAAAAAAGTTTTAGCATTTATTGATGCGAAAGATGGAAAGTTTAAGAACCCTGCTCTTGAAGTTTTAACCGAAGCCAACAAATTAGCCTCACTACTTAATACGGAATCTATTGCGCTTGTAATTGGAAACAATTCAGAAGAAAGTTCAAAATCTTTTGGGAATTACGGGATTAAAAATGTGCATTATATTGACCTGACCAAACTAAATTCAATTTCCGGAAAATCAAATTTCAGTTATTCACATTCAGCATTTTCAAAAGTTATTTCAGAATTTGCAAAAGCAAATGATTGCAACATAATACTCCTCTCTGCCAATTCTTTGGGGAAAGATCTCGCTCCCAGAGTTGCAGTAAATCTATCAGCTTCATACTGCCCGGATTGTACTGCAATAAAAATAGATGGAGATAAACTTGTCGCTACTCGTCCGCTATTCGCAGGGAAAAGTATTGCGGATTTATTATTAAAGAATGAAACCAAAGTCATTACATTGCGACCGAATGTTTTCAAGGTTGAAAAATTATCTGATGAAGAAGCAACTGTTATCAGTGTTGATCCCGTCAGTTTAGGTATTACAGAATCGGATTTTTCAGTCATTGTAAATGATGTAGTAATCTCATCAGGTAAACTTGATGTAGCCGAAGCTGACAGAATAGTATCCGGTGGAAGAGGTTTAAGAAGCCAAGAGAATTTTAATTTAATTGAAGAACTTGCTGAAGTACTCGGAGCAGCTACCGGAGCTTCAAGGGCGGTTGTAGATGCGGGTTGGCGACCTCACTCTGAGCAAGTCGGTCAAACCGGTAAAACTGTATCACCATCGCTCTATATCGCTTGTGGCATTAGCGGAGCTATCCAGCACCTTGCCGGTATGTCTTCCTCAAAATGTATAGTTGCAATTAATAAAGATAAAGATGCTCCAATCTTTCAGATAGCAGACTACGGAATAGTTGGCGATGTATTTGATGTTCTTCCTGCGTTGACAAAAGAAATTAAAAGCGTTGTCTCAAGTTAAGTAAATAAGGTGAAAAATTTACTTTGATAAATTGCAATAATTATTAAATATTGAAACCATGTACGACGAAGATTTAATTCAGGTAGATGTTTCAGGAGTATCGCTCACCTCGACGTTGCAAGACGGAGGTTACGCCGTTATTTTAAAAGAAATGAACGGTGAGCGCCGGCTTCCGATTATTGTCGGTCAAAACGAAGCGCAGTCTATTGCTTATCAGCTTGAAGAAATCAGCACTCCAAGACCAATGACTCACGACCTGATAAAGATAATAATAGAAAAATTTGGTTATGAGGTTGATAAGGTAATTATTGATGAATTAAAAGATTCCACCTTTTATTCGAAAATATCATTTAACGATTCTCAGGTTGAAAGAATAGATGCCAGACCTTCAGATGCAATTGCAATCGCACTAAGATTTTCAGCCCCGATTTATGTAACCGAAGACATAATGAACGAAGTCGGCTTTGTTCCGACTGAAACAAAAATTACCGGAAAAGACACAGATGTTGAAGAGTTGCAATCTGATAAAGATGATAAAACGCCAAACATGAAATTGAAGCGACTTCAATCGGAACTTGATGAAGCCATCCAAAGCGAAGATTACGAAAAAGCCGCCATGCTTAGGGATGAAATAAATAAAATTGACCCCCAATTTTTAAATTAAACCAACTCCAAGTGAAAAAAATATTTGCGTTACTTTTAGTGTTAGTTTTTTTTGCAGGCAACATTTCTTTTGCACAAATTATTAATAACGATTTAAGTCTGTCAAAGCGTAATCGTGATTTGCATCTCAAGTCCGATATTAGCAAAACAACGCTGAAAGGTGGATTAGGTGTAAATGCCGGACTTGCATTTATGGAAAGCAACACCGGATTGGCAGTTGGTGTTTTTGCCGAACTCGAAGCCGGAAGCTTTTCTTTCGTCCCGCAGGCAAATTATTGGCAGGTTAAAAAAGACAACAATTTTGAACTTGCAGCAATCATGAGACTAAAGTTCGCTTCAACTAATATTGAACCTTTCGTTGACGGTGGAATCGGTATAAACTTTTACTCATCAGAGAAGAATTCATTTACAAAAATTGGAGTTGACGTTGGTGGTGGTGTCGTGCTCAAAACAATTTCAAAAGATTTTAATCTCGTCATTGACGGGAAGTACAAGATAATCATCAATAACGACGATCCGGGAAATATCAGCGGATACACGGTAACCGCCGGATTACGATTTCCCATTTAGAAAAAATAAAACTGCAGGCTTCACTTCCCTGCCGGCTTTATGAAATCACTTGTAATTGATATTGGCAATTCCACTATCAAATCCTCCCACATAAATTCAGACCTGAAAATTGATAATTTCGTACGGAGAAATTACACTAAAAAAAGTTTACCCAAATTGCTCCGCAAAATTGCCGGTCAGGCTGCAGTTACTGAGAAGGTAATCGTTTCCGTTTCGAATAAAATCCACTACAATTCACTTGTATCAGAATTCAGCAACCTGAATTTCATCAATGACAAGATGCGCCTACCTTTTGAAATGAACTATAAAACCGATTTGGGAAGGGATAGAATTTGTGCTGTTGCCGGAGCAACGTAT
Organism: Candidatus Tepidiaquacellales bacterium OLB4/UTCHB1; assembly: GCA_002050165.1. Taxonomy (GTDB): domain Bacteria; phylum Bacteroidota; class Ignavibacteria; order Tepidaquicellales; family Tepidaquicellaceae; genus OLB4. The sequence goes on from MWSW01000005.1 coordinate 76,213, forward strand.
TATGGTGCCGATAATATTCTCATTGTGGATTTCGGTACTGCGACTACTTTCAACATCCTTTCAAAAAGACATTTTAAAGGCGGAATTATTGCCCCGGGTTTGACCAATTCACTTAAATGTTTCACTAAAACTACCGGACTTCAGACTGCTCCGATTGATTCGAATTTACCTGCAATTGCCGATAATACCCCGCAGGCTGTTGCTTCAGGTGTTTACCGGCTGAACAAGTTTGGTATCATGGGGATTATATATGAATTCAAAAACATATTCAATGATTTATTCGTAATCTTTACAGGTGGTAACAGTAAACATTTCCTCGATTCGGGATTTGAACATGACGTCCACGACGAGTACTTAGTCTTAAAAGGTATAAAAATAATTTCCGATTTGAATGAAAATATTAACTGAAGAATTCCTTATTGAAACAAAAGGTAATTGCGATATTATTGACATTACCGTGAACTTAAGGACCTTGTTAAAAGAATCTAAACTATCACAGGGGAATTGTACAGCTTTCGTTGTCGGTTCAACCGCAGGGATTTCAACTATTGAATACGAACCCGGGTTGTTAAAAGATATTCCGGAAGTTCTTGAACAAATAGCGCCAACCTATAAAAAATATTTCCACAATGAAACCTGGGGCGATGGCAATGGTCATTCACACGTTCGTTCCTTTATCATTAAAACATCTTTAACGATACCTTTCAAAAATGGCGAACTATTGCTCGGCACCTGGCAACAAATCATATTGATTGATTTTGATAACAGGCCACGGTCAAGAAGAATTGTTGCACAATTCATTGGTGAATAATGAAATCTTTTCTTGATAAGTACTACAATATAATTATTCTCAGTATTTATGCGCTTGTACTCCTGCTAAGAGTTTACAATTTAGAACAAAAGAATTTATGGTTCGACGAAATTTTTTCGTGGCACCTCTCACAGAAAACATTTGCTGGAATAATTAACGGAACCGCCGGCGATATACACCCGCCTTTATTTTATTTTATGTTGAAATTATGGAGCACTCTCTTCGGTGAATCTGTGTTTGCGTTGAGAATGCTTTCTGTAATTTGTTCTCTTATAGCTTCAGTCGTATTTTTCAATATACTGAACTTAATTACACAGGAAAGGTATGCAATACTTTTCGGAATGTTCATGTATGCAATTTCGCCGGTGAATATTTATTACTCTCAGGAAGTAAGGATGTTAAACCTCAATCTACTATTTGCCCTACTGTCCGTTTATTACTTTCTAAAAAACCGGGAACAATATTCTCAAATATATTCTGTACTTTATATACTCTTCACAGTTGCGGCGATTTATACTCATTACTTCTCGTTTCTGATTCTCTTAACACAAATGATAATTACAGGTTACGATTTTACCAGAAACCGAACCGGAAAAATATTCAAATACATTTTGAATTTTATAATAACAATTTTATTGTATGCTCCATGGTTTTGGACTATGATACGGCAATTAATGAAAGGTCAGGAATGGCGTACGCCACAAACTGCATCAATGGTTTTCAGTAATACGATTGCCTTTTTCAATGATGTATTTTTCAGCTATTATGTCTATTACCAAACTATTCTGCCGTTAAACATTATTGAAGGCTTGTCATTATTAATGTTGCTCATTTCTCTATTTCTTCCGTTATATTTTTACTTTATCGGAAAAAACGATTCAGTTTTCATTGTTTCGCTTTTCTTCACTGTCCCTTTTGTTACAGCAGTGCTGGTATCCATTAATAACAGTATTCTCCTCTCAAGATATCTTAGCATTTTAATTCCCTATCTGATTGCATCATTTATCGGATTTATCATTTGCGTTCGTTTTTCAATAGTAAGGATTTTGTTTTCGTCATTTCTGATTTTTGTATCATTGACGGGAATGATTTTTAATTACAGTTACGATTTCAAAAACAACGATTACAGAGAGCTGACATCTTATCTCAACTCGAATGCGCAAGACGACGAATTAATTTCTGTTGAACCCCATTACATGGGCTGGCACATTTTACATTACGCAAAAACAAATAATGTAAAATTTTCCGAACCGGTTACTCTCGGTTGGGATATTAATATGATGATTGATTCAATCCGTATAAAAAAAGATATTCAAAAAATCTGGATTGTTCTTGATTACTCCTCGCTTGACACAAACAGATATTCATCATTAAGGTCTGAGATGAAAAATATCGGATTTGAACTAAAAGATTACAGGATCTTTAAACAAATCCCGGCAAAAGTTGAGCTTTTCAAATTTGAGCGGTAAGGTAATCCAATTTTACAACTCAAAATTTTAATATCTTTAAACTTTAAGACTATATAGGTAATTTATCTCCTAAAACCTTCCTTTCATGTTAAGAACCATAATATTTGCAATCGTTCTCTTCAGCGCTCTTGGTTTCTTTGTTTATTCAATGAAACGGTTCTTTGCTATTTTGAAATTATCCAAACCTCAGAACCGATTTAATAACATTGGACAAAGGCTCAAAAACACACTAGAAATTGCATTCCTGCAGACAAAGCTTTTCCGCCAGAAACTTGCAGGTTTTTTACATTTTTGTATTTACTGGGGATTTTTGGTTCTTGGAATTGTAGTGCTCGAAGGTATTATTGAAGGTTTTTTCCCGGAATTCAGTTTCTCATTCCTTGGAGCTTTATACCCTGTCATAACGGTAACAACAGATTTGTTCGGTGCTATCGTATTTGTTGTGGTAATTTTCTCCCTAATCCGCAGGTATATAGGAACCCCGAAAAGATTACAGGTTGATACGGCTTCCCGAATGGATGCAACATTTATACTGATCTTGATTTTTCTCGTTATGATTACAATGTTTGGCGCCAATGTTGAAAGAATTATGCTCGGAAAGGATCACGGTGTAAGACCGGTCTCGGATATTATTGCCGGATTCTTAGGTGGCGGCGGATCTGATACGCTTTACCAGTTTTTCTGGTGGGCACATAATATCGTTATTCTCGGATTTCTGAACTACCTACCTTATTCAAAACATTTCCATGTTCTATCATCTGTTCCAAATACATTCTTTTCCAATTTCAAAATTGAACCCAAAGGTGTTTTAAAACCAATTAATTTCGAAGATGAAAGCATCGAACAATATGGAGCAAAAGACGTCGAAGACCTCACCTGGAAACAGGTGCTCGATGGATACACTTGTACGGAGTGTGGCAGATGTACTGAGGTTTGCCCGGCAAATATTACAGGGAAATTACTTAATCCAAAACTCATTATTACCAATATCCGGAAACGTGCGATGGATAAGGGTCCATTGGTATTGGATAAAAAAGAAGATGACCCTCTTCTCGAAAAACCTCTCGTTCCGGACTATATAACACCGCAGGAGCTTTGGGCATGTACAACTTGTCTCGCCTGCGTGAACGAATGCCCCGTTATGATTGATCACGTAACATCAATCGTAGATATGCGCAGAAATCTTTCATTAATGGAGTCGGATTTTCCCGATGAGTTGAACACTGTTTTCAGAAATCTGGAAAATAACGAATCTCCGTGGGCCTACAGTGCAGAAGAAAGAAATGACTGGATAAATGAGTTACGCGATGAACTTGAAAGCGAAAATAAAAAATCAGGATTGCATAAGCTCAGCGAAGTTGGATCGGCGAACGAACTTGATGTAGTATTCTGGACAGGGTGCATGGGTGCATTCGATAAACGCTACCGGAAAGTTACGAAATCATTCGCACAAATTCTTGACGATGCAGGCGTAAAATATGGTGTTCTCGGAAACGAAGAAAAATGTACCGGCGACCCTGCAAGAAGGCTCGGCAACGAATTCATCGCCCAGGGACTTATGACAAAGAATATCGAAACGTTCAAACGATATAACGTGAAAAAAGTCGTTACCGCTTGCCCACATTGTATGCACACGCTTAAAAACGAATATTCTCAATTTGGTATAGAACTCGATGTAACCCACCACACTGAATTTATTGATAACCTGATTAAACAGAAGAAGATTACTCCCGGAAACGAAATTAAGGATAAAATAACCTATCACGATTCATGTTATTTGGGGAGATATAATGATATATACGATCAACCACGAAATTCACTCGAAAGTGTGCCGGGATTGGATATTGTCGAAATGCCAAGAAACAAGGATCGTGGCTTGTGCTGTGGCGCTGGTGGCGGTAGAATGTTCATGGAGGAAACTGAAGGTAAACGTATTAACATTGAGCGAACTGAAGAAGCTCTCAAAACTGGTGCAAATACAATTACCGCTGCTTGTCCGTTCTGTATGACGATGTTGACTGACGGAGTTAAAACAAAAGAAAAATCTGACGAAGTGGATGTAAAGGACATTGCTGAAATTGTCCTTGACTCAATAAAAAAATAATTTAAATTACAATTTAACTTAAGGAGAAATATTTAATGTCTTACTATTTCACATCGGAATCTGTCAGTGAGGGACATCCCGATAAAATTTGTGATCAGGTATCAGATGCAATTCTTGACGATATACTCGCAAACGATCCTCAGGGGAGAGTTGCATGTGAATCTTTTTGTTCAACCGGTATGGTTCTTGTCGGAGGAGAAATTACAACCTCACATTATGTAGATGTTCCAAAAGTTGTCCGAGATGTTGTAAGGGATATCGGTTATACAAAAGGTGAATATTGTTTTGACAGCAATTCAATAAGCGTTATGTCAGTAATTCACAAACAATCATCTGATATTGCACAAGGAGTTGATACCGGAGGTGCAGGCGATCAGGGAATGATGTTCGGATATGCTAAAAATGAAACTGAAGAATTTTTGCCACTTACAATTTCACTTGCTCATAAATTACTTCTGAAACTTGCTGACATCAGAAAACACCATCCATCAGTAATGGGATATCTCAGACCTGATTCCAAATCGCAGGTAACTGTCGAATATTCCGATGATCATAAACCTGTCAGGGTTGATACAGTTGTCATTTCGACTCAACATGACCCGGAAGTTAAGCAGGATGAAATTAAAAATGATATAATCGAAAATGTCATTAAAAAAGTTATTCAAGGAAATTTAATTGACGAAAACACGAAATATTTCGTAAACCCTACCGGTAATTTCGTTATCGGTGGTCCTCACGGAGACACGGGTTTAACGGGGAGAAAAATTATCGTGGATACATACGGCGGTTGGGCGCCTCACGGTGGCGGTGCGTTCTCGGGGAAGGATCCAACTAAAGTTGACAGAAGCGCAGCTTACGCAACCCGACATATTGCAAAGAATATCGTTGCAGCCGGGCTCGCTGATGAATGTACAATTCAGATTTCCTATGCAATCGGTGTTGCTGAACCGGTTTCAATTTATGTTAACACTCACGGAACCGGGAAAATTGAAGATAAAAAGTTGTCTTCCATTATTTTCAAAGAGATTGATATGACACCTAAAGGTATTATCGAAAGGTTGCAACTCAGGAGGCCGATTTATAGAAAAACTGCATCATACGGACATTTCGGTAGAAGTGAGGATACTTTTACCTGGGAAAAACTTGATCTCATTGATACTATCCAAAATGCTTTGAGGTAACTTGATAAATGAATTTTTATACGGATTGAGCTACCCGTTCAAGACGATGAAATTATTTTTCAAAAATCCAAAAATTTTGTTGCTATCAGTAGTCCCGTTAATTTTGAATTTTCTGATTTACGGGACTATTTTCTATCTGGCTGTAGTGTACCTGTACGATCATATTCTGTTATTATCGGAAAGTGTTTTCGGTAGTGGTGGCGCTTTTCATTTCATTATCAATTACCTCTTGTTCATTGCTACGTTTTTTGTGGTCTTATTTGTTTGTTATTTATTGTTCGTAATTGCCGGTGGATTACTCTGCGCTCCGTTTAATGAAGCTATCTCGCAGCGGGTAGAAAAGATTAAATCAGGTAGTTTGATTTCTTCCTCTAAAGGTTTTTTATCCGACGTGTTTTCAAGTATAAAATCCGAAGTATTAAAACTATCGCTCTTGTTTTCAATCACCGTACCGTTATTCCTCTTAGGATTGTTACCATTTGTAGGATTCATTTTCGCGGGTGCTGCAACAATTTTTTCAATGTTGTACAATACCCTCGATTTCATTGATTATCCTTTAGCCAGACGAAATACGGGATTGAAGCAAAAAATCAAGTTGGTCTTGTCAAATAAACCGCTATCATTAGGTTTCGGTGCAACAGCATTTTTAATCACTTTCTTGCCCGGAATTAATATTGTTTTGAGACCGATGCTTGTTGTTGCGGGAACTTCGCTGTATTTTGATAGATTTTCACAGACTGTTTAATGTTTTTTACGCACACCTAACTCGTTTATATACTGCAATCATGAACAACCGGAAAATTACTAGAATATTTACTAAGAAACTGTTCAGGTATAATCAAAAGCGCAATTGATTTTTTATCGTAAAGGTTATCAAAAGCATTTTAACTGAAATTGTTTATCCTGCAAAAAATTGCAGAGGAAATAAAAGATTTGAAAAATTCATTAAAGTTTAATATTTCAAATATCTCATATAATGACTTATCCGGTAGTTAATAAATCTCTTGCATTCGAGTTAGGACTTCTTGAAGAAGAGTATGAAAAAATTTTATCCATCCTTGGCAGAACACCAACCTATACTGAACTTGGTATTTATTCTGTCATGTGGAGCGAACATTGTTCGTATAAAAATTCAATTCTCAAAATTAAGACACTCCCCCGCTCCGGTGGGAAATTATTAGTAAATGCGGGCGAAGAAAATGCAGGTTTAATTGATATAGGTGAGGGTTTGGCAGTAGCATTTAAAATTGAATCACATAATCACCCATCAGCTGTTGAGCCCTATCAGGGCGCTGCAACCGGTGTCGGAGGTATCTTAAGGGATATATTTACAATGGGGGCAAGACCTGTAGCAGCACTGAATTCATTGCGGTTCGGAAAATTGAATAATGAGAGAAATAAATTTCTCTTCCGCAATGTTGTTAAAGGTATCGGTGACTACGGAAATTGCTTTGGTGTTCCGACCATAAGCGGTGAAATATACTTTGAAGAAAGTTATAACGATAATCCGTTGGTTAATGCAATGGCAGTAGGGCTTGTAAGGCACGACAAAACTGCGACGGCAAAGGCATCCGGTATCGGGAATCCTGTCTTCATCGTTGGTTCTGCAACCGGGAAGGACGGTATCCACGGTGCGACTTTTGCTTCAGAAGAAATTTCTGATTCATCGGAATCGAAACGACCGAGCGTACAGGTAGGCGATCCTTTCACGGAAAAACTTCTCCTGGAAGCGACACTCGAACTTATTAATTCCGAAATTGTTGTCGGGATTCAGGATATGGGCGCTGCGGGAATTACTTGCTCAACTTCAGAAATGAGCGCCAAAGGTGATGTTGGGATGAAAATAAATCTCGATGAAGTTCCGCTTCGCGATAGCAACATGACAGCTTACGAGATTATGCTCTCCGAATCACAGGAAAGAATGCTTGTTGTTATTAAGAAAGGTCAAGAGGATAAAGCAAGGGAAATATTTGAAAAATGGGATTTGAACTGCGCATTAATTGGAGAAGTTACAAGAGACAAGAATATTAAAATATTTTATAAAGGTAAACTTGAAGCGGACGTACCTGCACGAAGTCTTGTGCTTGGTGGCGATGCACCTGTTTATCAAAGGGAATCCAAAGTTCCCGATTACATCGCTGAAACTACCACTTTCGATGCAGAGGCTTTGTTAATGCCGGATAATTTTAATAATGTGCTTTCAAAACTGTTATCCGATCCTGACATCGCCAATAAAAAATGGGTTTACAGTCAATACGACTCTCAGGTAATGACAAACTCCATTGTATTGCCCGGAGGCGATGCTTCTGTAATCCGGATTAAAGGTTCAAAGAAAGGAGTTGCCATGAAAGTTGACTGCAATTCAAGATACGTTTACCTAAATCCATACGTTGGTGCAATGATATCTGTAGCTGAATCATGCAGGAATGTCGTGTGTACAGGCGCTTCTCCGCTCGGCATCACAAACTGTCTTAATTTCGGCAATCCGTACGATCCTGAAGTTTACTATCAATTTTCCGAAGCGGTAAGGGGAATCGGAGATGCCTGCAGAAAGTTTAACACTCCCGTTACCGGCGGAAACGTCAGTTTCTATAATGAATCTCAAAACTTTGCAATTTTACCTACACCGGTAATTGGTGTAATTGGTTTGATCGACGATGTTTCCAAAATAGTAACATCAGATTTTAAACAAAGCGGAGATTACGTAATATTAATCGGCAAACAAAATTCAAATGAAGTCGGCGGGTCACAATATCTGAAAACTATCCATGATAAAATTACCGGAAAACCACCGTTGATCGATCTTGATTTTGAGTTAAACCTCCACAATACATTGCTCAGGTTAATGTCGGAATCACTCCTGAATTCGTGTCATGATATTTCTGATGGAGGTATTGCTGTTGCACTTGCTGAATGTTGTATCACCGGAGAAAATAAAACAGGATGTAAGATTGAAATGAATTTCGTCCATAGGGATGATTTCGAATTATTTGGTGAAACTCAAAGCAGAGTAATTGCAAGCACTTCAAACGCTGAAAAAGTTATTGCACTCTGCAAAGAAAATAATCTCGACGCAGTTTGTATCGGACAGACCGGTGGGGATAGGCTAATCATAAATGAGTTTATTTCTAGCAGTATTGCTGATTTAGCAAAAAGCTATTTCACTTCTATCGGAATAATAATGGATTAGTTTCAAGAATGATTTCAAAAATTATATTTTTATTCTTATCAATTTTGCTGCTTCTGAACTTAAATCTGAAAGCAGCAGATTCCAATTATTCGACAGTTCAATCATCGGAGTTTTTCAACAGCACTAATATCAAACCGGAATTTTACCGGAAGCGCAATTCAATTACGAAAGATGAAAATTCCGTCATACCAATTGCAATAGGTGTCTGGTCATTTTTATATTTATTAAATCCGACAATTCAATATGAAGACGATAAACTAAGGGCAGGTATTACGAAAGAGTTTTCTCTTGGCTTTGGTTACTTCGGCGAATACAGGTTAGGTCTTGAATATTCGTTCATCTTTAAAGAAAACCAAAAAAGCCAGCTAAGATTTTCAATGCATTACGATTATCTGCTCAAAGACATCGAACCTTCAAACATGTTGCAGGGAACGAGCGTTTTTACTGTAGGTGGAAGTTGGTTTACAGATTTCGACGGGCACGGTGCAGGTCCTGAAGTAGCTTACGGCTATTCGATCAGAAACGATAAATTCCTTTTCTATCCGCACATAAAGCTCAGGCATACATTTATGATGCAAAAAAAGAAATCAGATATTACTGATTTATCGTTTGGAATTATTATTGGAATTGCAAATCCGTTTATAGATTTAAAAATTCGGAGAAAGAATTGAGTAAAATTTCAAATACAAATTTGAATGTAATAGTTAAACTGAATTCAGCTTTCAATTTAAGTTTACCCGTATCAGTTGAAGAATTTTTAGAGAAGACAGGTAAAATATTTCTTTTTGCAAAAAGATTTTTTACTGAAGCTTTCCTTCCTCCGTTCGATTTCAGGGAAGCTTATAAACAGTCGTTTTCAATCGGATATAAATCACTTCCGTTAATCGGAATTACAGGATTCATCATAGGGTTTACATTGACTCTTCAGTCAATACCGACATTAAATAAATTCGGCGCTGCATCGTTAGTACCCTCAATGGTAGCCGTTGCAGTTTTGCGTGAAATCGGACCGGTAATATCGTCACTAATATTTGCAGGAAAAATAGGTTCTGGTATTGGTGCTGAACTTGGTTCAATGAGAGTTACTGAACAAATTGACGCTATGGAAGTTTCCGGAACGAGACCATTCAGATATCTCGTTGTTACAAGGATCATTGCATCAACTTTCACCTTGCCGTTGCTTGTCATTTACGCTGATCTCATTGCGTTATTGGGCGGATTCATTGCAGTAAATATTTCATCTCCGATGAATCTGAACCTCTACTTTATGAGCGCATTTTCGGGACTTGGATTTATGGATGTAATCCCGGCAACAATTAAAACATATTTCTTCGGGTTTGCAATCGGACTCGTTGGTTGCAACGAAGGCTGGAATGCAGCGCGGGGTACAGAGAGTGTTGGAATCGCAGCGAATACTGCTGTCGTGATTTCATCGCTGATGGTGATTATTATTGATATGTTGGCAGTTCAAATAACTTCGCTTTTATGAATATGAATGGTACTGACATTGCATTAAAAATTGAAAATGTTACTAAAGCTTTCGGGAGCCTTAAAATTCTGAAAGGTGTTAACCTCGAAGCAAAAAAAGCCGAAACGATTGTAATACTTGGAAGGTCGGGGACAGGAAAATCTGTTATTCTAAAATGTATTATCGGATTGCTAACTCCAGATTCGGGCAAAATAATTGCTTTTGGGATGGATAGTCACAACCTGACGAAAGAGCAGCGACCTATATTCAGGAAAAAAATCGGTTACTTGTTTCAGGGTGGTGCTTTGTACGATTCAATGTCAATCAGAGAAAATCTCGAATTCCCTTTAATAAGACAGGAAGATTACCAGGGGGAATTGCTAACGGACAAAGTAATATCAGCACTTCGAAGCGTCGGGCTCGAATCTGCAATTGATAAAATGCCGTCTGAAGTATCAGGTGGGATGATGAAACGAATAGCGCTGGCACGTACTCTAATACTCGAGCCAGAAATTATCCTTTATGATGAACCGACAACGGGGCTGGATCCGTTTACTTCTAAAGAGATATCAGAACTAATTATAAAACTTAAAGAGGAAAGAAAAGTAACTTCAATAATTATTACGCACGATATCCCATGTGCAAGACTTGTGGCTGACCGTGTAGTAGTATTGAAAGATGGAATTTTTTTCAAACAAGGTACTTTCAGCGAAATGGAGTCTTCAGACGATGAATTCGTCAGAGGATTTTTCGATTTTAAATGATTTATTATGGATAAAAAGAAAAGTATTAAACTTGGTATTTTCATTTTAATCGGGTTTGCTGCACTGATGTATGCGCTTTTTTACATTGGCAGTCAAGAGAACCTGTTTACCGATACGATAATTATCAACTCCGACTTTGAAACCGTGAGTGGCTTGAATGTTGGAAATTCCGTGAGGTTTGCGGGTATAGTTGTTGGAACTGTAAGTTCTATTGAAATTATCGGAACGAACAAAGTCAGAGTTACAATGACGATAAGGGATGAAGTAAGAAAATTTATCAAACGTGATTCGAAAGTTTCAATTGACTCAGAGGGGCTCGTTGGGAATAAAATCGTAGTTATTTCCGCCGGCTCTGAGAAAGAGCCCGAAGTTTCAAGTGGCGATTTTCTTTCTTCAAGTAAACCGGTTGATATCGGTGACATAATCAATAACCTGAACGAATCAACCAAACAGGCAGAAATTATAGCCCGCGATCTTGCCAGCATTTCAGGAAAAATTGATAAGGGCGAAGGAACGATCGGCGCGCTTGTTAATGATAACAGCCTCTACCGCACCGTTGATTCTACGATGAGAAGTTACGCTTCAATTACCGGTAACGTCAATCAGATTATTGATCAGGTATCAAAATCGGTTTATCAGGTAACTCTTCAGGTTAACACGTTGTCCGACGAAATTGGAATCATTACGACAAATATTGCGGATATAACAAGAAAAATTAACTCAAGCGAAAGCCTTGTAGGAACACTTCTGACAGATACGGTTTTTGCAAACAACCTTAAGGAGGTAATTGTGAATACAAATCAAACGACAGCGAACCTGGAGCGTGGAGCCTTTGGGTTTTATCAAAATATGGAAGCGCTAAAACATAACTTCCTCTTTAAAGGGTATTTTGAGGATATGGGATATTGGGATAAAGAAGAATGGGAAAATGAAATGAATTACAGAGAATCAAGATTACTTCAGAAAGAGAAAGAACTCATTGAAAGTTCAAAACAAATTGAAGAACTCCGGAATCAAATTAAAAAACTTCAGGAGAGGTTAAATGATTATCAATCTGATACAAACAGTTTCAAAAAGTAATTCCTTTTATTTTACTGCGATTGTTTTTTTCCTGTCGTTGATTTTATATTCCTGTACTTCCTCAAAGCAAACTAAAACGGAGGAGATTTTACAACATGAATCAGAGGTTACATCACCGGAGTTGACCCAATTAATTATTGATGCTGCAATGTCAGAACAGAAAAATCCAATGTATAGCAAAACACACGATTCTACATATCTGTATTGGCTTGATAACCGGTTAGTAATATTGAGGAATCAAAGCAAATGCAATATATTCGCATTGAATACACTTTATATTGCGGGGTTTAAAACACCGGATGTAAACACATTGACAAATGACCTCATGGATGAATCGAGATTTAACGATATTTTCCCCGTTGTTAAGATTGAAAATCCGGATGAAATAAGACAAGGTGACTTATTAGTATGGTACGGTCACATGATAATTTTCGATTATTTAATTAAGCGAAACGGCAGGTATTACGCTCAAGCCTGGTGGGCAGGAACGAGACAGCCCGATAACGGTGAAAATATTATAAATAACGTTATTTATGGAAAATATCCTTTAAAAGAATTTTTTATTGTTAGAAGACCTGTGATTGATACTCCCTGATTTTAAAAGAAAAATTCTCTTTATTGTCAGCTATAATATTATTATTTTTCAGATTAATTTTAATTTCAAATTTAAACTTAAAAACAAAATAATTTAAGGAGAACATTAAATGGAAAGAAGTGAAATTCTCTCAAAAGTCATATCCTCAATTGTTGATAAATTGGGAGTAGAGGAATCAAAGGTTACTGAGAATGCTAATTTTATCAATGATCTTGGTGCAGACTCACTTGATACCGTTGAACTTGCCATGAAATTTGAAGAAGAATTTGATATAAAAATTCCTGATGAAGATTCTCAGAAGATTACGACTGTGAAAGAGGCAGTTGATTACATCGAACAAAAATTAGCTTCCTAAATTTTTACAACCATCCTTAAATGAAAAGAAGGGTCGTAGTTACAGGATTAGGTGTGATTTCACCTGTAGGTCTTAATTTAGAGGATTTTTGGAAATCTCTAACCGAAGGGAAAAGTGGTGTCAAAAATATTACTTATTTTGATACCACAAATTTCAATACAAAATTTGCAGCTCAGTTGACCGGATATGATCCGTTGAATTATATGGACAGGAAACTGTCACAAAGGTGCGACCCTTTTACTCAATATGCCATATCAGCAACTCAAATGGCAATTAACCATTCAGGGTTAAATCTTGAACGTGTGGATAAAAATTCAGTCGGGGTTGTCTATGGTTCCGGCATTGGCGGAATGTGGACATACGACAAGCAACAGCGAAATCTGTTTGAACGTGAAGGTTCACCTGACAGGATTAGTCCGTTCTTTATTCCGATGCTGATTGCAGATATTGCTGCCGGAAGAATTTCTATGCAATACGGTTTCAAAGGTCCTAACTACGCTACAATTTCCGCTTGTACGACATCAGCTCATTCAATAATTGATTCTGTAATGATAATACAGCGCGGTAATGCGGATGTTATGGTAACCGGTGGATCGGAAGCTGTTATCTGTCCTATGGGGGTTGGCGGTTTCAATGCAATGAAAGCACTCTCCACAAGAAACGACGCACCTGAAAAAGCATCCAGACCATTCGATAAAAACAGAGATGGATTCGTTATGGGTGAGGGCGCTGCCACGTTGATCTTAGAAGAATTGGAACACGCCAAATCAAGAGGTGCGACTATTTATGCTGAAATAAGCGGAATTGGTATGTCGGCAGATGCTCACCACATTACCGAACCTGCACCGAACGGTGAAGGGGTTGCCAACGCTATTAAAATTGCAATTAATGATGCCGGACTTAAACCTGAGGATATCGACGCAATTAATGCCCACGGTACTTCAACACCACCAAACGACAAAAATGAAACAGCTGCAATAAAATCCGTTTTCGGTGAACGCGCTTACAACCTTAATGTTCATTCAATAAAGTCAATGATAGGTCATCTGCTTGGTGCCGCCGGTGCTATTGAGGCTATATCCTCAATTCTCTCAATCAGGGACAATATAATTCCACCAACAATTAATTTCGAGGAACCGGATCCCGATTGTGACCTTAATTACGTTTTTAACACTGCCCGCAAAACTGAAGTTAAAACCATAATCTCTGATAATTCAGGATTCGGTGGACACAACACTGCAATAATTTTTCAGCAATACGAAGATTGAGGGTTGACAATATTTTTAAATGTTTAAATTCCTGCAAAAATTCAAAATTCCACTTCCTTTTTTCAGAAAGAGAAAAAAGTCCATTGTATCGGAAAGAAGCGAAGGTAATATTAATTTTATCAAACTCCAATCTGCACTTCATTATAAAATAATTAACAAAGACTATTTCATTACAGCGTTAATGCATCGTTCCTTTGTTAAAATAAAAAGGAATTTCCTACCAGCAGGATTAATTTCAAATGAAAGGCTAGAATTTCTTGGCGATGCCGTTCTTGATCTGATTGTAGCCGAATACCTCTATCACAACTTCCCGCAAAACGAGGAGGGCGATCTTACGAAATTCAGGTCAATTCTTGTTAACAAACGATTTCTTGCCGAGCGGGCGAAGAATATTAAACTTCAGGATTTCATTCTCGCATCTTACACCGCAATGAGATCTATTGAAGAAGGCTACGACTCTATACTTGCCGATGCTTACGAAGCTATAATCGGAGCAATATTTCTTGATTCCGGCTATCAGGCCGCAAAAGAATTTATCATAGAGGAGATTTTTGTTAAGCTGGATATAAAGTGGTTAGATGAATACGACGAGAACCATAAAAGCAAACTCCTCGAATATGCTCAGGCAAACACAAACTATATCCCTCAATATAACGTAACAAACGAAGAAGGGCCTGAACACAACAAAACTTTTACAATTAATGTTTATTTGAACGGACAAATGTTAGGAACAGGTCAAGGGAAATCCAAAAAACAGGCTGAACAACAGGCGGCTAAAAATGCATTACAACATTTAGACAAAATTACATCAACCAAACATACAAGAAAATCTCCGCAAAAATAATTTTGGTTTAGTATTGACATTTGGATATTGCACCGATATTTTTGAAACTAAAAAAAGGAGAAGAAATTTATTAAGTATTTTCGATTATTTTATTAATTTTAATTATTGATATAAAAAATATTTTAACCATTTTTTGAAGATTCCGGAAATGAGAACTTTAATAAATGGTTTTTTATTTTATCAAGCAAAAATGTCCTTTTGTAATGAATAACCTGAAAATCTTACTTTATATAATACCCTTTCTTATTTTTTCATTTGCCGGTGATTTAATTGCACAACGTGATGTAAAGAATCCAACGCCATCCAACGAATCAATTTCAGTATCAGATTATAAAATTGTATCATCAGATAGTCGATCTATCACGGTTGACTTCACTCCACAATATAATAGTACACTTACTTTTTTAAATTCAGGAATTGAGAATTTTAAACCCGGTAGTCCACAATTATCGCAAAGAATATTCCCGGTTTTTCTACCGGTCAGTGAAGGAAACAGGATTGAACTTCTAGATTACAAATATAGAGATATTCAAAATATCGAAGTAAATCCAGTACCCGAAATTGTAAGGGGAAAAGGAGATATGAGTTTCGACTACAACTATCAAAAGGATAACGGGATTTATTCGACTAATACATTTTTCCCCAAAGATCCGGGTGAATTGGTATTTTCAGGTTCCCTCAGAAACAAATATTTCGGTGCGGCAATAATTTCACCCTTACAATATAATCCGGTTACAAGAACACTTCGAAGGTATGAATACATCCGTTTCAGAATTATCTTTGGCGGATCACCGGTTAAATCTAATCGTATTATCTCAAAGGAAGCATATTCATTTTTTAGCAATACGGGACTTAACTGGAAAGAGGCATTAAACTGGTCAACAGTTCAATTCAATGAAAACAGTGGTTCAGGGATTTCAAACAGTGTACTTGCAAACGGTGATTTTTATAAAATCGAGATAAATGAAACCGGTATCTATAAAATTGATAAAACGTTACTCGAGTCCGTAGGAATAAATACCTCTGCTATTGATCCACGTACATTAAAACTTTACGGTAACGGTGGGAGAAAATTACCTTTTAAAAATTCTGATCCAGTACCGGAAGACCTGATAGAGAACAGCATTTTCGTTTATGGTGGAGACGATGGTAGTTTTGATAATGGCGATTACATCCTATTCTTTGGTAGATCTGTGAGAGACGTTGAGTATAATTATTCTAACCAAAAATTATCACACTACAATAATCCGTTTTCTAATTCCAATTATTATTTCCTGACTTATGGTGGGAACCTTGGTTTAAGAATGGAGATTGTTCAATCACCCAATCAACCAAACGTGCCTGAGTTCACCTCTTTCCCGGAAATCGTTTGGGACGATCCAGACGTTAATAACCTCGGCGCAACCGGAACGCTTTGGTTTAGCCAGCGGATCGGGCTTGGCGAGTCATATATTGCAAATAATACACTGCATGGATATTCACCGGGAAGCGAAATTAACCTCGAGTTTAACTTTGGAAACGCTTCAAGTTCAACCACTACTTTTAAAGTAAGCGATGGTGCAGGATTTAATAACATAACTCAAATCGGTGGAGTTGGCGGTGAATTCGCTCATATAAATGCATACACATTTACGAAGAGTTACAGCCTCCCTTCCGGAAATTTATCTGTATTAAAACTTGAAATTCCAACCGGTCAAAATACTTCAACTGCCTCTGCTTATGTTGACTGGTATGATTTAAACTACGACAGAACTTATAACAGCGCTGTCAATAATGTTTTTCACTTCAGATCGCCTGATTTAACCGGAATGGGACAATATAAAATTTCAACCTTCTCATCACCGGATATAAGAATTTTCGATGTATCAGAAAATTTCAATTCGAAAATTATCGTACCCATTTCGTATTCAAATGGGATTGCAGTATTCCAGTCAAACCACAATGCGAATTATTTAAGGGAATATTTTGCGATTGGTGGCGATAACTATTTAACTCCGAAAAGTATTTCACAAAGAATAGACAATCAAAATTTGCGCGGAATAACTGAAGGCGCAACGTTCATCATCATTTCACCGAAGGATTTCATGGAGGCAGCATATAAGCTGAAACAACATCGTGAAACACCAGGTGTTGATTACATTAAAACTATTGTTATTGACATAGACCAGATTTATAACGAGTTCAGTGGTGGTTTATTAGATCCGGTTGCGATTAGAAATTTCTTGAAACATGCGTTTTACAATTGGAGCGTAGCACCGTTTTACGTAATGTTTCTTGGAGACGGAACATACGACTTCAGGAATATTTACAATGTTCCGGTACGGAACTGGTTACCACCAATTCAAACTGACTCCCCTAACGTTGATGAAGTTGTCAGTTACCCAAGCGATGATTTCTTTATTGAGTTCAATGAGAATTATGTTGAACCTCAACCCGGCAAACCTGATATGGCTACTGGCAGGTTGTGCGTTAACTCCCTCGATGAAGCAAATAACGTTGTCCAGAAAATTATTGAATACGAATCAGGTTCCAATAATGGAATTTGGAAAAAAACCAATATGTACGTAGCTGACGACGGTTGGACAACCTCGCAGACCGGTGGTGGCGAGGGGAATATTCACACATTCCAATCCGAAATAATTGCAGAAAATATGACTCCTCCGGACTTTGAGAAACAAAAAATTTATATTGTTACTTATCCCACTACTGTAACGCCACAGGGTAGAAGGAAACCACAGGCGAACGAAGATATTATTAACGGCTGGAACGAAGGGAAGCTCGTAATAAATTATGTCGGTCACGGTAGTACTGACCTTTGGGCACATGAACAAATATTTGAGAGACAGACTTCAATTCCCAGATTAGTAAACAAAGGGAAATATCCGTTCGTAACAATTCCAAGTTGCGACCTTGCCAGATTTGATGATCCGTTCTCACTTAGCGCTGGTGAAGAGCTTGTAAACATCCGGGAACGTGGCGCAATTGGTGTACTTGCTGCTTCAAGGCCGGTTTACAGCTCTCCTAATGCTGCTTTCAATGAAGCTGTATGGAATCACTTTATGAACCTGAAAGATACTCTGAACCTGCCAATCAGAATCGGAAAATCCATTTACCTCGCAAAGCAACTGGTTGGACTTGCAAACAGTAATTCCGCCAAGTTCTTTTTACTTTCTGACCCAACCGTGAGGGTTGATATTCCACAATATTTCACGGTTATTGACAGTATTAATAATTACACCGGAAGCGATACCGCAGAAATTAAGGCGCTTCAGAAAGTTAAACTATCTGGAAGGATTTTACATCCCGACTCCACATTTTGGAATACGTTCAACGGTTCAATTTCAATAAAGGTTTTTGATGTTGAGAGACATATTACTTATTTCGATTTCGGCATTCCGTTCAGGTTCAGACTGGATGGCGGAAAACTGTTCACAGGGAATACAACTGTAGAAAATGGATTGTGGACAATTGAATTCGTCGTTCCAAAGGATATATCCTATGCTACCGGAAATGGAAAAATTCTGGCTTATTTCAATAACCAGACAACTGACGGTTCAGGTTATTCCAATAAGTTTATTCTGAACGGATTGGATACAAATGCTCCGATTGATACCGTCAGTCCGGAAATTGGTCTATTTCTTGGTGATAGAAATTTCAGAAGCGGCGATATCGTTAATCAAAATACTAAAATCATTGCGGACTTTTACGATGAATCAGGTATAAATCTTACCGGAACCATCGGGCATAAGATAGAGGCAATGTTAAATAATGATCCTGACCAGAAGATTGATCTCACAAACTATTATAACTCAACTTCAAATTACCAGAATGGTACTCTTGAATATCCGCTTACAAACCTGATAGACGGCGATTACAACTTGAAGGTAACTGCATGGGATACATATAACAATTCAGCTTCTGAAACTATTTCGTTCCGTGTTTCAAATAATTCTGAGTTGGTTCTTGCGGATGTATATAATTACCCTAACCCGATGAGAGATAAAACTGAGTTCATGTTTCAACATAACTTCGACTCTAATATTGACGTTGAAATAAAGATTTACACAGTTAGCGGAAGAATGATAAAAGAATTGAATCAATTAAATATTACAGATAAGTTTGTCTCCATACCTTGGGATGGTCGTGATAATGATGGCGACGCAATCGCAAATGGAACTTACATTTATCGTATAACTATAAAGACACAAAGCGGCGATTATACCAATACAACAACCGGTAAAATTGCCGTATTAAATTAAAAAATTCATCAAACGGAGGAATAATTTGAACATTCAAAAAATTAAAAACAGTGCGCTTCATCTGATATTGATATTTTTATTCATGATAACAGTAATACCTGATATTTCAGCACAGAATACCAATGCAGTTTCAACCGGTGTTCCATTTCTATTAATCGGGCCAAACTCAAGGTTTTCCGGCATGGGAGAATCCGGAGCCGGTATTGCAGATGATGCAACTGCCATGCACTGGAATCCCGCCGGTCTATCATTTCAAACCGACAGTGATTTGGAGATTAACTTCACTCACTCTCCATGGTTAGCTGGTCTTGGTATCGGAGATCTGTTTTATGATTTTGTTGCTTCAAAGAAATATGTACCGGAACTTAACGGTACGTTAGGAGCAAGTCTTACCTACCTGAATATCGGTGAGATTATTTATACTGACGAACTTGGTAACACTGACCCTTCAAGAAACTACAAGGCGTACGAACTTGCTTTTGCTGTCGGGTACGGAACAAAGTTATCAAATGACTGGGGAGTCGGAGTTACCACAAGATTTATATACAGCAGACTTTCTCCGGGTGACCTTCAGGTTGGAAATGAACGCGGAACTGGTACAGCATTTACAACGAGTTTTGATTTATCTGGAATGTGGCGACCATCAGGCGGACCGAAATTTTTAAAAGATAAATTGTCAATCGGTTTGAACTTATCAAATCTCGGTCCAAAGATCTCTTATGTTGACGCTGATCAGGCCGATCCTATACCAACTAATCTTAGGCTCGGGATTGCATATCAGATATTAAAAAATGAAGGTAATGAGATCACCTTGGCAGCTGACTTTTCAAAGTTGTTAGTTAACAGATTTACCGACGAAAACGGCAATCCGGCATCCGATCCCTTTTATGAGGCGTTGTTTACTTCCTGGAAGGGTGGTATAAACGGCATCGGAAAAACTATCCAGTCTTCAATCGGAGTTGAATATTGGTACGGTGCTCCGAGGCTGATTGCACTCAGAGCCGGCTTCTTTTACGAAGACCCCTCGAACGGTAACAGGCGGTTCATTACCCTTGGCGCAGGTATTAGATATAGCAAATATGGCTTCGATTTCAGCTATATTGATGCGCTCGTTGATAATCACCCACTCGCCAATACTCTCAGGTTTGGCTTGATTGCAAATTTCTAATTTTCCGGGGGAGCTGGTCTCCCCCTTTTTCATAATCAATCCCTTTATGTTCAGAAATAAATTCTTCCTTGTCATTTTCCTTTATGCTTTCCTATCTCATTCAGTTAAGGCTCAGGAATTAAAAAATTTACAATTTGAATTATCACATCCGCTAAAATTCGGTAACGAAAATTCATATTTAACACCACGCTTCGATGTATCGCAAACTGATTCGATTAATGTAGTGGCAATTCTAGTACAGTTTCAGGAAGACGATAATTCATTCACAACCGGTAACGGAAAATTTGACCTGTCAGATAAATATTATAATGCAACGTTGCAACGCGATACTGTAATTGACTCCCCGCCTTACGATAGCGCTTACTTTGCGGACCATTTGAAATTTTTAATCAATTATTGGGATAAAGCGTCTGACGGAAAACTAAAGGTGAAATTTGATTTACTCGGACAAGTGATTACGCTTCCCAAAAAAATGGAGGAATACTCACCACGGGATAATGAACCTGATTTCAGACGGCTCGGTGATCTCTTTACAGATGCATGGACGATCGCTGAACATCAAATTGACTTTTCGCAATACGACCAAAGCAAGACTGCATTCGTCATTTTTCATGCCGGAACGGGTAGAGATGTTGACCTTAAGTCTGTTCTTGGTTTCGATCCTACTCCGTTTGATTTACCGAGTGTTTATCTTGGGTTGAAAAATTTAAAAGAATTTTATGGAAATACCTACGATGGTTATGTCACCAATAGTGGTTTTAAAATTCAAAACTCAATGGTAATTCCATCAAATGAGTTACGTGAACTTGATTTGATAAGTGGTAAATATTTATTACGCCTTGGAATAAACGGAATACTCGTCGCAACATTCGGGAGTTACCTTGGATTGCCCGATTTGTTCAATACTCAGACAGGTCGAACTGCAATCGGCAGATTTGGTTTAATGGATGGCCAATCAATATTTAGTTATAACGGTATATTCCCGCCTGAGCCCTCTGCATGGGAAAAGGTTTATCTCGGATTTAAAGAACCGATTGTTATTAGTTCAGGTAACCAGTTGTTGAATATCAAAGAATCTTCAACGGGAAACTTCACAGATTCAACTATATTCAAAGTGCTTATCAGCAGTCGGGAATATTTTTTAATTGAAAATCGCAACCGTGATCCTTATCACAATGGACTTAAAATTTATACCCGTAACCGTTCTTTTAACGATTCAAATGTTTACACTCAGGATATTTCAGGCTTTGAAAGTTTCAACATTGATAAGATCCGGGGCAATGTTACTGATGTTTCAAATCCTGATTGGTCACTGCCGGGATTAATTAACGATACTGCAAACTTCAGAGGTGGAATCCTTATTTGGCATATAGATGAAAATGTGATAGATGAAAATATCTCCAGTAACTCTATTAACAATAACATCAAAAGAAGAGGCGTATCACTTGAAGAAGCAAAAGGATCTCAAACTATCGGTGTTACCTTCAGTACGCCTTTCGGTGATATTACCGGTGACGGTACGATTTACGATTATTGGTTTAAAGGTTACCACGGAGTTCCCGAAACTATATATAAAAATGAATTCACACCTTCTTCAATTCCGAATTCGCTTTCATATTCTCTTGCAAATAATTTCATTTATGTAACGGAATTCGATACAATATCACCTTCGATGAATTTCAGAGTGAAAATTGGTTCTGATATAATAAGTCCACTTGCAGGTTTTCCAATTAGGCTTCCTGTTGACACAACAGGAAATTCACAAGTAATTGCATTCGATTTCATGAATGTTTCGGGCGATCAAATTTTTGCAAATTCGAATAATAACGTTTATGGATTCAATCTTAATGGCTCAAGTATTGGTGGAACTGCTGTACTTATTCCTAAGGCAGGTAAATTTATACCGTCAACATTGCGTGGTGAATCTGTAAACACTTTATTTGCACTTAGTGACTCTGAATTAAAATCATACAACAGCAACGGTATCTCGAATTCCAGAATATTAAATAGCGGAACAGTATCCGCGCCTTCGTTAGTAATACAGAATAGAGGAGCTGTCTATCTTGGTTTCAACACCGGTGTGATAAATAGTTACGATCAAAACCTAACCGAAGTTAGGGTTGATTCCATTCAGGGTTCTGTAATTGCTTTCTCTCAAAATGTAACAGATTCATTTTCGGTTATTAACGGCAATTTTAAATATTTGGTTACGGGAAATATTTCAACTGCTACTTCTCAGGATATTCTGACAACGGATTTAAATAACAGATTAATCTTAAACGGTAATCAAATTAAAATATCTTACAACTATTCCGCTATAAATTCATCGCCTGTACTTGCAGATTTGAACAGGGACGGACGACAAGAAATAATTTTTGTTGCTGACAGTACAATTTTTGCAATTAACTCTAACGGTGTTCTGGTTGATAACTTCCCTATCAACTTTGACCGGAATATTTCATCCGGAATAAGTGTGGCCGATATAAATGACGATGGTATCTCCGAGTTACTTTTTGTAACATCAGACGGCAATCTTTACGCTTACGGTGTAAACGGGAAAATATTAAATGGATTTCCACTGCTTGTTTCCTCTAAAACAATTTCTACTCCTGCAATATTAAATGCAGATGGATACTTTGGTCTGGCCGTTTTGGGTAACGATGGATTTCTTTACGCCTTCAGAACTAATCATCAATACAAACCTGAAAATGTGTATTGGAAAAATTATCTGGGTAACGAATCATTATCCAATCATAATTACACAGGAAATGCACATTCACCCGGCTTTACGAGTAAATTACCTGAATCTAAGGTATATAATTGGCCAAATCCGGTTTATGATGGAAAAACTTATATTCGGTATTTCATTAATGGAATTGCCTCTGACGTGAAAATAAAAATCCTTGACCTCTCCGGTGAACTTGTAACAGAACTTAACGGACCGGCATTTTCCAATTCAGAAAACGAGATCCTCTGGGATGCAGGCAATGTTCAGAGTGGCGTGTACTATGGCGTGATAACTGCAAATATTGATGGTTCCGAAGTAACGAGAATTATTAAAATTGCTGTTGTAAAATAACTGTATTCAATTCTATCTTATGGTGAATTATCTTGTGAGGTTATTCACCTTTTTTATTAATGGAAATATTCATTTCAGTATTTTTTATAACTTACCTCGCACTCCATCTTTACTTTCTAAAAGGATTGCGAATTTCAACTACATTAGAAAAATTTTCATTAAAGAATCCTCCCTCAGTCAGCCTGATTGTAGCTGCAAAAAATGAAAAGGATGTAATTGCAAGATGTATTCAATCGCTGAAAGAAATTAAATATGAAGGTACACTCGAAATCATACTCGTAAATGATAAATCTGACGATAACACAAAGGAGATTATGATTAAAGAATCTCAGGGTGATAGCCGAATAAAAGTAATAGACTCTAACCGTACCGAAACATCAAACTTGAAAGGAAAGGCGAACGCACTTGATACTGCAATCAGACTCTGCCGTGGCGAGATAGTCATAACAACTGACGCTGATTGTACGGTTCAAAGCGAATGGGTGAAATCTATGTCATCTTACTATGATACTTCAACTGCAATGGTTAACGGGTTCACAACAATCGATACAAATCAAAAGTTGTTCGATAAACTTCAGGCTTTGGATTTTATTTATTTGCTTTCACTGGCATCATCGAGTTGTGGGATCGGGCGAATTCTTAGTTGTATCGGAAATAATATTTCATTTCGAAAAGATATCTACATGCAACTCGGCGGTTTCGAAAAAATCGGATTCTCAGTTACAGAAGACCTCGCATTAATGAGGGCTATTGACTCAATTAAAAATGTTAAGATAAAATTCCCTACAGATGATAGAAATGTGGTAACTTCACAACCCTGCGCGGATTTGCGAGCTCTTTTCAATCAGAAAAAACGCTGGTTCAGAGGTGGATTGGGAATCAGACCATTTGGATATATTACCGGGATTGAATTGTATATCGCAAATCTTTATTTACTCACAGGAATTTTCTTCACACCTCCCGCATTCTATTTCACAATGGTTGGAATAAAGTTTGTCTCCGAATTGATTCTTCTAATACCGCTTTTGAAAATATATAAAAGTACCGGATTGTTGAAATATTTTATTCACTTCCAAATTTATTTCGCTTTATATGGACTTTTACTGCCGTTTACGTTTGTTTTAGGGAATAAAATTAAATGGAAGGGACGGAAATATTAAAATTTTATAAGTGGAAAATGAAATCTTGTATTTATATTGATTGATGAATATTCTCCGGCGTAGGTATATTTTCCAACAATATCGAAAATGAAAATTGTAAACCCTAAACCTGCTGAGACTCCTATTTTGCTATCTGAAAGCAACATATCCGGATTATTCTCAGCAGGTGTGACAACTCGTTTAATGCTTAGCTGTCCGACTTCAAGTGATGCGACAGGCATTGTGAAATAATTTGGTAACAGCTGTGTAAGTAAAACATCAACGCTACCACCAAATTGTGTTATAGTTGTCTCGAATACTTCAATCCGATTTGTCGCTTTGAACTCTTCAGCGCCTGAATGTTTTTGATATTGGAAGTATCCGCCGATAAAGAAAGGGAAAAGATCAGATGAAGCAAATTCTATTTTTCCTCCAAATGTAAATGCTGCACGGGAATTCTTACCAAAGTCCTGAATTGGAAATGAAATTCCTATATTTGGTGAAATGAATAATCCTGAAATTGAGTAAGGCTTTTGACTCTCATGTTTTAAAATATGTTCACTCGCTAACCTTTTATCACTTAATAAATATCCTTCATTAACGGTTTCCTGAGCAGTCAAAGATACTGCAATAGACATCATGAATATAAAGACAATGCAGAATTTCACGCCTTAATAAGATAGAAGTTTGATAAAACTATTGTATTTATCTTTATCCATTTTTCCGTTTCTGTATGCAATCTCAACAGCTCTTTTGCTGATTGTCTTATAAAATAATTGAAGATCATTATTGTTGTCAATAGAACTTAGATGAGCTTTCAAAGTTTTAATATCGTTTCTTACAATCGGTCCAGTAAGGGATTTATCTACACCGTATGTGTAAACATTATTCAACGTTTTCGAAATTATCGGTGAAAACACCTTTGAAACATCTGTAATATTTTTATTAACTGTTTTCATTATATCGTTAATGATATCAATATAACATACTAAAAAGTTTGATGCTATAACACTTGCAAGATGGTATAATGGCTTTTTGTCAATCGGTATATTTAGGGTAACCGAATTAAACTTCAATGCAATTTCCCTCATCAGTTTAATACATTTTTTACCACCTTCGATTCCAATCGTAATTCCTTCAAAGAGGTGATTATTTTTGTATGTAATTTTATTGAAAGTTTGAATCGGGTGAAACGAGCCACTGTTTGAAGATGGCAGAATCCCTTTAAATACTTCTGATGAGACACTTCCGGATGTATGGAATATGGTTCTTCCTCGCAAACTGTTCTTCATCTCCTTAAGGGAATTACAAACAACTCCTAACTGCCCGTCTTTTACACATATTATTATTGTTTCAGAACCGTCACCGGCTACAGAATTAATATTCACGGAATAATCGCATCCAACTCTCCCTGACAATTTCTTCAAAATTGATAAATCTTTTCCTACGACATTTACAATCTGAAAACCTGTTTCATGAAGTGAAAATAAAAGTGAAGACCCAACATTACCAATACCGACGATTGTAACTTTCATTTATCTCTCCAAAATAATTGTTACCGGTCCGTCATTTGTTAAGTTCACTTTCATTTCAGCCGCAAATACTCCGGTTTGAATTTTTGAACTATCGTAATATTCTGTTGCATAATTTACTAAATGTTCGTAAATCTTTTTAGCCTTTTGAGGCTCCTCGGCATTAATAAAACTCGGGCGGTTACCACTTTTATTGTTATCCGCACATAAAGTGAATTGTGATACAAATAAAATACTTCCTCTGATATCGGATAAACTTAAATTCATTTTGCCATTTGCATCATCAAAAATGCGAAGATCAATTATCTTTCTGCACATCAGCTCTGCTATTGAAAAGTTATCACCTTTGGCAACACCGATGAAAACAAGTAACCCGTTATCTATTGAAGCGACATTTTCATTCTTAACTTTTATATCAGCGTTTAATACTCTTTGAATAACAGCCTTCATCCAATCTTCAATACCCTTTCAATTCCATTTAGATCTTTATAAAAATAGTAATCCGTTAAACTATTTTCCTTCATCAGGTCTTCCAATTTTTCGGACAGGTCATACGCAATTTCAAAAATACACGAAAACTTGTATGTAGCTTCGGACAATATGTGAAGGAATTTTCTGTAAAATGTGAGACCATCGCTCTCGTCAGTAAGCGCAACCTTTGGCTCAAATCCGGAAATTGCTTTATCCAAAAGTTTGTAATCGGTTGCGTTTATATAAGGTGGATTTGAAATTAGGTAATTTATTTGATTGGATAGCTTATTCATTTTCAAAAAATCCCGTTCTACAATTGTGAGTTGGTCATCAGCGATATCATTTATTTTTTTATTCTGCTCCGCAGTTTCAATGGCTGATTTAGAAATTTCAAGAGAAACAATTTTATGTTTTACATTTAAGCGGGAAAGCTCTTTTGAAACAGCAATTGGAATGCAACCTGAACCAGTTCCGACTTCAAGAATCTTTACATCTGTTAACTGTTTGCTTTTTATATCGTCAATGAGAACTTCCACAAGACACTCTGTTTCAGGTCTGGGTATGAGAACACTCGGGTTTACAAGTATCCGACAGTCCATGAACTCTGTTTCACCAAGAATGTATTGCAACGGTTCACCTTTCAATCTACGCCTCAGCATATTTCTAATAATATCCAGTTCACCCGCACTTAAAGGTTTTTCAAATTCGAGATACAGTTTGACCCTGTCACAACTGAATATATGACATAACATTAACTCAACATTCAGCCTTGCGTCTTCAATCCCATTTCCCTTTAACACAGAAGTTGAAGAATTTAAAACTTCAAGTAATTTCAACCCAGATTAAAATTTTAATTCTCAAAAACAACTTCTCCACCCAAGATTGTCTTTTCAACCTTAACGCTCAAAAGCTTTTCAGGATCTGAAAATATATCCTCGCTCAACACAATCATATCAGCATATTTTCCCTTTTCAATCGTTCCGCGGTCTTCCTCTTGAAAACAGGAATACGTTGACCAGATTGTAAATGACCTTATTGCATCATCCAGTGACACTACCTGAGCAGTGTTTGGAACATTGAATTGATTTTCTCCAATAAATTTTCGCTGAGTTAGGTAGTAAATTTGAATGAACGGATTAATTTGGTGAAACGGAAAATCCGTTCCGGAAACAAACATTCCGCACGACTCTTTTATTGAACGCCAGTTTGCAATTTTGTTTAAATATTCAGCGCCTATAAATTCGGAAACAATCTGCATATCACTCATTCCGATATCAGGTCTGACGGAAGGAATAAGTTTATGCTCCTTAAATCGTTTGAGAATTTCTTCATCAGTAAATTCTATATGCTCGATTACTGTTCGACTTCCATCCATATTTAAGTCCCTGCTGACTTTATCAATTACATCAAGCACATTTTTAATTGCCTTATCCCCTACTGCTTTAACCCGAACCTGAAAGTTTTTTTCTAATGCGCGTTTAAAAACATTTTCAATTTCACCCTGGCCGTTATATGGTTCCGGTGATGAAGTTTCATTCAAATATTTTCCTTCCATTATCGCCTGCTGAAATTCAAGACCGCCATCGTAATCGAGAGAAACAGAGCGGATTGTTAGCCTATCCTTGTAATTTTTCTCCATACCTTTTTCAAGATATTCCTCAAATGCCGGGTATCCCGCAGATAACACCGCATAAACTCTTATTGGAAGGATGTTCGAATCAATCAACTCTTTGAACAAGTTAAGAGTACCCGTTCCGACTGTTCTGTCCTGAATACCCACAAAACCCCATTTGTTTAACTCCTTAACACCTTCAATTACAAACTTACGAATTTGATCATCCGTCAGTTCGGGAATTTTATTCCTGACAAGCTCAAGCGCCCCGTCAAAGAGCAATCCCGTTGGAGCCCCGTTTGAATCAAATTCAATAATTCCATTGTCAGGACTTTTCGTATCTCTGTTAATCCCAGCACTCTCAAGTAATTTTGAATTAACCCATACTGTATTTCCTGCAAGATTTATGAGATAGATATTGTGCTCTGTCGAAATTGAGTCAAGGAGTGTTTTGTTAATTTTTTGTAGTTCCTCTACAGGAATAACAAACTCGCTCCATCCAAATCCAGCTATCCATGAACCGGGTGGGGAATCTTTTACTTTTTCACGAACTTGTTCAAGAATATCATCCAATGATTTCGCAGTAACCAGACTTATCACATTAAGATTTTTTGAATATTCTACAATGGAACCTTCTGCATCAATGAAACCTGGTAAAACTACTTTACCGCTCAGGTCAATTTCATTAATACCGGAATATTTTTCCCTGAGACCGGAAGTTGTTCCCGTTTCAAGTATTTTTCCATCTTTTACGGCAATTGCTTCCACTATCGTTCCCGCCGAATCCATAGTGTGAATCTTCCCGTTCACGAAAATTAAATCCGGATTACCCTTCGAACATGATTGCATTATCAGCATCGGAATAATGAGCAGTGTAAATAAAAAATAATGTTTCAATTTCGTTTCAGTTTTGATTCCTGTAACATACCGAATATAGCTTTCTATTAAAATGCATTATGATTCATTTATATTGAATTAAGGCTATTAATTGAATAATTTCGCAAATAATCCAAACAAATAATGCCAGGCAATTTCTCATTACGAAAACTTTATTATTCAATCAGCGAAGTAAGCAAAATTTCCGATCTCGAGCAGTACGTGCTTCGATATTGGGAAACTGAATTTGAACATCTAAAACCTGCCAAAAATCTAGCTGGTAATAGAATCTACACTAATAAAGATATCAAACTTATCTTATATATAAAGAAGTTACTGCGTGAGGAGAAATACACAATTGAGGGTGCTAAAATTATGCTTAAAAAATATACCGGACGGGAAATTGAAGATTACAACGATACAACTGAGAGTGAAAAAAACAGTAATATGGAAATTGTTAAACAAGATGAGAATGAGAGTTATTCACTTTTCAATAACCCGGGGGAGGAAGAAAATATTTCAACAGAGCAACTCCAATCCGAAAATAAAAAGCTCCGAAAGGACCTCTATGAAATAAAAAAATTATTAAAAGATTTGCTTGATGAAATTTAGCATAACTCTTTTTAAAATAATTTCGATAAACTCTTCATCATAATGTAATGAATTATTTTTTATCATTCGGATCTACTTAAAATTCCACCTTTATTACTTGTATTCTAAATTGTCCTTATAATTTTCTGCAAAAAAGTCAGACACTATCCAACTCAACTTACCAACTTTTAATAAATTTGATTGTAACGTTAAATTATTCGTAGTTGTGTTTGTTAATTTAAAATTCCGAAATACAAATTTACAAAACACCATTTTGATTCGTTACATTTTAAAACATATTGAACCAAACTTCGGTGTGCATTTTCAGCAGAGCCATCATTCATGAGATCGGTTTAAGACACATCTCAAAATAAAATTGAAGAACTTAATACATTTTCTTAATGAATACAGTAGTGCATCCGTGAACAGAATTACCGAAGGTAAAATCCTGCGACGTTAATAGAGAAGCTTATTAATGAAGATTTGTCGGAGTGATGATCCATAGAGTACTGAATTTTTCAATTATCGAATACACACACTTGCCAGATGCTTATAAACTACAATAAGGGAGTTATATTATCTAAAATTAAAACACGCCAAAAGATCGGAGTAGATTTTCCTTTAAACGAAGTGTAAATATTTTTAATAATTTTTCAATTCATTTGTAAGTTTCGTAAGTGCATCTTTTGCATCTCCGAAATACATAAGCGCATTTGGGTAACCGAAAAGTTCATTTTCAATTCCGGCATATCCGGTTGCCATTGACCGCTTGTTAATAATTACGGTTTTCGCTTGTTCAACGTTGAGCACAGGCATTCCAAATATCGGACTTTGCGGATTTGTTTTTGCTGCCGGATTCACAACATCATTAGCTCCGATAACTAAAACTACATCAGTATTGGAAAAGTCATCGTTAATTTCTTCAAGGGCGAATAGTTTATCGTAAGGTACATTGGCTTCAGCAAGTAAAACATTCATGTGACCCGGCATTCTCCCTGCAACAGGGTGAATGGCAAATCTTACCTGAATTCCTTTCTTTTCAAGTATGTTAGCTAAATCCCTGACTGCATGCTGTGCCTGTGCAACTGCCATACCGTAACCTGGGACAATAATTACACTTGAAGCGGAATCAAAGATCATGGCAGCTTCTTCAAATTCAACTGATTTCACATCCATCCTTTTTGACGTTCCAGTTTCATCAGAGCCACCGGTGTTATCCCAACCGCCGAGTAAAACGTTCATGAGCGACCGGTTCATGCCTTTGCACATAATGTTCGTTAGAATAATGCCTGATGCGCCGACGAGAGCACCTGCAATAATTAACATTACATTCTGCAACACGAAACCTGTCATTGCAGCGGCAATTCCGGAATAAGAATTCAACAGGGATATAACCACAGGCATATCAGCACCGCCAATTGGCAGAACTACAAGTACTCCGAGCACCAAACCAACTGCAATCATAACAACATATAGCCAAACATTCTGAACATCGAAGAGAGTATAAACAGTTAGTGCTACTACACCTACAATCAGAATAAGATTAACTGCATTTTGGAGAGGAAATTTTATCACCTTACCGGAAATCAGTTCCTGGAGTTTCCCAAATGCTATAAAAGAACCACTAAACGTTACAGCTCCGACTATAATACTCAGACCGATTGCAATATTTATATCAACCGGAAGGCTCTGGTGCTTTTCATCGAAAATGTACCGATAATACTCTGAAAATGCCACCAGAACAGATGCGCCACCACCAAAACCGTTGAGAGCTCCAACCATCTGCGGCATTGAAGTCATCTTAACTTTCACCGACATTATTGTTCCTATTAAACTACCAATGACAATTCCAATTACTATCAGTTCGTAACTAATAATTGATTTACTCAGGAGTGTAACAACAACAGCGATGAACATTCCCGTTGCTGAAATAAAATTTCCTGTACGCGCTGTCCGCGGTGAACCGAGATATTTTATTCCGTAAATGAACAGAACTGAAGCAACCAGATAAGCGATATTTGTAATTATTTCAACTATATTCATTTCTCTCCCTTATCTTTTTTAAACATTTTCAGCATTCGGTCTGTCACAAGATAACCTCCGACAACATTGATGGTTGCGAAAATAATGGCAATTAAACCAAGTATATTAGAAAGGTTGAAATTGTCCGAACCAGCGCTTAATAATGCACCGACTATCGTTATTCCGGAGATTGCATTTGATCCCGACATGAGCGGAGTGTGTAGCGTTGGTGGTACTTTTGTGATAAGTTCAACCCCTACAAAAACTGCAAGGACAAAGATGATGATCAGCATTAAGATTGAATCCATTATTTTGATAATTTTAATTTCTCTAAAAGTTGAGGTAGTTTAACTTCTCCATTGTATGTTACTAGCATTGACGAGATTACCTCGTCCTGAAGATCAAACTCAATTTTACCTTCTTTGGAGATATGCTGTAACAGGCTTAAAACATTTTTGGAATAAAGTTCGCTGGCATTAACCGGAATCATGCTTGGTAAGTTTGAATAACCGATAATTTTCACGCCATGAAATTCAACCAATTTATCTTGCTCACTTAATTCACAATTTCCACCAAATTCAACTGCCATATCGAGAATTACTGAACCTTTACGCATATTCTTAATCATTTCTTCGGTAACTAAAACCGGTGCTTTTTTTCCAGGAATTAGCGCAGTTGTAATAACTATATCTGCTCCGGTTATATGTTTGAAAATGAGTTCTTTTTGTTTCTTTAAAAATTCATCGGACGTTTCCTTTGCATAACCTTTTTCATCCTGCATATCTTCGTCAGTTTCAACTTCAATAAACCTTCCGCCAAGCGAGAGAACTTCTTCTTTCACAGCTGCTCTGATATCGGAAACTTCAACGATTGCACCAAGCCTTTTTGCAGTGCCAAGCGCCTGTAACCCTGCAACACCTGCCCCCATGATAACCACTTTAGAAGGTCTGATCGTACCGGCAGCTGTCATCATTAAAGGAAATATTTTTCCCAACTCATTAGCTGCGATTAATACAGCTTTGTAACCGGCAAGATTCATTTGCGAACTCAGCGCATCCATCTTTTGAGCGATTGTCGTTCTCGGTACCAGATCCATCGCGAGAACGTTTATGCCTCTGTCAGACGTGTACCTGGAAATCATAGGATCAATCAACGGGTAAAAAAATGAAATCAGCGTTGAACCGCTTTTGATCATCGAAAGGTCATGCTCACTTCTAGGGCGCTGAACCCTGACAATAATCTCCGACGAGTTGTAAAGTTCCTGAGCTGAACTTACTCTAATCGCACCTGATTGGATAAACTCATCATCGCTGAAAAATGAATTTGTACCCGCGCCACTCTCAAAGTTTACCTTAAAACCAAGTTTAATAAGCTTTGATGTTGTGTCAGGTGTGATTGAAACCCTGTTCTCATTTTCGTAAGTTTCTTTTGGTATTCCTATAATCACGATTTTTTTTATTTTGATTCCTGTAAACTAATTTTTATAGTTGTAATAATCATTGACTTTAATCAGTATAACCGTTGCTTTTTGTTTCTGTATGCTGTAAATCTTCAAACAACGAATTTATTTCGTTTAATATATTCTCAAACTTGGGTTGCAACATTTCTAAATTACTTTTGATGATATTGATGTCAGGAACGTCTGTACTTAAAATATGATTTTCGATGCTGTGTAATTTATCCCGAATGTCATCCTTCCCTATGTAAGCAAAACTTGGTTTCAGTTTATGAGCAATCTGTTGTATTTTTTTAAAATTAAATTCATCAGCTGCTTTATATAATTGGTCAACCTCAGGATATGTTTGTGTTTTGAACAATTCCAAAATGTTCATGATAAGTTTATTGTCGGTACCAATATTTTTAACCATGTAATTATAAATCACATTCGGGGTATTTTTCGGACTTTTGTTATTTGCAACATGAATTTCCTCGTGCCCGGTGTTATCGCTGGATTTTTTTTCAGCTTCATCAAAATTTTTGTTACCGAATTCTTTAGTTCCATTGTCCTCTATTATATTCGGCTTTCCTACGAGCTGCCCGACTTCGTTCAACAGTTGAGTTTCCTCAAACGGTTTTGTAACAATACCATTCATTCCTGCCTCCAGCGCGCGTTTCCTGGTTTCCGGAAAGACATCAGCGGTTATCGCAATTACCGGAATATTAAAGTTAATATGTTCTGATGAATACTTCCTTATGATACTAATTACTTCGAAACCGTTCATTTCCGGCATTTGAATATCTAGCAAAAGCAAATCGAATTTATCGAGATCAAGTAAGTTCAAAGCTTCCCTTCCGTTTTCAGCCAACTCAACTCTCGCTTTAAGTTTATTGAGCATCTGGTGAATCACATATTGGTTCATTTGATTATCCTCAGCCAACAATATACGCAAACCATCTAAATCATTTAGCGTCGAAGCAGCACTGGTATGTTTAACAACTTTATCGCTATCACCTGTAATAAATGGAATTGAAATTATAAATTCTGAACCATTCCCAGGTTCGCTGTGCAATTCAATTTCCCCGTCCATTAATGTAACCAACCGTTTGGTTATCGCAAGACCGAGACCGGTACCACCATATTTTCTTGAAATATCTGAATCCACCTGAGTAAAACTCTCAAATATTTTCTCCTGATTCTTTATTGAAATTCCAATTCCGGTATCCTCAACACTAAACCTCAAATATTTTTCAGTATGGGTTACAGTTATTTTCACTGAACCAGTAGGAGTAAATTTTATCGCATTATTAATAAGGTTTACGAGAATCTGGTTTAGCCTTACGGGATCACCAATAACAATGTCAGGTACATCAGGACTAATTTCAAAGTTCAGCTTTAATCCTTTATCGTCGGCAATAAAAAAGAATAATTTGTAAACAGAATCCATCATATCCCTTAAATCAAAATCTATGTACTCTATAGTCAATTAGCCTGCTTCAATTTTAGAGAAGTCCAGTATATCGTTTATGATCACAAGCAGGTTGTTGGCAGAAAATTTTATTGCTTTAAGGTTTTCGTAATCCTTACCGGAAAATCCCCGATCCATCAATATGTTCGTTAATCCGATTATTGCGTTCATCGGAGTTCTTATCTCGTGACTCATGTTTGAAAGAAATTCAGATTTCACCCTTACGGCTTCTTCAGCATCTTCTTTCGCCCTGCTTAGTTCATCTTCTTGTTGTTTTCTAAAAGTAATATCAGTTTGCGAACCTGCCATCCTGTAAGGCTTTCCTTCATTATCAAACAATGCCATACCTCGGATTAGCATCCATCGGTATGTTCCGTTTTTGTGACTCATCCGGTATTCCTGCTCATAATTATTAATCTTACCACAAAGGTAGTCATCTAATATTTGAAGCGCTTTTTGAGCATCATCCGGATGAATAAGTGATTTCCAACTATCGTAAGACGTAGGTAATTCATCGCTTGAGTAACCAAGCATTTCACCCCATCGCGGGGAAAAGTAAATCTTTTTGTTTGTAATATCCCAGTCCCAAATTCCATCAGTACTGCCCGATACAGCAAGGTTAAATCGCTCGTTAACCTCGAGTAGTTTCTCCTCGGCAATTTTCCTTTTGGAAATATCAACTGAAATGCTGAGTACAATTAGCTCACCAAATTCATCTTCAAGCGGAACCTTCACAGTATAAAACCAACTGACTTCACCATTTAATTTTTTAATCTGTTCTTCAAACCTTATTTCTTTCTTTAATTTGATTGCCTCCATATCAGAAGCATCACTTAAACCTGAAATGGTATTCTCGGGTTTGAAATCATCAGATAACATAGTGTCAGGCAATTTTCCGAATAGTTCGGCTGTTGCCCTATTGACTAGGATAAACTTCCCATTTGCATTTTTCACGTAAATACAATTCGGATCGGAATTAATTACATTCTCTATAAACCTTTGTTGCAAAATTAATTTGCTCTCGGCTTTTAGTTTATCTGTTATATCATTAATTGAACCTGCCAGACCATCAAGTTTGCCCAACTTGTCGAGTGTGTATGAAAAGCTGATTTCTACCCATCTTGTAACACCGTTCATCGCAATCATTTTTACTTCAAGCAACTCGCTCTCCGATTCAAGGCTCAATAACCTTTTCATCGCATCAGCTATTTCATTGCGATATTCATCGGAAACATAATTCAACAACCTATCGGAAAGAACAAATTCCTTGTCGTGTCCGAAAATCCTTGTCCACGCGTCGTTCAGATAAGTAATTACTCCGTCTTTGTTAGTTTTAAAAATTGCTTCCGTTATCGTATTGACAACCAGATCGTAGTTCTGCTTTGCCTGTTCCACTTCTGCGTATGCAATTTTTTTATCCGTGAGATTTTCCAGACCAAATACCACCGAATGCACCACACCTCGCTCATTCTTTACCGGTGTATATGTAAGCTCGTACCATTCCTCTCCGGACTCACTTTGCTCTCTATAATTGTATTCAACGGATTCACCACTTAACGCTTTTTTGAAATGAAACAGAAAATCCTCATGATTTTCTTTTTGAATGTAATTTAATATGTCGTCACCGA
This sequence comes from Candidatus Tepidiaquacellales bacterium OLB4/UTCHB1, assembly GCA_002050165.1. Taxonomy (GTDB): domain Bacteria; phylum Bacteroidota; class Ignavibacteria; order Tepidaquicellales; family Tepidaquicellaceae; genus OLB4. Next base: position 112,625 of record MWSW01000005.1, read on the forward strand.
TTTTAATTTCAGGTTTTATTTCCCAACCAAAACTTTCTTTGATGTTATCATTAAACATAATTATCTCATGTTTAGGTGTAAGGAGAAGAAGGGATTTCTCACTACTGTTTATAATCGCTCTGGAATTTTCAGTTTGATCGTACAAACGCTGCTCAAACAGTGTATTGATGTTGAGAATGTAAAAAACGCAAATGATTGTAATTGCGATTGAAGCAAATGTTGAAATGACGAACAACAGGACTTCTATTCGCTCGCCTATTTCCTGCGAACCGAATATATCGAAATCATGAATCAATGAAACAGCAAGCAATAATACGCTAATGTACAATAAAATTAATATTACTTTATCTTTGTACAGATAATTCAATATTAATGCAGTAACAATGCAAGGGATGTAAAATAAAAACGCACCTGCGTCTTTGCTAAGATTGTCATTAATAATGTAGATTATAATGTTTACCAACGTGAGAAACAAAATCGTCGCAAACCTGTGCAAGCCGCGATGGTTCAAATAAATCGCAAGTAAATATATTGGAGCAATAATCGATAAACAAATTATTGTAATAGGATCCGGGAATAGATTGTAAACAAGAATGAGCAACAATATAATAAATGCAAACGAAAGCACACAAATGCGATTTGTGAAAATTATCTTTTTCTCTATCGCACTGTTTTCAGCAAATGAAATTCCCGTTTCAGATATACTTTTCCAAAATTTCCTTAGCACAGGGATAAATAGGTTTATTTGAATTTAACTAAATTTTATTTTAGTTTTGACAAACTAACTATTCATTTGAAAGACAATATACTTCCGGAAAACAACAGAAAACCAGCCAAAGGAACGCTTCTCGTTTCATCACCATTAATTGAAGATTTCTTTCGAAGAACCGTCATACTAATCACTGAACATAACGACGTGGGTAGTGTAGGATTTGTTCTGAATGCAAAATTAACCGTAACTCTCGGTGAGGCAATTCCTGAACTTGAGACTATGAATTCCGATTTGTATTTGGGTGGTCCGGTTCAACGGGAACTATTGAATTTCCTGCACAAGATCCCTGATATAATTGAGGGGGGCTACGAAGTTGCTGATGGCATTTATTGGGGTGGAAATTATGAAATCTTAAAAATTCTTGCAGACTCCGGTGAAATTAAAAATGATGATATTACATTTTTTCTCGGATATTCCGGTTGGGCGCCCGGGCAACTCGAAGATGAACTGGCGCTTAATACCTGGTACGTTACTGATGCTAAAGCTGAGGATATTTTCCATAAAAGCCCTGAAGTAAATCTCTGGCGAAAAGTCCTTAAGCGTATGGGTGGCAACTTCAATATTATTTCTTCTTTCCCCGATGACCCTTCAATGAACTGAACCTTTGTAACTCGCATCTGATTTGTGTTTGAATAGTTTTAGGAGTACAACCTATTGAAAGCAGTTTCGAAATATTCATTGATACATCGGGAACCTTGTAGGTTACGTCAAATTCGTCCATCGTTACTCCACGTAGCAATGACTTGTTGAATCCTCCGATTTCACAAACGAGTTCACCAATCTCAAATCTGGAGACTCTGTCACATCCACCGAAATTAATCACACCTGTTGACTCTTTTGTGCTAATGAGTTCCCAGGTTAGTTCTGCAGCTTCCTCCAGAGAGAGCGGAGTTCTGAATTGGTCAGTGAATAGTTTCACCGCCTTCCCTGAGACAAGATTTTTCAGCACTTCACCGAAATGATTCACTTTGCCGATGTTTGTAGTTCCAATCATTAAGGCAGTTCGAAGAATGGTACAATTATCGGTACTTTCCCTGACCGCAATCTCACCTAAATATTTGCTCTCCGCGTATAATGACTTAGGATTTATTTTCCCCGCTTCGGAAATGAAACTTCCCTGTTCACCACCATAAACCAGATCGGTTGAATAATAGAACATTTTTATATCCTGTTCATTGCACAATTCCGCTATTGTTCGGGATACCGAAACATTGACGTTCATAACTTTTTCGCGTCCCGCCTGTTCGCAGTCAGCAACACTTGAAATCGCTGCCGCATGCAGAATTACATCTGGTTGAAAACATTTTATTACAGACCTCAGTGCCGGAACATCCGCTAGGTCAATTTGCCTGCAATTGAACTGTGTTGCATTACCCGGTTCGCTGTGGTACAGCGTCAGTATTTTCCCCTTTTCTGAAAGCAGGCGATTCAGAAGTAGCCGAACATCCCCCCACCTCCGGTTATCAGTATTTTCATTGAGCAATTAATCAAGTTCTCAATTAATATAAAAGTGAATTCTGCGAACAAATTTCCGCCGGAATGAATTTACTTTTGCAAATATACCTTATATTATTAAGGCATGGATAAGATCAGTTCATCATACTTCATTCCCCGTGGCGACAACCGTGAAGCGCAGCATTTCAAACGTGTGCGGATTATGCCACTATATTCATTCCCTCATTTCACTGATTTCAACTATATGATTACAGAGCATCACAACCGGTATTTTCTTCACCTGGATCTCGACGCTTTCTATGCGCAGGTTGAGCAACGGGATAATCCCAACCTCCGTGGAAAACCTGTAGGAGTGGGAGCATCCACAGATGGTAAGGGGATAATTATGAGCGCTTCATATGAGGCAAGGCGCGTCGGGATTGATTCGGTTATGTCCGCTTATGAAGCGCTGAAAATATGTCCGACATTGGTATGCCTTCCGTGTTGCGGACCAAAATATGAAACCATACTTAACAACATTTTTAATATAATCTCGGATTATGTGCCTCAGAAGTGCATAGAGAAATACAGCATTGACGAGTGTTTTGTTGATCTCACCGGAGCAGGCAGGAATTTCAGTGAAACAGAAGCAATCTCAAAAGAGATAAAAGAGCGTATAAAGACCTCAGAAAATCTGACGGTTTCAATGGGTTTATCTTACAACAAGACATACGCTAAACTGGGGACAAAGTTCAACAAACCTGACGGTTTCACAAGACTTGAAAAAAGTGATCGCGAGAAGATTTTTCCATTGCCGGCAAAAAGTATTTGGGGAATCGGGACAAGAATTGACCGGAGATTACGGTTATTGAAGATAAAAACTATCGGTGACCTTGCAAATGCCCACCCTGCAGTTTTAAAAAAGGAATTCGGAATAAACGGTATTGTATTCAGAAAAATGGCAAGAGGCGAGGATACATCAGAGATCTTTCGCAAACAACGTCCCGAAAAATCGTTCTCACATCAACACACACTTGACAAACCGGTCTATGATACAGGCGATGTTGTCTCAGAAATCCGCCGAATTGCTGAGTACCTGTGCAGAAAAATGCGATCAAAGAAACTTGTCGGGAAGAAGCTAATCCTTACAATACGCTATGAAAACCTGCTCTACGATTTTGCAGAATCAAATATGCAGGAGCACACAAATGATGACAGGATAGTTGTTAATACTGCAATGAACCTTTTCAAAAAACTCTTTCCACCACAAAAGACAATCCGGGCAAGGATGTTCGGAATGTGCGTGACAGACCTGTACACCGATCCCGGGAGCTACAATCTGGAGCTATACGCAAGCCGGACACCGATGCCATTCCATGCACTTGATGCACTGAAGGAGAAATATGGCGAAGGGATTATAAGGCTGGGATTGGACAAATATTAACTCTGATGTAATTCTAAAGATTTAGCAAATCTTGAAATCTTTTCAATCAAGGTTTTTTTGTCAACCGGCTTCGGGATAAAATCATCCATACCGTGACTGAGTACATTTATCCTGGTTTCGGGAAATGCGTCTGCGGTTAACGCAATGATTGGAATATTCGAGTTCAGTTCCCCGTGCTTGTTTTCTCTGATGACTTGCGTCGCTTTATATCCGTTCATTACGGGCATTTGCAGATCCATTAAAACGAGGTCAAAGGAATTGTTTTTAAGCTTTTCAATAGCAATCTCACCGTTTTCAGCAATATCAACTTTTGCCTGAAGTTTCTCTAGAATTTGTTTGCCGACAAATTGGTTTATCTTGTTATCTTCGACTAACAGGATTGAAAGGTTTTTCAAAGTTATTTCTGAAGGTTTGATTTCTAGTGTTGACATTTCAAGTTGTGATTTGCCCTTTTTAACCGGGATCACAAATTTGAATTCAGAGCCTTTACCCTCTTCGCTGGTAACTGTGATCTCACCGCCAAAGTGTTCGACCAACTTTTTGCAAATCGCCAGACCAAGCCCCGTTCCGCCGTATCTGATCCTTGTATCTTCCGAAACCTGCGTGAAGCTTTCGAATATGTTCTCTAATTTTGATTCCGGAATTCCTATTCCGGTATCGGCAACTTTAAATTCGATGAAGTATGAATTGTCTTTTATAAAACTAAGGTTACATGTGATTTTCACCTCACCTTCGCGTGTAAATTTAACAGCATTGTTCAGGAGGTTCATCAAGATCTGATTTAATCTTATCGGGTCGCTTGAAATATATTCAGGTATTGCATCGTCAATTTCGAAGTGAATCTTAAGAAGCTTCTCATCTGCTCTGAACTTTGCAGCTTTAACCAGTTCAGTAATCTGTCGCCGTAACGAAAAATCTGAATCAACAAGCTCAATTTTTCCTGCTTCAATTTTTGAAAAGTCCAGAATATCATTTACAATATACAATAAATTATCTGCAGCAAATTTAATTGAAGTTAAGTATTCCTTCACTTTTGCGGGGACTGTGTAATCTTCGGTTAAGTCAATTAATCCGACTATTGCATTAAGCGGCGTTCTGATTTCGTGGCTCATGTTTGATAGGAACTGAGATTTCGCAGCCGTTGCCTTTTCCGCATCCGACTTTGCAATTGCAATTTCAATCTCGCTTAATTTCCTTTCAGTAATATCAAATGAAAATCCCAACAGAAACGAGTCATTATTTGTTTTACCTTGAATGTAAGTTTTATAAGTAAGGAAGTACCTCTCTTGAGCGCCTTTATCAATCTTTTCCTCATAAATGACCGTTCCTTTTTCCTGCTTCACCCGGTTATCGTGTTCAATCATAATCTTGGCGGCTTCCTGCGAAAAAATCTCCGTGTTACGTTTTCCAATTAGCTCTTTTTGGTTTAGACCATGATACCTGCAATAAACATCATTTACGAAAATATACCTCCCGTCAAAATCCTTAAGGTAAATATGCATTGGCATTGAGTTCAGGATGCTTGCCATGAGGTTTCTTTGTTCATTGAGTTCATGAAGATATTTTGTTTTCTGTTCAACCTCTTTACGCAATTCTACATTTATTCTCTCGTAATCAGCAATTCCTTCCTTTATCTTTTGTTCAAGCTCTGAGTTAAGCTTGTTAAGCTTTTGGTTTGATGCAAAAAGTTCATTTGAGCTTATCTCAAGAATGCGTTCAAGTCGAAGGTGTGCTTCATTCAGGTCAATGTACGCACTTTTTACAGCGTTCAAAAATTCTTCAATCTCTGATAGTGAAATGTTTTTCCCTTTGAGATGTTTATCAATTTGTCGTTGTAATAGTCTGTGCAATTATTCCTCTTATCTATTGAATTTCTTTTAAAGCGGTAATAGTCATAGTCTGGTTGTGTAGCTCACAACTAGCTTCGTTACTGAACGGTGAAATTTCACCGTAGGAATAGAACCCGGTCGTAACAGGAACATTATTGAACACTGCTCTGACTGCATCAACTTCTTCCTCAACCATTTGCTTCAATATCAGCTTTCTCCCTACACAGCTAATCATGATTGCAAGATCGGGGAAAATATCTTTTAGTGGCTCGAGCGTTTTTTCTGCTGCAACATGCGCTCCGTCAATTATCCGGTCAAGATTTGCCTTCATTAAGCGCACGTAACTACCTTCAGGAATATTCCCTGCAAAAGTGAGGCTCTGCTGCTTTTCATTGATGCCAAGTATTGTACGTACCACCGGTTTCCTATCCACTTCCGTCCTCATGCTCAACGGGAAAAGTAAACCGGAGGCAGGCAGATTGTCCGCTTCGTCTCCAAGGTACGATTTATAAAGTTCCAACGCAGGTGTGTTGTCCAGTTCAAATAAAATATTATCCTTCGATTTTGTAACTAATCGCTCAGTGCCGAAACTATCCCATCCTCCCATTGATCCGTAACCGAATACGAGATTGTCACCATAAAATCCGACGGCGGAAACAATACCCGGCTGAGCAATGAAATCCTGATTCACTATTAATGTTTCTTGAAACCTATCCGAATCCCCGGCAAGTCCACCGGTTACATTCACACCTTTTGGAAGTGCTTGTTTCATTCCTTCAACTAAGAGCGAGCCGTTAACGTTTAAACCCTCCGATAGCACAAAGACATGTTTTAAGCCGACAGGATCGAAACCCGCAATTAAATCAAAACCCGCCTGTTTACAAGATACCGCGGGGCTTAAATTAATAGTCCGACACTTTGCACAAGAAGAATCAAACTTAACTGAGGTTAATACTAGATGTTCATCCGTTACTTTAGCGCCTTGAATTTCTCCCGCAGTTGAGCAACCGATTACGGCATTTGTTTGAAAATGGGAACGAAGTTCAGAAAGAATTTTTGATTTTAGTAAATTTCCGGAGCCAAAAATAACAGTTAAGTCAGAATCTTCCGATAAATCATTCTTCGTAAAACTCTTCCAACCCTCAGAAACTGAATAAACCCGTTGATCAATTTTCATGGCTTAGTTTTTTAATTTACCTCAGGTAACTTTAAAATTTTTCATTATCCACAATTGAGCTTAATCTAGTTGAAATACAAAATCCTCAAGTTTTATCAAGTGTTCCGGCTTTTTTATTCCCTTTTCATCTTTGACGATTTGGCAGTCGCTGATTTCAATTATTGAATACTCTCCTGTAAGGTAATCATATTCCTCCCGGCTATAATTGTAATAATTATCTAAAGAATCACACCACGCAATATTATGATAACCTATATGAGTCTCAGCTATAAGATAAAATTCACTTTCTATAAATTTGTACTTGTGGTCAAACCCCCATCTCCAGGCGGAACCAGAATAATGGGAAATTGTCAGCACCTCACCATTAATTTTAATATCCCACAAAGGATCTCCGAATGCTCCACCACAGAATTTACACAATATGACGCTGTCCTTCAAAATCCCGAGCGTGTACCCATCGTCAGTTTTAAATAAAATCATAAGTTTTCTCGATGGGATTGACTCAATATCGTCAATATTCTCTTCTTCATCTTTAAAAGACAAAACCACCGCAATATCATTCATGGTATCTTTATTCAAATCACCTGTTGCTCCTACAAATATTTCATAATCACTTGGGATAAACTTCTTTGCTTCAGGCGGGAGTTCATAAATGCGATCATCAACCGGAACTACGGAAACAAGGTCTTGCTCCACATTAAAAGAAAATGGTTTCTCATGCGCATTTAAACAATACGGATTGATAAATACAGTTGCAAAAGTAAAAAATGAAATTAATGTTATGTAAATCAGGTTATCTTTACGATGCATACTTCTAAATAAATTAACAATTTTCTCCACATGAATTATTAATTTTCTTTCGTGCAAAAGTTAAAAACTATTTCTAAAAAATACAAAAACTGAAATGATTTTATCATTCAAATATTCATAATATCTGTAATTCTATTATACTACCACTTAAATTTCAATAGTGAACCATGAGCTATACTTTAATTAAATTTTAAGGTAAGAGTTTAAGCATACTATCAGATATTAAACAATTTCAAAAGATCAAATATAATATGGGAGTAGTGATGAAAACACATTCTTCAAAATTGCTTTGATATGAAAAACGGGGAAATCTTGCGGGAGGCAGACAAGCCTGAAGACAGCTGGAAAATTTATCGTACATCTTACAACCATGAACAACTAAACAAAAATTAATATTCACTAACGGAAATAAAAACCTGAAAATAAATCAAAAGTCTGAATTTAATCTGACTCAATAAGAGCCAGTAAAATTGCTCTTTTCCTTTCTAAGGAAAACTGAAACCAACGCTGAAATAATAGTACCCATAACAAGTGCAGAAATCACTGATTGTATCATATAATTTTTCAGGTTAAAGTAACCTTCAGCCTCTTCGCGCTTCATCCCGCCATGATTAACCGAATATTCAATGACATTTCTAAAAAAATCCGGTGTTATTAATGTATGAATTATGTATTGAATTACCGGGCTTAATATTACCACAATCATTGTTACCATCATTCCGCTTTTAAATCCATCTTTCCATTTGAAATAACCGCTGTAATAATTTCGCTTTTTGTCTAAAATGGCAAGTACAAATATCGCTATTGAAGGGATTGCAAAGAGGAGCGTAAAATTTGCATGTCTATCAATTTTTTCATCGTGTAAACCAATTGCCTTTTCAAAGGACATCCACGCGAGTACTGCACATGAATAAATTATTCCCCACTTAATTTCGATTGCAAAACGATTCATATTAAAAAATTAAAAGATTATGCTTTTGGGTGAGCCCGTTTGTAAACCTCTTTTAGTTTTTCGGGCGTTACATGAGTATAAACCTGAGTAGTTGAAAGATTTTCGTGTCCAAGCAAATCCTTCACGGCTCTGATATCCGCTCCGTTGTCCAGCAAATGTGTAGCAAATGAATGTCTGATTACGTGTGGTGATTTCTTCTTCAGCTCAGATACCCGCATTAATGTTTTCTTTACTAACCTTTGCACCTGTACTTTGTAAAGCGGTTTACCTTTATTAGAAATGAAAAGTTCACGATGATTGTTAATATTGCAAATATTTCTAATCTCGATGTAATTTTTAATCGCAACTTCCGCATGTTCACCAAAAGGGACAATCCGTTGTTTACTTCCTTTACCCGTTACTTTAATTGTCCGTTTTGAAAAATTTACATCCTCGAGTCGAAGTGAAATGAGCTCTGATAACCTGATCCCGGTTGAATAAAACAATTCAATCACCGCCCTATCAAGTAATCCGAGATCGAGGCTGTCCCGTGAACCGAGCAACTCATCGAATTCTTTTTGGGTAATAAATTCAGGTAATTTTCCGGGAGTTTTCGGAAATATCAGATTTGATGCAGGATTTGCACACGTGTAGTTTCGTCTCTTTAAATACTTGAAGAAAGATTTCAGTGCGGAAATCTTCCTGCGAATAGAAGTTTTTGAAAATTGGGAATTGACCTTATCCGGAAATATTTTACTTGTTTCATCGGACAATTCCGCTATAAAGGATTTTAAAATTGGTTGATCAATTTTGCCAAGATCAACCGTAAATGAATTTAAACTTTCATCCGTAAATTTTTCGGTTGGATTGAAATTTACAAACAGAAACTTCCCTAATTGCATCAGATCGTTTTTGTAAGAGAGAATAGTATTCACTGAATAAAACTTATTATCGCTCAGATAACGTAAAAACTCGTTACAATATTCAATGAATGATTTCATCAGATTGCATCGGATATAGACGAAAAGTTGAAATCTTTAACTTTAATATCAGGAACTACAATTTTGCTTCTGCCAGTTTCACTCCCTACTGATCTTTTATTCGCTGACATATCCATAATGTTATTCAGTACGTTCATCGGGGATTCGTTGAACCGGAAGTTTTTTAAAGGCTTTGTGATCTTTCCGTCCTCAATCAGAAATACTCCATCGCGTGTCAATCCGGTCAACAAAATCTGTTTTGGATCAACTCCCCTGATGTACCAGAACCTGGTAACGAGAACCCCATAATCCGTAGAGGCAATCAAATCGTTTAAAGTTCTGTCATTATTTCCCTCAAATATAAAGTTTGTTGGATACGGGATCGAATCGGATTTCGTTTTGAAAGCCCAGAATCTGTCGGTTGGCATATTTTTTAAAATGCCGTTTTCAATCCAATTTATTTTGTTTACCGGAGTCCCGTCATAATTAAATGGCGATGATGGTGCAATGTTATCAGCAGGATTGGAATAAATATTGACAACATCGGAAGCAACTTTTTGTCCTATTTTATTTCCGTTAACTTTGTCCGAAAAGTAACTTCTACCTTCATCTGCCGAACGCCTGTTAAGATACCATTGTAAGTTAGCTAACAAATCACATGTAGCTGCACCTTCAAGAACAACGGTATATTTCCCGGGTTTCAGCTCCTGCGGGTTCCTTGACAATTCTGATTTTGCAATTACCTCTTCTGAAAGAGCAACAGAATCAAGTTCAGAATTATCCGAATAAATTCTGTGAATTTTACTTGAACCAGTACCATCTTTAGTCCTGACTGTTGCAGAGAAATCAATCTCAGAAGAAGGGTGATACACAAATACTCCACGGGAGTTTGCAACCGCACTGCCTCGGTCTGAAGTTTCTATATAACCCGCCGAGATGAGATCCCTTCGGACACATTCTTCAATAACATGACGGATTAGATCAATCCTTTCGCGCGATTCCATTTTTGCAGTATCTTCAAAGTATTCCTTCACATGAAGATATTCTTGTCCACCTTCCTCAGGTGGCGTGAATTCTTCATCTTCAGGGGCAAGCTTTGCAAGTTTCTCCGATGTCCTTAACCCGTTCTCAATCGTTCCGTCATCTATAGAATTAATATTTGCGCTACCGGATCGCTTCCCGAATATTGACCGGATGGATATGTTCAATCGGTTAATAGCTCCGCAGGTTGTAATGTTATTTCCTGCAAAACGAATGTTATACGATTTTGTTTCGCTGATATTGAGAACAATATCTTCCGCATTCGAGCGTGATATGATCTTTTCTGCAAGCTCCTTCAAATCTTTTTCTATCATTATATCTGCTCCTTTGTGTTCAATATATTAACCTTCCGGAACCGTGCAGGTGATGAACCATGACTGACCGGAGATACCTGTCCCGGTTCACCTTTACCACAGAAGAAAGATCCGCCAAGTTTATATTCAGATTCATCGCATATTGCGTCACAGGAATTCCAGAAATCAACTGTATTTCCCTGATAGGCGACATCTTTCAACATTCCGACAATTTTACCGTTTTTAATATGCCAGAAATCCTGTCCGGTAAACTGAAAGTTGTATCGTTGCTGATCAATGCTCCAACTACCATCGCCGATTATAAGAATTGCTTCATCCGTATCAGCGACAAGATCGTTAAGAGAGAGCTTACCTTCACCGGGCATCAGAGATACATTGGGCATTCTCTGTATCGGAAAACTTGACCAACTATCACAATACGCGCATCCGAATGATTTCTCCTGACCGATATACGACGCAAGCTCCCTTGTAGTCTGGTAATTGACAAACTTCCCGTTTTTAACAATATGCCATTCAGTGGTTTTGACACCGTCATCATCATACCCTCTCGTAGCAAGTCCGTGCTTTTGTGTTCGGTCAGCAACAAGGTTTACAATTTCAGATCCATACTGAAGATTATTTAACTTATCCGGAGTTAAAAAACTTGTTCCCGCATAATTAGCTTCAAAACCAAGCGCCCTGTCTAACTCTGATGGATGACCGCACGATTCGTGAATTGTGAGCCAAAGGTTCTGCTGGTCGAGAATGATATCCATTTTCCCTGGCTTTACTGAAGGTGCTTTAAGTTTCACCTTTGAGTTTTCAACACACCGGTTGATTTCTTCAGCCCATGGATATTCGTTAACCTGTTCATAACCTCTGCCTATTGGAGGGCTTAGTGTTTTCCTTGATGCAAACTCCCCTGTAGATTTGTCAATTAAAGTTACTTCAGTCTCAGCCCACATCCTGATAAGGTTTTGTTTAATATATGAACCTTCTGACGATGCAAAATATTTCCATTCGTTGACAAACCACATAAATGAATCAACAAAATCAGCACCTGCCTCGTTTGCGATTTTATTGTTATTTAATTGTCTGGATATTTTATCATCAATTGATATTTCAAACGGATTAATTAAAACCGGAGTACTCCATTCGTCAACATGAGCTTTTACCGGCGCAAGTGTAACAGTTTTTATTTGCAATGTTGCATTTGCTTCTGCCAGGTCACATGCAATATTGACCGCTCTGATGATTTCCTGTTCATTTATTTTATAACTTGAAGCGAATCCCCACGAACCTTTACTAACAACCCTCACACCGAAACCAAAATCTTCACCATCATTGATACCGGTAACCCGTTGTTCCCGAGTATTAATTCGCTGATTCCGAAACTTGCAAATTCTAATATCGGAATAAGAGGCATTCCTTTTTTTTGCAGTTTCAATGGCTATATCCGCGAGTCGTTTGAAGTCAATATCAGTCAGGCTATAAAAAGCCGAAAGGTAAGATTGATATTCCTTTTCATTGGAAAGTCTCCCTGCAAAAACGGAATCTGCAACCGAATTTGAAAGTGCAGCGCCGCAACACCCTATTATTCCGGTTCGTAAGAAATCTCTTCTGTTCATTTTGTTATTATTTTAAACTTCCATTTCCTCTTTGATTTCAGACTTCAATAAAGTCTTGCTCTTGCAAACCGGACACTCGAGAAAGTCGCCGTCTTTCTTCGTAAATTTCTTTACGAGGTAGTTGTTGTTACAGTTATCGCATACTTGTCTTACCGGCAAATAATTTGATATGAAATCGCAGTCTGGATATCTTGAACAACCATAAAACAACCTCTTTAACTTTCCGCCACGCCTCTCAAGCAGGTCACCGGTTTCACATTTCGGACACTTTATCCCGAGCGTGATCGGCTTTATTCCATTGCACTTTGGATAATTTGTACATCCGTAAAATTTTCCAAATTTCCCAACTTTAACTGCCATAGGAGCCCCGCACAAATCACAGGTTACTCCTTCGGCCAGTTTTTGATTTTCTTCATGTTCCTCCAGAAGCGGCATTGATGCTTTACACTTAGGGTATTTTTCACATGCGAGGAATTGACCGTTTCGTCCCCATTTTTTCACCATCACTGCGCCGGTTTCATTGCCACATTCCGGGCATGGTATCTCTGTTTTTTCCGATAATGATTTTTTAATTTCAAGCGCGCGTAAATCAGCTTCTGTGAGGTCTTTGCTGAATGGAACGTAAAAATCATCAAGTACTTCTTTATAAGTCGCAGCACCATTTGCAATCGTATCAAGTTCATCCTCCATCTTTGCTGTAAAACTTACATCAATAATATCCGGAAAATGTTTGATGAGAATTTCATTAACTTTTAAACCTAATTCAGTTGCATATAAACGGCGCTCGCTAAGCTCTACATATTTTCTGTCAATAACGGTTGATACGATCAGAGCGAATGTACTCGGCCTGCCAACTCCAAGAGTATCGAGTTGCTTAATCAATGAACTTTCTGTAAATCTTGGTGGCGGGATTGTAGAATGCTGTTGCTTTAGAAGTGAAATCGATTTTAGATAATCGTCAACACTTAAATTATCAGGAATTTTTGAAAACTCTTCTTCTGTTTTTACTTCACCTTCATCCTGGATTACTTCATAGACTTTCATATATCCACTGAATTTTGTAATCCTGCCGACTGATTTAAATAAGTAAGAATTGGGGTTTCCCCTTGCACTGACATTTTTTATGACTACAGTCTTTTGATCAAAAACTGCTGGAGACATTTGCGAGGCAACAAAACGTTGCCATATCATTGAATACAATTCCTTTAATCCTCTGTCTAACTTTATAGAATCTGGATGAATATTCACATCTGTTGGTCTTATAGCTTCGTGAGCATCCTGAACTTTTCTGGCAGATTTCTTTTCTGGCTTTACTGTTGATTTTCCCACGTACTCTTTTCCGTAGTGCTCTTCAATATACTTGTGAACATTTTTTAATGCAACCGGACTTACCCTTGTTGAATCAGTTCGCATATAAGTTATCAATCCGACATTACCTTCGCCTTTTTTAATTTCAACACCTTCATAGAGCTTTTGAGCGAGCATCATTGTCTTCTTTGGATTGTAGCCTAATCGAGTTGATGCCGCCTGTTGCATTACACTTGTCGTGAACGGTAATGGCGCGTTACGTTTTACCTCCTTCAGACTTATATCAGTGATTTTAAATTTATCGCCTTTTAATTCCTCAACAATTTTATGCGCCTGATCTATATTTTCGATACATGGTTTCTCTCCGTTGAATTTAAGAGTAACATTGTTAATCTTAAAAAGCTTCGCAACGAACGGGCTTCCACCACCTGAAGGTTTTGCAAAACTTCCCTCGATTGTCCAGTATTCTTTTGGGATAAAGTTTTTTATCTCAAGCTCTCTTTCGCATATAATTCTTAAAGCAACCGATTGAACCCTCCCTGCTGAAAGTCCGAAAAAGAAAGTTTTCCAAAGAAACGGACTAACCTTATATCCGAGTATGCGATCCATGACTCTACGGGCAGTTTGAGATTTCACTAACTCTTCATTTATGGTAAGCGGATTTTCCATCGCTTGCTGAATTCCCGTTTTGGTTATTTCGTTAAACAAAACTCTTAGAATTGGCTTGTTCACTGATTTAATCTCCTCTGCAATATCAGACGCTATGGCTTCACCTTCACGGTCAGGGTCAGTAGCTATGTAAATACGGTCTGAATTTTTCGCAAGGGTCTTGATTGATTTCAATACTTTTTCTTTACCAGAAATAATTTCATAATCAGGTTTATAACCGTTTTCTATGTCAACACTGATTTTACTTTTAGGAAGATTTTTGATGTGTCCGACGGTAGCTTCAACAACGAAATCTTTACCCAGATATTTGTTGATTGTTTTTGCCTTTGATGGTGATTCAACAATTACTAATGATTTTTGCATTTGTTCGAATGATTTTATTTTGCCTAACGTATATTAAAATGTAATAGTTTCAACCACTTTCAAATAGTGATCTTCTTTTAATTTCATTATTTTTTGTTTAGCCAGAGAGATATCATCATAACCTGCAAGATGCAGGAATGAATGAATAACAACCCTCAGAAGCTCGTTTGAAAAACTAACGGAATAATTTTCAGCATTCTTTAGGACCGTGACTGAAGAAATCATTACATCGGCTGTACCGTCATTATAATCGAAAGTTATCACGTCTGTATAATAATCATGATTCAAATAACTTTTGTTAAACTCCCTCACACTTTCGTCATCTGTAATCCGGAGGTTTACTGATTCGAGATTCATATTTTCAGATTCTTCAATTATACGAAGTGCCATCTTAACTTTTCCCTTAAATTCTTTTTTGGATAGCCGGTTATCGGGCAGGTGTTCAAATATGAAATTTACTTTTGTCAAAAATAATTCCGAAAGATTATATATCGGCAATTGAAAGGGCTACAGCTGCGAGCAACTTCTCTGAACTAAGCTCTGCCAGGTCGGAATTAATATCCTTTTTCAACACATCAGAATACATTGCACAATCGCCGTTTTTTGAAATTATGAGGCCTGACAGTTTATTGTCATCTTCAGATATAAATAAGAGTTCTTCAAGCATATCGCTTTGTATAACCCTGGTACAGTCGTGCAGTTGAAGATGACAATTGTTAGTATAAACGGAAATGAGATAATTTCCTGTTTGATTATCCGGGAATATTTCTAGGTGAATTTTAATTTTGTTGTTATCGGCTTTAATATTGAAAGACGAAGATCCACTTTCAGTAACAGGTTCTTCACCGAAAAATTCTTTTATTGCAATAATATCCAAGTGCAATGATTTATTGTTCACACAAATATATTAAAAAAACCCTAATTGAAAAAATCAATTAGGGTTTCGGATGCTCTGGTACTGTTAAACTAACTTAACATTGACTGCCTTATCTCCTTTATCATCTGATATTATTTCGTAGTCAACTTCTGCACCTTCATCCAGAGTCTTAAAAGACTTGTCTGAAATTATCGCAGAGAAATGAACGAAAATATCGCTGCCATCCTCTCCTACTATAAACCCATAACCCTTCTTAGCATCGAACCATTTGACATTACCTTTAGGCATTTATCCTCCGTTTTTACTGCCTTTGCATTTAAAACCCAACTCACAGACAAAAAAAATTAAATAATAATTCCAAATGCAAAGACAACATCTGTGCGCTGAGTAGAATGTTAAATTTGAAAGAACGACTTTGCAAAAATATTTATACAGATTTTATTTAGCAACTAAGAAAACGCTTTAGCAGAATTAATTTTTATTCCGTTGTAACCATTTTTTTTATATTCTGAAACGTAGTAAAGGTAGTTTTCCGCACTTTGTTTTATTTTTGCAATTTCATCATCTGTAAGATCCCGGATGATTTTACCAGGAACACCTGCAACCAAAACTCCTGATGGAACTTCATAACCTTCCCTGACAACTGTCCCTGCAGCAATCAGTGAATCTGAATTTACGATGCACCTATCAAGCAATACCGCACTCATTCCAATTAAAATTCTGTCGTGAACTTTACAACCGTGTACTACTGCATTATGACCTATGGTTACACTTTCCCCGATTTCAAGAGGATACTTCTTATATGTAACGTGTAGCATAACATTATCCTGAACATTTGTCTTTGCACCTACCCGAATGTAATTAACATCTCCTCGTATAACAGCATTGAACCAGACACTAACATCGTTTTCAAGTACGACATCACCAACAATAACCGCGCCATCGCAAATGAAAACATTCTTTTTAATTAACGGGAATTTACTCTGATAGGGCAGTATCATTTTAATTCGATATCAATATTTTTCTTTGCAGTTAATTTCACATCCAATTCAGGTGACCTGATATTAGTGCTATCTATCGGGAACAACGATTCGTTTTCACGCGCCCACTTTGCTGCGACACCGTTAAGCGGACTTTTGATGTTGTAATTCTGAAACATGATCATTTCACCAATTTGATAGACAATATCAACCAAGGTTTCACCGGATGACCAGTAATCACCTATACAAATATCGTTAGGTGATGATTTCCTGATGTTCGGGTGAAAAATTTCCGTGAGTAAAAAGCATTGCGGCTTTATCCGTGGATATTCATTGTGAAGGTATATCTCTGCAGTGTGCAGTGTTATCCGGTCAACAAGTATATTACCTTTTTGAGAATCTGCTGATAACCTGACACTTGAGATATTTTTGTAATGCACTATGTATTTGTCCGGATATTCTGAATTTTCATTTAGGCTTTCAAAAGAAATATATTTGTGCTTTGTAAATTCGGATAACATACTCTCGTAATCCGACTTTAATCTCCTCACCCTCGGTCTCACTATTTATGGAGTCTTTGTTGTATCACTCCTCAAAGTATCCGGTGTTTTCGGTGTTCTCATTTCCAGAATAAAGTTATCAAGCCTTTGAGATAAAATATTTTGATCATTCCGGATTTTATCTACCTCAAGGTAAATTACCCTCGCTCTCTCAGTTTTCGCTTCAAGCTCCTGAGCTTTTCTGTGTCCTGTATAACCATAATACAGGCTAATCAACACAAGCACAAGTAAAACTATATTCCAAGCCATACTAAATCCGCTCCGGTTTGGTTGCGGTCCGTAGAATTCATTCACTGTTTGTGAATCATCAACGATATTTTCTATATCCCTGTTTGCCATTGTGTAATCCCCCGATATATAAAAGTTTTTTATTTTTTGAATTTTATCATACAATTTGTAAAAAAAAGCCCGCTGGTTCAAGACAGGATCGAAAACGTATGCGGTCATAAACTCCATATCGAAAAAATTCTTCTGTATAAACACATCGTAATCAGACATAAAAACAGAATGCCCCGGATGCGAGTGATACCAGCCAAGTACAATTTTACCTTCGTATTCATTATCCAGCTTTCTGCCAATTGATTCCCAGGTCTTGTGTGTAAATGTTAACCTCGAAACCGATGCTTCAGTGTGTTCAGCATGAATAAAATCCGTGATGTGTATAAATCTGATATCCTTCGAAGTCTTATACGCATTACCGATAAGTACTCCCCCCAACTCTTTAGTTTTATCAGATGCTAAATACTCATCAATTTCATTAATTACGGAATTTTTGATATAAACCCTAAACTCATCATCTTGACCATCATCACCAACTCTTTTAAATACATTGGGAAAAGTTTCTCTATGAATGTATGAGAACTTATTTCCACCTTTGAGTTCAACCATCCACAAACATCGAATTATCTCGTTTTAAGTGCAATGCTATTTGAAAATCACCCTTCTTGGTGCAATTCCGGTATTGAACGACTTTTCAAAAGTTCCGCCAATAGAGAATATGTGCAAACTTCCGGGTGATGCGAAATCTCTTGCATCTAAAACATAATGTTTACGGTTTCGCCAATCAAAGTTGTACCCATAAAAGAATGATGACGAACCAGCGTTAATTACGATTTCGGAAAATTTAGTTTGTTGATTCAACCTGACTACATTCCCATTCCCCGAAATGAAATAAATATTACTTGTCTCACCGTCAACTGCAATATTTGTGCCAAATCCATCGGGAACATACGCGGAATCAACTATTCCTAACGTGTCTTTATCAATAAAGTATATCATATTGCTCCCACCACTGCATCCGACAACAATCCTGTAATCATTGTTAACAATAATAGAACCCGGATCTTTTCTCAACGTGATAGTTTTCTCAACCGAATCCGCGTTAGAGTTAATAACGCTCACCGTTGAATCTTCGGCTCCACCGTACAGACTTGTATTGCAAACAAAAACACGGTTCCCGAGGGCTACAATTTCCTGCGGGTACACGCCGACTGTGATTTCGGTTATAAAGTTCAATGTTACTGCATCAAGAACTGTAACATTACTTGCCGGACCATTCGTCACATAAATTTTTCCGTTTGAATATGCAAGTGAGTATGGATTCATTCCAACCGAATTATTCACCGATACCACAGTACCATTCGTATCAAGTTTATAAACTTTTCCGGGACTACCGAAATTACCTTGTTCAGCTATGTAAATATAATTATCCTGTTTGATTAAACCGCTCGGAAATAAACCGAGATTTCCCGGATTGAATATGCTTACAGAAAAAGTATCATCCGGAATATTATAAAACGATAATTGGGATGTTGTCGCATTAAAACTGCCCTCCGAAAGAATATAAGCACCGGTAACAGAAATTTGCGGTGGAGGTTCAGGCTCTATAACCGAATCCCGGTTACATGATGAAACTACAAAAATAAGAACTAAAAATAGCAGGAGATAAATTTTTCTCATTTGATATGAATTTTTGATTTTAAAATTCTATTCCCTGACGGGCTGGTATTCCCGCATCGAAATAGTGTTTAACTTTTTTCATTTCTGTTATTAAGTCAACTTTATCCTCAATTTCTTTCCATATTTTGTGTCCGGTCATCACTAGTTCGAATCTCTGATTTTCCCTAAACAAATCAATAATGCTTTCAACATTCGCACGTTTGATAAGGTTGTATGCAGCCGCAGCAATTACTTCATCAAGTATAAGCAAATTTTGTTCACCGGTCGTAATCAAATCGTTAACTATTTCCAACGCCCGCTGTGCTTCCTGACGATCTTCAACGGTGTTCCCGAACCGGAAAGTACCATCGGCATTCATCCTTTCACAACCGGATGGAAATAGTTTAACCGGGTAGCCATCTGCAGCAAGTTTACGTAAGATAATTCTCTCTGAGTAATGTTCATTCACTCCGTCATATCCCTTATCGAATTGTACAATCGCAACCTTTTTACCTGCGCCAAGAGCCCGTATTGCAAGTCCCATCGCTGCTGTTGTCTTGCCTTTCCCGTATCCGAAATAAAGATGAATGCAATTCTTTTGCTCTTCTGTTAAACTTTTATATCCCTCGATTGTCTTCAACATTTTCTCTTTGAATTTGGAACCACCGGATTGCACTTCTTTAATCTTGTCGTCCATTTATTTGTAATTTAGTTTTATTGAAAATCTGAAATTCCTCAACGGCATTGGATATCCGGAGATTAACTGATAATTTGAATTTAAAAGATTATTAACTTCAATCCTGAAGTTTACCGATGAATAATCGCTTATATCCAAACCGTAATTTATATTTGCATCAACAATATCAACTGCCGGAAGTAAACTTGAATTTGCATTGTCAATAAATCGTTTCCCTATCATCGAATAAAATAAATTCATTCCGAAGTTTTTGTAATGCAACCTTAATGAGGATTGAAATTGCTGGATTGGAACGTAAATAAGTTCATTACCGTCGAATTCATCGTTGCTTTTTCTTCTGGTCTGATTAATTGTAAATCCATTCAAAGCGGTAAGCCCAAAATCATCCGCATTAAATATCTCGCTTTCAAGAACGAAGCAAAGTATATCTGAAACCGACCGATTAATATTTTGCGGCTTCCATATACCTGAATTAGTCGGAATCCATACGATTTTATCACTATAATCTATTCTAGAATAGTTAATGTCGAAAGTGTGGTTCATAGCTAACTGAAATCCGTAAATTAAACCTGCATCAATATTAAATGAAGTTTCAGGATGAAGGCTCCGATTACCTGATTCACTCCAATACATATCATTAAATGTTGGTACTCTGAAATTATTTCCGGCATTCAATCTCAAATGCAGGTTAGTTCTTTCAATTGGTATGAAATTTAACCCTATCTTCGCGGTAAGACTTTTCCTTTTAATATCCGAAAAGCTATCGAACCTTAATGAAGGAAACAGCTGTAAAAATTCACCAATCTTGAATACTGAACTTGCAAAGGCTGATAATTTAACCCGACCATTAAAATTTTCAAGGTTGCTACCGTTGAAGCCAAAATAGCCCGCTTCAATTCCTGTTGTAACCGAACTGATCATTAAAGTATTTACGGTTGAAACTTCTGAGTTTATGTAATTGTCATCAACTAAGCCGCTTACCCCGTAATTCATAATGTGGCGTTTGAAATATATCCGACTTGAAAAAATCGTTTCACCCGTGTGGCTATAATCCAACGCGAGGTTAAATTCTCTGTCAATCTGATTTGATTTTGACGGTTCATTGCCGGTTTCAATACCTGGAATATTCCTGAATGCATCGTAATACTTCCCGGAAAAAGTAAATTTTGAATTACTGCCATTTTTATACTGAACTTTCAATCCGAAATTATTCAGCCTGTAATCTGCGTGTAATCTCTCTTTCAAAATATATTGCACTCCATTGTTGAATTTATAATCGTAATTGTTCCGTGAGTATTCCCGATTAAATTCTGCGTTAAATGAAACGTTTTTCAATCCGGCATTTATATCAAAACTTACTTTTCCAAACCCGTAACTTCCTGTCTGGAGTTCGGCAGTTGTACTGAAAGATTCTGTTTTTAATTTTTTCGTTACAATATTAAGCACTCCAGATACAGCATCTGAGCCGTATAATGCGCTTGCACCGCTGTTAATGATTTCAATTCTTTCAATATTATTTTTTGAAATCAGCGAAAAGTCAACAGTTGAGTTTTGATTTGAGTTCATTCGCTGTCCGTCAATCAGTACAAGCGTTTGAGATGACGACAAACCGTTGGCAGAGATTGTTTGAAGTCCCATACCGCCACCGTATGAACGTAACGATATTCCCGGTTCAAACATGAGCAAGTTGCTTAAACCGGAGCCATTGGATGATTCTATCTTATCACGATCAATCAACGAAACTTTAACAGGTGAAAAAAACTGATCTGTTTTCACCAGCAATCCTTCAACGTTAATTTCCTCAATTGAATATTCATTAATTGATTCATCCTGTTGACATAGTGCGTTATTAAACGCAATTAACAATATCAGTGCTAAAATTATTTTCAGCATATTAAAATTAGCTAAAAAAAAATCCTTATCTCTTTCCGTTGAAAAACACGGATACAAAGAGACAAGGATTCTCATTTTATACCCATAATACTTTCCCACGAAGAATATGAATGATTGATTTACGGCAGGTCTCCTGACTAAAGCTAAACCTCCCCGCCTTCCCATCAGCTGACAGTGGCTTTTTGGTTTGGATTACACTTTTTACAGTTGCGTGGACAGTTCCGGTATTTCACCGGATTCCCTATTAATCCCAAAACTAATCGGAACCGCAAATCTTATTTAACAGAACGCATTACAAAGTTAATAAATAGCGGGCAATTTTCAAAACAGTCATTGATCTTCTATTGAATCAGTCTCTTGTATTACCTCAGACCTTTCAAAAAATATCTGGTCATTTAAGGAATCAAAATATTTTGTGATAATAATGTTTTTTTTAGTATCACCTTCCAACATTGTAATCAAATACTCATTCGTTGAGAGTTGTTCAATATAAATCCGCTCTGAATTAACTGTAAGTGGAAATATTTCGGTTTGTAAATATTCCTGAAGTTCAACATCGTCTTCTTTCAGAAAATCATTCACCATAACATCTGCAAACAACTCTTCTTTACTTAAATTTGCTGATGTATCAGAATCAGACTGATTTTCACCTGTGGTACTATCGCCTTTGCAGGCAACAATTGTAATGCTTAACAAAATGGCGAATAGAGCAAATATTTTTATTTTTGTAATCAACTTATAATTTCCATTTCCTTACCGATATCGTTAAATATTTCAAGAATTCTGTCCAAATGCTGTTTCTCATGTGTTGCCATGTAAGAAGTCCGAAGCATTGCCATATTCGGTGGAACACCGGGTGAGATAAACGCATTTACGAACACACCGGCATCGAACAATTTCCTCCAAAACCTAAACACAAGCATATCATCACCGAGAATAACGGGAACAATTGCTGTCCTGCCGTCCAATACTCGAAATCCCATATTAACAAATCCATCTCGCATGTATTGAGCATTCGACACAAGTTTAGTCACTGTTTCAGGATGTTCCTTTACAATTTCTAATGCTGCATCTGCGGCGGCAACAGAAGCCGGTGTAGGAGATGCAGAAAAAATTAACGCAGGTGCGTGGTGTTTAAGGTAGTTAATGACGGCACGTTCACCTGCTACAAATCCCCCGAGAGATGCGAAGGTTTTCGAAAACGTTCCCATTATCATATCAACCTTGTCTGTCAGCCCGAACTCACTCGCCGTTCCTCGACCGCAATGCCCAATCACACCGGTAGCGTGAGCGTCATCAATCAATAACCTTGCATTGTATTTCCCTGCGAGTTCAACAAGTTTTGGCAGTTCGACAATTTCACCGGTTGTAGAAAATACTCCGTCAGACGCAATCAATTTCGGAGCATCTACCGGCAAAGCACTAAGTACTCTTTCGAGGTCAGACATATCGTTATGCTTATACCTCTTAAACTCTGCAAACCCTCCTTTCGCCATCATGTTTGCAGCTACAATACTTGCATGGTTGTCTTTATCAGAAATAATAAATTCGCCTTTGGATACTAAAGTAGGAATTATTCCCTGCGCAGTTTGGTAACCCGTAGAAAAGAGTAAAACAGCTTCTTTTTCAAGAAAATCAGCAAGTTTTTCCTCAAGCTGGATATGGAGGTCTAGTGTACCCGTCAGATACCGCGATCCTGAACAACCGGTGCCATATTTCCTGATTGCGTTAATGGCTGCCTCTTTTACTTTCGGGTGAGTGGTTAAACCGTGGTAATTGTTTGAACCAGCCATTATAATTTCCCGGTTCTCAATTTTCACAACCGGTCCTTCGTTAGCTTCGATAGCTCTGAAATATGGATAAAACCCGGCTCCCTTAACCTCGTCCGCTCTTGTGAAAGAATAACATTTTTGAAATAAGTCCATTAATGATTGAAGTAATTAAAATTATTTATTATAGTTATCTCAGAAAAAAAATGAGGTGGAAAGTACACAGAATTATTTCTAACTTCTATGTCATTTTATTTCTAAAAAAATTTCATAATCTATAGATGAAAGCATTTGTTACCGGTGGGACCGGTTTCGTTGGTAGCCATTTAATTGACCGTTTACTGGCAAAAAATGTCGAGGTGTTTGCGTTAAAAAGAAAAACATCGGATACGAAATGGCTCGACGCAAAAAAAATCAATTATGTCGAAGGCGACCTTTTTTCGGACAATATATTGAAAGACACTATAAAGAATGTTGATTATGTTTTTCACGTTGCAGGAGTCATCAAAGCGAAAAATTATACTGATTACGAAAGAGGCAATAATATCGCCACAAAAAACCTTGTTGAAATTTCTCATGAAGTAAATCCGAATTTAAAAAAATTCGTACACATTTCATCACTTGCTGTGTGCGGACCGGCTCCGGATAAAGAACCCATTACCGAAGAATATACACCAAAACCTATTACTTCATACGGTGAAACAAAACTAAAAGCCGAGCAGGAATTACATAAATTCAGAGATAAGTTAAATTACACAATTATAAGACCGCCGGCAGTCTTCGGCCCAAGGGATAAGGAAATTCTCATTTACTTTAAAACATATAATAACGGGCTCAATAGTATTATCGGTTTCAAAGAAAAATTTCTAAGTTTGGTTTATATTGATGAACTAATTGATGGTATCATCCTTGCGGCTGAATCTGATGCATCAAACGGACAGACTTATTTTATCTGCATGGACGATGCATTTAACTGGGATCAAATCGGAGCTGTTACTGGTGAACTTCTCAATAAGAAAGCCATAAAAATTAGACTTCCACATTCATTGGTCTTTTCAGTCGGATACATTTCACAATTCTTTGCAAACTTTACCAAACAGGCTGCAACTCTCAACGTTGAAAAATGTAAGGACATTACTCAACCCCGCTGGATATGTTCAAATGAGAAAGCCAAGCGTGAACTTGGGTTCAGACAGAAGTTAACTCTCAAAGAGAGTTTTAAAGAAACAATTGATTGGTACAAAAAAGAAGGATGGATTAAATCCAAATGATTAAAGAATACATTTTAAGTCTGCTTAAAGAAACAATCGACTTCGATGACGCTTCGCAAATTAAAGTTGATATTCCAAAAGATCCCTCGCATGGGGATTTAAGTACAAATGCAGCTTTAGTTTTATCAAAAAAGCTTGGGAAAAAACCACGAGATCTTGCTATAGAATTATCCGATTCTCTAAAATATGACAATGAAATTATTGAAAGTATTTCAATAGCCGGACCGGGTTTTATCAACTTCAAACTTAATTCAAAATATTTCTTTAAAATTGTTGAAAAAATTTTAGATGAGAATTCTAACTATGGAAAGCTTAGCATTAATTCAGGGAAACGTGCAAATATTGAATGGGTAAGCGCAAACCCAACCGGACCTTTGCATGCAGGTCACGGCAGGAATATTGCTCTCGGGAAAGCAATAGCAAACTTACTCGAATGGTCAGGTTATAATGTTGTCCGTGAATATTATTACAACGATGCTGGCAGTCAAATGGATAATCTCGCAAAATCTGTTCACGCAAGATATATGCAGATATTCAATCCGGACTTCCCTTTCCCTGAAGATGGATACAGCGGGAATTACATTAAAGATATTGCTAACCTGATTTACAATCGTAAAAAGGATGAACTAAAATCATCCGATAATTTAGAAATATTTAAACTTTCCGGGGAAGACTATAATTTTAATCTAATAAAAAAAGTGCTCAATCTAATGGGGATTTCCTTCGATGTGTTTTTCAATGAATCATCTTTATATAAAACAGGAAAAATTGAAGAACTAATCAACAGGTTCAGGGAGTTTCAAATGGTTTATGAAAAGGACGGAGCGCTTTGGTTAAAAATGGAAAAAACTGAAGGGTTCGATAAAGATAAAGTCATTGTAAAATCAACCGGAGAGCCTACTTACCGGTTACCTGACATGGCATATCATATTGATAAAGTAAAACGTGGCTTTGATCTGATAGTTGATATTTTCGGTTCGGATCACGGTGATACATACAAAGAAGTCCTTTATGGGATAAAAAAAGCAGGATATGACAACAAAAATATCAATGTCATAATTCACCAAATGGTAACGTTTAAACGGGGAGATGAATCAGTGAGAATGAGCAAACGAAGCGATAACGTATATTATCTTGAAGAACTAATAAATGATGTCGGGGTTGATGCGACTCAATTTTTCTTCGTAATGAGAAATCCTAATACTCATCTTGACTTCGATATAGAACTCGCAAAAGATCAATCAGACAAAAATCCTGTATATTATCTCCAATACGCACACGCGCGAATTTGTGGGATTCTGAGAAATGCACAGCAGAATTACGATGTACTCTCGGACAACCCTGAGGTGGATTTTTCGAAACTTGGAACTGAGGATGAGTTATGTTTAATTAAAACTCTCGGCAGATTCCCTGAAATAATTCATGAATGTTCAGTAAACCTTGAACCATATAAACTGATTCCATACCTTAACGAAGTTGCCTCCGGATTTCATTCATTTTATCACAATAATCGTGTGCTCGATTCTGACAACGTTGAACTATCAAAATCACGACTTGCTTTGTGCAGAGCCACAAAAATAATTCTCTCCAACGGTTTCCGCATAATCGGAATTTCAGCACCTGATAAAATGTAATACCATTTATTGAAATTAAAACGAAATCAAGTGGCAGTTCACCATAGAAATAACAGTTCAATTTCAATGGACATAAAAATCGTTACTTAGTATTACGACACCTGT
>MWSW01000001.1 GCA_002050165.1 Candidatus Tepidiaquacellales bacterium OLB4/UTCHB1
GCCTGAGAAGGTGATCCCGTCTGCGTCGAGGTAAGCGCCATTGCGGAACTCAATCTTAGAGTTCTCGCCGAGGATGAGGTTTGCATCGGGATGGATTTCAAGGTGAGCACCTTCACCGTCAAAGATAAGAGTTGAGTTGTCTTTAAGTATCAAATATCCGTTGGCTTCAATTTCAATTCTTGCGTTTGCCGGATAGGTGACATTGAGCCCATCAACTATAAGTTTTGAATTCGCCATTACTGTTACAAATGAACCCGATGAGAAATCCTTTGTAGCTCCTTTGTCAACTATAGAGCCTGATTCAATTACTCTAATGCTAGCATCCTTCATGAGATTTAAATGAGATCCATCTTCAAAAATTAATTGATCTCCTACTTTTTCAAAAGAAACTGTAGTGGTACCATTTATCCAAAAATGTTTATTAGTATCTATTATGAGGGTATCATTTTCTTGAGCAATAATTCTTGTTGTAAATGTTTTATTGTGATTAATATATTGGTATAAAGCATACCTTCCTGGTGTAAACAAATGATTTCCTCTCTCTGCAGGGTTAATTAGTGGATTAAAATAATAATTAATATCCATGATGGTATTATATCCGTACTTATTCGTATCACCTAAAACTGGGTCATCAAATTTTGGATATATAGTATCGAAAATAATGGTTGTGCCTAAAGTGTATTCATTAACCGGTAATGCGTTTGGATCATTTGGGTCAATATAAATATTGATGTTTGAAATCGGAAACGGTGTTGTTCTTGCATAAAAATTTCTTTCCCAAGGTTGTTCTCGATCATACAATAATTTCCAGAGTTTAATTTCCTTATATTGATCCGATAAAAAAACTGTATCATAGTAAACACCTTCAACGGGTTCTCCACCTTTACCAAAAATCAATATTGCTCTTTCGTTACTTGGTAAGACACGATATTTGAATTCCCAATCCCTGAAGTAAACTTCATTTTGCCAATTTCGACTTCCAATTTTACTATCCAAAGCATTCCAATAAAACTTGAAAGTATCACTTGGAAAACTCAAATCTACAATCTCAAATAAATATTTAGCATACGTCCACCCATAATAATTTGTAGGACCGGTTTCAGAAAAACTGGAAACTAATCTTGTCCCTCCCGCTCCTGTATATTCAAAAAAGATGTGTGACCTCTCGGTAAATAAATTCTGTGTATAAAATCTTCTATGCAAGTCACCATTTAATGCAACTCCGACTCGATTGAATTGAGCTAAATTTTTATCTGCTCGATTATATCCTTCGAACGGGACAGAAACTGTTTTTAATCTTATAAAACAGTTCACTGACGGACCTACATCAATTTTTAAATCCCATTCAGCGATTGCAACTGTATTGATTATAAGCAAAAAAATAAGAATAATTGCTTTATTCATGTTTACTACGTTTAGTTTAATGAAATTGGTTTTACTCCTTTATAATCAACGAATGTTAAATTTTTTCTTACATAGAGGTTGAAGTTACAAAACCATTTTGTAATACAATCTTTTTTTTAGTTTACTGAGATAAATCTTTCAGACACTATTCACGATGAGATGCTTTCACAACTAATCTAAACTAACGTCATTTTAGAAGTAACATTCTCTTTGTCTTTCTGAACCTCTGTCCCGACGCATCTTCAATGTTTAATACATACAGGTAAACACCACTTGAAAAATTATTCCCCTCAAATTCCACACTGTAGCTACCAGGAGTTTGTTTTCTGTTAACCAAAGTTTTTACAAGTTTTCCATTCAAATCATAAACTTTAAGCTTTATTGTAGCATTAAATTTCAGTTCATATTTTATGATTGTAGTAGGATTAAACGGGTTTGGAAAGTTCTGGTGCAAGATAAATTTATCAGGAATGGTGAAATTTTTATCGTCAATATTTATAATTCCACCTTCATTGAAAACAAATAAACCATTATTACATCCTATCCATTTATTATTATTGCTATCGATTGCGATAGATAATGGGTCTGATGATAGTGGTGAGTTATGTGCATTCCAGACTGAAACTTCATTAAAATCTTGCGTTGCTTTAAACAGCCCTCCTAGTGCTTGTACACCTTTGGAAATCCACCAAATATTGCCATTTCTATCTATTTCTATTTCACGGGCTGCATACAATCCAAAACCAAAAACTGACCAATTTGAATTTGAAGAGTCTAATTTACTTATACCCATTGCAAATTCAGAGCCAAAGTACTTGTTGTTGTTTTTATCTATTGCCAATCCTAATATTTCATTTGAACTAATACCTGAATTCGTTGTCGAATAAGTTGTGAACTTATCTCCATCATAAAGTACAGCTCCAACAAACCTTCTGTTCGTCATCCACCTTTTACTAGTGCTAATTTCGTAATTCACATTTGAAACATCCATTTGGGAAGGAAACATTTTTGGATCAATAATTTTCCAATTGCTAAAACCATCAAATTCAAAATACCATTTACCATATGCCGGAGAACCAATCAAAATGGTGTCACCTTTCGTTATATGTAGATATAGAGCAAAATTAGTTGGAATGTCAGAGTTACTAGTATCAAAAATTGTCCAAATATTGTTGTAAAATTTGAGTAATCCTTTATTTGTTCCTATCCATAAGTTTTTTTTAGTGTCAATACTAATTGATACAGCTGAGAAAGAAAAACCAAAAAAAGAACTATCAAAATAAGTCCAATTTTGTCCATCAAATTTAGTGATTCCTGGGGTTTTTAAACCAGTACCAATCCATATTATATTTTTATTATCACAGTCAATATCGACGGCTAAACTTCCAACTAAATCACCTGGCAATCCCGAATTACCTGTATTATAAACTTTCCACTGCGGGTTCTGAGCTTCAAGCGCGTTAGCTGTCAACAGCGCTATTGCAATAGCTACGATTGTGTTTCTCATTTCTTTTGTTTTATCTTTGCTCATATTTAATTCATTCATGTCTAAATTTCAAGGGGTTTTTTCGGGCTTGTATTATTCGGATTTATACTCCGGTTGTGATTTATTATAACTTGTACCCCCCCCCCACACACTTAAACAATACAAAAATTTACCCTTATTAAATTTTTCCTCAAATGAAGTACTCATTATTTTCAATTGCTGATCTGAATTCACACAACAAAAAAGCGGAGCAACTGCTCCGCTTTTTTTCAATAGAAAAAACGTTGGAAGTTTATTTCATTACTTCAGGAGCACCATCCGCTTAACGCTCACAAATTCGCCGGCTTCAATCCGGTAGAAATACACCCCACTCGAAAGGTGCGATGCGTTGAATGTTACCGTGTAAGTTCCGGCTGATTTAAACCCATCAAACAAAGTTATTATCTCTGGTTAAAGGTTTGATTTGATTGTTAAAAGATGTTATCAGTCGTAAATGAATTCGTTAATTGCCACCATCTTCCTGAGAATTGCCCGCATTAATACGATTTAGAATTTCTACACCGGTTTTGTTAGCCGCTATATTAAATGTATTTCCCTGAAGTAAAAGTTTGAAAACATTTTCTGCGCGGATTGAGTGTGAGCCAATGCTTGGTTGGTTAAATGTGTTGCCGGTAATCCTCTTTTCGAGGTCAGCGTAACAGCCGGTAGTGTTCTTTATGTCAATTGAGATTTTCGCGTCATTGAAAGTGCAGTTTTTAATTTGCGTCTGTCCGCCTGCGTTGTGGAATACAAGTCCGCCCCATATAGCGCCGTTGTTGCCTGAGAAGGTGATCCCGTCTGCGTTGAGGTAAGCACCATTGCGGAACTC
>MWSW01000009.1 GCA_002050165.1 Candidatus Tepidiaquacellales bacterium OLB4/UTCHB1
TGCATTTATGCTTAAGATTCTCTTCAGCATCAAGTATTCTTCTTACTTCGTTTTCCGAAAATACCCCTGGAAGCTGAAATGGCTTTTTGGGACGAGGGATTTCGTAAACTTCTTTCGGACGATTTAAAACTTTCTCATAAAAAAATTTGATCGAGTTAATCTTCTGATTCTGCTCCGATGCACTTAGCTTATCGTTCCATTTCTCAAGTAGGTATTGCATAATCTCTTTCTTTAGTTATGGAAGATGGTTTCCTGTCGCTAAAATATTCAAGGAATTTTGAAAAATGGTTTGTGTAATTTTTTAAGGTGCTTTCGGAATAATTCAGCAGCGTTATCTTTTCCAGATATGCTTTCAGCGCAAGTTCATGAATCTCTTTCACTGCCACCAGCTAATTTTATATACAGCAAAGGATAGTCAAAGGTGTCACCCAAGTTTTTAAAAAGGTCTTGATTTAATATTTGAAATTCAAGTAATTTTTTAAACCACATTTCTTGTAATCTCAAGCGTTTCGGTTATAGTTCTTCCTAGGGTGCTATTCCTTAAACATCACCGGATTAAGCTAAATAAAGCCCTTCAGATAACTTTTCCATGTAAATTTGTATTGTGCCTTCCATTTTAAAAACGTTATATTGCAAATATCGTTTTTTCTGCCCTGCTGTGACTTATTATGGATTGCTAAAAGTTTCGCGCCTTAAGTTCGGGCAGAATTATAGCACGAAATTTCAATCGAAGAACGAATGCTGAACCTTGCACAAATGCCCAATCGAAGCCGTTCAGCCCCGCTTTTGGCAATACCTTGTTATGCACAGGGCTGCGTGTCCTCCGCAGTCAAAGATAGAATTACTGACCAGAACTGTTTTATTTAGTGCAGATAATTACACCAAAACCCGGAGCATTCAATTTTTTGAGAACTGAATTTTTGAAGCCTGCCTTTTGAGTGAATGCATCCACTTCATTTTTAGAATAGGTCTTACCACCGGCCTGATGCAACAAATTCAGAGCCATATAGGAAGTGGTTGCTTTTGACATTTGTGAGCTTCCGCCTATGCCTTTTATCTGGTCAAGTATCACATACATTCCTCCATTGTTCAGCGACTGGTAAACTTTTTTTGCAAGTGCTTCGTTTTCTCCAGTATTTAGCCCATGAATGATGTTAAATGCAAGAATGATGTCATTGTTGCCAGGTAGTTCGTCCTTCATGAAATCGGCAGGGAGAAATGAAACGCTATTGTCTGCTTTATGTTTATTGATACATTCATCTGCATATTTCTTTACCGGAGGTAAATCCACAATGGTGGCTTTTAAATTTGGATTTCGTTTGCAGAGTTCAATGCTGTATAATCCATGCGAGCCACCCAGGTCTAACATTTTTTGAGCACTTTTAGAAACAGGTATTTTCCCTGCAACTTCTTTATAATTGGTGCTTGAAATATCTATCATGGCTCTTGAAAACAGTTCCCACTCATAATCCGACATTTCTTCAAGCATATTGGAATTCGCTCTTTTCCCAAGCCGAATGGTTTCGTCCAAATGGATATACCCCTTATACAAGTAATCACAGAATAGAATAAAATATCGGAAATTATGAGGCGATTCCGGTGAAAGATTTTTGAAACCTCTTTTTGTAAAGGCATATTGACTGCCTTTTTTCTGAACATACCCTAAAGCGTCTAAACAGTCAAGAATCAGTTCTGCCCCTACTTCACTTACATTGGCTGCATGGGCAATTGTCCCGACATCTTTATACTCCATTGATAGCTGGTCAGCAATTTTCAATTTTATTGAACTGCCCAAGGCAAAACCCAGACCAACGGAGAATGAAGCGTCAGCAAAGGGATGCGGGATAACATCGTTTGCAAGAAGTATTTTCTCTATTAAGGAGAATTTGTAAATCATGATGATAAATGTTTAGGATGAATAAGGAATATTATTCTTTTAATGGCGTAAACTTTGTTACTGCATTCTCTACAGGTTTCAAACTGTGGAGATAATCATAAATAGCCGCAATATCCTCTGCATTCATACCTGCATACATTGTCCAGGGCATCATTGTTTGAAACTCACCGGGTTTTACTGTTGGATTTTTATACGAACTGTCGGCATATATTTTAAAGCGATTTATAAATTGCTCTTTCGTCCAGTTGCCGATGCCGGTTTTATTGTCAGGTGTAAGATTTGACGAAGCAACCACAGATCCATCAGGAAATTTAAATTCAGAACCACCGGCAAAAGGTTCTCCTTTATCTCGTTTGGTATGACAATCCATACATCCTGCTGCAGTAACTAAGTACTTTCCGTAGTTAACAGCATCTGTTTTAGGAGGGCATTGTTTAAGCTCGGCTTTCTTCGGAAAGGTGTTAATAATAAAATTCATCGGAAAATCTGAACTTGATTCCTCTGTTTCATTATTAATCGGATTTAAGCTTCTGAGGTATGCAATAACGGCTTCAATATCTTTTTTGTCTAATTGCCCGTAATTGTGGTACGGCATGATTGGAAATAACGCACTGCCGTCTTTTGATACTCCTGTTGTAATTGCTCTGAAAATTTCTCCATCCGTCCATTCGCCTAAATGAAATGGTGTGATGTTTTTGGCTACATATTTTCCCGGAAAGCCGAGTTTCTGGTCAAACATTTCACCTCCCTTTCCCTCAGTGCCTGCAACGGGTGGTCCGGAAAACAAACTCCAGTCTCTGGTTGAATGGCAATCCATGCACACCATGACATGATTCGCTAAATATTTTCCGCGTTCGATATTTTCGGAACTCAATTCCACTTTGATATCCGGTGGATTGCCTACAGATGGCAGCATTGTTTTTACATATATGAGTAGCAATGTAATCAGAATTATCACCCCACCAAGAATGTAAGCAATGATTTTAAATGCCTTTTTCATTAGTTAAGTATTTTTTTGAATCATTAAAATGATAAACAAAAATCTTAAAAGGCTAACTTTAAAAATTGTATAATTCGGACATTTTTAGATTACAGGAAAATATGCCCCGGTAAGCCGGTAACAGATGCCTGATATTCCTTTGGTGTAAGGTCTGTGTAGGATTTAAATTCACGGATAAAATGTGATTGGTCGTAATACCCAGCTTCCAAACCAATTTGAGTAAGTGATAAATCAGAATTGTGCAAAAGATACAGAGATGAAAGGTATTTGCTGTAGAGTAGAAATGCCTCGATGTTCATTCCTAGCCATTCAGTTGATAGCCGCCTCAATTGCCTTTCCGAAATGCAAGCTCTATTACCGAGTTCTTGTACCGTCATGGTGTTAACATTTGGGAAATAGAACCAGTTGTGAAATTTTTGAGCTGCTGCTAAATACCTTGAAGTGGAAATTTTATGATATAGCCATTTTCTAATGATTTCAACTTGCCCTTCAAACGTCCTTTCAGAAAACAACTGATTGTATAAATCATTCAACGATTTACATACTTGCGAACTCTCAACTATAGCATCATTGAACTCCATTGCCGGAATTTCAAACAATGCCTTTAGTGCGATGACATTTAATTGAATGCCCACGAATAGTTGTTGACCGTTTTTGATTAGTTGGAATGGTTTAAAGTTGATACCGTTAATAAAACAAGGAGGCAAGGTTGTCCTTACATCTGAAACCGAGTTTATATAAGTAATTTTGTCTGATAGATTGAAAATAAGCTCAACAGTTCCCTTTGGCAAAATGGTCTCTGTCTGTTTGTGAGTATAAAACTCCTGAAGTCTCCAAATGCTCTTGATAAAATACTTTTCCGTTTCGGTTGCAGGAAAATATATGTCAGCGGAGTGTGTCATTTCTTACTGATTGATTGGTCTTTTAGCCTTGTGAATAACGTTTTGGGGCTTGGCGTAGTGGCGGATTTTTAGCACAAAAGTTCAATCGAAGAACGAATGCTGAGCCTTGCACAAATGTCCAATCGAAGCCGTTCAACCCCGCTTTTGGCAATACCTTGTTAGCGGTATATTGTTTTATTTTGACAGCCATTTGAACCATGTTTTTTGGTCAATAATTGGAATATTGTTTTGTTCACATACTTTCATTGTATGTCCGGTTCCGCCTTCTTTTGGTTTATCTAAGTCGTCATAGAATATTCCAAAATTGGCCGATTTTATTTCTTCAGTTCCAATTACTTTTATTGTGTCTCTTATAATGTAAGCTGCTTTAATTGAATATCGGTCTCTTGCGCCCGATATATATTGCTCAACGAGTTTTCCCACCTTCTTATTGGTTTTAGATTGATAAACTACTTCTGGCTCAGCAGCAATATTAATCTCGTCTAAGGAAATGGTGTCATATGCCTGATTTGATTTTTGCCGATGTCCTGTATAAGGAGTTATCACTTGCAATCGGGATTTGTCAACTGCGGATACACCAACTGAAAAATAGTAGTCAGCACCGTCTGCATTACCACTTCTGAATATCATTTTTGAGGTAGTTGAAGCTAACAGGTTACCAAGCGATACCAGACTCTCTTTGTCTGCCTCTAAAACATTTCTTTTTCCTTCCAGAAGAACGATTGAGTTGTCTTTGTCATATTGACTTATGAAATCTTCTAATGTCATTGTTGTTTTGTTTTGCAATTACCGCTAACGTTCTTGCAGCTAAACGCTGGCCGGCTTTACTTCCCAACTTTTCCTACGAAGCCGACATCTCAAATATACGCAAAAACTTTGATTAAATGCTCTTAACCCGGCTTGCGTTTTAACTGCTTGTTAGTGGCTGCATTATATCATCCCTAAATTATCCTTTTATGTGATTAGTTAAGAATAATATTACCCACTTTTCAAATTGTTCTAAACGATGATTATCCTCTACGACAGCAATTGTTGAACGTTTGTTTGCCAACTCCAATATTTTAGATTGATCGACTACAGTATCATCATTTGCTACCATAATAAATGCATCTTCGGGTGGTTCGAAAACTTTTAGATGATTTTTTAAATTTTCTGCAAAAGGTGCCTCTTCTGTACGAAAACGATGCTTAATATCTAGTAGCGGACTCGTTAAAATAAGTTGAGTTGTTTTATTGTTTGCTGATCTTATTTGAGCAATTTGACAGGCAAAGTTAGCACCAGTAGAATCCCCGACCACTATAGGATTATCGTAAGTGTCCAATTTTTGGAGTGCTTCAGTAATTAATTGTGAGAAATTAGATTGTGGCTCCCATTCCATAAAATCATACGCAAATTGAGCTCCAAAATGTGATTGTAAGGCTTTAAATTTTCTAGAATTGTGGTCTGAGTTATATCCATGGATGTAAAAGATAATATTTTTCATAACAATATGAATAAATGCAATGTACAGCCTGAGCTATACATTGCATTCTCATTTTTTTATCCCTTAATTAACTTACAAGTTTCAGAGTTTTTATCATTTAATGCAAAATACATTAAACGGTCAGTCTCCCAATCACTTTCTGTATCAAGACTCATTTCACTTATAATGCTACAAATTTCTTCTTCATGCTTATCTGAATCATTCCATTCTTTACCCAAATATTCACCAACATTACCCCAATTCGTATCAACGGGAATAGTATCATTTTCGGTATCCGGATGACATAAATCCATTAAAATATTTCGGGCTTGTTTAGAACCAATTCCTTCGAAGGTGGAAAGATTTTGTATTATTTCTTCTTTATCAAGATCCCCATTAAATAAATTGTCTAATCCTTTTTCAGAAATATGCTTAACTGCCTGCATTAAGTTTTCCACTTTACGCTCTGCCTTCATCGTTCTTCCACCAGGAACAAAAGCTTCAAATGTTGCTTTTTGAACTGCTTCACTTAGCTTGGAAAATTGTTTAAAATTGGAAGCTACCTCAAATTCTTCCGTTTCCATCCGTTTATTAAGCGTAGCTGCATTACTACCAATGTGCATTTGATTGGTTAGGATTTTTTTCCAATAATTTTCGGGGTCTTTCCAATCTTCATTTTTTCTGCTTTCAATAAGTTCTTTTATTGCTGGATTTTTGTAATCTGAATTTAATGCATCTGCTAGTTTTTGGATAGCATTTAAACCATTTGGATCGATGTCTAATTCTGAGAATTTTTTATCGTCTGCGGCGTCTAACGCAGCTTGATATAAAAAATAGAGTTTTTTTCTCAACCCCCAATACTCATCAAAAGGAGTTTCTTTTGAATTAGGAAAAACTTTAAGTAGTGCATTTTGTAATGCCTTAGATGCGCTTCCAACATATTCCGGGTTTTTAATCCAATCTTCAAAATACACCATTTCATCCAATTCCCCAAAGCCTAAGTCTGCATTTGGTATTGGGTAACCAAAATTCACGTCCACTGACGACACCCAGGCACATCTAACCATTTGTTCATTTTGTGCGCCAGGATCTTCTTGAAAACCTCCATCAATTGTTCCAGTAAGAAACATTTTACTCGAAGGATCTTCTTCATCTAAAGAATTTTTATGCTGAACAATGCAATTATTTTCTATGTCTATATATATAGAAAAATGAAAATCAGCATATTCACCTCCAGCAGTAATTTTTATTTCTAATGTTCTTAATAATCCTTTCAATGGGCTAAAATCAATTGGATCTTGTAAGTTTAAATCTTCTAGTTTTATAACTTTCATAATTAAATGGTTTAAATTTTCCTACTCGTATAGCTTTTCGGTTTCGCTTCGTTTTAAATGGTTTCTGAACTCCATAATAATATAGACAAACAAATATAACAAATTGTTTATAATGAATAAACGAGGTATATCATGATATTTCGCTATTTCAAATATATATTCCCCATCTTTTCGTGAAATTACAAGGTATTTTAAAATTAATAAAATTTAACAAATTATTTATACGCCAAATAAATATGGGAAACGTCAGCTGTATTCTTTTAGTGTAGCAGCAATTCTTTTCCAATGTGTATATATAATTACCATTGCCAAAGTGTCCAATTCACAATATTTTAAAAGTTGTTTTCTAAGAACATTCTTTCTTTCCTTTTCTTTACAAAAAATCATTATCAACATTATTAGAATGATAGCGTTGTTTCTTATAATGAAGTTTTTTTGGACATGAACTTGCTAATTTAAAATCAGATTTTGAAAGTAAAGGTTGGTGTTTTTATTTATTTCACTCATTATTGATTGATTTTAATCGTTTTATAGTGTTTTGTTAAATGTTGCCACTAACGTTTTTCGGCTTGGCGAAGTGCGGGACTTAGAAGCACTACACTTTCACTATGCACAAATGTAAATAAAAAGCACTACCGTTCAATTAACCACTGCACCCCGCATTTCGCCAAACCGCTGTTATCGGTAGTGGTTCTTTCAGTCGTGTCGTTTTTGTGTCTTGTTGGTGCGTTGGCTTGGTAGCTCTTTTGCATTTTTCCGTCTGGTTTGTGTGTTGGCAAAAATGCAAATGTGCTACCAAATGTGTGGGCTTATTCTTTCCAATCGTATTTTGTCGTATCGCAACCACATCTTATTTTCTTTGCAACATTGTCATAGTTTTTTATTGAAACTTTTGGTCGGGTGCAAGTTGTTTCCTGACAATAAAATATGGTTTCAAGTTCTTTTATGTCTGCCCAAAATGCTTTTAAGTCGCCAAGTTTGGGATTAAAAGGATTATCGTGAGAAAGTAAGTTGCCAAGCAAAGATGAATTTGCAACACGTTCAATAATGGGAACTTTTGCTTTTATATCTTGTCCACCGTTTTTATTGATTTTTGATTTCAATTCATTTAATAATTCATCGGGCATTCTCTTTTCATTCACGTTATTTAGTCTGAAACTAACTTTTACATCTAAATTAAGAGCAATGTCTTTCAGTTTAGCCTCTAAGTATTTCCGTATTGGATTTCCAAGCGTTTCAACAGAACTGTTTGCAAGTTCTCGTTCTATAAATTCTTTTAGGTCGTTTGGTTTTTCTTCAAGATGCGTTCCTTTGGTTTCTGTCCATTTAATTTCTCCGATTGTCCAACCTTTTCTTTTGGCTAATTGTTGAACATAACTAAACCATTCTGCTTCGTGTGTCAAGAGAATAAATTGATATTCGGAAAATTTTTCAAACAACAAATCAGCAAAGCGTTTTCTGTGTGTGGAATCAAAACTTGAAATAACATCATCTAATACGATAAATTTATTTTCCTTGTTAAACGCAATTACCGAAGCCAAGAAAAATGAAATACCAAAACAGTTTAAGTGTGATTCACTAAAATATTTTTGTGGTGGCGAAACCCACACATCGTTGTATTTGTATTCAATCGTAATTCCGTTTAGTTCATCTTCTTCGCCAATAGTTACAATCCTGATTTCGTGAAATTGTTCATCAGGGTTCATATATTGATAAAAGTCATTAATGTATGAAGAAAATGTGTTTATGAAACTTTCCAATCCTTCTTTTTGACGTTTTGCAAACTCGTTGCAAATAAGTTCCAAAGAATTTTTCTGATGCTCTAATTTGCTTTTGTCTTTTTCAAATCGTTTAATTTTCAAAAAAGCATCTTTTGCAGCCGAAATGTTTGCATAAAGTTCGGTTGATTTGTCATTTTTTATTGCGGTTTGTAATGCTTCAAATCTTGCAGTAATCTGCTCTTGAATTTTGAAATCATCTCCCGTTAAAAGCAAAGTGCTGTTTGAAGGAAGTTTATTTCCCGAAGTAACTTTTTCATTAGCTGTTTTCTGATATTCAGTTAGCTTGGTGCTTAAATTACTTATTGTCTTTTTGATATTTTCATTTTCTTGTTCGTCCAACAAAGTATTACTCGATATGAGTTCAAGTCGTTTTAAACGTTCTGCGATAATGTCGGAAACAGATTTTTTAGCGGTTTCAAATGCGACTTTCTTTTTAGATGATTCCTCAATTTCTTTTAATCTTCGTTGAATATCTGTTTTTAATTCTTCAAGATTTTTTTCTTGTAAGCATAAAGGGCAATTATCTTCTTTGTGATATTTCTTTGAAATGACAGTTTCGCCCGATTTCAATAATTCAGCCAAAAAAGTTTGCATTATGCTTTGAACATCTTCGGCAATCTTATTGAACTCTGAAAAATATTTTTGATATTCTCCGTCAATAAATGAAATTTCACTTTTAAGTATTGAAAGTGCTTTGTTGGTGTTTTCTAAAAATTGAAGTTCTGTTATCTGTTTTGTGTTTGCAGGTTTTTTGATGTGATTTAAAACCTTGTCAATATTTTCAATAGAGCTTACAGTAATTCCTGTTTTTAAGGGCTCAATAATTTCATTTATCTTTTCAAACAAATTATTTTCTTGGCTGACTGCTGCACCAATTTTAGCAATTAGTGTTTGTTTTTCGTTGTTGATTTGTGCTTCAAAGTTTTGCGTTTTTATCTCTGATTTGATTGAGTTAAACGCTTTTCTTAAAACATCTTTCGTTTTGGTTACTTCTGAAAAGCCGATAATGTCCGACAAGTATTTGAGTTTGTCGCCTTTGGTCTGGTCAATGAAATCACGCAAAAATTGGTATCTAAGCAATAAATTTTCACTTTGAGAAGCGGAATAATACTTTTGAAAATCATCGGACGAATTAGATAATTCAGATGTCAATTTTCCTCTTTTGCTAAACAAACTTTTTGTAGCATCAATTACATTTCTGTTGTATGAAATAGCAATAGAAGCGGTGTCGCTATCTTTTTGATACGAATTTCGCAAAGCATCTTTCAAATCAATTTCACTACCCAACAAATGAGAAATTTTGTCTGTATAAAACCACTCAATAGCATCAGAAATGCTGCTTTTTCCTGTTCCGTTGTCGCCATAGAGCAAAACAGATTTTTCATTAAGCGGTAATGAAACGGAATCTTTTATTCCTCTGATTCCTGCGATTGATATGCTTTTAATTTTCGTTGCCATTCTCAGTTCTTATTTTTTGCAATTCATTAACCACATTCTTGTCGGTTAATTTTCCGTTGGTGTATAATTCAGCCAAACTATCGGCAATTGTTTCATCAACGTTTTCAATAGATGATATTTCTTTGAAAAAATCATCTAAAATTTCTTTACCCGATTTTACTTTATTTTCTGCCATTGTATTTTTATTTAAAGTAACTCCAATCAATTTTAAAATCTGTTTTAAGCGTATTATTCAAAATCTCAAATCCTGTTTTGTTGTTACAGATTGGATAAACGCCATAATGCTCAACAAAATTCAGAATGAAATAACTTTCTAAATCCTCTACTCTAAAATCCCAAATATTCCGCAACATTTCAATGTTGATATAAGTAAACCAAAGCGGTTCAACTTTTCTGTAATTAACTAAACCAACATTTTTTGATTTGCCTTCAAAGTGTCCAATTAGTCGGCTTCCGATACTATTTGTTCTCTTTTCACTCATTCCAATATACAGCAACTTTGATTTATCAAAAGGATATTGCACCTGAATTGTAGAACTGAAAATGAAATACAAACCTGTAATGCCATTCAAAGGTTTTATGTTCTTTGCTTCAAATGACATTGGACTATCAAAATAGATAGTAACAGTTTTATTTTCTACTTCTTTAATCATAATTAAATCTTACGTTTTGCGTAATGTAAGCACTCAATCCACTACCGCTTTTTGCTAAAATTTTCATTTGTTCTACGTGAGCTCTTCCTGCTTTACGATAGCTATATGAGTAAGATTTACCACCTTTGAACCAAACAATAATTCTTTCATCTTCTATTTGAAAATGAGTAATTGGCGAATTACCTCGTCTGTTTGAGTATCTTTCCATTGCTTTTAATTTTAGTTTGAAAATAATTCTACAAAAATTCCGTTTATTGCCTCCAACAAACTTGCATTTGGATTTCCCGATAATTCTGATTTTCTATATTCACAAAACAAAGTCAAAATTTGTTTTTCGTCTGTTTTGCTGATTTTATCAATGTCAACCATTAAGGCTTTGTTGATGTCGTTCGGTTCAAATTTATGTAAGCCGTTTCCGTATTCTCTGCGGTTGTCGTTGAAAATATTTTTTGAAATGTCTGTGAGCAAATAGGCAAATAGTAAATCAACTTTCTGTTCTGAAAACAGATTTAAGTAAATGCAATGAAAAATCGTGAAATGGCCCTGACGCTTCTTCCTCTGGGTGAATAAAGCCAAAGTAAGCTCCATTGTCTTTAAGTGCTTCCTGTCCGGTGTTGTTCCTTTCAATATACGGCTTATTAAATTCGTTGTCAGTTTTGGCACCGAATTGTTCAGCTTTGTCTTTTATAAATTGTCTTATGTTTTCTATACTCATTT
The DNA here is from genome assembly GCA_002050165.1 of Candidatus Tepidiaquacellales bacterium OLB4/UTCHB1. Lineage (GTDB taxonomy): Bacteria > Bacteroidota > Ignavibacteria > Tepidaquicellales > Tepidaquicellaceae > OLB4. Next base: position 11,205 of record MWSW01000009.1, read on the forward strand.
TCTTTGATTGTCTGTCGTTTTACAATGCCCGGTAACGGATGGCGGTATGAAAAGTTGCCGATTGCGGGCGATTTCCTGTCAAGTTACACAAAAGTTGGAGCGTGCTACAACCCTTGAATAACCTACTGTCCCGGCAATTTTTTATACCGCGTGTTAGCACCATGTTATATTATTTTTCTTATCAATTTAGCCTTCTAATTTTGCAAATTGTCAAGAAATTCTTCAAATTTTTGAATGACCATATCCTCTATTCTTGATTCTGTATAATCATAGTCATCCCAAATACCAAAGTAGCTGTCCATCACTGTTACAGAGAAAAGTTTACCGTCAATGTCTTTTCTAATTGGAATTGGAGACATACCTGGTATTTTCGGTGCTGTTACAGATAATAAAAACTCTGCTTTTCTGTCATGAGGCCCTTTTAAGGTAAGAGTCCATTTGTCGAGTGGGATTTGATCAGGGTTTATACGAAGGAAAGTGTCAGGTAAAGTGTAACCTCGTTTAATTGAAATGTCGATAAGACGATTATAAATATCTTCGTGAATGGTTGTCAATTTGTCGGTGCCTAATAGTGCTGCAAAAATTTTCATGTCTATCTCTTTTTAATTTATAATTGGTGCTAACGTTTTGGCGGCTTGA
>MWSW01000010.1 GCA_002050165.1 Candidatus Tepidiaquacellales bacterium OLB4/UTCHB1
CATTGGCTCACACTCAATCCGCGCAGAAAATGTTTTCAAACTTTTACTTCAGGGAAATACATTTAATATTGCAGCTAACAAAACCGGTGTAGAAATTCTAAATCGTATTAATGCGGGCAATTCTCAGGAAGATGGTGGCAATTAACGAATTCATTTACGACTGATAACATCTTTTAACAATCAAATCAAACCTTTAACCAGAGATAATAGAGGTACTTTAGCGCTTTTATTTAAATCTACTAATGGTGGTCATAAATATGTTTGGGAAAACATCGGGGTTGTTTCGAGAGCAAAAGCACGATTTGTAAATGATACTGTAGGATGGGTAGTTGGAACGCCAGGTAGAATGTTTATGAGTACATCGGTAGGTGAGCCTTTAGTTAGAATAGCAAATAATATTAGTGTTGTAGATAACTTTAAGTGACATCAGAACTACCCTAACCAATTTAACAATTTAACTAGTATTGAATATTCCGTTACCCGAAATAATTATTACAAGCTTGAGATGTTTAATAAAGCAGGAAGATTATCATAAGAGTTGTTTTCAGAATACAAACAAACAGGTAAACACACTGAACGATTTAATAGTAATACGCTCTCATGCGGGATATTTTTCTACCGTTTGAGTTCGATTTTAAATTTACAAACCCAAAAGTTAGTGCTTTTGAAACAAAAAGAGGGTTAACAACAAATGCTAACCCTTCTATTTTTTTTACTTCGTGGAGCTAAGGGGAGTCGAACCCCTGACCTCTTGAATGCCATTCAAGCGCTCTACCAACTGAGCTATAACCCCTTTCTTACACAACTTAGGAAATTGGTCTGCGAGTTTCAAATCAAAACATAAGGAATAAATCAGTTCATTGATTAAATTATTTTAGAATTTAATTAAATGAAATTTAAAATTAATTTACTTTATGTTCAAAGCGAAAGCGTTTGAAATATTGGAAACTCTTACTGAAAAAGAGTACTCATTATTCAAAGACTACCTTGAAAGCCCGTTTTTTAATTCCAACCAAAGATTAGTAAAACTCCTGGTTTTTCTCAAACAATTTTATCCCGAATTTAATCAGGACGAACTTACGCGGGAATTAGTACATAAAGAAATTTATGGTAAAATAAAATTCTCCGATGCAAAGATCAGGGTGCTTTTTTCTGAATTCAATGAGAAATTAGAAAATTTCATGTCGCAAATATCATACGAGACAAAGTTTGTCGAAAAGAAATTTAATCTTATTGAACAGTTAGATAAAAGAAAGCTTGGAAAACGCGAAGAGGAAGTCCTTGAAAAACTTGAAGACGAGCTAAAAAGTCAAGAGCTTAATCTTGATTTGTTGTTAAATCTCATGAGGTTGGAAAGTGAAAGGTTTAATTACCAACTCAACCATAAGTTTCTTTCAACGGTAAAAAATATCCGCTCGGACATATACTGTCTCATCAAACGCGGCGAATATTTTGTCCAATTCATTATTCTTGATGTGCTAAAAAGTACGGACATTCTATACAAATATATTAAGTACAATGACCAGAAAATTGATGATACAATGTTGATAAAATTTATATCAACACTTGACATAAAAAAGATACTTAAAGATATACAAGGTTTCAAATCTGAGTATTCGGATGTGTTAACAATATATTACAAATTTTACCTTGCGTTCTCAGAGTTAGATAATCATAAATTTTACCTGGATTTCAAAAATACCGTACTGAAAGATCAATCGTTGAAAGGTACAGAGATAAAAAAATTTTTTATCGCTAAACTTATTGACTATTGTATTACAAAGAATACCTATTCAATTAAACGTGCGTATGAAAACGACCTGTTTGATATATACAATGTTTACCTGAGGGAGGAGATGTACTTATCTCCCAGAAATCAGTTTTTTTATCCGGACCTTTTCAGAAACATTGTATTTCTCGCGTTGAGGTTAAAAAAATTCGACTGGTGCAGAGAATTTATTGATGGCTATTCACACACGCTTCATCCGGAGATCAGGCAAAGCATGGTAAATTATTCGATGAGTCAGATTTTATTCCGGGAGGGTGATTTTGAGAATTCGCTCATTTACCTGAATAAGGTTAAATTCGATGCATTTATCTTCAAATACGATGTTAGAAATCTTTCACTTATGCTTAACTATGAACTCAAGAATTACGATATAGTCGAAATGCAGATAGATGCGTACAGACATTTTATCAAGTACGATCAGAATACTCAGGATTTCAAAAAGGTTGGTGTAAATAATTTTATTAAAGTAATAAACTCGCTTTTGTTAATGCTTTCGAGCATCAGTAATGATTTGGATTTTCAGAAAAATAAAATTTTAAAAGAGATTAATTCACTGCCGGAACTCCATTTCAGGAGCTGGTTGAAGAGGAAAGCGGAAGAAATTCCGGTTAATGCTTAGACTTCCTCGAGCAGTTTCGCTCGCCTTTTAGCCCTTTCACTGATTGTTTCAATATCACCTTTTGGAATTGCCTCAATCAGTTTTTTCGTATATTCCTTTTGCGGATTATTGTAAATTTCATCAGCAGGTCCCATTTCTTCTATTACCCCCTGATTCATTACTACCATTCTATCGCTCATAAACTTAACAACTGATAGGTCATGAGAAATAAAAATGTATGTAAGGTGCAACTCCTCGCGGAGTTTTATTAAAAGATTGAGAACCTGTGCCTGAACTGAAACATCAAGCGCTGATACTGATTCATCACAAATTATAAATTCAGGGTTCACTGCCAACGCCCTTGCAATACAAATCCTCTGCCGCTGTCCGCCACTGAATTCGTGTGGATAACGGTTAAAATGTGAAGGTTCCATATTTACTTTCTCGAGCAATTCAAAAACTTTATCTTTTCGTTCTCTATCGTTCGAATAAATGCCGTGAATTTTCATCGGTTCCAAAATTGCGCTCCCGATCGTGAGGCGTGGATTGAGCGATGAATAAGGATCCTGGAAAATAATCTGCATATTTTTTCTCATTTCCTTTAGATCATCGCCTTTGAACGAGAAAATATCTTTATCTTTATATATCACTTCGCCGTCAGTTGCATCAACTAAGCGTAATATGGTTCTGCCGAGCGTTGTTTTTCCACAGCCGGACTCCCCGACAAGTCCGAGAGTTTCACCGGGATAAACGTCAAATGAAACATCATCAACAGCCCTTACCCAGTCAAGTACTTTCCCGAAGAAATTTTTTGTTGAAGGGAAATAGGTTTTAAGGTTTTTTACTCGCAACCTCGGTGCGTTATTCATCAACGCATTGCGTCTGTCCTGTGTTTCTTTCTCGCTTACAATAACCGAATTTACTACCTGCTCAACCGAGGCATTCACCTCAACCATGTTGCCATTTTCATCTTCGTTCATGAAATCGGATATAACCGGAAGTTTCTTTAACCGGATTCCTAAAGGTGGTCTGCAGGCAAGCAGACTCTTTGTATAAGGGTGTTGAGGATTTGAAAAAATATCTAAAGTCGTTCCCTGTTCGACAATTTTACCTTTATACATTACCGCAACTTTATCCGCAATTTCACCAATTACACCAAGGTCGTGAGTTATGAAAATAATTGACATACCGATTTCATCTCGCAATTGTCTCATCAGATCTAATATTGTTGCCTGAACAGTAACGTCTAAAGCAGTAGTTGGTTCATCGGCTATGAGAATATGAGGATTACAGCTCATCGCCATGGCAATCATCACGCGCTGTTTTTGTCCGCCTGATAGCTGGTGCGGATAAGCCTGAAATATTCGTTCAGGATTTGGAAGTTTCACTTCGTTGAATAAATTAAGCGTCCTTTCTTTAGCCTCCTGATGAGAGACTTTCTGGTGCAACTCGATTGCTTCTACTACCTGTTCACCGCATCTGAAAACCGGATTCAAGGATGTCATTGGCTCCTGAAAGATCATTGAGATTTCGTTTCCCCGGTAATGGAGCATTTGCTTCTCAGTAATGCTAAGCAAATCAACCCGTCCCGAATCCTTTGAGTCGTAAAAAATCTTACCACCGGTAATCTTACCCGGGGGATCTGGTATTAGTCTCATAATCGAAAATACGGATACTGACTTCCCGGAACCCGATTCACCAACTATACCGAGCGTCTCGCCACGGTTTAGAGTGAAACTTATTTTATCAACTGCCTTAACAAATTTATCGTCAGTTTTAAACTGGGTTTCAAGGTCAATTACTTCGAGAATAGTGGACATATTAATTCAATTAACGTTTATTGTGCTTTCAATATGTTCGCCGGCATTTACAAATGGACACGCAGCGAAACTTCCGTTTGATTTTTCTTCAAGTACAGGAATAAAAGTTGCACACTCCGGTCGGGCAATCGGACACCTTGTCCTGAATACACATCCGCTTGGTTTGTTTATTGGTGTTGGGACATCACCTGTAAGTATAATTCGTTTTTTATCTCTGAATTTTGGATTCGGTAACGGGACGGCAGATAAGAGCGCCTGACTGTATGGGTGAATCGGATTATGATAAACTTCTTCACCGATTCCCACTTCAACAATTTTACCGAGGTACATTACAGTAATTCTTGAACTGATATGCTCAACCACCGAAAGGTCATGTGCAATGAAAATAATACTCAGGTCGAACTCCTGCTGGAGATCCTGTAACAGATTTATAACCTGTGCCTGAATAGACACGTCCAAAGCGGAAACCGGCTCATCAGCAATAATAACTTTGGGATTCGTTGCGAGGGCTCTGGCAATTCCTATTCGCTGTCGTTGTCCTCCGCTGAATTCGTGTGGATAACGTTTGGATTGTTCTGGTTGCAAACCTACTTTCTCTAAAAGCCACGCAACTTTTTCGGAACGCTCCTGCTTCTTCATATCGGTATGATACAAAAGAGGCTCTTCAATAATCTGCCCGACGGAAAGCCTTGCATTTAATGAAGAATACGGGTCTTGAAAAATCATCTGTATCATCCCACGATATTTACGCATTTCCTTATTTGTCAGATTGGTAATATTTACCTCACCGGTATCTGTTTTAAGCCATACCTCACCTTCAATTTGCACATCCGGAGAGGTGAACCGTTGGATATTAATCACCGCTTTTCCGATTGTAGATTTCCCACATCCGGATTCACCCACTAATCCAAGCGTTTCCCCTTTTTTAAGTTCAAGGGAAACATCGTCAACGGCTTTAACTTCCGCAACTTTGCGCAGAAATAAACCACCATGAATCGGGAACGAAACCTTGAGGTTCTTTATTTCTAATACATTTTCATCTTTCATATCAAAATCAAAATTTTAGTATAAATGGCATCTAACGAAATGCCCCTCGGAAATTTCCTTTAGTTCCGGTTCTTTTTCCCAACAGATATCCATAACATCGGGACATCGGGTACAAAACTTGCACCCTTTGGGTAACTCGAGTATATGCGGTATCAGGCCTGGAATCGCCTGAAGTTTACCTTTTAACTGTTTGCCGGGATCGGGCAGCGAAGCAAGCAAACCTTTGGTATATGGATGCAACGGGTTTTCAAAAAGTGAATGTACATCGGCAATTTCCTGAATCTTGCCACCGTACATAACTATTACCCTGTCGCAGAGCTCAGCTACGACACCAAGATTGTGGGTAATCAGTAAAACTGCGGCTTCCTTTTTTTCCTCTTTAAGTTTAGTCATAAGTTCGAGGATTTGTGCCTGTATAGTTACATCCAGTGCGGTTGTCGGTTCATCTGCTATTAATAAAGATGGATTACAGGAGAGCGCCATTGCAATCATAACCCGTTGTCTCATCCCGCCGCTGAACTGATGGGGATAATCTTTCATTCTTTTTTGTGCATCAGGAATACCAACCGCCTCAAGCATTTGAACTGCTTTTGCAAACGCGTCCTCTTTGCTTAAATTTTTTTCATGTTGTTCAATTACTTCAATTACCTGATCACCGATTTTCATTACCGGGTTAAGTGATGTGAGTGGTTCCTGAAAAATCATTGATATTTCTTTTCCCCGGTACTGCTGCATTTCAGTGTAACTTAAGTCGAGCAGATTTTCCCCTCTGAATAAAATTTTCCCGCCAACAATTTTACCGGGTGGATCGGGAATCAATCTGAGTATAGAATTTGCGGTTACTGATTTCCCCGAACCGGACTCACCTACAATACCGAGAACTTCACCCTCGTATATATCAAACGATACATCATCAACCGCTTTTGCGGGGACCTTACCTTTCGGTGCGTTTTCATCTTTAAAGCCTTTCGCAAGTTGCTTGTCGGTCGCTTCAACAAAGAAATAAGTTCTCAGGTTTTGTATCTCAACTAATTTTTTCGACATGAATTAAATATTTTCTTACATTAGTTTTGATGTAAAAAGTTAACACTTCATCTTAAACGCGAATATACTTTCGGGTCAAAAGCTTCCCTGATTGCTTCGCCGATGAATACAATACAAAGCAACGTTAGGAATAAAGCAATGAGAGGAAATGTTACTAGCCACCAGTTATTTATGTTCTGTAGTCCCTGATCCATTAGCTGTCCCCAACTTGGCGTCGGTGGCGGTAACCCAAAGCCGAGGAAGTCCAGCGCTACTAATGAAGAAATGTTACCGACGATAGCAAACGGAGCAAAAGAAATTATAGGTACGAGCGAATTCGGAAGGATGTGTTTAAGAATAATTGTCCTGTTCTTCGCTCCCATAGATACAGCAGCTGAAACGTATTCCCTTGCCTTTTCTCTATAGAACTCTCCGCGGATGTAATAGGTTATTCCAATCCATCCGAACAGGGTGAGAATTACAGTTAACAATATAAAGTTAGGCTGTACCAATGAACTTATTATTATGATCACGTAAAGAAACGGCAGGGTTGACCAAATTTCTATCAATCGTTGCCCGAAGATGTCAATTTTTCCGCCGAAGAAACCGAGTATTGCTCCGATAACCACCCCCAAAATGTAAGAGAACATTGTCACAACCAAAGCGAAGGAGATTGAAATATTGAAACCGTACATCAACCTTGCAAATACATCTCTGCCGCGATCATCAGTGCCGGCGAAGTTTTGCATTGTTGGCGGATGTGGTGGTATACCCGGTATTTCCTCGAGAAGGTTCTCATTCGGACTGTACGGATAAAGTGGCATAAGTACCCAATTGTCTCCATCCTGATTGCTGAATTCCTGCTTCAAAATTCTGTAGTTCGTCTCACCCGGTCTGTCTTGTCCAAAAGTTTTTGCATCGTAAAACTGGAAAACCGGGAAATAATATTCCCCTTCATAATGAACGATTAATGCATCTTTGTTTATTAATAAAGGGAAAGCAAAAGAGAGCAGATAAAAAAACAAAATAACAAGGAATGAGTAATAGCCCCGTTTTAAGGTTTTAAACTTTTTCCACCGTTTCATTAATACAGATGTGGAAATTTCCTTACTTTCGTTGGTGTTTTCCGGTTTAGATGTTAGTTCTTTTTCGGCCATCAGAAATTTAGTTGTTATTTAAACCTAATTCTCGGGTCAATTACAGCGTAAAGCATATCCGAGATGATATTGCCAATCAGCATCAGAAAACTTGAGATAACTAAAATACCCATAACTGTCGGATAATCGCGCTGAATAATGGAATTAAAACCAAGTAATCCCATACCGTCAATATTGAATACCTTTTCAATCAGGAAACTTCCGGCAAGAACAAGGGAGAGAAAATGTCCTAATCCGGTAGCAATTGGTATCAGAGAATTTCTCAACGCATGTTTGAAAATAACTTTTTTCTCCGAAATCCCTTTTGCGAACGCAGTTTTAACGTAATCCTGACTTAAGTTTTCAATCACAGAATTTTTTGTAAGGATAGTAAGGGTAGCAAAACTTCCGGTTAAATAAGCAGCAACCGGAAGAACAGTATGGTACAACTGATCCAGAATTTGTTGGGAAAACGAGAGGTATTCGAAATCATCCGATCTGAATCCGCCTAGAGGAAACACATCCCAGAAGCTTCCACCACCGAATAATACAAGCATAATTGCGCCAAATGCAAAGCCGGGCATGGCATATCCGGCAAATACAATTACAGAACTTGTGAAATCGAAAACTGAGCCGTTCTTAACAGCTTTCATAACGCCAAGCGGAACGCAGATTGCGTATGAGAGTATGAAGCCAATTAACCCGAAATATATTGATACCGGAAACCGTTGGGTGATAACGTCCCATACAGGTTCGGCGTAAACGTACGATCTACCCAGGTCAAATGAAAGCAGGTTGCCTAACCACCGGATGTATCTCTCGTGTATCGGAAGGTCGAAACCATAGAAACGTTTCATTTCCTCCAGTGCGGATTCGGGAATATTAATTGCCCCGGAAGTACCGGTACCCGTAGGGCCTACTTCACCGCCCGGAGCACCCATCCCCCGAAGTTTCATTAACTCCATCTCGAGCGGTCCACCGGGAACAACCTGAAGTATGATAAATGTAATTAAGGTTATCCCAAGAAATGTTGGAACAATCAGTAAAAACCTTCTAACGAAATATGAAATCATAAATTCATCCTGATTTTAGAGCTGCTTGATTCAATTTTATTTTTCCAGTTAACGCCAATAAATCCGATGATGATTAGTTAACTATTTTTTAACAGTCGTCCAGTATTTGTTCTCAACTTCTCCCATGTCCAGCTTAATAGAATTATCTTTTTTTGCTTCTTCATATCGGGCGAGCTTTTCCGGATCGTTGTACCAGATCGATACTAATGTAAGGTAATTTCCGGTTCTTGAAATCATCCACTCGGGGTAACCGAATTTATTATGAAACGCTATCCTTTGATATGGAGCATACCACCCGAAGGCATAAGGTTGCATTTCAGTTGCAATCTTATCAATTTCTCTGATGAGTTGAATCCTTTTCTCTCTGTCAAATTCAATATTGTATGCTTCGCAAAGTTCATTAATCCTGTCATTTTTAATCCCCGGCCAGTTTGTTGAGTTCTGTGCATCTGCAGTACCGGGACCCATCGAACTTTCCGGGTTTGGAATGCTTAACCCGGACCAGTTAATGGTTATCATGTTGAAGTTTCTTTCGTTGCCGAGTTTAAAGTTCGTTGTTCCGTCAATTTCTCTGAGGATCAGATTAATACCGGCTTTCTTGCAGTCCTCCTGAAAGATCGTAAGGTACCTATCCGCGCCTTTTGTGTATGGTAATTCTAATGTAAGCACCTGTCCGTTTTTAACAAGGTAACCTTGATCATTTTTAGTTGTCCATCCCGCTTCAGCAAGTAATCTGACAGCTTCATCGAAATCATATTTCATTTTTGGATTGTCAGGGTTTTCGTAAACCGATCCGGGAAAAAATGAATAAGTAAGAAAGTAGCTGTTATAAAAAAGTCGCTCGTTAAATAGTTCACGATTATAAAGGTGCGCAATAGCCTTCCTCATTCTGATATCATCAAACGGTGGTTTCCTCATATTGAAACAAATTCCTGAGACCCCGTTTGGTACTTCGTTAAAAATTTTCCTTTTGAGAATCAAACCTCTATTATATTCTTCAAAGTCAAACCTTTCCTCCCACCATTGAGCGCGGTTAACGCTTATTACGTCAAGTTCGCCTTTTTTAAACTTTTCAAATTCGAGACCATCATCCTGAACAACTTCGAAACGAATGAGATCAAAATTATATAACCCTTTATTTGCTTCACTATTCTCAGCCCAGTAATCGCTTCTCCTCCGGATCATGATTGAATTGCCTTTGTTTATGTCAGCTTGTTGAATTAAGTAGGGACCGGTACCGGGTACAAATTCAAATTGATACTTGTTAAGATAGTCACCACCGGAAATTCCTCCGATATAATGGGCAGGTAAAATTGACATAGAAACGGAAAAATAGAGGAACAATCGCCAATTGAGTTCTTTTGTTTTTACTTTTACGATATACTTGCTGAGCGCGACAGGTTCCTCGTATGAACCATACAAAATATTTGAGTAAGCTTCGAGGATACCCGGATCAACGAGCAGTTTCCAAGTTGCGATTACATCTTCTGAAGTTACCGGTTTACCGTCAGCCCACCTTGCATCAGGATTGATCCTGAAAGTGTATTCAAGTTTATCTTCAGAAATTTTCCAGTGAGTTGCAAGCGACGGAATGTATTCTTCAGTTACCGGATCAAGGGAGAGAAGAGTTTCGTACATCAACCCTTCTGCCATACTATTGAAATATGAATTAGCATCTTTTCCAATGGTTCTGAGAGTTCCGGGGAAATCGGGAATTGACATAACCAGTTGTCCACCTTTGACCGCATCCGGACTGCCGAGCTTGTTTATATCAACTTCTTTAACTGTTTGCCAACCTTCGCCGGTAAATCCTTCGCCACCGTCTTCAGCTGAAACTGACGGGTCTGCTCCGGGTGGTGTATCGAATTTTTTAATTGAAACCGTTTCGCTGTTAAAGGTTACCTGTCGCTTTTTTGTGCCACATCCGGCGATTATTACTGCAATCAGTAAGAAAATAGCGTTGAGAAGAATTTTATTTAATCTCATAATGAACTTTTTTTATATTGGAAAAATTACTGCAGGTTTACTCTTCAACAGACTGATAGTCAACTTTTTCCGTGCTTTCCGCATCACGCAGCTCCTTGATTTTCATCCAATATTTGGATTCCATATTGCCGATTGTCATTGATTTACTATTATCAGCCCTCGCTGCAGCGTAACTGTCATTTTTCTCCGGGTCAATGAACCATAGTACCGGTATGGTTAAATAATCATTAGTTCTTGTTAGTACACTTTTCGGAAAACCAAATTTGTTATGAAAAGCTAAATTAATTGACGGATAATACCATGCTAACGCATAAGGGACAAGTGAAGTTTGAATACTGTCAATTTCCCTGATTATTTCAATTCTCCTTTTTCTATCGAATGTGATGTTGTATTCTTCACAAAGTTGGTCAATTCGTTGATTTTTTATTCCCGGCCAATTGGTTGTATTGGGTTCATCGGCAGTATTGGATTTTACGCTACTCTCAGGGTTTGGAAAAACCAATCCGCTCCATGCGGCATATAGGATTTCAAAATTCCGTTCGTTACCTAATTTGAAGTTAGTGGGACCGTCAACCTGTCTGAGATTTAATTTTATGCCGGCTTTCTTCAGGTCCTCCTGATAAATCGTGAGAAATTGTTCAAGCGCCGGTGAACCGTATGGCAGCTCGACTTCAAAAATTTTTCCGTCTTTAACCAGATAACCATCACTATTTTTTTGCGTCCATCCGGCTTCAGAGAGTAATTTAACGGCTTCATCGTAATTGTACCGGATTTTTATATTATCAGGATTTTGATAAGGCGAGTTTTCATAGTAAGAATCGAGCAGACCGATCATATTGTCGTACAATCGCTCTTTAAATTTCTCTCTATCGAATAGATATGCAAATGCTTTCCTTATTCTGATATCATCGAAAGGTGGTCTCCGCATATTAAAGCATAAACCGCGCGTACCTGCCGGTTGCTCGTTGAATATCATTTTGCGCTGAATTAAACCTCTCTTCACGAGGTCGTTGTCCGCCAGTTCTTTCCAGTATTTTACTCTGGTAATCCCTGAAAGGTCAACTACATCAATATCACCCTTTTTGAATTTTTCAAATTCAAGGTTTGGATCTTTAACGATTTCAAATCTCACAAGATCAAAGTTATTCAATCCGGTGTTCCATCTCTCATTTGCAGCCCAATAATCGCTTCGTCTCCTGATGATAATGTGTTGTCCTTTCTGTATGTCTTCCTTTTGGATGAGATAGGGTCCGCTTCCCGGGATAAATTCGAATTGATATTTCTCAATGTATTCGCCTCCTTTCAAACCACTTATGTAGTGTGCCGGAAGTATTTGCATCGAAGCTGCAAAATAAAGGAATTGTCTCCAGTTTAAATGTTTGGTTTTAACGGATACGATGTATTTACTTAATGCGACAGGTTCTTCATAAGTCTGATACAGAATATTAGTGTAAGCTTCGAGTATACCCGGATCAACGAGCAGTTTCCACGTCGCGATAACGTCTTCGGAAGTTACCGGTTTCCCGTCTGCCCAGCGTGCATTAGGGTTTATTCTGAATGTGAACTCTTTTTTGTCTTCGGAGATTTTCCAGTGAGTTGCGAGCAGTGGCATGAAGTCTTCGGTAATAGGATCCAGCGAGAGTAACGATTCATACATCATGCTTGCTGCTGCGCTGTTGAAATATGAGTTTGACTCTTTCCCTACCGTTCTTAATGTGGCGGGAAAGTCAGGAATTGAAAGTATTATTTCGCCACCTTTAATCGCTTCAGGGTTTCCGATTGTGTTATAATCCGTGTTAGTTTCCCAACCTTCGCCGGTGAATCCTTCTCCACCGTCTTCGGCAGATACGGACGGATCCGCTCCCGGTGGTGTATCAAATTTCTTAATTGATACCGGTTGAGTATTTAAATTTCTTTTTTCTTTTCTATTATCTCCACAGGAGAATACAATAGATGAAATGATGATTACTAATAGTGGAAAGTAAAACGATTTGCTTAAATTCATTAAATAGGATATGATTGAGTGTTTCGATTGTCAATATAAAAAACGAATTTGAAAATTAATAGTTTTTTAAAACTGCCTTTGAGAATATATGAATACTTTAATTGATTTTTTCCTTTCCGGTTTCCGTGAGACGAAATATTTTCGTGGTAGCTCTTTTATTTTAACAAAATTTTTTTTCTGCTTTCGTAACTTTAATAAGTTTTAAAAAACTTTTTAAATTAGTAATATGCAGGCAAAATCAAATATAATTTACCAATGAATTTTCAGAAAACACTCTTTCTTTTAGTTGCTTTTAGTTTTGTGATTGTTACAAACAGCGATGCTCAGTACAGCTGGGTATCAGCATTTCCGAACCTACCAACTTTCAGCAGACCGATTGACATGAAGTTACCACCTGATTCCACCAATCGGATTTTCATAGTTCAGCAAAGGGGAATAATATGGTATTTCATGAATACTCCGACTGTATCGGTTCGTGATACTTTTTTGAACATAAGCGACAGGGTAGAGCAATCGGGTTCCGAGACCGGATTGTTGGGCCTTGCATTTCACCCTGATTTTGCAAACAATGGTTATTTCTACGTAAACTACACCACAAATTCAGGGGGCAGGCTCTCCCGCATTTCGAGATTCAATCTTGAAGCCGGCAATCCAAACAAGGGAGATGAAAGCTCGGAATTGATTCTGATTACTGTCTCTCAACCGTATTCAAATCACAACGGAGGCTGTGTTGAGTTTGGTCCCGACGGTTACCTTTATATAGCTTTCGGTGATGGTGGTTCAGGTGGCGACCCGGGCAATCGTGCGCAGGATGTTACAACTTTCCTTGGAAAACTTCTGAGAATTGATGTAGATACAACTCATGGCGCATTGAATTACGGTATTCCACCAACTAATCCGTTTGCGGATACAACCGCGTCTAATGTAAAAAAAGAAATTTATACCTGGGGTATGAGAAATACCTGGAAGTTTTCGTTTGATAAAGAACTAGATAGCCTTTGGGCGGCAGATGTAGGCCAGACTGCTAGGGAAGAAATTGACGTTATCAGAACTCCCGGGAACTACGGTTGGCGGTGTTATGAGGGATTCCTGCCATACAATACTTCCGGATGCGGACCTTCGTCGAATTATATTTTCCCGGTTTTTGATTATCCGCGATCTGAAGGGATTTCAATTACCGGTGGTTACGTTTACAGAGGTACAAAATATCCTGAACTTCAGGGTAAGTATATTTACGGTGATTACGGTTCCGGGAAAACCTGGGCGTTAACGCATGAAAACGGAAATACTTCAAACGCTCTGCTTGAGGAAACAAATTTTTCGATTTCATCTTTTGGGCAGGATAAAGCTGGTGAGCTTTATTTATTGCAGTACAGTTCTTCTGGGCGCATTTATAAACTTGAAGGACCGTCGAATGTTAACCCTGTCAATAATGAGACACCTTCGGAATACAAACTAAATCAAAACTTCCCGAACCCGTTCAATCCGGTCACGAAAATTAATTTCTCATTGCCGGAATCAAGCAAAATTTCGTTGAAAGTTTTTGATTTAAGCGGAAAACTTGTTCAGACTTTAGTTGATAACCAAACTTTAAATGCGGGTAATTATTTCAGCTCTTTCAACGGTGATAATTTACCCTCAGGAATTTATATTTGCAGGTTCGATACAGAAAAATTTTCGGACTCAAAACGTATGGTACTCCTCAAATAACCGAGAGGTATATTGCAATCATAAAGGCGGTTTTCCAACCGCCTTTTTTTTTACGGTTATGAAATGAAGATTAATATAAAATAGTTAAATCCGGATACGAATGAAATTTTACACTATGATTTTATCAAGCTCTATTTCAATGCTTATGCGTTTCAATAATACTGAAGAATTGATAACTTTACAGTTTTAATTTACAAACGACTCCGGCAGGAACAATAATTCAGCCAGCGGATTACACCGTTGCCACAGGTGAAACAAGCTTTGATCTTGTATATAAGTGTAAATTATGATGACCCGGGAAATTTTCAGTTTTATATTTGAAGCAAATTTGATATCTCGTTAATACCTGTTAAACTCAGGTGGTCACAAGTTTATAATTCAAGAGATTACAGGAGTTGTTATTTACTAACCGAATATTTTTATTAACAATATTAAATTAAATAAAATGAGAAGAGATATTTCAAAATGGTTTAGTCCGATCCTAAATAAAGATATGGAAATTGTAGCGTACGGTCATCATGGTTTTGCGCTTTTGCTGTTGCCGACGGCTGCTGCAGATTTTCTTGAGTATGAGAGGTTTCATATGATTGAAACGCTTGAACCATTCATTGATGCAGGAAAACTAAAAGTATATTCCATTAATAGTATTAACTCTGAATCGTGGCTTAACGACGAAATGCCCGGATTTGCTAAAGCTCAGAGACAAGTTCAATTCAATGACTATGTAAATTTTGAAGTCGTGCCTTACATTAACAATGACTGTAAAGGTGAAGTCCCGGTTTACTTATCAGGCGCATCGCTTGGCGCGCTTCATTCCGCAAATATTTTTTTCCGCCGACCGGATATTTACGCCGGTTTTATCGCTATGAGCGGTTCATACGATTTGAAGGATTACACAAAAGGTTACTTTGATGATACTGTTTATTTCAATTCACCTTTAGATTATTTACCTCGTCTGGAAGATGAAAATATCCTGAACCAAATGAGGTTTCACAAGAAATTAATAATTGCGACCGGGCAGGGGAACTACGAAAATCCTCAGTCATCAAAAACTCTTTCAGCGGTTTTGGATTCGAAAAACATTCCGCATGAACTAGATATTTGGGGTCACGATATGCCGCACGACTGGCCAACTTGGAGGAAAATGTTACCTTATTTTATCGAAACCCGATTTTAACTGTAATGAAAGTTGCTTTTCTTACCTCAGAATGTTTCCCTTACGTAAAAACCGGAGGGCTGGGTGATGTCGCCGGTGCTTTGCCGAAAGCACTATACCAATCGGGTTGTGAAGTGAAAGTGTTTCTACCATTGTACGGGGGAATAAAAGTTCAAGACCATGGAATTAAGCGGATTGACGAATTCAGCAATATTTCAGTTCATCTTGCGGGAAAAGATTTAAACTTTTCAGTATTTCATACTACATTGCCCGGTGCCGAGGTGGAGGTTTACTTTATAGATTGCCCGTATTATTACCACCGTAACCTACCATATACAAACGATTCCGACGAAGATGAAAGGTTTCTCCTGTTTCAAAATGCAAGTTTGATGACATTGCAAAGATTGAAGTGGGCGCCTGATGTTATCCATTGCAACGATTGGCAAACCGGCCTCATTCCGGTTTACTTGAAAACAAATTATGCATGGGACAGGTTGTTCGGCGAATCAAGATCTTTGTTGTCAATTCATAATATAGGATATCAGGGGCGATTTCCTGAAAGTACTGTTGCAAAATCGGGTTTGGATAGGAACTTGTACCTGAACGCCGGTCCGCTCGAATTTCATTCCACTTTCAGTTTTTTAAAATCGGGGATAATGTACGCCGACAAAATTTCAACTGTGAGTCCGACTTATGCCAGAGAAATCCAAACCGAGGAGTACGGTGCCGGTATGGACGGGGTTTTGCGCTCCAGAAGTAACGATCTTATAGGAATTTTAAACGGAATAGATATTGACCTTTGGAATCCTGCAAAGGATAAATTTATCAAAAGTCAGTACACGGCAGAAACACTTGAAATGAAGGAAGAAAATAAAAAGAATCTGCTTGAAAGAGTAAACATAGAATATGCTGAAAATCAGCCAGTACTTGGAATTGTATCACGACTTGCTGGTCAAAAGGGAATTAATTTATTACAACCAATAATAAATCATATCATGTCGCTGCCTGTTAGGTTTGTTGTTTTAGGCAGTGGTGAAGAGCAGTACGAACAATTTTTATCTGCAGCTGAGTCAAGTTTTGAAGGAAGGTTCTGCGCATATTTGGGTTACAACAACGAACTATCGCACTTGATTACTGCAGGTGCGGATATATTTCTCATGCCGTCGAGATATGAACCTTGTGGACTGAATCAAATGTATTCGCTCAGGTACGGTACTGTCCCGGTTGTTCGAAAAACCGGCGGGTTAGCTGATACAGTTATGGACTACCATGAATATTATGAAAAGGGGAATGGTTTTTCGTTTAACGAATATTCGTCAGCTGCTCTGCTTTCAACAATTCAGCGGGCAGTTGATATTTATTACCAAAAAGATATATGGAGCGGGATACAACGCCGCGGAATGTTAGAGGACTTTTCGTGGAAAAAATCCGCAGAGAAATATCTGGATGTTTATAAAAGTCTGATGTAACCTAAATTTCAAATTCTTCCCCGTCGGAAGGAATGTAAATTTTCCCGAACCCCATTTTCTCTAATGCACTCTTAAGCGCCTGCTGTTGCGGGAGTTCACCGTGTACAAGAAATATATCTTCCAACAACTTCCGGTCGAATTTATCGAAGTATTCATGTAGTTCATTTTTATCCGCGTGGGCGGAAAATGAGTTCAGTACAACTACGTTCGCATTTACCTGATACGAATCACCAAAGATTTTTACTGTCGGGTTAGGTTTATCCCTTGAGTCGATAATTTGTCTGCCGAGTGTATGTTGAGCCATAAACCCAACAATCAAAATTGTATTGTTCTTGTTTTCTATGTTATTTTTTAAGTGATGCAGAATTCTACCCGATTCGCACATTCCCGAAGCGGATATTATTATAACCGGTTCATCGAGTTCATTTAGTTTCTTGGAATAGAATGCATCTCGTATATAACTAACATGAGTATTGCCAAAAATATCGACACCATTACGTAGTAATTTGGCGGTTTCCTTATCGAAACTGTCCGGATGTTTCCTGAAAACTTCTGTTGCGTTGGTCGAGAGCGGACTATCAACGAATATTTTCACATCAGGAATTTTCCCTTCATTTAGGAGTTTCGTGTAAACGTAAACTATTTCCTGAGTTCTCCCGACGCTAAAAGCAGGAATGATTAATTTCCCGCTCTTATTGTAAGTTTCATTGATGGTTTTTGCGAATTGAAACTCCATTCCGTCCGATTTATCGTGTACTCTGTTGCCGTAAGTTGATTCACTAATAATACAATTTACGTTACCAATAAAGTCCGGATCGCGTAGAATCGGGAGTCCGGGTCTTCCTATATCACCTGTAAAAGCAAACTTGATTTTTCGGGTATTTTGATTTATTTCAAGCACGGTTTGTGCTGAGCCAAGTATATGCCCCGCATTAAAAAATTTCATTTTCACTTTGCCATCAAATTCCGGTATTTCTAATTCTTCATAGTAATTGACAGGTTTGAACAAGTTCAGAGTATTAATTACATCATCAATTGTGTACAATGGATTGAACTCCGGTTCATTTTTCTTTCGCCTTTTCTTGTTTACATATTCGATATCTTTCTCCTGTATGTAGCCGCTATCGCGTAGCATAATTTCGCACAGATCTATCGTTGCAGGGGTTGCATAGATATTACCTTTGAACCCGTTGCGCCATAAACTCGGGAGATTCCCTGAATGATCAATATGAGCGTGAGATAAAATCACTGCATTAATCTTTTGAGGGTCGAAAAGCAAATTTTTATTCCTTTTGTAAGATTCTTCACGTTTACCCTGAAAAAGACCACAATCGAGTAATAAACTTTTCCCGTTAATCTCAAGCAAATGCTGAGAGCCGGTTACAGTCCTGGCTGCGCCGTGAAATTTAATTTTCAATATAGTTATTTTAGTTTGTTGAATTTATGGTTCGTAACGAATGGATTTCCATAAATGAAAAATCTGTTGAGCCTGTCCTCAGCTTTTGAAATTCCAATGCGTTTTGAGGCGCTTATTTTGAAATTTGTATAACCCGAATCGAAAATAAAAACTTCGCTTTTTGATGTAATGTCAATTCCGTTCAGTTCGAGCGAAATATCTAATGCCATACAAAGTTTACCGGGGCCACTGGTTAGATTGTAAATGTTGTTTACCTGTCTGAACTTTTTCATTTCTTCAATTCCCGATAGTGGTTCAATCGCTCTTATAAGAACAGCATGGGCATCACCGGGCTTTCCGGCTGTAGCATTTGCGCAATAGTGTACTCCATAAATGAAGTAAACGTAAAGTAGCCCGGGACGATTGAACATAACTTCGTTTCTTTTGGTTTTGCCTTTGTAACTGTGACTGGCAGGGTCAGTCCTTCCTGTGTAAGCTTCAGTTTCTACTATCAAACCTGAAAGGATTTTACCGTTTATTATCCGGACGAAAGTTTTACCAAGGAGTTCTCTCGCAACTGTAAGCGACTTCCTTGTATAAAAACTTAATGGTAATGGTTTTGGTATGATTTCAGTTTTCTTAGTCCTCACCCTCTCCTTTAGATTTTTTAATTTCTTCTACCGGTAACTGATCGCCTTCTTTCTGTTGAACTTCACCATCGGGCTTTTCAACGTCTTCTTCGGGTTGATCTTTCTTAAGTTCCGGCTTTGGCTCGTTAATCGTTTCCGGATTTTCATTTTTCAGTTTGTCCTGATCATTTCCATCAGACTCTTTTTGAGTTAATACAGTTACCTTTTCAAATACACGGTTATTGTAAATTGTAAACGGATAGTTGGATATGATCATATTGTAGTAGTGTAGTGCGCTGTCTTTGTTTATGATCTGGTTTTCATAAATCCAGCCGAGGGTGTAATAAGCCCTAGGTAGTACAGTCGAGTCCGGGTGTGATATAATTATTCCCTGCAGTTCGGTAATTGCTTCAGAATACTGCTTGTTCAAAATGGAAGAAGAAACCTTTTCAAATATCTGGTCAACTCCTGCAGATACATTTTGGTTTACTGATAACCCAAGTTGTTTTTTTGATTCAATTGCAAAAGGTGAATTCGGATATTCATTTATTATTTTGTTGTAGATTACTTCTGCCTCCGCTGTCCTGCCTGAATTCGACAGTACGATAGCTTTAGTGTAATACGCCTTTGCAAGATTAAGGTAATCTGTTTCTTCGCTAATCAGTAAATTAAGGTAATGTTCGGCAGAATCGGGGATAACAATTTCGTACATGAATATTTCAGCGAGTTGAAATAAAGCGCTGAACCTTTGGTCTTGAATCTTATTAATATCCACTTGCTGATTGCCCGTAGTATCTTCTTCGGTTTTCCCGGAATTCTCTTTATCCTCACCCGTTTCTTTTCCCGATTCTTTTAGCTTCTCTTTTTCCTTTATGTCGCCTTCTTTTTCTTTGCCGGATTTTATAGAATCGTCGAGTTCGATTGAAAACCTGAAAGTCTGACCGCCACCCTTCCCTTCAGGTGTTTCACGGTTTTCTATTCCGTCTCTGCCCGGCGCTGTTTCAATTCCTTTTTGTTCGAGACGTTTTATCCTGTACTCTTCAAGCTCCTTGTTCTGAAGTGGGATTTCCTGTTTGGTCGTATTATTTGCTTTCGCAATTAAAGTGAAATATTTATCTAGAACTTTTGATTTATTTTTAGTGATTTCGGAGAAATTAGAGTTAGAATTTTCCTGATTAGATTTGTTGTAGTTTACCAATGCTGTAAGATAATCACCTGAATTAGTCTCGTAATATTTAGCGAGGTAATAGTATGCATCAGATGCGGATATTGAACCGGGGAAATCTACAATCACGTTATAATATGCAATTTTGGCTTTCTCAAAATTGCCCATTGCAAGCAGATTGTTTGCAATCTCTAAATCTACCAATTGTCTAAACTCCGGGTAATCCCGATAGTCAGATGCCATATCTTCCAGAAGTTCGCCTGCCAGACGGTAATTCTGATCGCTGATTAATGCTTTAGCATAGTTAAGGCTTGAATAAAAGGTGAGGTCTAAATTAGAACTCAAATCAATTGCTTTATTAAATGCCGCCGTAGTAAGGGGCGATTCGAAGGTTGAGTAGATTCTGGCAAGCAGGTATTGATTACGTGCGCGGGTTTCCGAATCTTTTGAGAGGTCAACGGCATCTTTGAGATATTTCATCGCCTCCGACTGGTTTTTTTGAGTGAGATAGTAAACCCCCAAATCGAATGCAGCTTCGGATTTTACCGAAAAGTTTTTTGAATTTTCTAAAAGGCTTTTCATTAATGTTTCTGCTTCACGGTTTTGACCGAGCCGAAACTTTGTCTTTGAGTAGTACAAAATAGCTTTATCGCGGACTGCACTGGTCTCAAACTTTGATAGGAACTCAGAGAGTGACCTTTCGGCTTGAAGATATTCCTGCATATAGTAATATGATTGCCCGATCATTAGTACCGCTTTATCGATAAACCTCGAATCTTTTTGAAACTGAATTACCTTAGAGGCACGCTCGACGACTTTAGTGAACAAATCTTTAGTCTGAGGAGATATTGGCGTTGCGATGTTTAAGGAATCAAGTCGCCTGTTATAAGCCGCAATCCTTGATGTTTCAATCTGGTTCATTGCCTGGTCGAAATCCGATTGTGCGGTATAATATGCGTTGAAGTATGCGGAAAAATTTTCAATCCGGTTTCCTAAAAAAATATAGGTAACGAAGTCCTGATATTTATCGTCGTTCGTCAATTCATAATCCGGCTCCGTTATTGTATCGAGAGGTGAACCGGAAAATGTCCGGTGTGTAACGTAGTTACATGAAGCGGAATACAGCAGACACACTGCAAAAATTAATGCTGCCCCGATTCTGTTGGTTATCCTCATTTAATAATTTGATTGTTCAGTTTTTCACAATTAATTTAATCATGCTACCTTACTATGTTAAGTTAGTTCGATGGTACCATTTTATAAACACGGATGTAATCAATTTCCATGACATAAGGTGAATTGGAATCATCAACCTGTTTGTTGTTTTGTTCGTGATCCTTGACTGCAACGTTAGCAATCATAAACATAGGCGCTGTGGGAATACCTTCTGTCATTTCAAAGACAACTTTACCATCAAGTTTCCATGTAGCTTTATTCGGCAGACATTCAAATTCCCAGACCATCCAGCGATCTGCAAAATCGCCTTCAGTAGAGCTGGATTTTACGTAATAAAACGGTTCGCCAAGGCCGTAATATTTCCCTGTTTCATAATTTGGATAGTCAATACCCCAATGCAATGTAGAAGATATTTGGTTTTTATCAATCCCGAAATATTCAAACACGTCAACCTCCGGCAAGGTTGGTCTTTGTTCCGGTAAGAGCCAGAAAGCAGGCCAAAATCCTTTTCTGAAAGGAAATTTAACGCGGATTTCCCATTTCCCGTACGGTTGTACGAAACTCTCGGAACTGCAAATCATACCCGAAGTGTATTCAAATTGCTTTTCGCTTTCTACGTCTTTTCCATAAATCTGCTTTTTAACCGTCGTCAGTTGCAACTTACCATCTTTAACCGAAACATTCTCCGGCATATACCACTGCAATTCCTTGTTAGACCAGATCGTTCTCGTTTCCCATGGAAATTCTGTTATCCATTTTGTTGTATCAAACGTGTTGAAATTATCTTCGAAAGTGAGCTCCCATTTTATCGGCATATCATTTCCCGACGTTTTACAGCCTCCGGCCGGTTTAAAAATTAACAAGGCAATTAAAACCAAATAAAGTTTCAGCATAACGAAAAGTTTTTAGGATAAAATCACATTAAAATTAATTTGAGTAAATGCAAAAGTAAAATATAATCAAACAAATGCGAATTACTTTTAAATTCCGAATAGGATAGCTAACTTGTCCGAAATTCATCACTGATATTTAAAAACGAAGAATTTATTTTTACATCTAATTTAAATTCAAATGACAGATAAAGATAGCATATACGATCATTTTGACGAGGTCTTTTACGAAAGCGACACAATGTCGGAAGAAGGGAAAGATAAAATTCCCATCGTATTGCCGGTTTTACCTTTAAAAGATTTAGTGGTTTTCCCGCATACAGTTTACCCGATATTAGCCGGTAGAGATACATCTGTTAAAGCAATAAACAAATCAATCACTGCAGACAAATATATTTTTCTTGTAACACAAATTGACCCTGCAATTGAAAACACAACAAGTGCTAACCTTTATAAAATAGGTGTTGTCGCAAAAATACTTCAGGTTTTAAGGCTCCCGAACGGACTGATTAAAGTGTTGGTCAACGGTATTATCCCTGCCAAAGTAATCAGGTTTCAGGAACACGATTTCATTACCGCCGAAGTGTTTAACATTCCATCATTTGACAATGTAACTCCGGAGTTAAACGCACTCGTTAAGAGGGCGTCTTCGCTGTTCAATGAATATGTTCAGGCAAATAAAGAGATTCCGAATGAAATTATGAGTAAATATAACGCTTTAAAAGAAGCACAAAAGAAATTGTATTTCATTGCTTCTCATCTCAATTTGGATGTGAAGAAAAGATACACAATACTTGAGCGCGAAAGTATTGAAGCAAAATTTTTCGAAGTGTTATATCTTTTAAATTCGGAGCTGGAAATACTTAATGCTGAAAAAGAAATTGACGCTAAGATTTACAATGCGATGCAAAAAAATCAGCGGAAATTTATTGTGCAGGAACAGATTAGGATATTACAGGAAGAATTGGAAGAAGATACGGAATCCGATCCTGACTTGATCAAGCTTAGAGGGAAAATTGAAAAATCGGGAATGCCAAAACCGGTTATGGATAAGACGATGGAAGAGTTCTCAAAGCTAAGGAAAACTCCGCAAATGTCACCTGAATTTTCAGTCCTCCGCAACTATCTTGATTGGTTGGTCTCAGTACCGTGGACTGAATCTACTGAAGACAACTTCGATCTGAATAGCGCTAAAGTGATTCTGGACGAAGATCACTACGACCTTGAGAAACCTAAAGAAAGGATACTGGAGCTTTTAGCTGTATTGAAATTGCTTAAAGACAAGAGTATTAAAAGTTCACCAAAGGGGCAGATATTATGCTTTGCAGGTCCGCCGGGAGTTGGTAAAACTTCACTCGGTAAATCAATCGCAAGGGCAATAGGCAGGAAATTCGTAAGGCTTTCAGTAGGTGGCGTTAGGGATGAAGCGGAAATCCGTGGTCACAGGCGAACGTACATCGGTTCAATGCCGGGTAAAATTATTCAGGCGATGAAGAGGGCGGGGACAATTAATCCGGTTATTCTTATTGATGAAATTGACAAAATGAGCAATGATTTCAGAGGCGATCCGTCAAGTGCAATGCTCGAAGTTTTAGACCCTGAACAGAATAATACCTTTAACGACCACTATCTCGAAGTAGATTACGATTTGTCGAAAGTGCTTTTTATCACAACCGCCAATGTGAAATATAATATACCGCATGCCTTGCGTGATAGAATGGAACTAATAGAAATGAGCAGCTATATGGATTTTCAAAAGCTGGAAATAGCAAAGAAGCACATAATTCCAAATGAACTTGTGGAGCATGGTCTGGATGGGCAAGGGGTGAAATTTAACGATAAATCAATTTACCGGATAATTCGCGAATATACCCGCGAAGCCGGAGTTAGGAACCTCGAGCGGGAGATATCATCTATAATCAGAAAAGTTGCAAAAGAAAAGGTAATGAATGGGACTGTTACTCCAAAAGGGATAACAATTACACCAGCGAAAATTGAAGAGTATCTCGGCGTTCCGAAATTTAAAAACAAACCCGCCGAGCAACGAAAAGCCGGAAAGGTAGGATCAGTGTTCGGTCTCGCCTGGACCCCGATGGGCGGGGATATTCTAACCGTTGACGCTAACGTGATGAAAGGAACGGGCAAGCTTACCCTCACTGGTAAACTTGGAGACGTGATGAAAGAATCTGCAATGGCGGGATTATCATATTTGAGATCAAACTCTGAATCATTTGGAATTGACGAAAATCTGTTCAAAGAAAACGATATTCACATACACTTACCCGAAGGTGCAATCCCAAAAGACGGACCGTCTGCCGGCATTACAATGGTGATAGCAGTTCTCTCTGCACTTACTAAAATACCCTGCAGTACCAATGTAGCTATGACCGGTGAGATAACACTTCGCGGTAACGTTCTGCCGATTGGTGGTTTGAAAGAAAAATTACTTGCTGCATTGCGGAGCGGAATAATGAACGTTATTATACCTCAGGACAATGAAAAAAACCTGAAAGATATTTCTGTTGACATTACATCAAAGCTTAATATTGTGACAGTCTCAAAAATCGAACAAGGGTTTGAACTCATCTTCGGGAAGGATAAGTTAAAAAAGAGAAAAGTTAACAAAAAAAATTATTAAGCCCAATATGTCAGATTTCATGGTATCAGCGAGGAAGTTCAGACCACAAAAGTTTAATGAAGTAACTTCTCAGGATTTCGTAGTCCAGACAATGAGAAATGCTATCAAGGTAAACAAAATCGCTCACGCATATCTACTGAGTGGACCAAGAGGTGTTGGCAAGACTACGATTGCAAGGATAATGGCAAAAGCTCTCAACTGTACAGATCCAGGAGATGGCGAACCATGTGGCGAATGTGGGAATTGTACAGAGATAACTAAAGGTGTGCATCCCGATGTAGTTGAAATGGACGCAGCGTCAAACAGAGGAATTGATGATGTTCGGGCAATTCAGGATACGGCAAAGTATTACCCGATTAAGGGGAAATATAAGTTCTTTATTATTGACGAAGTTCACATGCTGACGCTTCAAGCGTTCAATGCATTGCTGAAGATTCTTGAAGAACCGCCAAAGTATTTGATTTTTATTCTTGCGACAACTAATCCGGAAAAGATACCTCAAACGATTGTAAGCCGTTGCCAGAGGTTTCAGTTGCAACGGATTACCATAAACGAAATTTCAGATAAACTTAATGAAATCGCAAAGCAGGAAGGTGTAAACATTGATGAACGATCGGTGTTCCTGATTGCAAAACTTGGTGACGGTGCGCTAAGGGATGCGCTTGGAATTTTCGATATGGCGGTTTCATTCTGTGGGAACAATATTACTTTTGATGAGCTGCGGGGATTTCTGAACCTGCCGGATAAAGAGATATATTTCGAAATTTCAAACCGTGTAATTTCATCAGACGCGAAAGGTATAATTGAATATTTCGAAGAGGTGAGCTCAAGGGGATTTGATTTAATGACTTTTTACAACGGGGTTACGGAACATTTTAGAAATCTTCTGTTGGTAAAAACAACCGGTAGCCCTGATTTACTGGATGAATCGGAAGCTGTGAAATCAATGTATCTTGAATCAGCGCAGAAATTTTCCGAACCTCAATTGCTTAGGTTATTGAAGGTTTTATTTGAGGCTGAATCGAGGTTGAAATATTCTTCCAACCAGAAATTGTTGCTGGAAATGCTTCTTGTAGAACTTACCCGCGTAAACGGTGAAATTAGCGATTTGATTTCAGTTATCGAAATTCTTCGGGGTTCAAAAAAAAAACTTGACGAAGAAATTACCGCTACAGGAATATCAAACACTCAACCCACCGAATCAGATATTGTTAAAAAGCTTAAAGAACTATTTAATGTAGTTGAGTATAAACCGTGAACTATTAATGAATACTCTATCAATTAATGAAAATTTTCTCGCTTTAGAAGATCGGTACTCGTCATTTAATAATTCGAAGATTGCGATACTTCCCGTTCCTTACGAAGCAACGACATCATACGGGCAAGGGACTGCTAACGGTCCTGGAGCTATTTTAAAAGCTTCCCATTTCGTCGAATTTTTTGATGAGGAACTGAACAGGGAATTGTGCTTCGATGCAGGTATTGCAACTTTACCACCAATTGAATTTAACGGTGTGAGAGATAAAGAAGCACTTGAAAAAATTTATCACAATGTCCGTGAATTAATCATTGAAGGGAAGTATGTGGTAACTCTTGGTGGTGAACATACAATATCTTTCGCACCGATAAAAGCTCATCTTGAATACTTTAGAAATCTGTCAGTTTTGCAATTCGATGCTCATTCCGATTATCGGGAAGAATACGAAGGAAGCAAATATTCACATGCATCCGTAATGGCGAGAGTATCGGAATTAACGCGTGATATAGTTCAGATCGGTATCAGAGCACAGTGTAGAGAGGAGTTTGAGTTTATTCTACAAAACAACATGAAAACATTTTATGCCCATCAGATAAGGAACGGAGAATTTGGTAACGACTGGGATGACAAGGTTATAGACGCATTGGGAGAAAATGTATATGTAACATTTGACGTAGATTATTTTGACCCTTCAATCATGCCTTCAACCGGTACGCCGGAACCACTTGGATTTTACTGGGAAGAGACTATGAAATTGCTTAGAAAACTCGGTGAGCGCAGAAATGTTGTCGGATTTGATGTTGTTGAACTTTCACCGAAACCTTCGATTGAATTTCCCGACTTTTACGGGGCAAAACTGGTTTACAAAATGCTCAATTATTTTATCTGAAGTTAGCTTTTGAAAAAAAAAGTTGAACAAATTATCAAACTTCTAGCAATTACCTTCCCGGAGGTCAAATGCCACCTCGAATTTAATTCACCTTTTGAATTGATAGTTTCAACTGTGTTAGCAGCACAATGTACGGACGAACGCGTGAATATGACTATGGTTCCACTGTATAAGTCTATTTACCGGTCTCCGTATGATATCATCAAATTGGGTGAAGAAAAATTGAGGGAGAATATCCGCAGTATAAACTTTTTCAACAATAAGACAAAATCGGTTTACGCGCTATCAAAGAAATTAGTTGAAGAATATAACGGAAATGTTCCGGAAACAATGGAAGAACTTACTCAATTAGCAGGAGTGGGGCGAAAATCAGCATCAGTCATTCTCGGTAATTGCTATGGTAAGAAAGATGTAATAATTGTTGATACACATTTCAAGCGCGTTGTCAACCGGCTTGGAATTATTGACGAGAGTGATGCTGTCAAAATTGAAATTGGCATTGACAGGATAGTTCCGAAGAAAGAGCAATTTGATTTTTCGATGAGGATAGGTGAGCTTGGGAGAAATATTTGTAAAGCCCGTAAACCTTTATGCGCAGAATGTGTCCTGAATAAAGTATGCGATTCGGCATTTAAATTCGACTGATTATTTTATGATTACAGGTGAAAAAGCTCCATTGTTTAAGCTAAAAAATCAGGATGGGAAAGATGTGTCTCTCAGCGATTACTTCGGTAAACGTATAATGCTTGTTTTTTATCCTAAAGACAATTCAACCGTGTGTACAAATCAACTGTGTGAGTACAGCGATTCATTAAACGAGTTTGAAGAGCTGGGAATAATAGTATTCGGGATTAGCAATGACAGCGTGGATTCACATAAAAAGTTCAAAGAGAAAAACAGTATAAAATTTGACCTCCTCTCCGATGAAACAAAAGAAGTATGCCGAGCTTACGATGTTCTCAGTATATTCAATTTACCCAGACGAGCTATATTTTTCATTGACGAAAATGGCTACGTAATTTATGAGAACACCACTTTCGTTTTTATGAGACAACGCAAATACGATTTGTTAAGAGTTATTGAACAAAAATTCAGATAAATGAAAAATCAACCTGACCTGACAAAAATAAAAATGATTCTCATGGATCTTGACGGGTGCCTTACAACAGGTCACATCGTATATTCTTCAAGTGGTGCAGATATAAAACTATTTCACACTCACGATGGATTCGGTATCACCAGAGCAAAGGAATTGGGGATGCTTTTTGCTGTCATCAGCGGGAAAAGTTCTGCGGTAAATCACAGGCGTGTAACGAAACTCGGAATTGATCATTTGTACGAAGATATTGCGGATAAGACTGTTCCATTTGAAGAGTTGAAAATTAAATACGGATTCAAAAATGAAAACTTTGCTTACATTGGCGATGACGAATTTGATATTCCGTTGCTTAAACTTGTAGGGTTTGCTTCATGTCCCGAGAGCGCAGTTGATGAAGTAAAAAATCATGTTCATTACGTTTGTAAGAAAGCTGGTGGAAACGGCGCGGTTCGAGAACTTATTGACATGATTCTTAAAGCCCAGAATCTATTATAATGAAAAAATATTCAATGTACTTAATCCGGTTCCGGGTAATCTTTTTGACGATCATATATTTTGCAAGCGTATCACCGGTAATGACGCAACAGAAGACACAAAATTTTATTTCACTCGGTACCGGTGCTACAATACCTGTGCAGGGAGATACTTTTAAAGGTCGCTATAATGTGGGCTACAATGTTGAAGCGAAATTTGGTTTGGATTTAGGGAGATATTACAAACTGAGAATCGGATTTCAGCACTCTGAATTCAGTAGCAAAGACGAATCATCAATGAAATTATCAATCACAAATATCGGTGGGGAATTTTTATTCAACGATGTTTTCAGATACAATGTGAATATGTATCCAAAATTCGGCGCATATTACTACTTGCTAAATTCCGATGACGTATCGGAAAATGTGTTGGGAATATCAGCAGGCGCCGGTATTAACTATTCGATTTCGAAAAGTAAACGAACTTTCATCTCAATTGAAACGGGATTTCATTATTTTTTTAATACGAACGAAGTATCAAAAAAATTCATTTCAGATGCTCGGATGATGGTTCCGGTTTCGGCAATGATAACTTTTTTATTATAGCCAATGGATATTTTATACATCATTTTAACCGTCGCTGCAGGTCTAATAATCGGATTTCTGATTGCGAGGTTAAATTCATCCCGCAGGATAATCGCTTTAACGGAAAGGAATAGTTTCCTTGAGAATACAAATTCAAGCCTTACCGGTGAGATTGAATTGCAACGGGAAGAGGTTTCTCGACTTTCAGTATCTCTTACAGAAGCGCAAACAAACAATAAACATCTTCAACAAAGTCTGAACGATAAACTCGCTGAGATGGAATCTCTTCAGAAGAAATTTACTGCTGATTTTGAGGCGTTGGCATCGAAGATTCTCGAGGAGAAGTCAGCGAAGTTTACGATGCAAAATAAAGAGAATCTTGAGAGCATCCTTAAGCCCCTAAGGGAGAGAATCTTTGATTTTGAACAGAAAATTGATTTGACTTATAAAGAGGGGATGAAGGAGCGGACTACGCTTGCTGAGCAGATCAGAAACCTTCAGGAATTGAACATGAGAATGACTGAAGAAGCAAACAACCTCACTAAAGCGTTAAAGGGTGATTCAAAAGCACAAGGCACATGGGGAGAATTTTTACTTGAGAGTATGCTTGAAAAATCCGGATTAGTAAAAGACAGGGAATATAAACTCCAGCTCGGTTTTCGAACTGAAGAAGGTTCAAAAAAAATACCAGATGCAGTTGTTTATTTACCTGACGACAAGAATTTAATAATTGATTCGAAAGTATCGCTTAAAAATTATGAACTGTACGTCTCATCAGACAACGAAAAAGATCGCAAAGAATATCTGGCACTTCATCTCAAGTCAGTGCGGAATCATCTGAAAAATCTTAGTGACAAAAATTATCATTTAATCGAGGAGATTAAAAGCCCTGATTTTGTCCTCATGTTTATGCCTATTGAGCCTGCATTTGCTCTTACTGTTCAAAACGATAGTACATTGTATTCTGATGCTTTCGATAACAATATCGTAATTGTAAGTCCTACAACCCTTCTGGCAACGTTACGTACAATTTCAAGCATCTGGAAAGTTGAACATCAAAATGCCAATGCGCTCGAGATAGCAAAGAGGTGCGGGTTGTTGTACGACAAGTTCGCTGACCTGACAAACGACCTGATAGAAATAGGTAAACGGTTAGAGCAGACACAGTCTGCGTATAAAAGCTCAATGACGAAACTTTCTGAAGGGAGGGGAAATCTCATTTCGCAGGTAGAAAAAGTAAAAGAATTAGGTGTAAAAGCGTCTAAACAAATTTCTAAGAGTTTACTTAACCGCTCAAACGAAGATTAATAAAATCAATTCACGTCTCCGGGTTCATTGTGCATATAAACTCTTCACTTCATTTATAATCCTTTCGACAGTGATATTAAAATAGCGGTACAATTCATCCGCCGGTGCAGATTCGCCGAAACTATCAAGACCTATGGAAACTCCCTTATCGCCCGTGTATTTGTTCCAGCCGAGAGTGCTTCCGGCTTCAACACTTATTCTGTTGGAAATTTCCGGTGGCAGCACAAAATTGCGATATTCTTCATTTTGCCTGTCGAATTCTTCAAGACAGGGCATGCTCACAACACGAACATTTATTCCGGATTGTTTCAATTTCTCGAATGCGTCAATACAGAGGTATAGCTCTGAACCAGTTCCTATAATTATTGCTGTAGGATTCTCCGAATCCGCAATAATGTAACCACCTTTCGAAGTTCCTTCTGCTGAACTGTATTTCGATCTGTTAATCATTGGAATTTTCTGTCTGGATAAAATTATAGCTATCGGTCTGTCTCTCAGGCTCAAAGTATAATTCCACATCGCTTCAATCTCTTTATCGTCTGCAGGTCTAAATACATCAAGCCCGGGAATTGCCCTAAGCATAGCAAGGTGCTCGACAGGTTGGTGGGTTGGTCCGTCTTCACCAAGCCCTATACTGTCGTGAGAAAAAATAAAGATGACATTAAGTTTCATTAATGCAGCCATTCTAATTGCAGGTTTCATATAGTCTGAGAACACAAGAAACGTCCCCGTGAAAGGTAAGAGATTACAAAGCCTCATCCCGTTGGCAATTGCACCCATAGCATGTTCCCGTATCCCAAAATGAATATTCCTGCCGGAGTAATTTTCCGGGCTGAAATCACCTTTCCCGGTTAATTTTACATTGTTCGATTCACTGAGATCAGCCGATCCCCCAATCATCCATGGGATGTGGGATGCGACTGTATTTAAGACTTTACCGTTCAACTCGCGCGTTGAAGCTATCTTCTGATTATCGGGAAAAATCTTAACACATTCTGGAATATCGTTGGGTAGTTCGCGGTTTATTATAGTTAAAAGTTCAGCAGCTTCATGTGGATAAGCATTTCGGTAATTATCGAATAATTTATCCCAAGATATTTTCTTTTCTTTTCCCTCGTTTATTTTTTGTTCCCGGAATTGACTTAGTTCTGACGGGACAAAGAATTTTTTATCTGGATCCAATCCGTAAAATGTTTTCGTTAATTTGACTTCTTCTTCCCCTAAAGGTGACCCGTGCGCGGCGGAAGTATCCTGTTTGTTCGGACTTCCGTATCCGATTATAGAATTAAGGATAACTAATGTAGGCTTACTTTTTTGGTTAACCGCATCTGACAGGATTTTTTCAATTTGGTCGGTATCGTTGGCATCGGTTATTTCTAACACGTTCCATCCTACACTATTGAACCTTAATTTAATATCATCACTAAAGCTCAATAATGTTTTGCCGTCAATTGTAATTTTGTTGTTATCGTAAATCCAGATGAGGTCGTTAAGTTTTAAATGGCCGGCGAGCGAGGCGGCTTCGGAGGAAACACCTTCCATCAAATCACCATCGCTAACAATGGTAATAACCTTATAACTAATTAAATCAAATTCAGGTTTGTTAAACCGGTCTGCGAACCACTTCCTTGCAATTGCCATTCCGACAGAATTTGCAGTGCCCTGTCCGAGCGGCCCTGTTGAAGTATCAACGCCGGGAGTGTGCCGGTATTCAGGATGTCCCGGTGTTTTACTTTTCAATTGTCGGAAATTCTTTATATCATCAATCGAAATATCAAATCCGGTAAGGTGCAGAACAGAGTATAACAGCATTGAGGCATGACCACACGAGAGAATCAATCTGTCACGATTAAACCATTCAGGTTCAGTAGGATCGTAGTTTAAAATTTTATTGTATAGCACAAACGTAACAGGTGCAAGCGCCATCGGGGTTCCGGGATGTCCGCTATTTGCAAGTTGTACTGCATCCATTGAAAGCGACCGAATAGAATCAATTGCTGCTTTGGTAATGTTTGTCATATAAAATTATTCATTTTTAAATAATGTAACCCGCCTCTGAGTGAAGCGAGTTCATCTGTGATTAAATTAATTTCAAAATTTTTAAGAACGTATCCCATTGTTGGATGTTGTGAAAATTTATTCTCATTGAAAAAATCCTTAACGAGTTTAAGGTTTTTCCGGACTATCCCTCCGGTAAGGTAAATACCCGCATAAGGCAGAAATATTAAAGCGAGTTCCATGCAATACTCGTACAACAAATTGAAGAATAAAGTAATTGCATCTTTGCATACTTTATCGTTCATGTTACAGGCATTGTTAAAGATTGAACCTGGATTAATTAAATCCTCCGGTTTTTCTGAGGTTATCCTTTCACCCGAATAATATTCATACATTAACATAATCCCGTTTCCACTTATAACTTTGTCGTAAACCGGTTCAATATTTCTTGCAGACAGGTACTGTAGGAAATTGTTTATCATTTCATCTGAAGAACAAACCAACCTGTGCGAAGCTTCAGATGGATGTGCTGAAAATGTGTTTTCCCTTTGAAGAAAAAATGCTTGACCTAAACCAGTACCCGGAGCAATTACCAAACCGGTCAACTTCCGGCACGAATGGTTAGGCGCTTTTATTTGAAGAACTGACTCTCCTTTTACTGCAGGCACACTATGACAGTGCAGGATCATGTCGTTAACTAAGTGAACGCTAAATCCGAACAGTTCTCGGATCTCATTTTCATTTGCGGAAAACGGGCGATTCGGCATGTATGAAATTCCATTTATCACAGGACCGGCAATCCCGATACATGCTGACTTTATACTTGTTGCCTTCGCATTATCTCTTATGAAATCATTTAAAATGTCAGTCGCGTTTGAGTAGTCAGATGTTTTATATTTTCTGACATTTGCAGGTTGTTTATGGAGATCGCTGTAATCCCACAGACTGATTATTGTATTGGTTGCTCCGCAGTCCCCGGTTAGTATCATTGATAGATTTAATCTGTAAAATAAATATTGAAGTAGAGGAAATCCAAAATTAATATACGAATTCTATGTGTGAATGACATTGTGAATTTTAATGGATAAAAAAAGCAGCAATATATGTGTTATTGCTGCCATAATAATAGTGAAAAAGGCTAAAACTAAATAAGTTAATTCGATGAATACTGACAAGAAGTTGTGTCTAACATGCTCACGTTTGTTTTAGTAACTTTAACAGATCCCGCGACAGACCCGCTAGTAATTTCTGTTTTATAATTTAAGAATGCCGTGTCACCGGAGGCAAAGAAAAATGAGGTATCAAGCGTGTGTGGTGAAGTAATCCCTGTAACATCAACCGGACCACCGGGTGTCTGATACCTGTAACTTTCAATACCAACATTCCCGGTAATTGAGAGTTTATAACTTACGGTGAATGAATCCGCCGGAAGATTTGACAGTCCGTTTCGCCCGAAGCCCAGCGTTTTGTCACATCGCTGAGTTGTTGGACTGACCGGGTCGCTATTGTTGTTACATGAATAGATGCTCATTACAATAATCGCAACAATAAATGATGAGGTTAATAGTCTCAATTTTATTTTTTATTTGATATATCCAATATATCCATTTACGGGAAAATTTTTAATACCATTTTTAATTAAATTTTTCAATATTAACTTAAGTGAATTTTTCAAACTATACTGAAATTAAACTAACATGAAAAAACTTATTCGTATATACTTGCCCGTAATTGCGTTGGTATTAATAGCATTCATAATTACCTTTTTCTTTGACGGAACGGGAAACCCGGAAAGTTTAATCGCAAAAAACGAATCCTTGTCATTATGGAGTTTTATTGAAGAGCAGCAGATAAACCTTCGCGGTGAAAGGAGAATTTTACCGACGGTTTACTCGGTTGCAAATGTAAACTTCAGCGACCTGGTATCAGTTTTAAACCGAGCGCCGGCGGAAAGGACAGAAGAAGCGAAGAACTCACCATTGATTTTTGAACTACCTAAACCAGACGGAACATTCGAGCGATTTTCCGTAGTGTCATATCAGATAATGGAACCGGAATTAGCGAAAAAATTTCCTGAAATCCGGACTTTTATTATCAAAGGCATAGACGATCCTTATGCAGTTGGAACGATAGACCATACTCCGCACGGGTTTCACGGAATGGTCAGAAGTCCGCATGGAGATTACTTCATTGATCCGTACAGCACCAATGAGACATCGAACTACATCACATATTATACAGCAAATTTCACAAAAGCATCAGATTTTGTTTGCAATTTAGTCGAAGGTGACAATTCCGTAAAGAATTCCAATCCGTTAATGCATCTTGTAACCGGTGAACAACTTCGTACATATCGACTTGCTTGCGCCGCTACCGGTGAATACACGATATTCCATGGCGGAACAGTTCCGCTTGGAATGGCGGCAATTACAACTACGGTAAACAGAGTCAACGGAATTTATCATACTGACGTGGCACTAAGAATGGTTTTAGTTGCTAACAATGACCAGTTAGTTTACACTAATCCCTCAACTGATCCGTACACCAATAACAATGGAGGGGCAATGCTTGGAGAGAATCAATCTAACATTGACAATGTTATTGGAAATTCTAATTACGATATTGGTCATGTATTCAGCACAGGTGGTGGTGGCGTTGCGTGGTTGGGATCTGTTTGTATATCCGGTCAAAAGGCGAGGGGAGTTACCGGATCAAGTCAACCAATCGGCGATCCATTCGACGTGGATTATGTTGCACATGAGATGGGTCATCAATACTCCGGTAACCATACTCAGAACAACAATTGCAACCGTAACGGTTCAACGGCATGGGAGCCGGGAAGCGCTTCAACAATAATGGGATATGCCGGCGTATGTCCGCCGAATCTTCAAAACAACAGCGATCCATATTTCCATTCCGGCAGTTATTCCGAAATGTCTAATTTTACCCAAACAGGCGCTGGAAACAGTTGTGCTCAAACAACGGCGACCGGGAATCTTCCCCCGATTGTAACAGTTCCCACAGGTGGGTTTACAATACCGGTAAGTACGCCGTTTAAGCTCACGGGTTCAGCAACTGATCCTAATTCAGACCCGGTTACATACTGCTGGGAAGAGTTCGATCTCGGGCCTGCAGGTAACCCGAATAATCCTTCTGGAAATGCTCCAATATTCAGGTCGTGGTTACCGTCAACTTCACCAACGAGATATTTTCCACGACTCCAGGACCTTCTGAACAATACAACCGTGCTGGGGGAATTGTTGCCAACCTACACGAGAAGTTTATCGTTCAGATTGACAGTACGCGATAATAATCCGCAAGCCGGTGGCGTAAATTTTGGGCTTATTCAGTTTTCCGTAACCTCAACCGCCGGTCCGTTCCTCGTGGTTTCGCCAAATACAAATGTTACATGGAATGCATCAGACCCGCAAACAATTACTTGGGCTGTGGCAAATACGAATGCATCACCGGTTAACGTTTCAAATGTAAACATTAAACTTTCGACTGATGGCGGATTGACTTATCCTCTGACACTTGCGGCCAACACTGCGAACGATGGGAGTGAAGTTGTAAACTTACCTAATATTTCAACTAATCAGGCGAGGGTTATGGTAGAGGCGGTTGACAATATTTTCTTTGATATCTCAAATGTTAACTTTACTATTTCAAGCGGTCCTCCGCCGCAAACCGGGTTTCCTGAATCTTTCGAAAATTCTAACTTTCCACCGGCAGGTTGGGGCAAACTAAATCCCGATAATGGTACTGGTTGGAACAGGCAAACTGTTGGTACTTCGCCAATACCGGGTTGGACAGGCGGTGTTATCACAGCTCCTCCGGGTGGCGAGAATGCGGTTGCGTTCTGCACTTGGAATACCGGTGGAACGAACTCAAATGACCAATGGATATACACTCCGCAAATTTCTGACTTTACATCTGCTGATTCAATTACTTTCTGGATGAAGCGAAGTTTTTCAGAATATTCGGATAAAGTGGAAGTGAGACTTTCAAATACTACTCCAACAGTAGGAGGTTTCTCGGTTTTACTTTTGACAAAAACTTATCCCGCAAACAACTCCGATACAAACTGGACAAGGTTCTCAATTCCACTTGCCTCTTTTGTAGGACAGGATATTTATATTGCCTGGCGTGAGGTAGTTGCGGATAATTTTAATGAAGGTTCAGCAATCTTGCTTGACCTTGTAAATATTAATAACACAACTTCTATTATTTCCAACGAAGAATTGCCCGTAACATACTCGCTTTCACAAAATTTCCCTAACCCGTTCAATCCGTTTACTAAGATTAAATTCTCCATTGCACAAGAGACTCTGGTTACTCTGAAAGTATTTGATATCACCGGAAGGGAAGTGGCAACGTTAGTGAATTCTCCAAAGATGCCCGGAAATTACGAGGTGAACTTTAATGCAGGAAATCTTTCAAGCGGAATTTATTTTTATAAACTCGAGGCAGGTGACTTTACGGAGACTAAGCGAATGATACTTGTAAAGTAAATTTTAATTTAGAAGAGTAGTGTAATTTCTAAATTTTAATTAAAGCCCGCATTCTGCTATTGCGGGCTTTACGTTTCTACGCAATCGTTTAAATTGTCAAAGATTCTAACCTTTAAACAAAGTTTAATATAAATTATTATTGTACCTCTCAACAATTAAAGCATATATGACAGAAGAACAAATCAGATCTTTAGATATTTCGGATATGTATGGTGTCCTGAAAGATTTTCACTTACAAATAGAGGATGCAGTGAGAATTTCCGGAGAGGTCATTCTCCCTGCTATAGACAAGAGTTCAATTAGCAATATTATTATTAACGGTCTTGGCGGTTCTGCTATTGGAGGCGATTTTGTAAGAAGTGCGGTTCAATATGAACTAAACATTCCGGTTGCCGTAAACCGAAACTACGATTTGCCTTCCTATGCTACCAAAAACACTTTATGTTTTGTTTCCAGTTACTCCGGAAATACTGAGGAAACTATAAGTACTTTCAAACAGTCGCTTGAGCGAGATTGTAAGATTATATGTATTACATCCGGAGGTGAAGTATCGAAATTAGCGGAGAGCAACGGAATACCGGTCATCCTGATTCCTGAAGGATTGCAACCGAGATGTGCATTGGGTTATTCTTTTTTTGTGTTATACGGTTTATTTCAGAAGCTTGGATTTATCGGTGATAAATCGGATCTGACACAGGCAACGATTAGCTCAATCAGGAACCTTTCGGGATTATACTCTGATTTCGGTAATTCATCTAATACGGCTGAAATTATTGCCGGAAAGCTCTATGGGAAATTACCCATCGTTTACAGCGCTGATATTCTCGATGTGGTAAATCTCAGGTGGCGTGGGCAGCTCTCCGAGAATTCTAAAGTTCTCGCTTATGGTAGTTTGTATCCTGAAATGAACCACAATGAGCTCGTTGGATGGAAGGGCAATGAACAGATTATGTCGAACATAGCGGTTATTATGTTAAAGGATACTGACGATCACGAGAGGAATAAATTGCGGATGGATATCACCGGAGAAATATACAGGAAATATGCTTCATCAGTAACCGAACTTCAGGCCGGCGGTAAAAGTAAACTTGAAAGGATATTTGAACTGACTTATCTTGGAGATTGGGTAAGTTTCTATCTTGCGATTTTGAATAACGAAGATCCTACACCTGTAAAAGTAATACAACACCTTAAACAAAAACTTTCAGAAAACTAAGATATTTTTTATATGCCCGAATGGTTAATTGAATTACTGATTACTTTTGCGAAAATTGCTGTTGTTCATGGTGTACTGCTTACGGCGGTTGCCTACACTGTTTACCTCGAAAGGCGGGTATCAGCATTTATACAAAACCGGATTGGACCTAACCGGGTTGGACCGGAGGGATTGCTCCAACCGCTTGCTGATGTTATAAAGTTGTTAATGAAAGAAGATATCGTCCCGGAAAGAGCGAATAGATTTGTTCATGCCCTCGCACCCGGAATATCCATTATCGTTGCTCTTTCAACGATCGCCGTCGTACCGTTTGGTGATACTATTGAATTGTTCGGGCGACAAATTAAACTTCAGATTGCAGATGTTAACGTCGGAATTCTATACATTTTCGCCTTACTATCATTAGGAGTTTACGGTATAACACTAAGCGGGTGGGCTTCCAACAGTAAATATTCATTGCTTGGCGGATTGAGATCGTCTGCACAAATGATTAGCTATGAACTATCAATGGGATTGTCCGTCATCGGAGTTATCATAATAAGCGGAACGTTGCAGTTAGATGAAATTGTGTATGCACAATATGGATGGAAGTGGAACATTATTCTACAACCTGTTGGATTCATTATTTTTCTGGTGGCTTCATTTGCTGAAACTAACCGTTTACCCTTCGACCTTCCCGAAGCAGAACAAGAGCTGGTCGGTGGATATCATACCGAATACTCGAGCATGAAGTTTGCATTGTTCTTTCTTGCGGAATATGCCGCAATTATAGTTTCTTCAGCAGTAATTGCAACGCTTTATCTTGGCGGGTGGCAGTTCCCTTATCTTCAGGATTTTGGCTTGCCACAGATTGTGACAAGTATATTGCAGGTGCTTACTTTCTCTGTAAAAGTAGTTGCACTTGTATTTTTCTTTATATGGATAAGGTGGACTATCCCAAGATTCAGGTACGATCAGT
This sequence comes from Candidatus Tepidiaquacellales bacterium OLB4/UTCHB1, assembly GCA_002050165.1. Lineage (GTDB taxonomy): Bacteria > Bacteroidota > Ignavibacteria > Tepidaquicellales > Tepidaquicellaceae > OLB4. Next base: position 39,002 of record MWSW01000010.1, read on the forward strand.
TGATGGATCTCGGCTGGAAAGTTATGTTACCAATTGCGCTGGCGAACTTACTTGTAACCGCGTTGGTTGTATTATTATTAAAGTAAATCACAAAACATTTCAAAATGAAAAAGCTGCTCTTAATTTTATCTTTTTTCGTATTCATTTTATCTTTGAATAAATCACATGCACAGTCATACTCTGACTTTTCTCTCGTTAGTTTGGATGGCTCTGAAGTTGTATTAAGCGATCTGCTTGAAAAAGGTCCTGTGTTGTTGTCTTTCTGGGCAACCTGGTGCGCACCGTGCAAAGATGAAATGAAGCATCTGAACTCACTTTATAATGAGTACAAAGACAAAGGTTTTACCTATCTTGCAATTAATGTGGATAACCAAAAATCGTTATCTAAAGTAAAGCCATTCATTTCTGCTCACGGTTACGAATTCCCTGTTGTGTTTGATACAGATAATAAAGTGTTCGAAGCATATATGGGACAGGATGCGATACCATACTCCGTATTAGTAAGCAGCGATAAAAAAGTTGTAGCTACGCATACCGGGTTTGTCCCCGGCGATGAGTCGAAGATTGAGGCTGAAATTCTGAACTTATTGAATGACAATTCGGAAGTTCCCGATTCTGAATGAAGGTCATAGTACCGGGATTAAACCCGCTCCGAAAAGGGCGGGTTTTTTTATATTTTATTTTTACGTTTAAACTTTTGCGATGTATTATTAATATGTACTCAAGTTTCTGAAATATTCAATCAATCCAAGTTATGCACCTAAGATTACTCTTTATTGTTGTTACTCTTTTCTTTTTTTGCAACGCTAATGCTCAACTGAATTTAAATGTAAAGGCATCTTTCAATAATTTGTTCAGGTATGGTAACGGAAACGAATATTCCGGAATGAATAAATTTCAAAAGGAATATTTTGAAGAGATTGCTGAGGGAAGGATTGACGTTAACGATATAATTTTCGGGATGAGGTATGAACTCAGTGAACCGATTGAGTATGGCACAAATTTTAAAGGGATAAAGAAACGTTATATTGAATACAATAACCGGAACCTCGGGCTTGGTGTACGAGCGGGCGATTTCTATGATATTTTTTCACGTGGATTATCCTTAAACGTTTTTGAAGAACGCTCGCTTGCCTATGATACGGGAATTGACGGGATAAGGTTGAAGTACGATAAAACTTTCGGTAAGAAAAAACCGGTAAAACTTGAAGCGCAGGTAATTGGCGGAAATTTAAACTACAGCGATTTTTTACAACCCGACAGAATTGAATCTTATAAAATCAGAAATGCGAATTTCCGTATTTCACCGGTCAGACAAGTTACTATTGGAGCAGGATATGTATATTCAAAAGGGAAAATCCCAAATGCATTTGATACGACTGATATTACAGTTGACCTTCCGGAGTTTAACCTTGCACTGAATTTTTCTGATTTTCAATTTTATGCAGGTTATGTTTGGAAAAGCCTCCGTTCGGATAGAAGTCAATTGTTCCCTACCGGACTTTCTACACGTGGTGATGGATTTTATTCAGCCGTTTCATATAGCACGGGAAGTTTTGCAGCAACGCTCGAGTATAAGAACTACCGTTTCGACCTCACAAACCCGGATAACCGAAGTGTTGACAGACCAACAAAAATGCTGCCTTTCCAGAATCCTCCCACAGCAGTAAAAGAACATACATCTACTTTAATCTCTCGTAATCCGCACGTTGTTAATTTTAACGATGAAGTTGGCGGACAACTTGATTTGCTTTACGTCGCTTCCGATAAGTTGACATTTAATTTTAATACTGCAGTGGCATCAAGACACTACAGGTATGAAGATATTGAGCCGTCAGTTTCAAATTATCAATGGAAAAGGGTAGAGCGGAGTTTCGATTTGATCCCTGATTTTGATAAAGCCTTCTCCCCGTATTGGGAGATTTATACTGAAGCAGAATATTACGCAACTGACGAAATTCTTACAAAACTTGCATTCAGCAGGCAAAGTCAGGTTTTATTCAATGATTTCTTTCCCGAATCTTCCGAAACAATTCTGACAACAACAATTCCCGCCGAATTCAGATATAGGATTAATAATGAATATGCAATAAAACTAAGCGTTGAACAACAATGGCAGTATAACTCGATCAGAACAGGTGACAAAAAATTAATGAATCAACTTATAACCCTCAATCTGACTAAATCTCCGGAATTAAGTTTTTCTATTTCAGGCGAGTTCACTAACGATGATGAAGAACCTACAGGGAAAAAGTCATGGTTTATCGGCGAAGTTTTATACAAATTAAATACCACCAATTCGATTACATTATCGTACGGAAGCGAGAGGGGTGGTTTGAAATGTACAAATGGTATTTGCAGATTTGTTAATCCGTTCGACGGATTCAGGATGTCCGTCCAATCAATTTTTTAACTTAAAGATTTAAAGTATAATGTTTAATCGTATTTCAATAGCTGCATTTGTACTTTCGTTATCTATTATTTTATACTCCTGCGAGAGTAACGATAGTATTACAAACTCCGGTTCATCAGGTACGGAAATTAATCTCCTTATCCCACCTGATAATGCAGTAATAAACAATCTTAATCCGACATTCTCGTGGAGTGCAATTTCCACTGCTCAGTATTACAGACTTCAGATTTCCCCTACGAGTTCATTTTCAAATATCATTTTTGAAAAGGCAAGTGTAAGTTCCACTTCATATACGCTCACAGATGCAGTCTTGGTTGATAGCAACACTTATTACTGGCGCGTAAACGGTTATAGTGATGCTGATACAAGCGAGTGGTCGGCTGTTTCAAGTTTTACGGTTAATACTATCGCAGCAGTTCCAAATGGAAAAGTCCTTCTTGAGTTGTTCACTAATACAAGTTGTATTCCCTGTCTTCAGCCGAATCATTACCTCGATAATATATTCGGCAATCAGGGAGTAACGAATAATGATGCGAAGGTTGTAATTCTAAGAGCGCATACTACCTTATTCCCGAATGACCCGTTTTATCTTTTCAATCCAACTGTTAATGATGCGAGACAAACTTATTACAACGCTGCTAATGCCAATCCGAGGGGATTTCTGCTTGGAGCAAATATGGGTGCATTTAATTCCACTAACTGGACAACATTGATTAACAGTAAACTTGGCTCTACAACTGACTACGCAATAACAGTAAGTAACAATTATAATCCTGCTGGAAATGCAGGTTCACTTGAAGTTAAAGTGTTCCAGATAAGCGGTGCACAGGCTTCAGACCTTCGTTTGTTTGTAGCGCTCACCGAGAATGATCTTTCTTATAACGCTCCTAATGGTGAAGTCCATTTCGATAATACCCTACGGGATATGCTCAATGGTATCAATGGGGAACAAATAAATCTTACCGCGGGACAGTCATTATCAAGAACCATAAACTATTCTGTAATGAGCGGTATAAATTACCAGAAAGCACAATTAATAATTTTCATTCAGGACTATTCAACGAGAGAAATATTCGCAGTCGAAGTAATAAACGTAAACTGATATGCGAGGGATTACAATTAAAACTTGTTTAGCTATTTATTTTTTGATTCTGGCAATTGGAAGTAATTCTTTTGCACAGGATGTCGGTGATACGACTGATCTCAATACTGAGGAACTGGAAGAGAAACTCCTCGAATCTATTGAAGATGAAAACATTGATGAAACTACTGTGCTTGATTTTCTTGAGACTTTGAAACGCAATCCATACAACCTTAACGAAGTTTCTGAACAGGAACTCCAGAATATTCCTTTCATTAATGCGATAATTGCAAACCGAATAGTTGAATATAGAAAAAAATCAGGCAGGTTCAATTCTAAGCGCGAGCTTTTGCGGGTTGAAGGCATCACGGATGAGCTCTACGAAAATATTAAAGTTTACCTGATCGTACCGAGATCAACTACGGATTACGTAATCGGTGAAACGGGAATTACCGAACCGGAAAAAGTAAGGTTATCTAAAGGACTTGTGGAGAGATTTGATCTGAGATATCGGGCGAGATTTATTCAAGACCTTCAAACCAAAGCAGGTTTTCTCGATAGTTCGAAGTATCTGGGGAGCAAAGCAAAAATATATAATCAGTTAAATTTTCGTTACAATTTCCCGGATGTTAAGTTTCAGGGTAATCTGACAATTGAAAAGGATCCGGGCGAAACGGACTTAAATGATTTCAGTTCTTACGGAATCATGATGTCAGACTACAAATGGATAAACAAGGTTATCGCAGGAGATTATACGCTGAACTTCGGGCAGGGACTATCAATGTGGAGTTCGCTGTCGTTTTCAAAGGGAGTCAATACTGTTAACGGGCTTAAAAAACGAGGACGTGAAACTAATTTATATACTTCTGTAACTGAAGTTCAGTTTTTCCGCGGTGGGCTTGCTGACCTGCAATTCGGTAAATTCAATTTCATCGGTTACTTCTCACTGCAATCGCTTAGCGCCAGTATTGATACTCTGTTTGACGGTGTTACTTCGTTTAAGACGGATGGATATTTCAGAACCGAATCAGAAAAAAATAAAAAGAATGCAGTAGATGAAACGCTCTTTGGTGGTAGATTAGTTTATAAAACCGATGGATTAATGCTCGGTGCTACATATTGGAATTCAAGATTCTCAAAAGATTTAGTTCCTGATAGCACGAGGGAGTTGTATGACCTTAAAGGGAAAAAGGCCAACGTTATTGGATTGGATTACGATTATGTCTTTGAAAATATTAACCTCTACGGCGAAATTTCACGGTCTCAATCAGGCTCGGTAGCTTACATTAGTGCATTACAAATGAATTTTCTGAAAATAGCGGATGTGGTTTTTTCTTACCGCAATTATCCTGAAGATTTTAGTCCGGTTCATTCGTATGCATTCGGCGAAAAAAGCGGTGATTCGAAAAATGAAACCGGCTTCTATGCGGGAATAACGGCAAAACCTCTTAAAGGTTTGAGGATTGCTGCATATTATGATATCTTTAAGTTTCCTTATCGCTCTTTTTTCCAACCAACCTCAATCAGTGGAAACGAGTTGCTTGCAAATATTGAATGGCGCGCGGGTAAAGGTTTAGAACTCTATCTGAGGTATAAAAATGAAAACAAAGGTCTTTCCCGAACAATTACGGATGAGTTTGGACGCGACATTAAGAGAATTGATAACAGGAATAAGTTGAATGTTAGAATCGGATTTAATTACGAAGTTAGCAAAACAATCAGGCTCAGGAGCAGGTACGAATATGTTTTTGTTGACTATGACCTTTTTGGTGGCGATAACAAAGGTTTCCTGTTTTTCTCCGATATTAGAATAATTCCTATCACCGGGCTTGCGCTTGAAACGAGGTTGACATTCTTCCAGACTGATTCTTACGATAGCAGAGTTTATCAGTTTGAAAACGACATAAAAGGTTTGTTCACTAACGTTGCACTCTTTGGTAAAGGTACAAGGTGGTTTCTGTTGGCGAAATATAAATTGCTGGACTTTCTTGAACTGCAAGGGAAGTATTCTGTCAGTTACATTGATGGAGCTACTTCTATCGGAAGCGGTAACGATGAGATTAAAGGCGACATCAACAATAAACTAAATCTTGGTTTAGAGATATTATTCTGATATCCACAGGATTCATGAAATCTATTAAGTAAGTTTTTAATGGCAATCAGGAATAACCGGAAGCTTTTCGTTCTCGATACTAATGTTATACTTCATGATGCAAGTTGTGTATATCAATTTCAGGAACACGATATAGTAATTCCCATCTCAGTTATAGAGGAAATTGACCACTTCAAGCGTGGAAGTCAGGTTATTAATCTCAATGCACGCGAATTTGCAAGATCGTTAGACAGCATGACCAGTCCGGCATTATTTAATGGTGGTGTATCAATTGGAAGTAAGAAAGGAAAGATCAGCATTGCAATAACTAAAGGGATAAACCATACAATCCGTGAAATATTCCCCGACGATAATCCCGATCACCGGATCCTTAGTGCAGCTCTGGAGGTAAACCTAAAATATAAATCAAAGAGAAATGTAATACTGGTTACCAAGGATGTAAATCTCCGGATGAAAGCAAAATCAATAGGACTCCTTGCCGAAGACTACACAACCGATCGGGTAAGCAGCGTTGAAGAACTATACAGCGGGAAGGAACTTATTGAAGACTTTGATTTAAATCTGCTATCAAAAATTTATGAGCCGCCATTTGAAATTCCCGTTGAAAAATCATTTGACAAATCGAAAAAAGATAATTATCCCAATAAGTTTTACATACTGCGGAATTTACAACATTCAGTTTTGGCGCTTAACGACGCCCGCGCATCGGTACTCAAAAAAGTAGATAAGAATACTGTTTACGGAATCAAATCAAGAAATGCAGAGCAGACATTTGCAATTAATGCACTCATTAACAGTGACATCCCGCTTATAACAATTACAGGTAAAGCAGGTACTGGAAAGACTTTGATAGCCTTGGCAGCAGCACTTCACGTTAGAAAAAGCTATCGTCAGATTTACGTTGCCCGACCGATTATTCCGCTTAGCAACAAGGATATTGGTTATCTTCCAGGTGATGTTGAAAGTAAACTTGCTCCTTATATGCAACCACTTTGGGATAATCTTAAAGTTATTCAGGATCAGTTCATGGAAACTGATAAACAACATCAGACTATTTCACAAATGGTAAAGGAGCAAAAGCTTGTGATTGAACCGCTGAGCTACATTAGGGGAAGAAGTTTGCAGAGGATATTTTTTATAATTGATGAAGCTCAGAATCTTACACCGCATGAAATTAAAACAATAATAACCCGCGCAGGTGAAGGATCTAAAGTAGTTTTCACGGGCGATATATATCAGATTGATCACCCTTATCTTGATTCACAGTCGAACGGAATGTCATACCTCATTGAAAATTTTAAAGGACAAAAACTTTACGCTCATGTTAATCTAGAGAAAGGTGAGCGGTCGGAACTTGCAGAGCTTGCAAGCAATTTGCTGTAGCTAAAATTACCTGTCAGGGAATACAACCAATACATCGTAACTTTATTGCATCCAATCGGCCCGGTCGAGGCTTCGATATTGAATTGCTTCGCTTAGGTGATCAGTATTAATATTTTCATCACCATTGAGATCGGCAATAGTGCGACTTACTTTAAGAATACGATCGTACGCTCTTGCAGATAAACCAAGTTTTGTAATCGCCATTTTCAATAGTTCCTCACCATCAACTCCTATACTGCAATATTTTTTTAATTCTTTGGTAGACATTTGAGAGTTTGCATAAACACCTATGAGATTTTTAAATCTTTCATTCTGAATATCTCTTGCGCGTGAAACCCGCTCTCTAACTGACGCAGACCGCTCTGCTTCCGTCTTGCTTGAAATCTCGTCGTATTTTACCGGATTAACGTGAACATGAATATCAATTCGATCAAGGATCGGACCCGAAATTTTCGATAAAAATTTTTGTATCTCATATTGTGAATACATATCCATTTCTTTTTGAGTACCGGCAGGAGTAGGGTTCATTGCAGCAATAAGCATGAAGTTGCAAGGATAACAGACGGTGATTTTCGACCGTGAAATTGTCACTTGTCTGTCTTCGAGAGGTTGGCGCATAACCTCTAAAACGTTCTTTTTAAATTCGGTTAATTCATCGAGGAAAAGTACACCGTTGTGTGCAAATGAAATTTCACCGGGTTTGGCGTTTGGACCGCCACCTACAAGAGAAACATCACTTGCAGTATGATGGGGTGACCTGAAAGGACGGGTTGAAATTATCGGAATCCCAACCGGGAGTATCCCTGCAATAGAGTGAATCTTTGTCGTCTCCAGCGCTTCTGCCAAGGTTAGCGGTGGCAAAATAGTTGGAAGTCGTTTGGCGAGCATTGTTTTACCTGAACCCGGGAGCCCGATCATGATAATGTTATGAGCCCCTGCGGCTGCAACTTCCATTGCTCTTTTAACTTCAGCCTGACCCTTAACGTCAGCAAAGTCAACCAGGTAATTGCGGTGGCTTTCAAAGATTTCGCCGATGTCTATTGAATGTTGCTCTACGCTAAGTTTACCGTTCAGGTGATTAACCAATTGTTTCAGGTCACAAATGGGATAAATTTCAAAATCATCAACAAACGCAGCTTCATCGGCGGATTCTTCCGGCAGAAAAATTCCCCTGAATCCCTGCTTCTTTGCTTCGATTGTAATTGGCAATATACCCGGGACTTTCCTCAGTTTACCATCGAGTGATAGTTCGCCTATGAAAAGATATTTATTGATTTCGGGAAAATTAATTTGTAAAGTCTCCACGAGAATTCCTACTGCGATAGGAAGGTCAAACCCCGAACCTTCCTTTTTAATATCCGCCGGAGAGAGGTTAATCGTAAATCTTCTGATGGGAAATTCCAACATGGAATTTTTAATTGCAGCAGATACTCTCTCCCGGGATTCTTTAACTGCACTATCAGGAAGCCCAACTATGGAAAATGTAAATAGGCCTTTCTCCATGTGGGTCTCAACCCTGACAATGAATGCATCTACCCCGAAAGTTGAAGCTGTAAAAATCTCAGAGATCATCAGTCATTTTTTTTCTTAAAGATAAATGAAACCGGAACACCCTCGAACCCGAAATGCTCCCGGAATTTCTTTTCAAGGAACCTTTTATAATTCTCCTTAATACTTTTCGGATCGTTACAAAAAAAAACTATCAGTGGTGGTGAAGTCTTTATCTGTGTAATGTAATTTATTTTTATTTCCTTTCCATTTACCGATTGCGGTGGCTTAATTTTTATTTCCTGTTGCATTTTTTCGTTTAACTCACCTGTCTTTATCTTGCGGTTTCGTTCATCGTAAATTTCTTTTGCGGTTTGGATTACTTTGTGAATTCTTTGACCTGTAAGCGCGGAAATAAAAATGAACTTTAAATAATAAATTGATTTGAGGTGTGCGACTATCTTTTGCTTCATGATCTTCTCTGTATGCGTATCTTTTTCAACGAGATCCCATTTGTTAATTACAATGAGTAATCCCTTTCGTAACCGTTCTACATCTTCAATTATGCGGGCATCCTGCCTATCGAGTTTAAATGGAGCGTTTCTTAAATCCGGATAATTTTCAAATTCCTTCATCAACTCAGTTGCATCAATAACAAGAATAGCAACATCGCACCTGCTGATGGATTTGTAAGTCCTGATGGTTGAGTAAAATTCAAGTGACTCAGACCTTTTTAACTTCGACTTTTTCCTTAACCCTGCTGTATCAATTAAAACTATTTCATTGCCGTAATATTTTATGACGCTATCAATGCTGTCGCGTGTCGTGCCCGGAATGTCGCTTACGATGGATCTGTTTTCGCCGACAATTGCATTAACTATAGATGACTTTCCCGCATTTGGTTTCCCGATTATTGCAAATTTTATCCTGTTGTCGTCAGGTGTTAATTCATCAGGTGAGATATTTTCTGTCAGAATATCGAGAAGGTCTGCTACATTGCGACCGCTGATTGCTGAAACCGGGACAGGTTCACCAAGTCCGAGTTTGTGAAATTCTACTGTGCTAAGTTCTCTCTCGTTGTTGTCAGATTTATTCGCAACGAGGATAACACGTTTATCATTAAGGTATTTCCTGAGCAATCTTGCAAACTCGAAGTCAACCGGATGTATCCCCTCATTTGCATCAACCGTAAAAATTACTTCATCTGATTCCCTGATCGCAAATAATATTTGATCGCGGATTTCCTTGTTGAATCCTGAATCAGTATCAGGTATGAAACCTCCTGTATCAATTAGAAAAAATTTTCTACCCTGCCAGTCGGCTTCAGAATAATTCCTGTCGCGTGTAACTCCGCTCGTATGGTGTACAATCGCTGTCTTACTGCCGGTAATTCTATTGAACAGCGTTGACTTTCCGACATTAGGTCTGCCAACGATTGCAATAATTTTCGACATAGTTCAAATTATATTTTAATAAATGTTAGTTCAATGAAATAGTAAAATGAAGCTAAACTTTGACTTTCGATATGGCAGCATCTAATAAGGGTTTTTGAAGAATGTTGCAGGCAGGTGGATTATGGAATAAAAATTTTCCTGAAGTATAATTCAGAAATAATTTGAGTTTTAAATACCTTAAATTCCGTTGAAAAATTCAATTGAAATTTACAATATCGGTTCATGTGTAAAACCTGTGTGAGAAATATTGCTTTTGTAATTTTTTTAATCTGTCTAACACCTCTGGTTTCGGCACAATTTGTAGATTTCGGAAGGAATAAAGTTCAATACAATGATTTCGAATGGAGAGTTATGAGCACACCGCATTTTAAAATTTATTATTACAAAAATGCAAGAGAGATGGCAGAACACGGCGCATATTTCGCCGAGGAGAGTTACAAAATTCTCCAGCAAAAATTCACTCACTCGCTTATTGATACCGTACCAATTATTTTTTATTCATCCCCGATTCATTTCAAACAGACAAATACCACACCAGGTTTAATCCCTGATGGCGTCGGTGGTTTCTTCGAGTTTATTAAGGGCAGAGTAGTAATACCGTTTGACGGATCTCTGGGAAATTTTAAGCACGTTATACGACACGAACTCACACACGTTTTCATGACGAATAAACTTTCTCTTCAATTGAAAAGTCACGGAACTTCTACAAGCAGAAGACCTCCATTGTGGTTTACTGAAGGATTGGCAGAATTTTTTTCTACTGAGTGGGACACGCAGGCTGATATGTTTATGTGCGATGCTGTACTGAATGATTATATAGTTGGATTGGATAACTGGGAAAAATTTTACGGAACTTTCTATATGTATAAACTCGGACAACTCGTCCTTGAATTCATTTCAGAAAAATATGGGGGACAAACGGTGTTCGAGATACTGGAAAACTTCTGGTATAATTCAAATTTCTCTGATATACTAGAATTCACGATAGGAAAATCTTACAGTGAGTTTGATGAGGAGTTTTTACCCTTTATAAGGGAGAAATATTTTAAAGATACACTCGATTACTCTAAGCCATCGAAGGTGTCGAAAGAAATTTACACGAAATCATTCGCACATAAGCCGGTATATACAGAGATTAACGGGATTCCGAAGATTTATTTTATTGGAAATAAGTATGGATACACGAGTATATTCAGTATTAACAAAAACGGTAATGAAACAGAAGAAGTCGTATTAGAAGGTGAATCATCCGATGAATTTGAATCGTTTCACTTCTTTCGTACCGGGCTCGATATTTCCAAAGACGGTAAACTTGCTTTTGTTACTCAAAAGGGTGAACGGGATGCAATTCATATTATGGATCTCAACTCACATGAAGTTGAAATAGATTACTCATTCAATTCAGTTGTAGGAATAGGAACGCCAACATGGTCTCCCGATGGGAAAAGATTAGCCTTCCAGGTAATGGAGGAAACAGGTAAGAACGATATTTATATTTTAGAGCGAGAATCAAATTCGGTAACCCGTCTTACGAATGACTTTTATGATGATCGTGATCCGGATTTTTCACCTGATGGAAATTATATTGTATTTTCTTCCGACCGTACTCCTTTCGGGAATGATAATCGTTATAATTTATTCCTGTACGATCTTCGTAATGACGAAATTTTACAACTTACCAATGGAGACTTTACGGATTATTCACCCCAGTTTTCTCCCAAAGGGAATAAAATTGTTTTCACATCTGATCGTGGCGGAAAGCAAAATATCTGGCTGATCGATCTCTTTCCCGAAAACGGGTTGAAATCGGAGCGCGACCTTATACGATATGATTTGCTCTTTACGAAGGGCACCGAATTTATTACAAAACGTATTTCCCGTTTTGTAACTGCCGCATATGATCCTAAATGGGTGGAAGATGATGCTCTGGTATTTTCTGTGTTTGAAAATGCTTCTATGAATTTAAGATTCATTGATAGCGTAGAATTCAGGTTTGAAAACTCGACTATTGAAGGCAATAATGATTTTCATGCGAAGGAAGTCTGGGAACCTGGTAAAATCACTGCATCAAAAAATATATCAGTTCAAAAATATAAGAAAGAATTTTCGCTCGATATAGCAACAACTTCACTCACTACCGATCCGGTTTTCGGCAGCAATGCAGGCGGTGTATTATCCATGAGCGATATGCTTGGAAATGAGCGATATTATTTTTTAGTATTCAATAACTCTAATACCGGGGATGAATTCTGGAAAAGTTTTAATATTGCTATCTCAAAGTTTTCTGCTGAGGAAAGATTAAATCATGCCTATGGAATTTATCATTTGTCCGGACGAAGATATGATCTTAGGGAAAATGATTTCTCCTATTACGAGAGGATGTACGGTGCGTACTTTGCATTTTCATATCCGTTATCATTTTTCAGAAGGATTCAGACTTCGACAAGTTTATCGCAGTCTGTAAAGTATCTTGATATTACGGATTACCGACGTTCGCTTTTGTTGTCGAATTACATTTCATATGTAAAAGATAATTCGATATGGAATTATACCGGACCTGTTGATGGTGAAAGGTTAAATGTTACTTTAGGTTACACTACCGACATTCAGAATTCCAACGTGAATTATTATTCAATTCTCGCAGATTACCGGCGATACATCAGGCTTTCAAAGGCGCTGACTTTAGCGATGCGCGGGCAATTTTTTATGAACGAGGGCACAAACCCGAGACGTTTTTTTCTCGGCGGGTCCTGGTCTTTGAGGGGATGGCCATTGAATTCAATTCGAGGTACGAAACTTTGGCAGAGCAACATTGAGCTAAGGTTCCCGATACTGGAACCAACTTCATTTAAAACTCCGATGGGTTTTGATTTTCCCGTACCACCGGTGAGAGGTGCACTGTTCTTCGATGCAGGCAACGTATGGGATAATTCAGATAACTATGGATTTACACGCGGCAGCATCGGCGCAGGTTTAAGGTTTAACCTGTTTGGTATCGTAGTGCTGCGATATGACCTTGGGAAAAGGATTGAAAACAATTTCAGTAGCTTTCAAGGTGATATTTTTCATCAGGTGCTGTTTGGTTGGGATTTTTAGAATTATACAAGTGATTGGTTGTTCCGGTTAAGCAGTTCAAGTACACGTCCCGCAATGTAATCTGCCAGATCATTGAAATCTCGTGGATTGAAATCAAACGCCGGCATAGCAGGTACAATCTTCGCGCCATTATCAATTAGCCTCATCATATTCCCAAGGTGAATTTTGTTTAACGGTGTTTCGCGGGGTACGATAACAAGCGGTGTCCCGTAGGACATTGCGTAATCCGCCGATTTTTCAATCAATGTTTTTGCGTCTCCGCCCGCGATTCCTCCGAGTACTCCTGCAGCACACGGGCAAATTATCATTCCATGACATTCGTAATTATTTGTGAACAACTCTGATTTCAGGTCGAGGTTATTGTGTATCCGGATGGTTGATTTCATGATTATCAGTTCAGGGAAGAGCATTGATATATTGTTTTGTGTGAATTCAACGTTGCATTCGTTAAGCATTGAGTATTGCGCAAAATCGGTCATAATCAGATCAATATTGTATTCACATTTTATTAAAGCTCTCAACATTCTCAAGCCGTATATAGCACCACTTGTGCCGGTAATTCCAAGCACTATATTCCTACCACTCCCGTCGTAATTTTTAATCAATGATTTTGGTTGTGACTGAACGTTCGTGTAACTAAACTGCTCTTCCATTTTATTTCTTTAAAATTAAAATTGCGATAATGAAAAATATAACTGACGCCGATATTACAAAAATAATATTTTGAAATGTAAAAATCTGAACGATGAAGACAATTATTGTGATACCCAGGGAGCTGAGTAGCGGTAGAAAATTTTTAAACGGATTCTCTGTTCCTGCATTTTTTGTGAAAGGAAATTCTTTAAATGTTTTCAGATACAGAGTCCCGGTCAACAATACTACAGAAGCTATAAACAATAAGTTCAAAAATAATGAAACGGGGGAGTTGTTAAAAAAAGCAATCAGCGAAACAACAGACACAACCGGTATCAGAAAAAATACAGTCAGAAACTTAAATGATCCAGCATTTGCATCCTTGATTTGAATGTTGGTGATATGAAATAACCATTGCGTGTTTTTATCTTTTGGGTCAGATGTTTTCATTATTCGCATTAAAGAAAACATTGAAAATAAAAGTAGGATTATTACTGCGGGCGAAAGGAGATCGAATTGAGGCTTCCAGGGAAACCCATCTGGCATTGATGATGCCTGAAAAGTCGTAGTGGACAAGAATAAACCGATAATTGAAAATATTACCGGCATTAACATCAATGATAAAAACTTTAAACTTAAATCTCTTGATCCTGTGAAAAGTTCAAAAGTTAATTGATAGAAAGCTTTTTGGTATCTATTACTGCAAAAGAAGTTCAGTGTTGAGTTTACACAAAATCCCGTGAATTGTTTAATCCCGGAGTAACCGGTTTTAATTTTGGAGTTATTGTTATCCGAAAAACTGAGAATATTTTTCGATATAAAAAAAACTGTAAATAAAATTGTTACAAAAGTCAAAATAGTAGTAAACAGGATTAATACGGGTTGTTCAATTGACTTAGCATATAACATTTGCGGAAAGAATCTCAGATAATTTATTGATTCAATATCCGAGCGAACACCGGGTAATTCCTGTTTAAACCCGGTAGAAATAAATATGAACACAAAAAAGATTATTTGAAAAATTATAAATAGAAACGTTGATGAACCCGATAGTTTAAATGACAGAGCAAATAAAAGCATTAAAATAAACGTTACAGTGATTGTAAATTCGAACAGTATAAGAGTGTATAAAAAAACTTCTACTATGGAATTTGAATACTGGTAGTAAAAAAAAGCCGAAGGGATCAACAACACAATCACCAAAGCAAAAGAAAACAGGAAACCTGAAATAATTTTTGAAATTGTTAAATCACCCATACTGATAGGCATTGAAGCTAAAATCCGGTTATCTCTATTAAGAAAGAAAATATTTCTGAAATCATTTAATAGCATAAAACCAAGAAAAAAAAGCGCAAGCGAAATTGTAAGAAAGATGTATCCGGTTTTAGTAAAGGTAATGTAAAAGTTATATGAAAGTATAAAGTTTGAAATCAGATAAATCAGAAGAATTCCGACAATCTTTCTGAACGAATTGTTGTCTTTATCCCGCAAAGTTTGAGAGATGAAAAATTTAGTCAGTAAAATAGATTTTCCCAAGTCTGGTATTTAATTCTGATTTATTTTTTTCCTGTATTGTTTAACCGCTTCAAGGTGTTTTTCGTAATTTTCTGAAAATGTATGTCCGCCATCTCCGGAAGTAACAAAGAACAGAAAGTCGTGCTTCTGTGGATTAACGGCGGCAATTATAGCGTCCATACCGGGACTGTTAATAGGGCCGGGCGGTAAACCGAAATTTCTATATGTGTTATATGGTGAATCAATTTTCAAGTCTTCGTAAAGTAGCCGGCTTTTGGGCCCATCGGGTAAAGAATATTGAACAGTAGGGTCAGCTTCGAGACGCATGTGCTTTTTAATGCGGTTGTAATAAACACCGGCAATGGTGGGCATTTCGTCTTTAATGTAAGTTTCAGCTTCGATAATTGAGGCCATTGTTACAATATCGAGCAACTTTTCCGGTTCATTTAAAATCGGGCGGGTTTCCAATGATGTGTTCAATTTATTTTTAAAATTATCCACGAGGAGTTTTATTAAATCCCGTGAAGAAATATTAAGTGAAATTCGGTATGTATCGGGAAAAAGAAAACCTTCAAGAGTTTTTACTTTTCCTCTTAATCCTAATTCATTTATTAATGTCGTATCAGAACAGGCAATGATAAATTCCTTAGAAGAAATTCCCAGCTTTGATTCAACCATGTTCGAAAGTTTCTTAATCGTAATACCTTCCGGTATTCTGAAATTTATCATTTGGACAAAAGTCGGATCGGTTAAAATCTGAATGATTTGGCTGTTGTTCAAGGGCTTTTTAAAAATATATTTCCCAGGCAATATACTTTCATCTTTATTACTGAGTTTTACCGCAATTTTGAATGTAAGAGTATTCTCTAAAATTCCGGCTTCGTTGAGTGCTGATATTACTTCTTCAAGATTATCGCCCTGATTTATCCGGATTTTTATCCCTTCTTCAGAGCCTTTAAAGTTGTTAACGAAAAAAATCCTTGAGAATGAAATCAACAAAAGGAGTATAATTATCAGTCCCAATCCCGAAAATATCTGCATTCTGTAACTTTGTGATATCCTCAGCAATTCAGTCTCCGGATCATTATTTCTTTTGAGGGATTAAATTTTGCCATATAATATTACTTGGGATTAATTTTATTATTAGCCATGGATTCAGCTCTCTGTTTTAAAGCGATAATGTTTTCATTTCCCGGATCTGTAATAAAAGCAAGCGTGAGATATTTAAGCGCGGATATTTTATCACCGGTTTCAATATAAAAATTACCCAATTGATACAAAGCATCAGTGTATTTAGGATAAATATTAATTGCTTTAAGCAGGTTACTTTCAATTTCAGCATTGTTGCCTAGACTCGCGTAACAATATGCCATAAGGTAATATGTCAGGGATACGTCAGGTTCTTCTAAGACAGCGTGTGATAGCGCATTCAGCGCGATTTGTGGTTTATTCTGACTGATCATTTGCTCAGCGTAAGTAATCAACGATCGTGTTTTGTCCATGAGTATATGAGTTGAATCGGGATAAAACTCAAATACTTCCATTACTTCAACAGGCGATTCGTTAATCGTTGAGAATAATGGTCTCTGATTGACAACTCTGAACCACTCTCTGAGAAATGCGAGATACTTAACGTCATTTTCCTTCATATAGTTTTTCAGAAAACCGGCATATTCGGGCGTGTTCAATTTTTTAACGAGTGCCGGGGTTATTAATCCTGCAGCGTCAATAATCTTCCTTTCACTGTAAAATCCAATTGCGCCTATATCGTGGGTACATATTACATCAGTTTCATTTGTGTGTTCTTTCAACCACTCTGCTGTAACAACCTGTCGGTTATGGATGTATCGGCATTCACTCGCGAACAGATCAGCGTTAGAAATGCATTCAGAAGTTGAAATTATCAGGCTAGTAAACAACACCAACAATGTAACTTGTTTAATTAGTCTGAATTTAAATTTACCGTACAGGAAAACGGCTGCTTGTGAAAAACCGTAAATCGAGAGGAATATAAAAAATGGAATTATTGGCATCATGTATCTGCCGAATCTATGTGCATAAGGGAGCTTGTACCAGTAAATAAAAATAAATGCAAGGATGAAAATCAGATAAACAAAAAACCGGTTATACTTTTTTGAAAAGACATCAATGGTAATAAACAGAATTGAAATTAAAGTACCTGCCATTAAAATCGAGTAGCTCCCTGTAGTAAAATAGTCCCAGACTTCAAGCGAGAGAAAGTCAACTCTGCTCCTGAACTCCGGAGAATAATAAGCCAGTTTTGCGTTATATGTATTCGGGAGCAACGATCCGGAGAGGTATAGGTTGAGGGAAAAGTACAATACCGCAACTACTGCGAACGCTGCAAATACTTTCATTAATTCCCGTTTAGTAAAAAGTTCAACCTGCTTGTTGGTTTTGTTAAGGTAAAGTTTATAAGCATAATCAATAATCAATGCGCCGATAAAGGCTACACCATCAGGTCTTGTCCAAAGGATTAATCCGAGAATTAAACCGGTTGGAACCGGATTTCTCGATTTATAAAAAAACATTCCGAGAATAAGAAAAAAGATAAACATCGTAGTTTCCATTCCTGATGCGGCGATAAAGGTTAGCCACTTGTCTAACAGAAAAAAACCAATGCACAAAAACACTAATAATGAACTATTTCCAAATTCTTTTTCGGACAACCTGTAAAATGAAACTGCAGCCAGTAAAAAAAATAAAACTCCGAAAAAATAACCAAGAATCATTTCGTTATGAGATATGAAAAATCCAATAGCCAGCAAAATTGTAAATAGCGGTGATGTTGAACCTGCGGTTGCAACCTCATTTTTAAAGTACGAGAAGCTACCATAGTCTGCAATATTTTTTGCGAACGTCAGATGTATCCATGGATCATCCAGAGGGAAACTGAGAAATCCATTTACAGCGTTTGCGTGAAAAATGAAGTAAACTGAAAGAGCTATCGCGATTATAACCGTAACCAGAATAACGATTTTGAGGTCAGGTGATTTGACAGTTTGAATGTTGAAATTAAATTCGGGAGTGGGTTTATTGGGTTTAGTTTTCCTGAATTTTTTGGGTGATATCATTAAGCAAAATAATTATTAGGCAATGGATTTTCAATTTAAAGGCAGAATTTTAAGAAATTCTCACTTGCAATTTTATTTTTATTCTGATAGTTTAAACATATCACTCCAAGAACAGATTATATATAACTTCATAACGACATTAGTTGACCTGATTTCAAAAACTCACAATACTCTATTCCTGCATTACAGTGCACCTAATTCAGATTAGGAAGTTACCCATTAATAAGACACATGAACAATAAAATCACAAACGGCAAAAAAGTGGCTTCAGGTTCCACGAATATGGAGAACCTAAAATCAAAGAAGGTATCAGAATTGATTGCAGTTGCTAAGGAACTCAATGTTACCGGTTACAGCGATCTAAAGAAACAGGAATTGATATTTAAAATTATTGAAGCCCAAACCGCAAAAGATGGATACGCATTTGCCGAGGGAATACTTGAAGTTTTACAGGACGGGTATGGATTTCTGCGTTCCTCCGATTACAACTACTTGCCATCACCCGATGATATTTATGTATCACCTTCACAGATTAAAAAATTCCTGCTTAGAACCGGCGATTCCATTAGTGGTCAGGTAAGACCGCCTAAAGAAGGCGAAAGGTTCTTTGCGTTACTAAAGGTGGAAGCAGTTAATTTTGAAAATCCAGATACAATAAGGGATCGGACTATTTTCGATAACCTGACACCGCTCTACCCGGATAAAAAGATTACACTTGAAACTGTTCCGGGAGAATACTCTATGAGGATGATGGATTTATTTACTCCTTTAGGTAAAGGGCAACGAGGGTTGATAGTTTCACCACCGAAAACTGGAAAAACCATACTGCTCCAGACAATTGCAAACAGCATCACCCGCAATCACCCTGAAATTCATCTCATAGTTCTCCTGATTGACGAGCGACCTGAAGAAGTTACAGATATGGAACGAAACGTAAAAGCGGAAGTTATCAGTTCAACTTTCGATGAACCACCGGACAGGCACGTTCAGGTTTCAGAGATTGTACTTCAAAAGGCAAAAAGGTTGGTAGAGGCAAAGAAAGATGTTGTCATTCTCCTGGATAGCATTACCCGGCTTGCCAGAGCACATAACACAGTTAGTCCGCACTCCGGTAAAATTTTATCCGGAGGAGTTGATGCAAACGCGCTCCACAAACCTAAGCGTTTCTTCGGTGCTGCAAGAAACATCGACGAAGGCGGAAGCCTCACAATCATTGCAACTGCGTTGATTGATACCGGTAGCAGAATGGATGAAGTTATTTTCGAAGAATTTAAGGGTACTGGAAACATGGAAATTGTATTGGACAGAAGGCTCTCCGACAGGAGAATATTTCCGGCAATGGACGTTAACAGGTCAGGGACGAGAAAAGAAGAACTATTATTATCGAATGAAACCTTGAACAGGGTATGGCTTTTAAGAAAGCTTACCTCGGATTTAAATTCTGTTGAAGCAATGGAATTCCTCCTCAATAAAATGCGGGGTACAAAATCTAATGAGGAATTCTTAGCAATCATGAATTCTTGATACTGATATAGAACCTACGTTATGCGGAAAGATATACTGATTAATTCTACCTCGAAAGAGATCCGGATAGCGATAACTGAAGACGGCAAACTTGTTGAATTCTTCGTTGAAAGCCCGGAACAAAACAGGAACGTTGGTGATATTTACCTTGGAAAAGTTGCAAAAGTAATGCCCGGTATCAGGGCTGCTTTTATTAACCTTGGATTTCAGCAAGATGCATTTCTCCATTTTTCCGATATAAATTATCTCGATGAAATGTCCGTCCTTCTGGATGATGATGCAGAAGTTGACGATGATGACGATGAATCCACCTCAAAGGATTCCGGCAAAGAAAAGCAAACTACCGCTGTTGACCTCGTCAGAGGTCAGGATATAATAGTCCAAATCACAAAGGAACCGGTAGGTAACAAAGGTGTGAGAGTTACCTCAAAAGTTTCTCTTCCCGGCAGGTATCTCGTATTAATGCCATTCAATAAAAAGATTGCAACGTCAAAGAAAATCTATCAGTTCAGGGAAAAACAACGTCTGAAGAAGATTGTGAAATCAGTCTTACCAAAAGGGTTCGGTGTTATTGTCAGAACTGTTGCAGCCGGACAGGAAGAGAGCTTATTGCTTGATGATCTGAACAAGCTAATTAAAACCTGGAATGAGATTGAAGAAAACGTTAAATCAAAAAAGTCTCCCTCAATTCTTTATAAAGACGCTTCAACAACATCATCGGTGATTCGGGATTTATTGAAGGGCGATGTATCAAAAATTCTTGTAGACTCAAAAAAACTTTACAGGGAAATTATGTCGTACCTTGAAGTTACCTCACCCGGATTCGTCAGTAAAGTAGAACTGTACAACAGTAATCAGCCGCTTTTCGATGCGTTTAATATAGAGCGGCAAATTATGGAGTCGCTAAATAAGAAAGTATGGGTGAAAGGTGCAGGCTACATTGTAATAGAAACAACCGAAGCAATGACGGTGGTTGATGTTAATAGCGGGAAATACGCTAAGAATACCGAACAGGAAATCAATTCACTTAATACAAATCTCGAATCAGCTAAAGAAATCGTAAGACAATTGCGATTGCGTGATATAGGTGGAATTATAGTGGTAGATTTTATTGATCTCTATGAAGAAAAGAACAGAAGAAAGTTGTATGAAGAATTGAAGAAAGAATTCAGAAGGGACAGGGCAAAAGCATCCGTGCTGCCGATGAGCGATTTTGGACTTATTCAGATTACGAGACAAAGAGTGAGGCAAAATATTTTAAACAGGGTGTATGATACTTGCCCATATTGCAGAGGAACGGGGAATGTAATGTCAAAGATGGGTTTTCAGACCGAAATAGAGCGATGGATACAACGTTATTCAGGAAATCCTTCTACAAGAAGGTTAACCTTACACGTCAATCCTATCGTGAAAAGTTATTTACAGTCAGGGTTTATCACAGAACTGTTTAAGTTAAATTTGAAATATAAATTGTGGATTTCCGTAGAAAGCGATTCATCACTGAGTTTGGACGATTACAAATTTTTCACTGCTGATGACCGTGATATTACGAGTGAGTTTGAAATTTAAAACTGAAACGAAAACCTAGATTTAAGTATTAACAACTGAATTGAAATAGCTGACTATTAAAAGTAATTTCATCAATAAAATTTTCTAATGCATAAGTTTATTATTGACAATCAGGAAGTAGAATACACTCCGGGAGAATCTATTATTCAAGCAGCAAAAAATGCCGGGATAGAAATTCCGAATTTTTGCTGGCATCCGGGATTATCTGTTGCAGGAAATTGCAGGATATGCCTTGTTGAAGTTGAAAAAATGCCAAAATTAGCGATAGCCTGTGCCACTCCGGTGACAGATGGTATGGTTGTTTACACTAAATCAAAACGCACTATTCACGCACAAAATGCGGTAATGGAATTCCTGTTGATTAATCACCCGTTGGACTGTCCCATTTGCGATGAAGCCGGGGAGTGTAAGTTGCAGGACTATGCTTATAAGTACAGTGTCGGTATTTCAAGATTTGACGAAGAAAAATTCAAAAAAGATAAACGTGTTGATATCGGACCAAACGTAATGTTTGATGGCGACAGGTGCATTAGCTGCTCGAGATGTATTCGTTTTTGCGACGAGATAGCGAAATCACCACAGTTGACTTTTGTTCGCAGGGGCGAAATGGTAACTATAAGAACATTTCCCGGTGAAGAACTTGATAATCCGTATTCAATGAACGTCATTGAAATATGCCCGGTTGGCGCGTTAACCTCTAAAGATTTCAGGTTCAGGTCAAGGGTTTGGGAAATGTCAAATACCGAAAGCATTTGTCCCGGATGTTCCCGAGGTTGTAATACGAGGCTCGGGGTCAGGAACAATGAAATTCTTCGAATTGAGCCTCGGGAGAATTTAGAGGTAAATGATTACTGGCTTTGCGATTACGGCCGGCTGAACACATTTAAATACGTTAATGATAAAAATCTTAGAATCTCCGAACCTATTATTAAGTTAGATGAACCTGAAAATGAGAAGAAAGATACGGTAGAAACCGGATGGGACGAGGCAATCTCAAAAGCAGTTTCAATTCTTAGACGGTATAACTCATCAGAAATTTTGTTTGTTGCATCTCCGTTCTCAACAATGGAAGACAACTACGCATTAAAGAAATTTGCTACAGAAATTATCAAAACTGAGAATATTTTCTACATCCCGCTGATTGACGAATCATTTGAAGACGACATACTTAGGAAGGCCGATAAAACACCGAATGCAACCGGATTAAAACTACTTGGAATCAATCCGTATAATAATAACGATATTGCTGATCTTAAATCAAGAAAGTATAAATTGATTTACGTATTAAATGACGACTTTTCGAGGATCTCGGAGTATAGTGAATTTTCAAAGCATATTGATGTATCAATACAACATTTGCAGGTCCGGACGAAATTTATGAACAATGCAATCGTGATTTTCCCTGACTCAACTTATGCTGAGATTAATGGAACGTTTGTAAATTTCATGAATAGGATACAAAGGATTAAACCTGCAGTTGCAACAATTGAGAAGGAACGTTTAATCGGTGAGTTCTCGCTTTCACGGTGGGATAAGTTTGGAGCTCCAAATGACAGGTGGACGCACGGGAAAAAATTTAATTCGAGACCTGCATGGAAAGTTATTAAACAATTGACAAAAGCCTTCGGAACTGATTTTGGATTTAATAACACTGAAGAAGTTTACATTGAATTGGCGAATGCTATTCCGGGATTAGAGGGAACGGATTACGAAGCGATAGGACAGAAGGGATTACTCATTACTTCAAATATTAAAGCTGAAGTTTAAACTTCAGTGAAGATAATCGGTAAATTAGTTTGATTCTCCTCAAATGAATTCCAAATTTTTTCGAAAATCACTTTCGCCAGAAATTAACGGGAATTTTCATTAAATCTGGTTACCACAATTCACATACTCCGCAAAAAAAACCGAATTATTATTTCCTTTCCTGTTTATCGTAAACTGTAAGAAAAATATTAAGACACTGCTAATGATTTCAGAGTTTCCTTGATTTGAGAAGATTCATAGGCGCTGTTAAAATTTTTTCGAAGGTAAAGATTAATATTCAGAATTTTACATAGCAAACTACATTTCTTTTCTCACAATATATAAAAAATCAGATTTGTTATATTTGTATCCAAATCTTCCTCTACAAACCATATGAAAAACCTCACACCTGAGATTTTACTGAAAGCAAAGCGCTTGGGATTTTCTGATAAACAGATTGCTCACATACTAAATACAACTGAACAACGAGTTCGTTCATTCAGGAGAAAGCATATAATTTACCCGGTATTTAAAACTGTTGATACCTGTGCTGCTGAGTTTGAGGCAAGTACGCCATACCATTATTCAACGTATGAAAAGTTTAATGAAATTGAATCTTCTGATAAACCAAAGGTGATAATTTTAGGTGGCGGTCCAAATCGTATTGGGCAGGGAATAGAATTTGATTATTGTTGTGTAAGGTGCGTAAAAGCCTTAAGGGAAGAAGGTTTTGAAACTATAATGGTCAACTGCAACCCGGAGACTGTTTCAACTGATTACGACACGACGGACAAGCTATATTTTGAACCTTTGACAGCCGAGGATGTACTGAATATTTTAAAGTATGAAAAAAACGTTAAGGGGGTAATAGTCAGCTTTGGTGGACAAACACCGTTGAAAATTTCAAAGGAGCTTGAAAAAAACGGATTGAAAATCCTGGGTACATCTTCTGCAAACATAGATGTTGCAGAGGATAGGAAAAAGTTCGGAAAATTACTTGACAACCTTGGGATTCCAAAACCTGAATACGGAACTGTTAAAAGTTTAAAAAGCGCATTAAAGATTGCCAGAAGAATAGGGTATCCTGTTTTAGTAAGACCATCATACGTTCTTGGTGGCCGAGCAATGCAAATAGTTTACAATGATGAAACGTTAAAGGAATTTTTTATTGAAGCTTCCCAGTATTCCGAGAAGCATCCTGTCTTAATAGATAAGTTTCTTGAGGAGGCGAGAGAAATTGATGTTGATGCAGTGTGTGACGGAAAAGATGTTTATATTGGCGGAATCATGCAACACATAGAAGAAGCAGGGATTCACTCAGGCGACAGTACTTCAATACTACCACCAGTATCTCTTACGTCGGGAAACCTTAGAAGAATTAAATCATATACAAAAAAAATCGCATTGGGTTTAAAAGTAATAGGATTAATTAATATTCAGTTTGCAATCAAAGATAACGTAGTTTACGTAATTGAGGCTAATCCCAGAGCTTCAAGGACAGTACCATTTGTAAGCAAGACAACGGGAATTCCTTTGGCAACGATTGCTGCAAAAGTTATTGCCGGTAAAAAATTAAAAATTTTCAAACTGAAGGAATTTGATAAGCTGACTTACATCGGAATTAAGGAAAGTGTTTTTCCGTTTCAGAAATTCCCAAGGGCGAAAATGTTTCTTGGTCCTGAAATGCGATCAACCGGAGAAGTGATGGGGGTTGCCAAGACCTTCGGTGCAGCAATGGCGAAAGCTCAGGAATCTACGGGTAATCCGTTACCTGTTACCGGAAATGTATTCATTAGCCTGAACAATAACGATAAAAAACAAAAGGCTCTTGAAATCATTTCGAAATTTGAAAAACTTGGTTTTGGTATTGTTGCAACCCGTGGAACCTCAAAATGGTTGCTCGAAAATAATATATTCAACGAACCAGTTTATAAAGTTAACGAAGGTCGTCCGAACGTTGTAGATTTGATTAAAAATAAAGAAATAAATTTTGTGATTAATACTCCGCTCGGTGAGGAGTCAAGGTTTGATGAATATGCAATTGGTTGGGCTGCGGTTCAGTACAAAATCCCATTTATTACGACGCTCTCCGCTGCAAGTTCGGCTGTCGAAGGCATTGCAAGAATAAAATCCGGTGATTTGTCCGTGAGATCACTTCAAGAATATTACAAAATGTATTGATCAGCGTTTCAATATCGGTAATATTACCGAGGTCGAAGTTTGTGATGTGTTCATAAAAATGTAATTCCGTGCTGATTCCAATACAGGTAATACAAACGGATTGGTTCGAAGAAATATATCTCCGTTGGTGTTATCAAGATTGGTTACGATAACTTTCAGCCGGTTCCCTTTCTTAAAGATATGCGAGTGTGCCTGACCTTTAAAAGTAATATTTCTGTGTGAATAAGGGGTTGCGAAAATATCAGTGTAATTTGCACGTGTGATCAATTTGTTGTTGCCGTATTTGTCAACTTCATAGAATTGTAAATTAAACTGACACATTGAACTTGCGGATGACGAATAATACAAATCCACAACAGGCGCTCCGAGCATCGTATAATCCTCAACAAAGGGATCAGAGAAAAAAATAATCTCAGACCGGTGAAACTTCGAACTGAATTCGTTTCCGGTGAATTCAAGGTTAACCGCTTGTTTAAGAGTTAATGAAGTCGAAACCTCGTTAATAAAACTTAAAGTATCTATTGATGACTCGTTAGGAGTAAATGCCAGCCTGCCTCCCGGGTGTAGATAGAATTTTAAATTTTCAATTTCTTCGAACGGATAAGCATCTGAATAGTTCCGTTTCCATGTCCAGTTATTATCGTTTACCGGGAAGGAACTTGAAACATAAGTACACAGGTTGGTGTTAATTGTATTCCCGTCAATATCATCAAGCCATACCCGTAACCATTCATCGGTTAATTTTCGACGGTATCTCAACTCATCCTGTGATACCTCTGAACCATGACCAATCATTGTCCCAAAATATAGTTTATTAAATACGCCAAATTTGCCGAGGTTATCAATAACGCCTGTCGTATTAAAAAACTTGTCCTGCCAGGCGTTGGAGATCAGCATAGGAATTTTAATGTTGCCTATTATCTCTGTAAAATCTCGATTCGTTCTGAACTCTTCAAACAATTGCTGGTAATTGTAAGCGTTTCCCGATAAAATCCATTCTTTAAATTTCAAAGCATTATCGGAATAACGAACTTTGGTATTATCATAACTAAGTGTCCAAAGCAGGGTTAGTTTAATTGAGTTATTCTCAATCCAGCTTGATGCAAAGTCAGGTGTTGCCAGGTCCGTAATCAGACATCTTACATCCATACCCATTGCAACTGCCATAAACGGTACAATCCCCCCTTGTGAACCGCCTGCGATACAAACCCGATCGTCATTAATCCCCGGAAGACTTTTCACGTAATTTACAACATTAATTAAATCCTGCGCATCTCTACGGGTAATAATATCGGATACTCCGCCCGATTTACCCTGTCCTCTCATGCTATATGAGAAAGTAGCATATCCGAACTCCGCTTGATCTTTCAAAGAGGCATCGTCAGAATCTTTTGATAAACCAAAACCATGACAGTATATAATTGCCGGCAATCCATTTGGTTTTTTCAAGTCTTTCGGTATATAGCTTAAGGCATCAAGTACAATACCATCTTCCATCACAATCGTGAACTCATCTTTAACCACCGTGTAGTCGCCTTTGATTAATTGTTTACTCCCTGAAGTACATTTAAAATGAATACACGCTAAAGTAAATGTAATAAAAAGCACGGAGAGGTTTAAAAATTTCGTCAAGCTAATTTGATTTTGGATATGAATGTTAAGTCAGGTTTAATATTACAAAAATAAAATCGTACCCTCAATGAGAATTATCGCAAAATTTTAAATTCTAATTTGAGCATGAAATCATGAACATTCAAAAGTCTGTATCAGTAGATCAAATCAGGGTAAAGCCTGTCAAGCAGGATTCGAGTTTGAAAGAACATGGGAATCGGATTTTAGATATATACGCATAGCCAATCTTCAGTTGAGTATAAATAAAATTTATCGCTGAATTTTAAGCTTACCGTGTCAACAGATAAATAATTGCGGTGAACCCGAAGTTTAGAATCAGTGCAATAATTAATATTGTAAGATCAAATTTGGGTTTATAGTAAGAAATGAAAAAATACACGCTGGCGGTTATAAAGAACAATAACATCGGATAGAAAACTTCACCAACCGTGATTGATGATTTCGCGGGATGAACTACTAATCTCAACAACAAACCCTGGAAAATGAAGGAAGATACAATGATCAGCATGAACTTTAGGAAAATTTTACCAATATTTCTTCCTTCATCCATTTTGTGACTGTTTCCTTTGGTGTTTTAAATAGTAAAAAATGTTTACGGCTATTTTTTCTTTTTTGTTGGTTTTAGCTCCGGTTGCCGACTCAAACTTTGCTCTAATGCAATAAACGTTTCTGTCCGCTCTATACCTTTTATTGATTGTATTTTTTCATTCAGGACTTCTCTAAGGTTGTGAGTATTTTTGCTTACTAGTTTAACGAACATGCTATACGCACCGGTAGTATAGTTTATCTCAACAATTTCCGGAATTTTAGCTAACTCTTTTGCAACATATTTATACATTGACCCCTTTTCAAGATAGATACCTACAAACGCACCGATATCGTAACCGAGCTTGGAGTAATCTAAAACAAGTTGTGAACCTTTGATAATTCCCGCATCATACAATTTTTTCATTCTGACGTGAATGGTACCGCCGGATACAATGAGTTGTTTTGCAACTTCAGTGTACGGCAATGCGGCATTTTTCATAAAGCAGGAAATTATCTCAAGATCCAGATTATCAATTTCGCAATTATCCTTCTTCATTTCGGTTATTGATTACAATAATTAAAAAATATCTTTAGGAAATTTAACAAAATTGTAAAAATTAATGTAGTCCAATAAAAATATTGTAATAATCCTCGAGATGTTATAATTTAGCGTAACTTTGTAGGGTGGTGAAACAGGCAGACATACCCTCCGGTCTCGAGGGTGGAGAGTTCGGGATAAATCTGTTCAGGCTAACCGCTCCGTGAAGGTTCGAATCCTTCCCCTACAGCAATCGGCTGAATTAGTATTCGGTAAATAGTTTAAAGTGAATGTTTATACTTCACCGGAGCAAAACTAAAAGGGGGACCCGTTCAAATTAACTGAACGGGTTTTTTTATTTAATTGAACTGTGAATCAACAATTGTAATTTCGCCTGCCGGGACCATGACTCCGAATATTTGCATTGATGGAGTTGCTTTTAGGGTTAAACGTGATGAGCTACCGTTTACACCACCAAGTGCCAGAGCAAGATTTATAATTCCCTCGTATCCCATGTTATTGAAAAACGGCCAAAGATCGAATGCTACATTTATTGGAATTACGGCATGTTGTCCAGTCCCGGGGATGGTTACTTCGCTGTTAACTACACCATCTAAAACTTCCTTGTTGTCTATCAATAACCTCCACCCGAGTCTAGTTAGTGCAGAAGTTGTGTTTTCATACCCACCGGGCGTGTTCGGATTTTTAGCAAGAACATCAAGAGTAAATGAAACCGGTAATTTCTCTGAAGCGAAAGCAGCCGTAAGTTTTCCTGCATCAAGTAGGTTTAAGTCACTAAGGTTTCTTGCGTTACTTAGTTTAACACCGGCGATATTGAAGTTGTGTACGTCACCAAGCTTAAACTGAAGCCTTTGCAAGTTCGAGATGGTAGTAATTGCCGAACAACTAAAATTGGTTACCGAAAGTATCGTTAATAATAAAATCGGAATCGAACTGTAAAGTAATTTTTTCATTTTTAATCTGATTTAATTTTGAAAAATATGTTCACTTAAGGAAAAGTTATAGTGCATGTATGAAATAAAAGTTATTGCCAGATTGAATAACTTTTCAAAAGTACTAAGTAAATGTAAACCTACTGAAAATTATTCAAGTTCACAACGGTGTTATTTCCGTGCATTTATCTTTATTAAAATTTGTAAACCTTAAATTAAAAATTGATATATTTATGTTAAATCATCCATGACAACATTGCTATTACGATTATTCCTGATATTATAGTCAGAGGAATACCGATTCTTAAGTAATCACTTTTAGTATAACTGCCGGCACCCATAACCAACAAATTAGATTGATGTGCAACCGGTGTCATAAACGAAGTTGAAGAAGCAAAAGCTACAGCAAGCATAACAATTGCCGGGTCAAGTCCGGCTGAGAGGGCTTTCGAGAAACCGATCGGAGCCATGATTAGTGCGGCAGTATTATTTGAAGTTGTTATACAAATTAATACTGTCAGCAGAAAGATTACCGAAAGCATAATTACAGGCTTATTTTCTGGAAATGGTTTCAATAGTAAATCCGAAATAAGTTCGGCTGCACCGGTTTGTTGTAAAGCAATTCCAAGTGGAATTACTCCTGCCATAAGGAATATTATTTTCCATTGCAAATTTTTATACACCTGTTCGATTGAAATACATTTTGTCAGTATAAGTAAAAGTGCACCGCCAAGTGCAGCAACGGAGATTGGTATTATTCCTATTATTGCCGGGAGTATGCTGATAAAAAAAAGCGCTATTGAAAGTAAAGATTTGCCGTTGGATTTATTTAACGGTGGTTCGCCGAGTAAAATTAAATCCTCTGAATCTTTCAATAAATTTAATTTCTCCGGTAAACCTTGAATCAATAACGCATCACCAGTTTGAAGTTCCAGATTTCCAACCCCTGAGCTTATAGTAACTCCGCCTCGCCAGATTGCAATTACATTTAGCCCGAACCGGTCTCTGAACTTAGCATTACGAAGCGTTTTCCCTTCAAGGTCAGATCTTGGAGAAATTACTGCCTCAATGTGAGTTACTTCCCCATAACCAAATTCTTTTAGAGAAAATTTTGAGTTTGATTTTATTCCGATGTTAAAGTCCTGCGCCGCCTGATGAAGGGATTCTATATCGCCTGTAATAATGAGTTTGTCGCCGATGCCTAAAATGTATTCCGGGTTTGGATTAATCTTTATACCATTAGATCCAATCACAGCAATGATATTAATTCCGTACTGTCTGCCCAAAGTTGCCTGAGCGATTGTGCGGCCTGCGAGTTGACAATCTTTGGTGATGTTAGTTTCATAAAGTGAATTTTCAATTTTATAAAGTTCGACAAGTTCAGCACCTGTAGGATGTGAATTAGTTATTGACCTTGTCGGGTGATTCGGTAGCAAACGCTTACCAACAGTCAGAAAGAAAATCAAACCGGATAATGTGATTAATATCCCGATCGGGAAAAATGAAAACATATTAAATCCGTTTAATCCTGCCTGCATCAACTGTGAGCTTACGACCAAATTTGGCGGTGTTCCTATGAGAGTCAACATTCCTCCGAAGCTGCTTCCGAAGGCAAGTGGAATCAATAATTTTGATGGCGGAATTTTTGAAACTGCTGAAGCTTTGATTACCGATGGCAGTAAAATCGCAACAACGACCACATTATTCATCATCGTTGATAGAGTTGCTGATGATAAAATTATTGTTACCAGAAGAAAGGTCAGGGATTTTTTTTGATTTCCGCCGAATATTTTTGAAATAATTTCACCTGCTCCGGTTCGCTCGAATGCAATCCCGAATATTAATATTCCCATTACCGCCAGAACAGCCTCGCTGCTGAACCCTGAAAATGCTTCAGATGGAGTTAATATACCAAAGAGCCCAAGCGATACAATTATCAATATTGCCGTCACATCAATTCTGATTAATTCCGTTACAAAAAGGATAACAGACGTTATCAGTATAATCAGGACTATGGTTGATTCCGGTATCATTAAAGTTCAGTTCCCGTAATGAAATTTATCATTAACTGAATTACTTCGTCAAATGTATTATTTGAACCGTTGAACGGATGTACAACTCCGAAGGTATGACCTGTATTTTTAAAAATTTCAAGACGAGTTGAATTGCGATTGTTTAGGGATTTTAAATTCTCTGCGTCCGAAACATCTACTGCAAGATCTTCTGAACCGTGAATTATTAACCACGGAATATTTATATTTTCCGCTGCCTTTTCAATATCAAGTCTGTCGCGGTTATTTTCAATGTCTTCGAGCAATGATACATTAATTCTCATTAATTGATTTGTCCGGGTATTCAATACCTCAAAGTATCCTTTTTCTTTCCAGAGTGATTTATGATTTTCACTGTATCTGTCAAAGTTACTTACTGATGCAAGTGTTATGAGTTTCTTTATTCGTTTGTCTGTTGCAGCTTGTAGTATTACGGTGCCTCCTCCCCGCGAATGTCCGATAAGCGTTATATTACCCGTATCCGCTTCTATTTCATCGCTGATTTGTATCAGTGAACCAATAAAAGAGTTTAAGTCGCTGAGCTCAATTGAAAAAGTGTTCTTTGCGAACATATCGAGGCGTGTGAAGTCTGACATTGTATCATTTGTGTCTCCTGTCCCGTTATGGGAGAAATTAAATGCTGCTGAAACAAGCTCGGCTCTGGCAAGTGTTTCAAGCATATATGGGAATCCACCCCAATCTTTGAAGCCTTTAAAACCATGAGCAAAAATCACAAGTGGTTTTTTTTTGTTATTTTTGATGAACCTGATATTGGAGAAAAGTTTTTCTCCCGTTATATTTACAAATTCGTATTCTTTGTTAAACAGTTCCATTTAAATTTTATATAAATATAACGATTGTTGTTATTAGAATATATATTGCTGATAATCGCTGTGCTGATAATTCTCAGTATAGTGATTTCAAGATATACTTATAACTTAGGTACACCAACTTTGTTAATATTTCTCGCCGTTGGTATGATAGCCGGATCAGAAGGTTTGGGGAATATTTACTTTGATGATTACAGGTTGTCGCAAAACGTTGGTGTTATTGCTCTTGTTATAATTCTCTTTTCAGGTGGATTAAATACGAAATGGCAATCGGTAAAAAATCAGATTACCAATGCGATAGTTTTATCAACTGCAGGAGTGTTTCTTACTGCAATTTTTGCAGCGGCTTTTATGTATTTTGTTTTGGAGTTCGATCTGTTGACTTGTCTTTTGATCGGATCGATAATTTCATCTACCGACGCAGCGGCAGTTTTCTCAATTCTTGAAAGTCAACGAATCAAAATTAAAGGTGGTTTAAGTCCGTTGCTTCAGGTAGAATCAGGAAGTAATGATCCAATGGCAATTTTTCTGACCATTGGAACGATTCAGATAATAACCTCGCCGGATTCCGGTATTGGGTCAATCCTGTTACTTTTCGTAAAGCAAATGTCAATAGGCTTTGGTTTGGGTTTTGCTTCGGGCTTGATTTTGGTTCAGTTTATAAACCGACATAAATTTATTTACGATGGGTTTTATCCGGTCTTTTTATTGGCGAGTACATTTCTTGTGTTCAGCCTGGCTTCCACATTAGGTGGTAGTGGTTACCTGGCGGTTTACATTTCGGGATTAATACTTGGAAAGTATGAATTCATTCACAAACGTTCATCACTGAGGTTTTTTGACGGCCTTGCATGGTTATCTCAGATTTGTATGTTTGTAGTTTTAGGATTGCTCGCATTTCCGTCTCAATTAATACCGGTGATTGGAACAGGTTTGATCGTATCGGCATTCCTTATTTTAATTGCACGTCCTGCAAGTGTTTTTCTTACTATGGTATTTTCCAAATTTAACTTTAAGGAGAAAGTCTTTATCTCCTGGGTCGGGCTAAGAGGATCAATCCCGATTATTCTAGGAACGTTTCCTTTGGTAGCGGGAATCGAGAACGCGAATATGATTTTCAACATGGTCTTTTTTATTGTTATCACTTCTGTTGTGATACAGGGTTGGTCAATCCCGAAAGTCGCAACATATCTCGGATTAGCGGAGAAAGAAGTGCAACAGATAAAATCTCCGATTGAATTCGAGCCATTAAGAAAAACTGACCGTGTCCTTGAGGAGTTTATAATTCCATTCAATAGTTCAATAGACGGTAAGAAGCTCGTTGATCTCCGGCTACCTGAAAATGCGCTGATAGTATTGGTTTGCCGTGATGAAGAATTTTTATTGCCCAAAGGTGAAACAATTTTACACTCCGGTGATGTCCTTCAAGTATTAACCGATAAAAGTTTAATAAAAGAAATTTACGAGAAGTTAATTTAATTTACTTCGCATATAACCCTCCGGTCAGTCCGATGTTACTTCTCGAGTTGTCCATATTTTTAATGTTGGGATCTCCCGAATATTTCATTTTTGAATTTAACTGAAGGCCGAAATCGTAATCGCTATTGAAAAGTGGGTCAACGGAAATATTCCCGCTCTCTCCCGTCAGGTTATCGGTATTTCGGTATTCACCGTGATAATTCCCCCAAACGTTATTGTATTTGAACGTTATATCGGAACCGGGTGCGTTCATCCAATAGCCGACTTGAGGGCAAACCCACTCATCCCTCCACCCGTTTAATGTTATAATGTTATTTACTATTACCGCCTTAACATGAGCGCTGTCGCTTGTCCAGGGAGCAACTCCGCAGTTGCCGTTACGCGTTATTACATTGTTAATAAGTTGCATTTCCGAGTTACCGCTAATTACAATTCCCCAGCCGAGGTTATCAAAAACTGCGTTATTATAAACTTCAGCTTTGGAATTCCCGAACGTTCCGATTCCTTTCCAGAATCCTGATACTTTATTTCGGACAATAAGAGCATTTGCATTCCATGTAACACCGATACCCGCACCTCTGCCGGTTTGAATAATGTTGTCTTCAATTACTGCATTTGCCCCGCGATACAATGCGATTCCATCCCAAGTGTTGCGAACTATAATATTGTTCCTGATCAATGCGAAACTTCCTTCGCGGATGACTATACCGCATATTCCAACAACGGGATCGTTAGCAAATCTTACAGTATCATTCGATATTACACAATTCTCAATTAACACATGTGAATATTTCAAAACAATGCCGCCGTTGGTTGCGTCTCCTGAAGTATCCCTCACACCTCCCGTAATAGTTACATTGCTGATAGTTGAATTTTTACTGTTCAGAAATAAAAGTCCGTATCCCGCATTTGTGATAATGACTACTTTTTCCGGTGATGTTCCGATAATGTGTAAAGACTTGTTCTCTACAAGGAAACCCTTTGTACCGTAAACTATAGTCTCATGTTTCCTGCAGTTGCCACATTCATTTTCAATGTAATCTGAAGGGATTACCGAATAAACTCCATCATCTAAAAAAATAGTATCACCATCTTTTGCATTATTAATTAGAATCTGTAGATCGGTAGTTTGCGCATTTGAATTAATAGTAGAGAGAAATATTGTTAGTAATGATATAAACGTCAATTTCATTATATTTGAGAAAGTTTGTGAAATTTAAATTATGACGTTTGAAATTGCTATCGTAATAACAGTGGTTATCGTAGCAGTAATTCTGTTTGCGACCGAAAAGATTTCTGTTGATATAGTTGCAATTCTTGTAATGTGTTTTCTTGTAATATCCGGAATTCTTGAACCGTTGG
The DNA here is from genome assembly GCA_002050165.1 of Candidatus Tepidiaquacellales bacterium OLB4/UTCHB1. GTDB lineage: Bacteria > Bacteroidota > Ignavibacteria > Tepidaquicellales > Tepidaquicellaceae > OLB4. The sequence continues at coordinate 73,666 of MWSW01000010.1, forward strand.
AAGGGCTGGCGGGGTTCAGCAATGAAGCTACGATTACCGTTGCATCGCTTTTTGTAGTAAGTGCGGCAATGTTTAAAACCGGTATTGTAAACATTATCGGCAACAAGGTAACAGGTTTCTTCCGTGTAAATTTTACAACAGGAATTTTAATGACAATACTTACGGTAGGAATTCTCTCAGCTTTTATAAACAATACACCGATTGTAGCGATTTTTATTCCGATTATGCTTGGTGTTTCTAAAAAGCTCAATATAAGCGCGAGTAAATTGTTAATTCCGATTTCATTCGCATCTCTGTTCGGTGGCGTTTGCACACTTATCGGTACCTCTACAAATATATTAATAAACTCAATTGCTATATCACATGGATTGACAGGATTCAGGATGTTTGAGTTCAGTTTTTTAGGTGTAATATTGTTTATCATCGGTTCAGTTTATCTTTTAACGATTGGTATTAAAATGATTCCCAACAGGCGGCAGAAGCAAGACTTAAGCTCAACGTTCATGATAAGGGATTTTATAACTGAAATAAGGATAAAAGAAGGTTCAAAGTCAGTTGATCATAAAATTTCCGAATCTTCACTAATTAAAGATTTAGAAGTCACAATTCTCGAAGTTAACCGAGGTAGCCAAAAGTTTATGATACCGAAAGCTGATTTTGTATTACGTGCTAACGATATTCTGAAAGTCAAAGGTAATATTGAAAAAATAAAAAGCCTTAAAGATCGCGAGGGAATTGCATTACGTTCGCTTGAAAAGATAAGTGACGATGATTTTGCCGATAAAGATACTCTTTTGGTTGAAGCGGTTATTTCACAGGATTCCGATTTAATCGGGAAAACGCTGAAGAGTTCTGATTTTAGGAACAATTATGGCGGAATTGCAATTGCAATTGCACACGGTGGCAGAATCTATTACAATAACCTTGGAGATATTAGATTGCGGGCAGGAGATTCATTGTTAATTGAAATGGGGTTGAACGATATTGAGAACCTTTCAAATACAAACGACTTTGTAGTTCTCAAGGAAATTGAAAATCAACCTTTCCGAAAAGAAAAAATCATCCCGGCTGTGGTAATTTCAATCGGATTAGTTTTATGTATTACAACCGGTATTATACCGATTGTTATGGCAGCTGTAACCGGAGCATTACTGCTTGTATTAACCGGAGTGATAACGTCTGATGAAGCATACAAATCGATTGATTGGAAAGTAATTTTTTTACTTGCAGGAGCTTTGTCAATGGGTGAGGCGCTTGAAAAGAGTGGAGCAGCGGTTTTCATTTCAGAAAACCTGATAAATTTGCTCGGCGGGGTTAGCCCGTTTGTTCTCATTTCCACGTTTTATCTTCTTACTGCTGTGTTAACCGAAGCAATGTCAAACAGCGCAACTGCAATATTGGTAGCGCCAATTGCCATTGTATCGGCCAATTCAATCGGGGTTGATCCGCGACCACTTTTACTGGCGGTTATTTTCGGTGCTTCTTCAAGTTTCATGACCCCGATTGGTTATCAGACCAACTTGATGATTTATGGAGCCGGGCAGTATAAATTCATAGACTTTATAAAAGTCGGAGCGCCCCTTAAATTATTTTTTTGGATATTAGCCTCGTTATTAATCCCGGTAATATTTCCGTTCTGAAAAGCTATCGGGAATCCCGGATTTGTTCGTAAATTCTTTGATGTGCAGGGTCGAGTTCGATTAGTTTATTGAAAATGGAATTATCACCGTAATCGAGAAACGTCGTCGCTATCTCTTCTGCTTTTGCATCGAAGAAAATATCGGGATTAAAAGATTTTACCTCGCGCTTTTTGACGTTACTAATCCTTGTCAATGCCCGAAGTATATTGTTGTATGCATTAGTTCTGTTGATCCCGAGTGAATCAAGTCCCATCCAGTGGTATTCAAAAAATCCCCGCCTGTAATCGTCAAATCTAGGATTGAGTAGCTCCTGCGCAAGTTGTAATCTTGAAGGCCTGGTACCACCTCCGGTTTCCGTCCATCCCCTGTTGTCCGACTTTGGTTTATTACAAATCTGAAGCGCCTTTTGAAAATATACATTTCCGCCCCTCGGGAAATATGAGTCTTCGTCGTAACCCATGATCATATATGCATAGTAATCAAGCAAGCTCAGGAACGAATCGAATATTACATCATTTTTAATAAATTGAATATTCTGGTTATAGTTGAAAGAAACCCTGTCATCAAGAAATTTAAAAGTTGTGGTATAAACAATCGGATCTCGCTTATCAGTTCTGTAAATCTCACGTTGAGCAATTACAAAAAGTTGTGCGTCATATCTGTCTAATCCCGAAGCGGATCTGAAATTGAAATTGAAAGTTGCTTTTACCGGGGGGATAGATTTCTCATGCCACTTGTTTCCGTTTAGATAGTCTTCAACATTCTGCTTGAAGTTCGTTAACCGTTGTTTGAATTCGGTAGTCAGGTTCTCATCGTTTACGATAACTTCGACCTGCAGATCCTGAGCCTTAATTGTTGAGACAAAAAACAGCCAAACGAGTATAATTAAAGTTGCCTTGATTTTATTTTGCATTTAGAAACTTTATTGTTTAGTTTTGGTCTAATTTGAAATTCTTAAAATACACTTTCAATACATATAACATTAACTCACCGAAAATTGTACAAGTTCATCTTTTTAATATTAGCAATTTTTACCACTCCGTTATTAGCTCAGTTTGAGAATACGGATATAGGTGCGAGGTCAGTTGGATTGAACGGCGCATTCACTTCTGTAGGAAATGATGCATTCAGTATATTTTACAATCCATCCGGTCTTGGTCAGTTAAAATACAGGGAACTTGGAGTATTTTACAGCCCTGCGCCGTTCGGATTGTCAGAACTCGCAACCGGTGCGCTCGTTTATGCTGAACCCACTTCATTCGGTACATTTGGGCTCGGATTGAAAACATATGGATTTGAGTTGTACCGGGAAAATAATATTATTGTATCCTATGGCAGAGATTTTAAAAACAGAATTTTTTATGGTGTAAATCTCAACGTTTATAATCTCAATATTAAAAATTATAATTCAGCGACAACCTTCGGTGTTGATCTCGGTGCTATGGCATATTTGACAGAATTTCTCAGGTGGGGATTTTTTGGAAGAAATATTACCGGATCACGCATCGCAGATTCTGAAGAGAAAATTGCTCAGGTTTTCAGAACCGGCTTTAATATTATTCCGCGCGAAGATTTAAGTTTATCTCTCGAAGCAGAAAAGGATGTTAGATATCCTCTTTCAATCAGAGCCGGGCTGGAATATTCGCTTTATGATTATATTGATCTCAGAGCAGGTGTTGGTTCTCAACCTGCTTCTTTCACCGGTGGTATCGGTATAAAATATGATCTAATCCAACTTGATTACGCAATATATAATCATCAAGACCTTGGCATTACTCATCAGGGTACTATCTCCGTAAACTTCGGCGGTAATGATGCCAGAAAGTTTTCACGTGAACAACTCAAAAATGCATTTAAGTAATTTCTTTTTTTTAAATTCAACCTATTTTAAGATTCACTTTAAATGAGGTACTTAGTAATCGGTGAACCTTGTGTTGATGTTATTCACAAAATAAACGGTGAAATAATCCATAGCTATGGTGGAATTCTGTACTCCGTTATTGCGCTGTCTGTGATATCAAGTACAAACGATGTAGTCGTTCCGGTAATGAACCTTGGCGAAGATGAATACGAGAATATTACCCGGATTCTTTCCAAGTATCCGAATATTGACAGACAATTTATCAGTAAAGTAGTACATTCAACAAGAAAAGTTTATCTTGATTATAGTTTATACAACACTGACAAAAAAGCACGTTTTGAAACTTCAACTGAACCGACTTACGCGATAGACTACAAACTCATCGAATCAGCGCTACCAGAAACTGATGCAGTTCTTGTTAATATGGTTTCAGGTGTTGATATTAACTTTGATACAATGGAAAAGTTACGGGAAAGTTTCAGCGGATTTATTTACATTGATATTCACAACCTTGTTATGAAAACCTGCCCGGACGGAACCAGAGTGCATACAAATCTTGAAAACTGGAAGAAATGGTGTACGAGTGCAGACGTCATCCAAATGAATGAATTTGAAGTAAAAACACTCGACAGGGAAATTGATAATGAATATGAGATAGTTGACGAAGTCTTAATAAAATCCGGCAAAGATGTAAAAGCATTCGTAATAACCCGGGGGATCAACGGTGTATCATGTTACACAAAAAGGGATAAAACTTTTGGAGGGCAAAGTTTTGTTGACCTCGATAAAATAGATTTGAGCGCAATTGAGAATCCGCATTTCGTGGACTCAACAGGTTGCGGTGATATTTTCGCAGCATCATTTACTTACGACTACTCGAAAAATAACGATATAAAAAAGAGCCTTCATTTTGCAAACCGGACAGCTTCATTCGCAACATCGCTCGAAGGTATTGATGATTTATACAAACTGAGGTGAATAATGAACACTGTTCTTTTAACCGGTGCAAATGGATTTCTCGGACAAAATATAGTTTCAATTTTTAACCGTGAATCTGATTATTCACTTATTCAGACTTCGGTTGAAAATTCCCCTGCTTTAAATTATGGTCAACAGTATTATCAACTTGATATTACCAATAAAGAGCAGGTAAAAAACTTTATAGCAGAAGTTAAGCCGTCAGTTGTAATAAACGCCGCCGCAATGACCAACGTTGACCAGTGCGAAACAGATCGTGAAATTTGCTGGCGGCTGAATGTTGATGCAGTTAAAAACTTAATCATTGCCGCAAGACAGGTAAATGCAAAGATTGTTCATTATTCAACCGACTATGTTTTTGACGGAAAATCCGGTCCATATACGGAGATTGACACCCCGAATCCGATTAACTTTTACGGAAGATCAAAACTTGCAAGTGAGAACGCTCTAATAGCGAGCGGAATTGATTACATCATAATCAGGACAATGGTGTTATATGGACTTGGTCTGAATAACAAACAGAATTTTGCCATTTGGCTGATTTATAAACTTGAGAGCGGTCAGCCTGTAAACATTGTAACGGACCAAATTGGTAATGCGACAATTGTGGACGACCTTGCATTCGGAACATTGAAGTTAATTGAAAACGACAAAAATGGTATTTACAATATGGCTGGTGAAGATATTCTAAGTCGTTTTGATTTTACGCTTAAGTTGTGCGAAGTTTTCGGATTTGATGAAAGCCTTGTCTTTCCAATCAAAACAAATGAATTAAATCAACCTGCAGCAAGACCTTTGAATTCCGGATTAATAACGCTAAAAGCAAAATCTGAACTTGGATTAAATTTCATGGATTCGCTGGAGGGTCTCAGGTTTCTGAAAAGTCAAATGGGGTATTAAATTTGTTTTTTTACGAATCAAAAAAGAGTAGAAATTATTAAAATACTTTTTGTGTAATCACTATCAGGATTTATTGTAATTTAATTTCACAGTATGCTCGACATTAAACTCATCAGAGAGAACCCTGAATTTGTAAAAGAGAAATTACAACTTCGAGGTGAAGATGGTACAGCAATTCAAAGAATTGAAAGTGCAGATTCAGAGCGACTTGCGCTTTTAAAACAATCAGAAAAGTTAAAAGAAACAAAAAATAAAGTTTCAGATGAAATTGCATTGATGAAACGCAATAAACTTGATGCCTCAGATGCAATTGCAAAGATGAAATCAGTCAGTGAAGAGATTAAGTCAATCGATGAAAGGATAAAACATTTTGATGATGTAATTGAAACTGAACTACAGACAATTCCAAACCTGCCTCACGAAACGGTACCGGCCGGTAAAACAGCCGATGACAATATAGTAATCCGGGAGTGGGGTGAAGCGCGAAGTTTTGATTTTGAGCCGGTTGATCACCTTGAGCTCGGTAAACAAAACAATATATTTGATTTTGAACGGGGAGCAAAAATTACCGGTAGCGGTTTCCCGCTTTACAAAGGTAAAGGAGCTATACTTGAGCGGGCACTTATTAATTTTATGCTTGATACTCATACACAGAAAAACGGTTATACGGAAGTCTATACACCCATACTTGCCAACCGTACTTCAATGGAAGCCGCTGAAAAAGTTCCGAAGTTTGAAGAAGATATGTACTACATTGGACAGGATGATCTTTTTGCAATTCCAACCGCTGAAGTAACGATATTGAACATTCACCGTGATGAAATCATTAATCATGAAGCGTTGCCTGTTAAGTATTGCGGATTCACTTCATGTTTCAGGCGGGAAGCCGGAAGTTATGGAAAAGATACAAGGGGGTTTCTGAGAGTACATCAATTCAATAAAGTAGAACTTGTCAGTTTTTGCAAACCGGAAGAATCTTATCTTGAACTTGAAAATATGCTTAACCATGCTTGTGGAATTCTCGAAGCATTGAAAATAAGGTACAGAGTATTAGAATTATGCACGGGAGACCTTGGATTTGCTGCCGCCAAATGTTACGACATAGAAGTCTGGGCTGAAGGTGAGGAGAATTGGCTCGAAGCCTCTTCTGTAAGTAATTGTACTGACTTTCAGACACGACGGGCAAAAATCAGATACCGGAAAGATCAAACTGAAGGAAAATCGAGGACGGGTTTGCTTCATGCATTAAATGGTTCTGGTCTTGCTACATCACGGTTAATGGTAGCGCTTGTTGAAGCCAATCAAAACCCGGACCATAGCATCAACGTTCCCGAAGTTTTAAGAAAATATACAGGGTTTGAGATTATTAATTAATCGAAAGACTTTTTTGCGAGCACTACAGCACCGACAACAGCAGCAAGCAATAATAATCCAGCGATCTCAAAAGGAACAGAATAAGCAAGTACGAGCTCCTTCCCAAGGGATTCAGCCGTACCGAGTTTTTCTGCTTCTCCGCTAATCGAAGTAAATTTCCCGCTGAACCCGAAAAAAACACTGAATCCAAGCAGGCAAAATAAAAGTACTGACAACAACAAAGAAGTTAGTTTCTTGTAACTGAACTGTTCGGAAAGTTTGCTCTCGTCCTGCAGGTTCAATAACATAATGACAAAAATTACCAGAACCATAATTGCTCCCATATACACCAACACTTGAATCACTGCGATAAACTGTGCCTGAAGCAATAAATATATACCTGCAGAGGCAAAAAAATTAATAATGAGGAAAATTGCACTGTTTATCGGACTCCTGCGTGTAACCATCATTATTGCGGAGAATACTGCCATTACCGACAGCAGTACAAAGAGAATCAACTCTAATTTCCATTCCATGGATATTGCGAAATTTTATTGGATATAATTCGTTTTAAACTACGAGTGTAAATTTAATGAAAATTAATATAACATTTCAGTAACTAAATCTGCGTTGTATATTGGAAACATGAATTTTATTTTATAAACTTTATGAAGATTTTTCTCGTAATAGTTTTTTCTCTCCAGTTTCTATCAACTCCGCTTTTTTCTCAAAATCAGGAAGAATTATCAGATAGCGAAAAAGCTGTTTACTTCTTCATTGAAGGGAAAATCAAAGAGTTGCAGTTAAATTACTATCAGGCACTGGAAAATTATAAAACCGCGTTGCGATACGATGATTCACCTGGAATACTTTTCGCCATTTCAAAATTATATTACGAAATTGATAAATTCGATGAGTCTTTCAATTATATCAATGACGCGTTGAAAAAAAAGCCGGATAATCTTGAGTATCTGGAACATAAAGGTAATGTGTATATCGCCCTTGGTAACTATCAGAAGGCATCGGAAATTTATGAATCAATCATTGCACAGAAAAATGATTACACCTACGGATTGTACGCATTGGCGCGGATTTATCAACAATTGGATTTACCTGCAAAAGCAATTATTATTTATGAGAAAATTATTGATAACATCGGATATGATTACGATATCCTGAGGAGAATGTATTCTATTTACTATAACGCAAAGGAATACGACAAGAGTATAGAAGTATTAAAAGCAGTTTTAAAAATTGATCCTTATGATCGTGAAGTAAGGGAGCAACTTGCGGCTTTATATACGATGCTGAAAATGCCGGAAGAAGCAAAGAAAATTTACGAGGAACTTGCTGTTCTGAATCCACAGGATAAAGAACTGCAGACGGAGTTAGTTAAATCGCTTTTTTATAGTGGTCAGATTGAAAGTGGATTTGACGGATACGCAAAATTGCTCGGCTATGATTCGTTAAGTTATCAGCAAAAGCTGGAAGTAGGGCAATTGTATTACAATTTAATCCGGCAGGATACCTCATCAATCCAAATCGCTGAAAACATTTTCAAATATCTTGTTAATACCTTTCCTGAGAAATGGATTTCTTATTATTATCTCGGTGCTATTGATATTGTAAGAAAGGATTTTGAAAGTTTTCCAGCAAAGTTTGAAAAAGCGCTATCAGTTGCCGATACCTTGACGGAAGCTTATCTGCAAATCGGTTACGTTTATTATGAACAAAACAAATTTAATGATGCTAACAGGGTATTGAGAAGAGCGGTTGAACTCTCGCCCGATAATGAACAGGCTCTGATGTTACTCGGTATTTCATTACAAAGCTCGGGTGACGTGAGAACATCCATAGAATATCTTGAGAAAGCATTCAAATTGAAATCTGACGATATTGCTATTATTTCTTCTCTTGCCATTGCTTATAACAGGACGGGTAATTACGAGAAGTCAAATGAACTTTACGAAGCAGGTTTAAAAATAGAGCCGGATAATCCTACATTACTCAATAACTATGCTTACAATTTATCGGAACGAAACGAACGGCTCGAGTATGCACTTCAAATGTCAAAAAAGTCCATTGAATTCGAGCCACGGAATTCGTCTTTTCTGGATACTTTAGGATGGATATATTATAAACTTGCACAGTTTGATCTCGCATTAAAATACATTAGCCAATCCCTTGAAGTAAGCCCGGATAACTCGGTGGTAAACGATCACCTCGGAGATGTGTATCAGGCAAAAAACGAGATAGATAAAGCGATACAATATTGGAAGCGGGCATTAGAGCTTGCTCCGGATAACAACAATATTAAATTAAAAATAGAACAATATTCATAAATGAATAACACAGTAAATCACCACAGAGTAATTATAATCGGCTCGGGACCTGCGGGTTTCACTGCAGCGCTTTACACGGCACGGGCAAATTTAGCACCTGTTCTTTTTGAAGGTAATCAACCCGGGGGACAATTGATGATAACAACGGAAGTTGAAAATTATCCCGGTTTTGAACATGGAATTATGGGACCGGAGTTGATGGAGATTATGCGGAAACAAGTACACAGATTTGGCGCAAAATCTGTGTATCGGTACATTAACAAAGTCGAACTTGATAAACACCCATTCACTTTGCACTCTGACGATGGACAGATATACACCTGCGATGCATTGATTATTTCGACAGGTGCATCGGCGAAATTATTGGGCTTACCGTCTGAATCGAAGTTTATGGGATACGGAGTTTCAGCTTGCGCAACCTGCGATGGGTTTTTCTTTAAAAATCAACGGGTACTTGTCATCGGTGGCGGCGATACTGCAATGGAAGAAGCTGACTACTTAACCAAACATGCTAGCGAGGTAACCGTTATCCACAGACGGGAAGAATTTCGGGCTTCAAAGATAATGCTTGAGAGAGTTCAGAAGAATCCGAAAATTAAAATTGTAACAAATACGGTTCTGGAAGAAGTTATCGGAAAAGAGGAGAATGGAAATAAATCTGTTTCAGGTGCAAGGTTAAAAAACGTTAAAACCGGCGACATTACTGAAATGGATGTGGAAGGAATTTTCATTGCGATAGGACATGAACCTAATACGGCAATATTCAAAGGGCAAATCGAAATGGACGATGTCGGGTACATTAAAACAAGGAAAGAGAATACATATACAAATATTGAAGGCGTTTTCGCATGTGGCGATGCTCAGGATTCGGTTTATCGTCAGGCAATTACCGCTGCCGGTACCGGATGCATGGCAGCAATAGACGCTGAAAGATGGCTTACGGAAAAAGGTTTTACAGATTGAAAAATTTAATTTCTAAAAATGACTTACTATCATAAACTGGGATCAATCCCACAGAAAAGACATACCCAATTTAAAAAATCTGATGGTTCACTTTACAAGGAAGAACTGATATCAACAATTGGTTTCGATAGCATTCTTACAAATAGCTATCACATTAATTCACCTGCGAAAATCGAGGGAATTGACAATGAAGTTGTAACATTTAAAATTCATGAATGGGATTCCGCCACGCTTCGACCCTATCATTTCAAAACGAAAGGATTAGAGCGGGACGGCGATTTTGTTACCGGACGAAAAGTAATAATGTACAATAACGAAGTCTTGATGAGTGTTTGCCGGCCTGCAAATGAAATGGATTACTTCTATAAAAATGCATCTTGTGATGAAGTTGTTTTTGTCCACGAAGGCGAAGGTGAATTGCAATCTCAACTTGGAGTTCTGAAATATCGGGAAGGTGATTACATTGTAATTCCTAGGGGTACAATATCAAAATTCACTTCAGTAAAACCAGCACGATTACTTATATTCGAAGCTTTTGGTCCGATAACTGTTCCGAAAAGGTACAGGAATGAATTCGGTCAGTTCCTGGAACATTCACCCTATTGTGAACGCGATATCAAGGTACCGGACAAACTCCTGACTATTGACGAGAAAGGAGATTTTATAGTTAAAGTCAAGAAAGGTATGCAAATGATTTCCGTACATTATTCATTTCACCCGTTTGATGTTATCGGTTGGGATGGTTATTGGTATCCGTGGATTTTCAATATTGAGGATTTTATGCCAATCACCGGAAAGGTACATATGCCTCCTACTGTTCATCAGACGTTTGACGGTCCGGGATTTGTAATATGTTCTTTTTGTCCGAGATTGCTTGATTATCACCCTCTTGCAGTCCCGATACCGTACAATCACAGCAATATAGACGCAGATGAGATGTTGTACTACGTTGATGGAAATTTCAGTTCGCGAAAAGGTGTTGAGTATGCCTCAATAAGTTTACATCCTGATGGCATTCCTCACGGACCGCATCCGGGTACAGTTGAAGCAGCACTTGGGAAAAAAGAAACTCTTGAAACAGCAGTAATGATGGATACATTCAACCCGTTGAAATTGACAAATTGGGCAAAGGCGTTCAACGATGAGAATTATTATCTGAGTTGGAGGGAAAGTTAATATTTGAAAATATTATCGATTGCTGTGTGAAACTCGAGTAGAGTCATTATACTGTCGCAACCGGATTTGAATATTTTTGATTTTTGTTCTTTTGAAAATTCGACAGGAGATATTCCGATTATTTTCATTGTCGTCGATGAACTGTTACTTCTGATAGCAACGATTGCATCAAGCGCATGAATGAAAGCAAGGTCAATTATTACCATTGCAGAATTCTCTTCTGACGACTTTTGAACTAAATCGTCAACTTCGGAAATGAATTCAACCGTTATCTGGTGATTTAGTTTGGTAAGCGTTAACGCTTTAATTTTGATGAATGAAATCAGCTCATCATTACTTGAGATAGCGAGGATTCTTCTTGTTGTCATCTTAAACTTAATCTATCAATAAATGAAATATTGTTCAATTTATAAATCAAATAAAGGAAAAATTGGAACAAACTAATATACGTATTGCGATCCTTGATTTATACAATAATGAAGAAAATCAGGGTATGCGCTGTATTCAGGATATACTCAAAGAAACAGATGGAAAATATGACAGGGTAAAGATATGTTACGATATATATGAAGTGAGATACAAAAATGATGCACCGGATCAGAGTTACGATATTTACATTTCCTCTGGTGGTCCCGGCAGCCCATTTGAAGGCGTAGGGATGCCATGGGAGGCATCTTATTTTAAACTGCTCGATAAGTTGGTAGCAAACAATGAGAATCCCGCCAACAGAAAGAAATATATATTTTTTATATGTCATTCATTTCAGATGATGGTGAGATATTTTAAGCTTGCTGAGATAGTAAAAAGAGAACGTCGTGCATTCGGAATTTTTCCGATTTACAAAACTGAGTCTGGTTTAAGCGATCCGTTATTATGTAATCTTGCAAATCCGTTTTACGCTGCTGATTTCAGGGAGTGGCAGGTGCTGAACCCCGATTCGGAAGTGTTAGATAAAACCGGTGCGGAAATTCTTGCAATCGAACGGGAGCGCCCGGATTTTCCGGAAAATCGCGCGCTTATGGCAATAAGAATATCCGATGAAATAGTTGGTACACAATTCCATCCTGAGGCGGATCCATCAAGTATGATTTACCACTTCAGACAACCTGAACGAAAACAACAGGTCATTAATGAATTCAATGAAAATGCATATTATGAAATGTTGCAACACCTTGAAGAACCTGATAACATCATTAGAACGAAAAATTGTATTCTCCCTGGATTTCTGGTTTCTGCTATTGATTCAATGACAGTGGGAAAGTTAGAATCGGTTTTGTGAAATGAAAATTAATTAATCAAAGATTCAGATATACATTAACATATTAAATCCACTTCGATTTTCTTAAATTTGTATCTTTAAATAAACTACATTAAAAACCCAGTTATTCATGAAAAAGATAGGAATACTTTTCGGGATGGAAAACACCTTTCCGCCAGCATTTGTTGAACGCGTAAATCAAAAGCTCGCTGATGAAGGTATTAGAGATATTGTAGCGGAGTTCGTAAAAATTGATAAGGTATTACAGGGACAGTCAGACGAATATGCTGTTATAATTGACAGAATATCACAGGACGTTCCATTTTATCGCGGTTATCTAAAAAATGCTGCGATTTCAGGGACTGCCGTTTTAAATAATCCTTTCTGGTGGAGTGCGGACGACAAGTTTTTTAATAATGCACTTGCAACAAAGATAGGAGTCGCAGTTCCGAAAACTGTATTGCTTCCTTCAAACGAGCATCCGAAAGACACCACAACAGAATCGTTCAGGAACCTTGCATTCCCGCTTGCATGGGAAGATATTTTTGAATATATCGGGTGGCCTGCATATTTTAAACCATTTTCCGGTGGTGGTTGGAAAAACGTATATCAACTTAACGATTCAGAATCCTTCTTCAAAGCATATTCTGAAACAGGCGATCTCGTTATGATGCTTCAGGAAGAGATTAAATTTGATGCGTATTTCAGATGTTACTGTATTGACAGGAAGGATGTGAAGATAATGCCATACGAGCCAAGAAATCCGCACCATTTGAGATACGTTGCAGAGTTTAACCATATACCGAGGGAGTTGCTTGAAAGGATTCACTCTGATGTACTCAAATTAAATAATGCGTTAGGATATGACTTCAACACAGTTGAATTTGCAGTTCGTGATGGTATTCCTTACGCTATAGATTTTTGTAATCCCGCTCCCGATGCAGAGAAGACATCAGTAGGCGAGGAAAACTTCAACTGGGTAGTTGAAGCCGCAGCAAATATGGCTGTCAGGCGAGCGAAAGCACACAGAGACGGTCAAAACAATCTTACGTGGGGGAGTTTTGTGAAGGAATTTTCTTCAAATAATAATTCTTAAGTTCAGTGATTTTTATTAATCAACAAATTTTATCCCGATATAATCCTTTCGTGAGCCCGCAAGGAATTTTGGGGTTAAGACAAAATAAATATTTTTTATGAGCCCCAAAAAACTTTATACTTTAGGGATAGAAGAAGAATTTCAGTTGGTTCACCCTGAAACGAGGGAATTACATACGCACGTAAACTCAATTTTTGACGTCGCATCAAAAAAGCCCGGTCAAGAGCTCAAACCTGAAATGCATAAATCTGTGGTTGAAGTTGGAACTCAGATTTGTACTGATATAAAAGATGCGCGAAAGCAGGTTACCCAAATGAGAAGAGATCTTGCAAACCTTGCAATTGAGAATGATATGAGAATTGCAGCTTCCGGAACGCATCCGTTTTCACATTGGCGCGATCAGGAAATAACAGACCATCCGAGGTATCACGAGATTGTTAATGAGATGCAGGAAGCGGCCCGGGCGAATTTAATTTTTGGTCTTCACGTTCACGTCGGGATTGATAACCGTGATGTCGGAATTCATATCATGAATGCAGCGCGATATTTTATCCCTCATATTTTTGCACTTTCTACAAATTCACCGTTTTGGCTGGGAAGAAATACCGGATTTAAATCGTACAGGGTTAAAGTATTTGATAAATTTCCGCGTACCGGAATTCCTGACTATTTCAGCAGTGTTGCTGAATACGATAACTTTGTCAACACTCTGATAAAAACAAACTGCATAGATAACGCAAAAAAAATCTGGTGGGATATCAGGCTACACCCGTTTTTTGAAACGCTCGAATTCCGTGTATGTGATGTTACAATGAGGATTGATGAAACCATTGCGCTTGCGGCGCTCATACAAGCGGTTGTTGTCAAACTTCATAAACTTATAAAACAAAATCTGGGATTTAGAATTTACCGCAGGGCATTGATTGCGGAAAATAAGTTCAGGGCATCAAGATACGGCATTGAAGGGAAATTGATTGACTTCGGTAAAACAGAAGAAGTTCCGTTTATCAGTCTTGCACACGAATTGCTCGAGTTTATTGATGATGTTGTTGATGAACTTGATAGCCGCGAAGAGATAAGTTATATTTTTAAAATTCTTGAAGATGGTACCGGAGCCGAGAGACAACTGAAAGTTTTTGAAGAAACCGGCGACTTGAAAAAAGTTACAGACTTCATCGTACAGGAAACCCATTACGGGCTAAACATACTTTAATAATTATGATAAAATCCATTCGGAACAGTTACAATTCGGAATTTACAGTTGAAAAATACGAAAAGTTTGTGAAGTCGCTTAATGATGAGTTCGGGATTAATATTGAATTCAGGGTAAGTGAAACTCCCTTTTTTATTGATAAAGACCTGAAAGCGAAAGTTAATTTAGCAATCAGTAATATAACTTCACAAATTAAATCGGAAACTTTCCTGTCGAAAATTGATAAAGCGGTTCCGGAAAATTTAAAAGTCCCGAATGAAGTACCATATGCAGATGTGCTCTCGTTGGATTTTGCAATTTGCAAAGATGAAAGCGGAGAGTTTATACCTAAGCTGATTGAGCTTCAAGGATTCGCGTCACTGTATTTTTATCAGGTACTGCTGGATCAAAAGTTCAGGGAATTTTTCAATATACCTGAAAATTGCAGGAGTTTGTTCGATGGAATAGATTACGACGAATATTTTAAAATTTTAAATGATGTAATTATTGGTGGCGCAGATCCGGAAAATGTTATATTGCTTGAGATAGAACCGGAAAAGCAGAAAACATTTATTGATTTCCTGTGTACCGAAAAATATATCGGGATTCAATCAGTCTGCATTTCGGATATTGTCAAACAGGGCAATAAATTGTATTACCAGAAAAGCGGAAAGCTTACACCAATTGAGCGAATTTACAATCGGGTAATTTTTGATGAACTGTTGAAACGACCGGATATCAAATACGACTTTAAGTTTCAGGACGATCTCGATGTACGATTTGTTGCACATCCAAATTGGTTTTTCAAAATAAGTAAGTATGCGTTACCGTTCCTTTCCGGAGTTTATGTTCCGGAAACAAAATTTTTACATCAGGTTACAGAAATTCCCAATGATTTGGAAAACTACATACTCAAGCCGTTATTTTCATTTGCAGGATCAGGAGTGAAATATGATATAATTCTCGATGAACTTAAAGCAATAACGGATAAAGAAAACTATATTCTCCAGAAAAAAGTAAACTACGAACCGTTGATACAAACACCGGATATCCCCGCCAAAGCAGAACTCCGGATACTGATGGTTTACTTTAACGGGGATTACATTCCGTTGAATAATCTCGTAAGATTAAGCAAAGGAAAAATGATGGGTGTGGATTTCAATAAAGATAAATCCTGGGTCGGGTCAAGTATCGCTTACTTTGAAACCTGATTTAACCACCTTATCTGTAAATTTAACTCCTGCGAAGTAATTATCTCGGGTTTTCCTTTTCTTAAATCTTGCCGCCGGATTTCCGATTTTATGACCTCACTTAACATATTGAATACCGATGTGTCTAATTCAATTTCGATTTCACCATTGTCTGTGATTACGGTGATTTTTTGATTTGTAGTCTCTCCCATAAAAAAATTTTTTTGACAAATATAGAAGAGAAAGAGAAGATTCTTATGGAGAAATATCTTAAAAGGTACGAACAGAAATAAGCAAACTAAGAAAAAACGTAAATAAATAATTAAAAATCCAATTAAACGAAAATAATAAACCCGGAAACGTAAAAAACCCGAAAGGTTAAAACTCACTTTCGGGTGTAAATTAGAAATTTAACGTAAGTGCTTAAAACTCAAGCCTGGCTTGACCTGAGCATCCATGAAGTTTTTTCGTGAATCTGCGCCCGTTGAGTAAGCAAATCAACTGTCGGGTCATCACCGGCCTCGGAAGCAATAGTGATTCCGCTTTTAGCAACTTTTGCTACACCTTCGTTGTCAATTGCAAGTACCTTTATCATTTCATCAGCTGATAATGATTCTTTTGATTCTTTTATGTTGGACAATTCTGAGAATTCCATGAATGAACCCGGCGCTTTGGCGCCAAGAGTCGTGATTCTTTCCGCGATCTCGTCTATTGCGGTTGCCAGAGCGGTATATTGTTCTTCAAACATTTTGTGGAGCTCATAAAACCGTGGCCCTTTAACATTCCAGTGAAAGTTCTGGGTTTTTAAATATAGCATATATGAATCCGCCAGAAGAACCGATAGGTTATTGCAAATCTGTTCCCTCTGTTCGCGGGAAATGTCAATGTCAACTTCCATTTTTAACTCCTTAATTTAAATTTATTTGAAAAACTCTTCTTCGATATCATCAAATCCTGAACCTGATCTGAACATACTTCCGACCATATCTTTGTATGAAGTAACCGATTCGAGCTCATCTTTGGCTATTTTTGAATTTTGGTGAAGCCCGTCAAGAACAAATTCCATCAGCGATGCAAGTTCAAGATCCGATTCGTAATAGTTTTGATAACTACTTACAAACTTTTTCAAACCGTTTACTTTACAAAGTTCTCGATAGTAATCTTCGAACTTCATAGAATCGGATAATGTAATCGTTCCACCATCCTGAAACCATTCTACAATGTCGCTGTATTCATCACGAAGTCTTGATTCATTTTGTTTTCGTTTTTTCAGCGGGTCCGGGAAATACTTTTTATAAACCTCCCGAACGGATTTTGATATTATTGCTTTAGCGACTTTAACCGCGCCTTCCTGTTCTCCTTCGAATACGAGTTCGATTTTACCGGTGATGCCAGGGATAATTGAATTGAGATCCGAAATTCTCGGCATTACAATGTTGCTCCGGTTTATCAAAGCCCTCCTCTCGGCGTTACTGATGAGGTTTTCAATTGAGGAAATTGTCAATCGGGCGCTAACCCCCGATTTCTGATCCACATATTCACTTTGTCTCGCCTGAAATGCTGACATCTCGATGATCTCCTTGAAATAGTGGGGAATGATTACTTTTGATTTATCGTTTCTGTTTACCCAAGACTCTGACTCCGTTATCGATATCCCGTCTTCAAGTTTGCGCGGATAATGAGTAATTATCTGTGAATCTATTCTGTCTTTTAGCGGTGTGATTATATTCCCGCGATTTGTATAATCTTCCGGATTTGCAGTGAACACGATTAAAACATCAAGCGGGATTCTGATATTAAAGCCGCGAATCTGAATATCTTTTTCCTGAAGTATGTTTAACAACCCTACCTGTATTCTCGGTTGAAGATCTGGCAATTCGTTTATCACGAATATGCCGCGGTTAGTTCTCGGAATAATCCCAAAGTGTATAGCTCCCTCATGTGAGTAGTGTAGGCGTTGGTTTGCAGCTTTGATAGGATCAATATCACCGATTAAATCTGCGATATTAACATCGGGAGTTGCAAGCTTTTCACCGTAACGTTGCGAACGATGTATCCATTCAATTTCGGTCTCATCGCCCATTTCATTCACCATATCAACCGCATACTTCGAAATCGGGTTGAAGGGGTTATCGTTAATCTCAGATCCTTTTATAATTGGGATGAATTCATCGAGAAGTTCGGGGAGTAACCGAGCAATGCGGGTTTTCGCCTGTCCGCGTAAACCAAGTAATATGAAATCATGCCGGGCAAGGAGAGCGTTTTGAATTGCAGGAATTACTGTCTCATTATATCCGATAATATCTCTGAATATTTCCTCTTTATCGTTGATTTTTGAAATCAGGTTTGACCTTATTTCGTCTTTTACGGACAAGACATTGTACCCGGATTCCTTTAATCCTGCTATCGTTTTGATTGACACTAAATCCATCGAAATGTAATTGGGGTATTTTTAGAATGTAACAATAAAGTCAGGCAATAAATTCAATTTTTTAACCCGAGTACTGAATGTAAAAATTCAGCATTTCAATTTTCTCTTCTTTTTCATTCAATATATCAACGAGTAAATCCCTCATTGAAACCATTCCGAGAAGCTCAGTACCTTCCCTGACCGGCAGGTGACGGATGTTCTCCTGTTTCATTATTTTCAATCCGTAATCGGGAGTATCATGAGATTCAACTACAATGACGGTTTTTGTCATTATATCTCCAACCTTTGTTTGAGACATATCGAGGCTTTTTACAACGCACCGCCTGATAATGTCTCGTTCGGATATTATGCCTGACAAATTGTTTTTTTCGCTGATGACCGGAAGCGCGCCAATGTTGTGGATATCCATATAGGTTGCAGCCTGAAGTACTGTCATGTCCGGCTTTACAAAATATAACCTCTGATCAGCGATTAAGTCCTTTAAGGTACGCATGATGATCCCCCTTTTTATTGCAAACTACAAAATTATTTGATATAACTCAAGGTGTGTGTGAAAATTAAGATGTAATAATTTTTCGTTCGGTAAATACTTCATTTATTTCCAAATCCTCTATGCTGTCCGGTTTATAGTATTCGATAATTTCAATGAGATTTTCTTTAGCGCGTGTAAAAATGTTGCGGATGTCAATATTTGAGTAATTAACCAGAAAGATTATTACAAAGAAATGAATTACGACAGAATACCAAATGGCGACGTAGTTCCGTTGAACCTGATGGTGCCTGAGTTTCGGTATCAGTTCAGGGTTGTTCACTTCTTACGCTTGTAAAATTATTGTTTTCAAAAAATGACTATACGATAACATCGTCTCCTGGAAAGTTCAGTACTGAGATTAAATTCAGTATTGCTGTTTCCGTTTGCACAATTTTTTAACGTGTTGATACAAATCAGAACATACTGCCAAATACTACAGTGAATAGAGCTACAAAAATCAACCATACAATCCATAAACCGAAAACCAATCCATAAGATTTCCCGGTGGAAATATTCCCGATTTTAACCAAACCAATCGAAATTACAACATAAGCCCAAATGGTAAAAGCATCTATGCTTGAAAGAATACTGTAACCAATATCACCTGCAGAGCTTTTATTTATCAATAAAGCCGGACTAATAGTTTTAATTTCACCGAGCATTAATGAAATTGCAATTGAAACAATTCCACCGATTGCGGTAATAATCGAAGCACTTCCAACGACATTCAGTATATTTTGGAAAGACATATCAGATTTAAAGATTTTCATGCCGATGAACAGAGCTAATGACAGAACGAAGAAAACTGCAATTACAAAAATGGTTGAACTTGCATAACTCGTAATTTTAAAAAAAATGCTTTCGGGGTTAGTGAATTTTTTCTGCATTTCGAGCGCCTGATCAGCCTGCTCTCTTGTGATTTCGCCTGACTTGATTTGTTCTTCGAGTTTTGTTCTAGTCTTTTCAAGCGATTCATCCATTTTTTTTTGAATTAATTCAGGATTTTGAAAAGATAAGAAAATGCTTATTCCATTTAGAATTAATACTATCAGAATAGGAATTAACCAATAGTTAGCCGGTCTTGAAATTGCCATCTCACTATAAGTCTCACCGGGTGAAGATAAAACTCCTGAAATAATATCTCCGGCTGACATCTTCGGTAAAAGCGCATCTGGTGTGTGTTCCGATTGACGGATGTTTTGATTATTTTCTTCCATTATTATCTCCTATACAAATTATTTTTATTAATGTAATTTTCTACCTGCGGGCTGACAAGATATCTTACACTTTTACGCTCTTTAATCCTTTGTCTAATCTGAGTTGAAGAAAGTTCAATATTTGTTACTTTTACGAAATCAGCGGGGATGATTTCAGATGATTTTCGGGGATGCATTTTAACCCCGCCCCGGTTCATCACAACAAGTTTTGCGAGCTCTAAAATTTGTTTGTACTCGTGCCACTTTCTGAATTGGTTATATTGGTCGGCACCGATTATGAGCTTTAGTTTGTTGCCGGCATGGGAGTTTGCCAATTCCCTTATTGTATTTATAGTATATGTAACCTTTCCTGCATGCTTAGATTCGATGTTGGATACAGAAAAAATCACATCGGTAAAAGTTTTCTTACACATTTCAAACCTGTGAATCGGATCCGGTAAACTTTCATTGTCTTTTAATGGTGAGATTGAGGAAGGTATTACGATTATCTTGTCAACGTTGGTTTGTTCAAAGACATCCCGCGCCGCAATGTAATGTGCTACATGTGGCGGATTAAATGAACCACCGAAAATACCATAGATCATGTTATTAAATGTTATAAAATTTCGAATAATTTATCAACATCCAAATCTTTAATACATCGGTGATGTTTTTCATGGCATAAAAATTTATTTCCTTGCCAGTATTTTCTATTAGTCCGGCTCACTGCAATAGTGTGATTGAAGCATGGTGAACAGTTTATTTTATGAACCAACGGGAAAAAATTACCAGTATTAAGCGGACCGAACACATCCGGATCAGTTGGCCCGAAAATACCGATAGTTTTAATTCCAAGCGCATTTGCAATATGCAAAGAACCTGTGTCGTTTCCTATGAATTTATCACACGCATTGATTTCATTTATACCGATGTTAATTTTAAAAAAACCTGGTTGAAAAAACTTGTCCTGATATTTTTCATCTTCATATTTACCTTCAAAGAAGATTACGGAATAGTCGGGAAATTTTTTTACAATTGTATAGCCGACAGTTTTAAATTTCTCCAATTCCCATCGTTTCAATCTCATATCCATTCCGGGGTTTATTCCGCCAAACGGGAAAATGCCAATAACAGAATTTCCCAACGGAATCCCAATCCGGTTTCTCATTACTGCTTTCGAGACAGTGGCTTTAATTCCTACCTCAAAATTATCCGTATTTAAACCGCACGAAGCAAGTATTGAAAGATATCGTTGCGCCTCGTGAGTTTTGTCGTCGAAACCGGAAGCTATGTTCACGTGCTTTGTCTCACTGAACCCAAGGCGGTACTTTATTCCGGCAAGATAAGTAAGACAACCGAAAGCATTGTTCCGGTGACCTATGAGTGCAAAATCGAATTTCCTTTTGATTAGCTTATTTATAAGCCAGAT
Source organism: Candidatus Tepidiaquacellales bacterium OLB4/UTCHB1 (assembly GCA_002050165.1). Taxonomy (GTDB): domain Bacteria; phylum Bacteroidota; class Ignavibacteria; order Tepidaquicellales; family Tepidaquicellaceae; genus OLB4. The sequence continues at coordinate 95,203 of MWSW01000010.1, forward strand.
TGCTGTCGAAGCTTTCTGGAAAAGGTTTCGGGAAAAGGTATTGTTAACTACGATGAAATCATCGAAATCGGTGAGGTGTACTTTTAATGGCTCTACCCATTTATCAGCGAGCAATGTAATTTTTGCATCCGGAAAATTCTGTTTTAAAATATTAACTGCAGGCAGGATTTGAACTACATCACCGAGGCAGCACATTTTTATTACAAGGATATTTTTTATATCAGAATTTATCAGGTTCATTCTGTAATTAATTTCATTGTTAAATCGTCCCAACTAAGCAAATTACTCGTATCAATGCTTTCTCGATTAAAGTGTAACGCTGAATCAATCGCCTGTATTATACTTTTCTCATTCCTGTATTCATAATAAATAAAATTATCCCGGTCACTCCTTATAAATCCGGGAGATATTATTGGTAACCTGCAATAAGTATATTGCATTACCTTCAAACTATCAGAAAAAGATTCTGCACCTTTTGAATATTCAAGGGTATGTAATCCGGCGTCTGCAAACTTTACAAATGGTATTGTATCGTTAAAGTTCCTTTCACTGTAGTAGATAATGTTATCCGATAAAACCTCTCGATTGATACCGCCAATTATATGAAACTTAATCTCAGGATATACACCGGAGGCTGTACGCAAAAAATTAAAATCGAAATAGGAATTTCCAGTGAACACGAAATTATTATTTTGTGAATAAGGATTCATATTGGTTTCATCAAACTTGTTCTTGTCAATTCCGTGAAAGTGGAGGCGGGTATTTTTATTCGCTCTAAATTTATTAAAGATAAATTTTGATGGCACTGATACGAGATCAAATTTTCCGGCAATTTCCTTTTCGTGTTGAATGATAAACGGGGGTTGATTTTGAAACTCAATGTCGTCGGATACCCTGTAAATAAATTTCGCATCCGGGTTAATTGACATGAGCGAATCAAACCAGAGTAATCCGGGGAAACTCTCAAAGATAATTAGTTCGCTTTTGCCAATTGCATTAATTAAATCAGTGAAAGGAAGCAACAAGTCCCGATAATTTCTAAAAATCAACGATGAATAATTATTTAGGATCGAATTTCTCATATTTACCGGGTGCAGAGTATTGAACGCGACGAATGTTGAGAGTTTATCATTAACTTTTACCAGTTTATTTTTTGGTGCAGTTTTAATCAATGGTGTCCTGTAGTCTCCCTTTATGTAAGATAGGAAACTTGCCGAACCGGTGACGAACGTAACATGGTAACCGAGACCCATTAGCGATTCCGCAATCTTGTGAAAACCCGCTTTCCGCTTAGATTTCCAGAGATGAAATGAAATGAGTACCGCAGATTTATTAAACGCCATAGACTTTCTTCCAAATTGCAAAGTTTATGAATCGCCAAAAATTTGTTATTCCGCATCGCTCCTGAGAATTGAAGATTGAGTCCCAGTCTGTTTTAATTGCATCTATTTTAAAATAATCATTCAAATCGTTCGTAAAATAATCACGGAAATTATCTTTAAGCGTATTGAGCCAGTAATATTCCGGCGTAGCAAAACCAAGTTTATCGGTCCGCAACCTTATCTTATCCGGAATGATTCCTTTCATTGATTCTCTTAAGAGGTATTTTGTCCATCCATCTCTTATCTTGTAAGAGGCGGGGATGTTAAAAACGTATTGGATCAGGTCAATATCATCGGCGAACGGTGTACGCGCTTCAATCGAAAAGTGCATTGAATTCCTGTCTTCATATTTTAAAAGTTCCCCGAGACTTGAAAATGTGAACTGGTCGTGGAGCGAACTATTAAGAGTTGAAAATTCTTTTAATTTTGAAATTCCGAGTCGCATCACATGCCGGTTGTAAAGTAAATTGTTCAAATAATTTATTTCCTGATCCTTTTTCCTCAATAAAAAGCGCTTTAATTTAGTTGGTAGAAAAATTTTTGCAAAACTTATCGTTAATGTTCTCAATAATATTTGACTGCTGACAGGGGAGTTCCCAATGTTTCGATATTCATTTAATATAGACCTGAAATCCAGATTACGAATCATCTCGTTGTAATACGGTCGTAAAAAATATGAGTAACCCGTAAAAAGTTCATCACCCCCCTGCCCGTCTAAAAGAACTTTTACTCCGTTTTCCGATGCCAGCTTCATTACACGGTATTGAGTATAAATGGTAGTAGAACCAAAGGGGACATCCTGAATGTAAACAAGTTTTTCAATATCCTCCATTAGTTCGTATGCAGTTGGCATCGTTTTGAGCCATTCAACGTTTGCGGATTCGGCTACGATGCCCGCCCATGTTGTTTCATCAATATCAGTATTCGGAAACGAAGCAGTGAATACTTTTTGATGCTCGCCAATTTGAGAAATACTTTTTTTGCTTAGCAATGAATTTATCGTACACACGATCGCAGAACTGTCAACCCCTCCACTCAGGCAAGAACCAACTTTTACATCCGATCGCAAACGGATATTTACAGCATTAAAAATTTTATTCCGGATAATTTCTGAATATTCTTTTGCCTTCTGCGAACTAAATTTTTCCCATTTATCAATGTATGAAAGAGTGAAATACTTTTCTTTAATGAACTTGAAATTTGAAAGTTCAAGCGTAAAAGAACCAGATGGTTCGAGTTCGGAAATATTATTGAACATTGTTATGCAATTATCCTGAACTCTACCGGTTGAAATGTAATCAAACGCTGCGATTGGGTTTATCCCTTTACGAAAATACGGTAGTTTCAGCAATGCTTTAATTTCTGAAGCGAAGCAAAAATATGAACCGTCGAAAAAATAATAAAACGGTTTCACGCCGAATCTATCCCTTGAACCGAATATGAGATTACGTTCAGAATCCAGAATAACAAATGCCCACATTCCGTTCAACATATCGAGACAATTCTTCCCGTACTCCATATATAAATAGAGCAAAACTTCGGTATCAGATTCAGACCTGAATACATATTTGTCAGAAGGTAGCATTTGCCGAAGTTCGATGTAGTTGTAAATTTCTCCGTTAAAGATTAAGTGGTATCTGCCGGAATCATCGTGAAATGGTTGGTGCGCAGAATCACTCAGATCGAGTATAGAAAGCCGACGGTGTCCAAAATACAGATTGCATCGGTGTTCAGACATTACATCTTCCTTCCGTTTGTAATTTGAAATTTCTTTAGTTTCGGAATTGTAGGATAAATAACCCTCATCATCAGGTCCGCGGTGGGCAATTATTTCGTTCATTAATATAATTAACGAACTATCAACCGAATTATTTTTTGAAACTATGCCGGAGATTCCGCACATCGCCTAAATTTCTTTAAAGAGATTTAACAAAATAGTTTTGTTTGCTTCCGATGCCAGAACTCTTGCCGAGTTATGAGAATTAGCTTTCCATTGAATGATTTGTTCATTTGTAATTGAATTAATTTCTTTGGCAATCTCGGAAGGTTTAAAAGATTTCGTAACATAACCAAGCTTATAGCGGTTAATAAAATCAGCCATCTCCGGCGATGGACCTGTAATTATAGCTAATCGCGATTGGATAAACTCGAAAAACTTATTCGGTAGTGCAAACTTATAATTAAAGTTTGTAAACGGTAAAATGAAAATTCCAGCATCGTATTTATTCGAAAACGGGATAATTTGATTGAAGCTGACGGGTTCGATCATATTAATCTTTCCACTATTCTCTGTTTGTAATTTTAATTCATCAAAATATTTTTCGTCGTTCGGAATGAGCATTAAATCAAGACTAAACCTATCATCCAGCATCTTAGCTACCTCAATCATCAGTTCAATTCTGCGCGATCTTATTGCAACGCCATGATGAATTAGCCGTATTTTACTGCCTGCAGGTTCCATAGGTTGAAGGTTTGAATATGTCGCTGCGTTAGTGATTACAACCGGTTTCCTGTTGAAATGTTTCTGATATTCTGTTGCAATACCCTCGCAAACTGTAGTGATATTCTTCAGTAAAGGAAAATATCTTTTACACTGGTGAATAGCGAATCCACGGTGGAGTAATCTCCAACTGAATTTATCTTCAAACTCAGCCGGCGCATATTCATGGAAATCACAATAAATATTTTTACTTTTGAAAAGCTTGAAAGCGATAGGCAGAGAATCCAGATCATTTGCAAGAATGAAATCAAATTTGACTGAAGGACAATCTATTTTCAACTTATATCTTGTAATATAATTTTCAAGCATCCTGTATGCCCTGAATAACCTGAGTATCAGAACGGGTATTCGGGAGAGAACGGATTTATTTATTGTAATTGGCAAAAACCTGTCCTTCGGAACTCTTGAATTTTCCAAGCCGCAACACCACAACTCATATTCATCTTTCAGGAAATTAATTTGCCTAATTACACGCGGATCACGATCCTGATTAGTTGTCGAGATTATCAACAGTGATTTCTTCACGGATGTTTATAGTTTAGGACTTTTCGCCATAACAAAGAATATAGTAATACTAAATTCACTGATTCACAAATCACAAGTAAAATAATTCCAAGCATGAAATCGTTGTACAAATAGCCGAGATAAACAGTCAGCGGTCTGTAAATAAAACTATTGAACGTAAATATCAGAGCAAGTTTCTGTTGATTGAAAATGAGGTAAATGCTGCTGACAGGCGCAGTAAGAAACATAAAGAAATACATAACGGATAAAACAGAGGCGATATTACCTGAGTAACGCCAGTTCTCACCGAAAACAAACGCGAATAAATCCGGCGCAAAAATTATAATTATGATCAACGGGACGATTGAACCTGCCAGCAGCGTTCGCCAGGTTTGTAGTATAAACGATTTATATTCACCGCGTTGATTTACGAGATCACTCAGCCGTTGATAGAATACCTGTCCGATTGCGCCACCGATTAAAACAGAAGGAATTGTAAGTAGTCTCAGAGCAAAAGAATAGTATCCGGTAATTTCATCGGAAAAAAAATTGCTGATTAAAATTACAATAACCTGCAGAGAGAAAATATCAATTATAGCTAGCGGAAGGTTAATAGCCGGAAATTCTTTATAGTGCTTTATTAATGATACCATTTGTTTAAAATCATTTCGTCTAAAATGAAAAATCTTTTTCAGCCCAACGGAAATCAGAACCGATGCGGCAATAAACTGACCTGCTATTGAACTTATTAATAGTCCAATGCTTGAATATCCCGATACACCTATTCCAACGCTCAAAGCTGACTGTCCTATTGACTGAACTACCTTTGCTTTCGTGATTGACTTGTACCTTTGATTGCGTGTAAGAAAATAATTAAAGGTATTATAAACCGCCGTTATAAAAATTGTCAATACCAGAAAAGGTAGCCAGAAACTCATTCGCTCATTACCAAGCATTGATGCAATTTCGGTTGAAAACGAAAAACTGAGTATTAGCAGAATCAATGCGAAACCCGAGCTTATCATCAGACAAAGCTTAACGAGATTAATAGCATCGGATTCATCTTTCGGTAAAACTATCGCAAGTTCATATCTGAAGCAAAGAACAACTGCAAACATATTCAGAACGGAGAGGAAAACTGCAAGTAACCCGTAATCTTCCGGTGAATAAATCCGGGATAGCACAGGGGAGATCAACACTGAAATCACCTGCGCTACGATTGAGCCAGATGCCAATACCGAAACATTTTGTGCAAACGGACTCGTCCGATATTTCCTGAATAACTGCTTCATCAATATCTGCTCTTGTAAACGTAAATATTACTATTCTGTCCTAGTGTGTCAACAGCGATAGTAAAATTCTGCAAATCACTTTTTAAATCGCTCGTATCGGATGACCTGATTATTACTAAATCAAAATCTCTGTTACTGATTTTACTTTCATTTTCAATAACGGATAGTTTATCAATCATAGTTGAAAGAGGAGCTAAAGACAGAGAAACGAGCGCATTTGAATCATTCTTTAAATATTTTGTTGAAACTTCCTCCATATCACTGTAACTAACGAAACCGGAAGGATCAGCTTCAAAAATTATCTTTAACGGTTTCCATGTTCCGTATATAAATGCAATGCTGAGAATTATAATTGATATCAATGGAACAGCGGATGAGGTCATTTGTCTGATTTTTTCCGGAACACAATAAATACAAGAAATCAGGATTACAAAACTCGGAACAACGGCGTAGTAATCAGTTGCCTTATACATATAATCGGAATAGAACATAATCACTATTATCGGTAATGCCGGAATCATCAATAAAAAACATTTCCGATCATAAAACGGGAGAAATAGAAATGGTAGAAAAAGTAGAAATAAATTATAAAGTTTATCAGATACCATTTCAATATTAAAGAATGATGATAAACCACTTGATTTATGGAAATGTTCATACGGTTGACCAAAGATTAATTCGTGCCCGAATGTATAAAGAACAAAAAGCATTAAACCTGAGCCTGCGAGAACGTAAGAGTAATATAAATTTTTAGACTTAATGCCTAATAATCCTTTTTTGTATAGAATGAAAGCCATCAAAGCCCAGGAGATTCCTAATAGGAAAAAACTCTCTTTAACAAAGAACGTTGCCGCGATATTTACACAACTCAAAAGAAATTTTTGTTTGAACAAAAAAAGAAAAGCGAGCGCAATTGCGGGGAGTGCGAAGAATTCATCCTCAATACCGTAAGTGAGAGGATGCCTTATTGAATAAATTGAAAGGAAAAAAACTATTGGTAGATATAAAGCTCCATTTTTGTAATTAAGATGTTTAAGAATTCTGTACAAAATGAAGCAGGTTGATATAATGATTAAGACGAGGGAAAATATTTGTGAGCTAAAAGCAGGAATACCAATAAATCCCATTAAACCCGGAATAAATAAAACAGGGTTGAAATGATGAGTTAACCAATTTATAATCGAATAGTCTTCGCGTAGAATTGATGAATACAAACCACCCTTTTGAGTAACATTTGCAATAACCTGTGTCCGGTATGCGAAGTTAATTCCCTGTGAACCGGCTAGAACTCTTACAAAGTGTTGAGCACAAATTATAAGTGGATAAACAATAATGAAAGCAATCATCAAACGGGACTGCAACTTTGAAAAATTAACCGGATTTATTAGATATTTTCGAAAAGCCGGAATAAGGGCAAATATCATTGCAATCACGAGAATTACGCGTGCCGGATCGTTTACGTGCAACCCCAGTATCCATCCTACAGGGATAAGGAGAGCAAGCCATAAAATTATTTTAACCCTCAATTCGGATCCTGTGATTTATATAGTCCGGCATTATAAAGCATCATTTGCAAACGATATCTCAGGTTGTCAATTTCCCGTTGATAGGTTAACTGTTTAGACATGCTGATATTCCTTATTTGATGCTTACGCAATGCGAGAGTGATAGAAGTTGAAACGTAATCTTTTTGATTAATAGCGGGATGCAACCAGCCCCGTTTATTACGTTTCGTTACGAACGGAAGAAAGTTTAAATGGTCATGCGGTATAACACCGGTTTGCGCTTCATCAACCAGTTCCCGATGTATACTTTTACCCTCAAAATAAATTGCCAGTTGAAACACAGCGAATATGGCGAAAAAATAAAATATCAGGAATACGAATCCTAACAGTGAAGTAGATTCAAAACTTACGCTAATATTCCATGCGAAATGAAGAAAGACAGCAATGAAATATCCAGCAGGCACAAGAATTAATTTAAAAATCGTGGGTTTAAATTTTGCATAGCCGATAAATGCTCCAAGGGTTGCAGTTGCAAGACAGTGCATTACAGCCGAGAACAATGTCCTGATTATTACTACGTATAACCATGATGCTGGTGAAGTTCCGTAAGATAAAAAGTACATGAAGTTTTCAGTCATTCCGAAACCTAATCCGACAGCGCCGCCATATACAACGCCATCAACTGCTCCGTCAAATCTCTTTGAAATAGCAATCAAAAGGAGAAAAATTCCCTTTGTAGCTTCTTCAACCAGTGGTGCGGTGACCACTGCTCCGGATAATCCAACGAGTTCACCTGCATTATCATCTGCTACAGAAAGTATCAGAATGCTAAGCGGGATCTGAAATATCAAGCTCCCTATAATTGCGAGAAATATTGCCCCGGTAGCGCCCCAAAAAAATGTAAGTGAAACCAGCCAGAACGGCTCACGCTCGTTTCTGTCAAGCCACCAGATGATAATCAGATAAATTATCATTGGTATTGTTGCCGCAAACAATGATGCAATTGCGAGTATAAATGCCATGAGTTAATCTTATAGTTCTATGAGCAATTGACCTTTTTCAACTGCTGCTTTTTCCTTTACATGGATTTTTTTTACCGTACAATCTGACTGGGCTTTAAGTTCATTTTCCATCTTCATCGCTTCAAGTATCATTACAGTCTGTCCTTTTAAAACCCTGTCGCCCTCGCAAACACTAATCTTGACGACTGCACCAGGCATCGGCGACCGTATCTCAGACTGTTTATCGTCAGAGTTTGATCCAATGCCTAAAGTTTCTTTCAGTTTGTCTGTATCAGTTTTACAATTTAACTCTATCAATTCGTCATTCACATACATTCTGAAAATATTGTTTTGGATTTGTTCCAGTTTTACAGTGAAGTTCTTTGAATTTATCCGGAAGAAAATAATATCATCCGCAATAATTTTAAATTCGTATTTCAATATTTCACCGTTCACCGAGATATCGTTCATGCTATTGACAATAGCAGTAAAATTTTCAATAGCGGTTTTATCTTTCGATATGTAAAATTTGGATTCCATTATGAACCAAAAAATCTTTTAGATTTCCATCCGCCGGTATGATTTCGTTTGCCGGTAATGTGTAATTTCTTTTCTCCTTTCAATCGCTGTTTGAAGTTAACGGAAGCGACAATTCCAGCTGAGAGATTATCTTCATCGGAAGATATACTCTTCTTGTTGTTCATAAACTCATTCTCAATGAACTGTGTATTGTAGCAACCATTTTTAAAGGCATCGGTATTTAACAGTTCCAACAGAAATTTTATATTGGTTTTAACACCTGAGATTTGGTAATTGGATAAAGTCCTTTTCATTTTATTGATTGCATCTGGCCTCGTATTCCCGAAGCAGATTAACTTTGCTATCATTGAGTCATAATAAATTGATATTTCATCTCCGTGTTCAATTCCGGTATCTTCTCTTACACCATTTCCTAATATTTTGCTGAGATAGTTTATCTTTCCGGTTGAAGGAATAAAATTATTTTCGGGATCTTCGGCACAAATTCTGCATTCAATCGCTGCGCCGTTAAAGGTTACACTTTCCTGTGAATATGAAAGTTTTTCACCTGACGCAACTAAAATTTGTTCTTTAACAAGATCAATTCCGGTTCGCACTTCTGTAACGGGATGCTCCACCTGTAATCTGGTGTTCATTTCAAGAAAGTAGAAATTCTTATCGCTGTCAACAATAAATTCCACTGTTCCTGCATTCGTGTATCCTGCTGCCTTTGCGAGGTTTCGCGCTGCTTCACCCATTTTATCTCTGAGATCTTTATCAATTATAACGGATGGAGTCTCTTCAATAACTTTTTGATGTCGCCGTTGCATGGAACATTCCCTTTCACCGAGATGTATGGCATTGCCGTACTCGTCCGCAAGGATTTGAAATTCAATATGTCTCGGTGCAATGATGTATTTCTCGATGAAAACGCTATCATCCCCGAAAGAACTTCGTGCTTCGTTCTGCGCTAACCTCAATGCGCTGTCAAGATCTGCTGGATTATTTACGATCCTCATACCTTTACCACCCCCACCGGCTGAAGCTTTAATTAAAACAGGATATCCGATTTGACCTGCGATTAGTTTAGCTTCATCAAGCCCGGAAATTGCATGATCAGTACCCGGTACTGTCGGAACTCCCGATTTGATTGCAATTGATTTTGCATTTGTCTTACTACCGAGATATTCGATTGCTTCAGGTGAAGGGCCAATAAATTTGATATTGTTGTCATTGCAAAGGCGTGCAAAATAACTTCGTTCAGATAGAAATCCGTATCCGGGATGAATGGCATCAGCACCGCATTTCAAAGCAGTTTCAATTATTCGGTCCGCTAAAAGGTAACTTTTCGATGCGGGCGATTCACCGATGTGATATGATTCGTCAGCATATTTTGCAAACATTGAAAACCTGTCGAAGTCGGAATAAACCGCTACAGTTTTTATTCCCATTTCCCGTGCAGTTGAAATTACCCTGACTGCAATCTCACCACGATTGGATATTAAAATTTTCTTAATCAAAAAATACTGCGATTAATCTGTAATTAAACGAAAAGGTTTTATTGAAACTCATACCATTTTACGGCTCGTCATTCCATTTAATTTAAAAAGCAAAATTACATGTCAAAGTTATAGGCATTCGTTCAGCCATCTTGTTTGCTATCATCTGCCGGTTGAGGTTGAAGATTTTTTTTTCGCTGCAGGTAAATACCGAGCGCTCCTGAGATTAAAAATCCAATTACAATTATATTTGCAACTATACTGACGTTCTTTCCGGTGTAATAGCTTTGAGGATGAAACTCCATTCTGATTTCGTGATGTCCGGGCGGTACAATTGCTCCTCTGAACAGGTAATCCACTTTCAGGATTTCAGATTCCTTTCCGTCAATGTACAATTTCCACCCTGCAGGATAAAAAATCTCACTGAATACAAGTAAATTTGTCCCCGTTGCATTTACGTTGTATTTGATATTGTGAATATCAAAGTGAGTAATATTTACCGAAGCGTTTTCAGTGGCGGGTTGAATTTGTATTCCCGGATCAGATTCAAGGAGAGCAGTTTTCGAAGGATCGAAAGAATTTTGTTTTATCTGTTGGAGAATCTGAAAACCGTCCATTACTTGATAAGAATTTACAAAAAAGGCTCGTTGTAAACTTCCATTATTTCTGTAAACCAATTTTGTTCCTTTGAAAACCTGTTCAAACAATGGATTCTCAGGCAAAGGTTGATCGGAGATCAGGTATTTAACATTCGCAAGTGAAAGTAACAATGGATTAAGATCCCCTGCAACATCAATTGCATCCTGATAATTTCTAATCTTTGCGCCATGATATCCGTTGAACAAGTGTAAACCGTAGTACGCAAGGTGATTGCTCGTTGCAAGTCGCCCACCTGAAATTTCCGCAACTCTGTATTTAAAAGTATCGGGATCATTTTGTAAAATGAAGTTTACGTAATCGCGCTCGCCAAAAGCGTTTTCCTTTGTCGTACCTGATTCCCAATGGAGAGTATCGGAACTAATATTCCACAAGTCAAGTGTTGCGACTAAAATGAGAATAATGAGAAATATGTTCTGTTTAAATGAATTTTTTACGAACGCAAACATGGAACCAATAATTAAAAGGATAAGAAATGAATGAAGCCTCATATCCTTTATAAGATTTTTATACGCAACCTGTGAAATCTGAGAAAAATATTGATTGATTTGTTGTGGATTATTACCCTGCGCGATAAGTTCTTTTACCTTTGGTCCGTTAAGTACACTGTCTTTGTAACTGTTCTCAAAGCCAATGAATGAAATCAGAAGCATCAACAATGCAAGTCCGCCGAAAATGTAAGCGAGTGTCTTAAGTCTTTCCTGTCCTGCCTTTTCTGATTTTAAATCAAGTATGGATTTTATCCCGAATCCAGCAAGAATAACAAATGCAAAGTCCATGTAATAATGTATCATTACCGGCGCCCTGAAACTGCTGAAGTATGGCAGATTGTAAAAAAAAGCATCGTAAATAATGGGAAATGTTCGACCAAAAGATAAAAACAGAAAGAAAACCGTTATGAATGTCAATGCCTGAACGGACTGTGATTTCCGGATATTGAGAATAATACCGAATAAAGCGAGGAGCAATACTATAACCCCAAAATAAACCGGTGAATCAGTAAACGGCATTTGCCCCCAGTAAAGGTTTGCCCTCTGTCCGTCAACTTCCACATCTCCGAAACCGTAATAGTACGGGATAATGAATGTTAATACTTCACCGGGGCTAAATGACCAGTTTGTCGCATAATTGTAACTTAAAGGGGTATCCTGATTTGATGCCGGATCATTTTTCAATGTTATTTCCTGTTGTCCTCGGATTGAAAACTGATTATACTCTTTGATGGAAAGCAAAATATTCGCATCCATTGCAATAGTGAGAATCAATGCAATTACCCCGATTGAAAGGGCTTTGATGATCCCTGACACCTTTTCTTTTCTAATGAATTTGAATATTAAACTATAAACGAAATAAATGCCCAGGAACATGTAACTATAAAAGAGCATCTGAATGTGGTGAAAGTGAAACTGAATATACAGAATGACGGAAAGTATTCCGACATAGAGTATGAGTTTGAAAATTCCCTTCGGATCTTCATCAGTGATGCGGTCAATGATATAGAGAATAAACGGGAACAGGGCGATCGTAAACATTTTGGTATGGTGGCCGACAATGATGAGTTGAATAATTGGTGTCGCTAAAACTGCGGTCAAGCCACAAAAAAGAGCGATGTAATTATTTTTGAATTTGTATTTTGCATAAATGAAAACACCGATTGCAAATATAATATAATAAGGAGCAGTCAGTTTGAACAGGTTCCACCCTGCGTAAGCATTAAAGATGGAATCCCAGATGTACGAGAAAATATTATGAGCCGCAGGTAAACCGGTGGTGAGTGAAGCTAACGATGGCATTCCGCCAAATATATACGGTAGCCATAAGGGGAAAATACCAAGAGATTTCGCATCATCCAGAAAATTCCTGAAGCTCAATGGGGAAAGATTATCGGCAGAGGCAAATAGTTTTCCGCCGAAAAATCCCTCCCTGAAGAAAAGCAGGATGACGAGGCACAAAATGCCGACGAAGATATAATTCTGATATTTTATCAGAGAATCATCCGAAGTTTTCAGCTCGGTTGATTTGCTTACATTAATTTTATTTAAGGAAGATTTCTGTTTCTTTTTAGCCATTAAGAAATGTGAGGATTTTATTATGAACCTCTCAAAATACCATTTTTACTTACTCTATAAAATACAAAATCCAGATTTATAAATTGAAAGTGGCGCATTCATAAAATATCTTCGTAAAAAAATGATTGGGATTAATACAACAGCAGTCCGTTAAGAATACAATTTTTGGTTACCTCGGGTTAGGGGTTGGATATATAAATTTTGTTATTCTGTTTCCAAACTTTTTCAAAGCAGAAGAATTTGGGCTTATTCAGCTGATAATGTCACTCTCAATCGTTTATTCTCAGATATCATTTTTTGGTCTTTACAACTCAATTGCTAAATTTTTTCCGTTATTCAGAAATGAAAGCAAAGACCATAACGGCTTTCTTTTGGTTGTTGCGGCAATTACACTTGTTGCGTTTCTTTTAATCACCCTCATTTATCTGATTTTCAAACCTGTAATTCTTGATTTCTTTAAAGACAACTCATCTTTGTACATTGAATATTACTTTGTTCTGATTCCACTGTCTTTGTTTCTGCTATTGTACAATATTTTTGAGAGCCTTGCGAGGTCAATATTTAAAACGGTTTATGCGGTCTTTTTAAAGGAGTTTTTGTTTCGTGTTTTAACATCCGTGTTAATTCTCTTTTACATTACAAGTATTTTAAGCTTTGAAAATTTTGTGTTCGCATATATTATCCTGAACGGATTCATCTCGTTGTTATTAATGATAAGCGTAATCCACAGCGGAGAGTTTTCTATACTTGGTTTAAAAAGAAAAGTTAATGCACGAAGATGGCGAGAAGTAATTAAGTTCAGTTCGTATTCGTTTGTTGGTAGCTCAACGTATATGCTCGCAGAGAATATTGACAAAATTTTAATCGGCTCCTACGTTGGATTAACAATGGTCGGCGTTTATTCTGTTTTTTTTTATATTGCGGGAGTTTTAAAATTTCCTGCAAGGGCAATTTACAGAATTGCATTACCTGTGATCGCCGTTTCATGGAAGGGGGATGATATAAAAAATATACAGGAAATTTATTATCGCTCCTCGAGATTGCTCCATATTATCGGAAGCATAATTTTTATCTGTTTGATGATAAACCTGAATAGCCTCCTTTTGTTTTTTAATAAGACTGAATATGGAGAAAATTATATGCTTCTGATTTTACTTGGATTCTCAGCATTGATTGATGTAACCGGCGGAATTAATTCCGATATAATTGCTACTTCATCTAAATTCAGATATGACGGAATTTTCAATGCGGTATATCTTATAGTTTGTATAATTTTGAATTTTATTTTTATTCAATTGTATGGTGCAACCGGTGCTGCTATTGCGACACTGGTTTCAATGTTTTTATTTAAGTTTGGTAAATGGAATTTCATCAGAGTGAAGTTTAAAATGCAACCGTTTGACTTGAAGTATTTTTATCTGATATCAATCTCAGCGGTGTCGTTTTTGGTCGGAGCAACCATTCCTGCGATAAGCAATATTATCGTGGATGTCATTGTAAGATCTGCTATTACTACGATTGTATTTTTTTCACCGATTATTTTTTTCAAACTCGATCCCGATGTAGTAAGGATATTCAGAAATTTAAAAGATAAATTGAATCTATCTTCATGAAATGATCACGCGATTAAAAAAAATTTATGTTAAAAAGCAATTCAATCCAGGCTTGATAGGTATTTTTATTAACCCTTTTTATTTTGGTCGGAAGGGGATTTATAAAAAAATTAAATCCTACGCAAAAGAGCTGAACGGCAAGCTACTCGATTTCGGATGTGGTTCAAAACCCTATCGTGAACTATTCTCTGTATCAGAATATATCGGCGTAGATATTGAGGTAAGCGGACATCCACACGATAATGAAAATATTGATTTTTACTATGACGGGAAAACACTTCCTTTTAAAGACAATGAATTTGATTCAGTTTTTTCTTCCGAAGTTTTCGAACATATATTCAACCTTGACGAGATAATAAATGAGTTGTACAGGGTCCTGAAACCGGGAGGGAAAATATTGATAACGGTTCCATTAGTTTGGGACGAGCACGAAGCGCCATACGATTTCGGACGATATACCTCGTATGGTTTATCTCATCTGCTTGAAACAAGCGGATTCAAAGTTGAGAAAATTGAACGTACAACAAAATATGTTGAAAGTATATTTCAACTTTTGAATTTATACATTTACAGAGTCTTTGAAAAATGCGGAACTGTTCCCGGTTTTTTTGCTACGATCTTATTTACAATTCCGTTAAACATATTTGGTCTGCTATTGTCGGCAATTCTTCCCGACAGACCACAGCTCTATCTTAACAATGTAATATTGGCGCGCAAATGATTCTACTCCTGAAAATAATATTTAAGGATTTGTACAGAATTTTAAAATCAGCTCACGGTTTTAAATTTCAATGCTAATCCTGAAATTCGGAGGCTCGGGTCGGTTTCAAAAAAGAGAAATTAAATTTAACGGTCTGAAATTTACTGTCGTTGACACACTTTCGTTTTTATGGCAATATAAAGAGATTTATGTTGACGGTAGTTATTAATTCAAAACTGAAAATTCGAATCCATTAATAATTGATTGTGGGGCGAATGTTGGGACAAGCGTTGCGTTTTTCAAACAATGTTACCCGAACTCCAGAATAGTTGCTATCGAGGGTAATCCTGAAATAGCGGAGATTTTAAGTCTGAACATTGAGAAAAATTCTTTGACCGGAGTAGAAGTAAAGTCCGCAGCAGTTTGGCTGCATGAAGGTAAAATCCCAATGTTGCTCGAAGCAGCAGATAGTTCTACAATTTCGGATTCAATGGAGGCGACCGAAGTAAATTGTATCAGACTTAAAGATTTGCTTTTATCGTTCAAAGATAGAATTGATTTACTTAAAATTGATATTGAAGGTGCAGAAACAAAGGTTCTTATTGATTGCAGTGATGAACTCGATTTAGTTAGAAACCTTTTCGTGGAATATCATTCGTTCACTAAAGAAGAACAGGAATTGGATAAACTCTTGGGGGTATTAAAGGGGAGCGGGTTCAGGGTGTTCATCAGCACGGTAAACTCTCGTCGGGAACCATTTATTAACCGGAACGATGAATATAATAAACCGATGGATATGCAACTAAATATTTACGCATACAGAGATTGAAAATACTTTTTATAAATAAATACGATATCCACGGCGGAGCAGGAATTGCTGCTTTTAAACTTGCACAAAATCTCAGCAGGTATTACAAGACACAAAATTCGTTTATCGTTGGAATTAAAAAATCTAATGATGGTAATATTTTCCAATCACGCGATAATAAATTCCAGATAGAAGTTGAACGCGGTTTGAATTTTCTCCTGAGTACATTTGGTTTGCAATATTTCTTTTTCCCGTTTTCAACGAAACGAATACTCGGAATTCTTGACAGAATAAAGCCTGATATCATAAACCTTCACAACCTACATGGTGGTTATTTTAAAACCTCGTTGCTAAAAACCATTTGCGAAAAATATAAAGTTGTCTGGTCATTGCACGATATGTGGGCTTTGACAGGGAGTGCAGCGTACACGTTCGGGGATGAGTCATGGAAGGAAATGAGAACATTTAAAGCTGAATCCGGAATTTATCCATACCTTGGAATTAATACGAACAAATTTTTAATGAAGCACAAAAAGATGATTTACGATTCATCAGAGTTCACAATAGTAACTGCTTCGGAGTGGATGTATCAAAATGTCAAAAACAGCCCGTTGTTGAATTCGAAACCAACGATAAACATTCCTTACGGGATTGATTTAAACCTTTATAGTAATGAAGGACGGGCGAAGTGTCGAGAAAAATTTGGAATACCGGTTAACGGGAAAGTATTAATCTTCGGAGCAGAAAAACTTGACGATCACAGAAAAGGGATTTCTGAGTTAATTAAAATTTTGGAAATTATGTCAGAGGATTTGAAATCAAGTGTTCACTTAATTGTACTTGGAAACGGTGATGACTTAAACCTGAATTTGCCCTCAAACTTCATTGTAAGAAAAGTCGGTTATGTAAGCGATGAAATTTTGTATTCGGAATATTTAAAATCTGCCGATATTTTCCTTTTTCCCTCAAAGGATGACAATCTTCCGGTTATGCCGATTAACTCGATTGCTTGCGGAACCCCGGTTATTGCATTTGATGTTGGCGGTTGCTCTGATATTATTGAAGACAACTTCAATGGTTATTTGATTGCTCCATTTAACCTCCTTTCTTTTGCGAAAAAAACCATTTCACTGATAAACGATGACGGGAAACTAAAATCTTTCTCTATAAATGCGAGTAGCCTGGCGAAAGAAAAATTTTCAGAAAAAAGAATGGCAGAACAATACTATAATTTGTTTAAGAATGTGTTAAACGAAAATGTGTCTGAAAATAAAATTAAATCGGGTACACGGCAGTGAACAAACCAACGGTGGATATTATAACTGTTGTATTGAACAGAAAAACCGAATTTGAGAAGACAATTAACAGCATTTTCAGGCAAAGGTACGTTAATCTGAACCTGATAGTAATAGACGGAGGCTCGGTTGACGGAACGATAGATCTTCTAAAGTTGAATTCCGATAAGATTAAATTTTGGATGAGCGAACCTGATTCCGGCATTTACGATGCGATGAATAAAGGATTAAAACACTCTGAAGCAGATTACGTTTGGTTCATTAACTCGGGTGATGAAATCTATTCGGAAGATTTACTGTCTAAAGTTTTTGAAATACCGGTTGAATACGATGCTTATTACGGTGATATGGTTTACATTGACGAGCAGGGGAACAACCTTGGTAGGCGGACCCTGAAATCGCCACCGGATGAGCTTTCGTGGAAGTCTTTCATAAACGGAATGGTTGTCAGCCATCAATCCCTAATAATCAAGCGAACAAAAGCGGTTGATTACAACTTAAGCTATAAACATGTTGCAGATCTGGATTGGTGTATCCGGTCATTGAAGAATTGTTCGTCAATATTAAATACGAAATTAACTCTATCGAAATTTCTGGTCGGGGGTTATTCGAAAAAGAATATAGTCAAAAGTAATATTGAACGGTTTAAGATTTTACTTAAACACTTTAATCCGCTTCAGGTAATCCGGACACAACTCATTTTAGCCGTTAAATTTGTAATTTATTTTTTTTCCACCCGGAAGAAATACTATTAACGTCAGCAATATTTGGTTGAAAATATTGCTCAAAAGCTGCCGGTAATTATAAACCTGAAGTTTATTATCCCGATCTGATATTTTTTCCGAAAATATTTATTTCCTGTCAAGAAAATTAAATTCGGGTTTATTGTTCTCCCAATATTAATTATTTTAGTGCACTACATTTTTAAAACCTACTCCACAGATTTCATGCAGGAATTTGTACACTTACATAACCACTCGCATTATTCTCTTTTAGATGCGATATCACGGATTGAAGATCTGGTAGATGCTGCGGTAAACGAAAAAATGAGGGCTGTTGCGTTAACAGATCACGGCGTTCTTTACGGTGCGCTTGAGTTTTACAAAGCATGCAAATCACGTGAAATAAAACCCGTTATTGGTTGTGAAGTTTACGTTGCGCAATCGGGATCACGATTTGACAGGGGTAAACGCAATGAATATTCCCCTGAAAACGGCGATAGCGCTGACGGTCTTACGTCGAGCATTAACTATGCTCACCTGATATTGCTCGCAAAGGATCTCGTAGGTTACAAAAATCTCATTAAACTTGTTTCGATAGGACATACCGAAGGATTTTACTATAAACCGAGAATAGATATTGAAATGCTATCCAAATACAGTAAAGGTTTGGTAGCGACCTCAGCTTGTGCGGGCGGAGTAATATCTTGTTATATTGTCCGCGACGATCTTGATACTGCAAAGAAAATGACGGGCGTTTATAAAGATATATTCGGTGACGACTTCTATCTTGAAATTCAGGATCACAAAACCATAGACGCTGAAAAGAAAGTCCTCGCGCAAATGCCAAAACTGGCAAAGAAGTTTGGGTTAAAACTAATCGCAACTAATGACGTCCATTACATAAAGAAAGAGCACTCAGTTGCGCATAATATTTACCTTCACCTCAGCGCGAAGCAAAGTAAGCTAACGAACAATTTCAATGTAACAACCGACCTTCGATACGGTACAGACGAAATTTATTTTAAGTCTGCCGCGCAGATGTGCGAGTTGTTTAAAGATTATCCCGAAGCTATAAAATCAACGATTGAAGTAACAGAGAAGTGCAATCTTGAGCTTGACATGAAGACGAATTACATGCCAAACTTCAAATTGCCCGCAGATGTAGAAACTTCTATATCATTTGATGATTACCTCGCCATAGTTTCAAAGGAAGGTATGCGCAAACGTATTGCCGTTGTAAACGACGAGACGGAAAAGCGCCTCGAGTATGAACTTGACGTTATAAAGAGAATGAATTTCGCAGGATATTTTCTCATAGTTAGGGATTTTATTATCGAAGCGAAGCGCCGTGGTATTATTGTCGGACCAGGGCGGGGAAGCGCTACCGGTAGCCTTGTGTGTTATTGTATCGGTATAACAGATGTCAATCCTCTCGAATATGATCTGCTCTTCGAGCGGTTCCTCAATCCGGAGAGGATTTCAATGCCAGACATTGATATTGATTTTCAGGATGACAGGCGGGATGAGATGTTTCAGTACGCGAAACAACAATACGGCGAAACCGCTGTTGCACAAATCATCACCTTCAATCGTCTTGCGGCTCGAGGTGTACTCAAAGACGTAGGCAGGGTATTAAATATCAATTTTAGCGAAATAAACGAACTGACAAAAATTATTCCGGTACAGTTTGGAAAAGTTACACCGCTTGAGAGATGTTTCGATGAAATAGATGATTTCAAAAAGTATTTTAAAGATGCCCCGCAATCACAGAAAGCCCAAAGGGAACAATTGTTCGATAACTGCCTGGTACTTGAAAATCTGAACAAGAATTCCTCAATTCATGCGTCCGGTATTGTTATTGCACCGTCTGACATAACCGATTATGTACCATTGTCGAAAGTTGCTGGTGAAGATAACGTATTTTGTACACAGTTTGACATGAACCAGCTTGAGGATGCAGGATTGATTAAAATGGATTTTCTCGGACTGAAGGAATTGAAGGTTATCAAAAAAACCTTTGATCTTGTAAACAGCAGGCACAACCTTGATCTTAGCATTGAGAAAATTCCGCTTGATGATTCAAGGACTTTCGATTTATTCTCTGCCGGTTCAACGGTTGGAGTTTTTCAGTTCTCGAACAGCAAAATGCGGGAATACCTTGCTAAGATGAAACCACGAAACATAAATGACCTTGCTATAATGAACGCACTATACCGACCGGGACCAATGAAATTTATTCCTGAATTCCTCGAAAAGCGAACGCGTGGTGAAAAAGTAAATTACCTTCACCCATTAATGGAAAATGCTCTCAAAGAGACTTACGGTATCATAATTTTTCAGGAACAGGCGATGCAGATTGCGCGGGATGTTGCCGGTTTCTCTATGGCGCAGGCGGATAATATGAGAAAAGCAATGGGTAAGAAGATTAAACAAATTATGCTTTCTATCCATAATGAATTTATTAATGGCGCGTTAAATAAAGGTGTAAAAAAAGATATTGCAGAGAAGATTTTCAACCAGATTTTGGATTTTGCCGACTATGGATTTAATAAATCTCACGCGGTTGCATATTCAATTCTTGCTTTCTATACTGCCTACTTAAAGACTCACTACCCGCTCGAGTTTTTAGCCGTATCAATGGAATGTAGAAAAGATTCGGAAACGGAATTACAACAGCTCGCAAATGAATGCGGAAAGATGGGGGTCAGACTAATGAAGCCCGACGTGAATTCGGGTAACGTTGATTTCAAGGTAAGATATTTTGACGAGCGTTCAACAGATAAAGGAGAAATTATTTATGGTCTTTCTGCAATTAAAAACGTTGGTGAAAAGGCGGTTGCCGCTATTGTCAGTGAGCGGGAAAACAATGGCGAATTTATTTCGTTCATTGATTTTTGCAAACGGGTTGACCTTAAACAGGTAAATAAAAAAACACTGGAAGGATTAATTTTTTCCGGTGCATTTGATAATCTTGAACCGAATCGTCGCAAACTTTACTGTAATATTGAGCGTGTGATTGCATTTGCTCAAAAATATAAATTAAAACCCGAAAGCAGGGGACAGGAGGGACTCTTTGAAATTAGTGATCTAAATGAGCGTGAGGATGAGTATATCTTGGACGAATGCGAAGAGTTTCCCGAAAACGAAAAGTTCTCCCGCGAAAAATCCGCACTCGGGTTTTACCTCTCCGGCCATCCGCTTGAAAAATTCAGATCACGTATCGAAAGGTTCACAACTCTTACGTTCGGAACTGACGTAAATGAAGTTGATTTTACAAAAACGGGTAAAGTCAGAATGTGCGGAGTAATCAGTGACCTTGAAGAAAGGATTTCAAAACGCGGGAAAAAATTCGCTGTCTTTAACCTGATTGATTTCGAGGGAAGTGGTGAGTGCATTGCATTTGGGCAAGCGTACGAACTAAACAGTGCGCTCTTTGTAAATGACAACCCGATATTCCTTTCCGGAAAGGCTGAAGAGAATGGCGATAAAATCAAACTTACCGTAGATCAGGCAATACATATTGACAGTTTTGAAACACAGCTTGCTGAAAATGTAACAATTAAACTTGACAATACAGAGAGCAGCGAAAAATTGCTTGATGAAATTTATAATACTGCAACCAATTATATGGGGAGTTGCGGATTATATTTCCAGGTCAGAGAGAACGGGAGTTCGAAAATTTATTTATCCCAATCGTTGAGAATTCACCCCGATGGTATCTTAGAGTTGAAAAATATCGTAGGTGAAAATAACTTATACATAAATTAAATTGCATAAGAAGTAATTTCAAAAAGAAAGGAAACAAATAATGAAACCAGTAGAAATAACAGATGATAATTTTTCAGCAGAAGTTGAAAATTCGGATATACCGGTATTGATTGATTTCTGGGCTGTTTGGTGTGGACCGTGCATAATGATTGCTCCGACTATAGATGAGTTGGCAAGCGAATACAGTGGTAAAATCAAAGTCGGGAAAATAGACATAGACAAAAATCCATCCGTGCCGGTTAAATTCGGAATCAGGAGTATACCAACATTTCTGATTTTTAAAGACGGGAAAGTTGTTGACCAGATTGTTGGTGCAGTACCGAAACCGATGCTTGTCGAAAAACTGAACGCTCAATTGAATTAAATATATTATATCCGGAATAATTTTCCCGAAGGTCAAAACATATCGGTTAAAAATATAAAGGAGTCAGCAAAAACTGACTCCTTTTTTTGGAGGGTAAGGCAGTAATACTAAAACCTGAAATACGCTTCAATGGCATATCTGCTAATTGCGGTAGAATTTGTTTGAAAACCTGATTCGCCTTCACCCCAGAATCCTTCCGGACCAAAACGGAATTCTGCAAAGTTGTATGGATTGAGAAGTAAACCCAGTCCGAGAGTACCGCCTAAAAATTTAATTTTTGCGTAAGGTTGTAAATATAAGGGTAGGATGTTTACTATTCCCATTAACTCTCCGTCGAATCTTCCACCCTGCATATATGAAGCAGTGGTTCCAAGGTTGAAAAATGTAACCGTCATCCCCAGAACAATTCCACGTTCTTTAAAAATGTTTGCTTTGTATTCTGCGTTTGCGCTTAAAGAAAATAAGTCGGCAATGAAAGTGTGGTGAGTTGTTGTGTATTCGAATTTTTCACCACTCTCAGAATAATTCATCCTGTCTGTTGATCCTGCATAACCGAAACTGAACGATCCCATCAGGTTGATTCCGATATTGGAAATTCCCTTGATTGAAATATCTTCAATTTTATGGAGGTTATACCTTGAACCGATTTGAAATCCATTTTGGGAAAAATTGTTCTGGAGATTAAATCTTTCGGGATATTTCAAGGTAGTTTTTAACGTTCCTATCATAAAGCTCGCTTCGGGGTCGGTGTATCTGTGTATCGGATTTTCTTCCACATCGTATTCATAATAATTAACCTCAGATTTATAGTCATTGTTATTGATGATGACAATGGGATTATCATTTGTATTCGTTGTCCCTTCGTCAGTCATATCCCCGGGATATGGAGTTGGGTTTGATAACGTGATTTCTGGGGCAGTGTTGTTTCGATTCCCGTAACGACTGTCATCGCTGCTCACATTTACAGATATAGGTGCAACTTCATTCGTTGATCCGGAATTAATGTTACCTTCGTTTGGATTTAAGTTTGTTTCTACCGATTGTGTTGTGGTTTCGTTCTTTGAATCCGGTTTAATTGTTTCACTTCCCGTAGTCTGCAAGGGGGTACTATCAGTTTTTACATGAGTTATTTCTTTCCGAGGATTTTCCCCATCATTCTTCTGGCTGGTTGTTGTCTCTGTAGTTCCCTTCCCTTCTCCCAACCGGATTTTATCTTTCGATTGAGAGAAAGACAGGTTTGAGACAACCAAAACCGCAAAGATGGAATTCAAAAATAAATTTTTCATCTTGTGATTTGATTAGTAAATAATGATGGTACTTATGAAATGATGTTTAAGTTTCAAACGGGAGATACTGGTAACAATTTAAAATTTCGAGGGTCACTAAACCCGGCAGGTACGGCAATCCTGTTCACCGTATAATTTTCCGTCTTTTCCAATTTTGTAATTGCAACAGGCAACGAACTCTCTTTTAAGAATTTCCCTTGCCCTGCGTACACGTGACTTTGATGCTGTTTCGGATATATTTAGGATTGATGAAATTTCGCGATGTGTCTTACCCCTTAATTCGGATAACACGAAAGTATTTCTGTACAGTGGAGGTAGGTTTTTTATAAATGGTCGTAAACAACAGAACTGATACTGACGGTCAATTAACCATGAATCATCAGGTAAATCCGGAATCTCCGTTGTAAAATTGGAATGCTTTCTCGAACGGAAGTAATCGTTAATGGAATTTCTGGTAACCTTGAAAATCCATGAATTGAGATTATTCACACCGGACAATTTTTCAATGTTGAGGTGAATTTTGATAAACACCTCCTGACGGATATCCAGTGCTGTATCCTCGTCTTTGACAACTTTGTTGATGTATTTCAAAATATTATCCGAGAATTTATCCCAGATCTGGTCTGTTCGCATCGTGAAAAAATTAATGGGGGAAGTTTTTCCCCCTTAAAATAAAGTTAATTGCAGCATTCGGTGCAATTTGTGCACTCACATTTTTCGCAAGTGCAACCTGATGTATTGCAATCGCTACAATTGCATTGTGTGCATTCGCACTGAGTGCATACACATTTTTCGTTACTCATTGGTTTTTCCTTTCGGTTATTATTTACATATATAAGACGTAGAAATTATAAAAAAGACGCAAAAAAATTTATTCACCGATAATTTTAACAAGTACCCTTTTCTTTCGTTTACCGTCAAACTCCCCGTAGAAGATTTGTTCCCATGGTCCGAAGTCAAGTTTACCACCGGTTATCGCAATAACGGTTTCCCTCCCCATGACTGTACGTTTAAGGTGGGCATCCGCATTATCTTCAAAACCATTGTGTTGATACTGCGAATAAGGTTTTTCTGGGGCAAGCTTTTCAAGCCAGACTTCATAATCGTTGTGCAACCCCGGTTCGTCATCATTTATAAATACACTTGCTGTTATGTGCATCGCGTTTACTAACATGATACCTTCCTTTATCCCGCTTTCCGAGAGGCATGATTCAACCTCGGGTGTGATGTTGATTAACTCGCGTCTTCCGGAAGTCTCAAACCATAATTCTTTTCTGTAAGATTTCAAATTATAAAAGATATCATCTAAGATTAAATTGTTCTTCCAATATATCAGAAAGGTGATTTATATTTAAACAGAATCGGCATGAAGCTTGTGAGTTTATCTAGCGTTCCGCCGTCAACAGATTTCTTGTTCGATTCGATTACCTTATACATTTCGCGCCAAGGGTCAATGGTAATGTAAAAATTTCCGGTGTTATCCATTGTAACAGATTCCGGTGCTATCCCGACAATTTGATTCAGGAAAGGGTAGCCCGGGACGTACATATTCAATTCCTTTAACCGAACGTTTTTTACTGTCATGTCGGGATTAAAATCTATCATAAAGATTCGCCTCATATTTCTGTCAATACCGAGAAGTTGTCTGTCGCTGACAGCGTATAATCCGCAAATGGTTATTATTTCATATTTGGATGTATAAATCCTGTTTACAATTGCTTTGGTTGATTTATCACAAATGTAAATTACCGTTGAATCCGTAAAGAACTTATCATTGAACCTGACATTTTCAAGGCCAAGAAAAAAGTAATTATCCGAAATTGCCAATCCTTCGAATCCGATATTTGATCGGGTATGTTCGAATACGTCTCCCGGGAAGTCAACTTTTGTAATATTTGTAATCTCAGTAGTATTGAAAATATCATTATTGTATTCCATCCTGAAAATTCCTTCCGACTTTTTAAATCCCATCGGATCAGGCTTTCTTGAACCTGAGCCTTCAATTGTAATATAAAGCTCATTATTAACCGGGTCGGTTTGTATATCTTCAAAATCCCACTTGTCAAACGGTTTAAGATATTCTTTTACCCGCTCGGAAAGGGTTATTTCAGAAATTTTCAGATCAGGTGAACTTTCGCTTTCATCAACCAATATTCGGTGAATTTTTCCGATATCATCGCAGGAGACAAAATTTTTCTTACCATCTTTAATTCCGATAAATGTAAGTCCGGAAGTTTGGTCAGTATGATTTTCATTGTCGTCAATCAACCAGAGTGGATAACCTTCTGCGGGTTCCAGTCGCCCGAAGAAAAATGCCGTGTAGATTACGTATAAAATTATCAGTATCAGAGGTGTAAATATTTTTACAAATTCCCTCATTTCTTCTTCGGTCTGTAAATGTGTGTACTTTGCCCAAAAAATATTTCAGCTGCCTCCATAAATGTTTCGGATAAAGTCGGATGCGGGTGTATTGACATTTTAATATCAGTTGCGGTAGCGCCCATTTCAATTGCGAGCACAGCTTCTGATATGAGTTCACCCGCGCCATAACCTGCAATCCCGACTCCGAGTAGCCGCTCTGTTTTCGGGTCAATAATAATTTTAGTTAATCCGTCAGTCCGGTCAATTGACATTGCCCTGCCGGAAGCAGCCCATGGGAACTTCACAACTTCGATTTCAATTCCGTTTTGCTTCGCCTGATCCTGTGTGAGACCTGCCCAGGCAATTTCAGGATCGGTAAATACAACCGCCGGAATGCAGGCAGGTTCGAATGCCGCTTTATTTCCTGCGATTACTTCAACTGCGACCCTTGCCTCGTGAGACGCTTTGTGGGCAAGCATCGGCTCACCACAAATATCACCGATTGCGTAAATCCCTTTGACGGAAGTTGCCTGCTGTTCGTTGACTTTAATAAAACCCTTATTGTCAGTTTCAATCCCGGTATTTTCAATACCTATAAATTGTGAATTCGGTTTTCTACCAACTGAAACCAGAATTTTTTCATATTGTTTGATAGTCCTCTTCCCGTCTTTCGATTCAAACGTTACCTTCAATACTGACTTTTCTTTATTTACACCAGCAACTCTCGTGTTTGTCATGATTTCATCGAATTTTCCGGAAATATTTTTTGTCAGGATAGCAACGAGGTCTCTGTCGGCTCCGTTAAGTATATAGGGAAGCATTTCCACTACACTGACTTTTGTTCCGATAGACGCATAAACCGAACCGAGTTCAAGCCCGATGTATCCACCGCCGATCACGAGCATGGACTTTGGAATCCGGTCTATATCGAGAGCAGTGGTCGAGTCTAATATATCCTTACTTTCATTGAAGCCGGGGATTGTAGCCGGATGTGATCCTGCAGCAATTATGATATTTTCAAACGTCAGTTTTCTCATGGCTCCACCTGAAACGACCTCAATTTCGTTATTGCCGGTAAACTTTGCTTCACCTTTTATGTAATTTATCTTTCGTTGCCTTGATAGTTGTCCCAATCCCCCGGTAAGATTTTTTACAACTTTATTCTTGTACGCTGTCAATTTTTTCGGATCAATCTTAGGTTTTGAAAAAGTTACTCCGAAATTTTTCGCCTGCTCTGCTTCCGCAATTAGTTTAGCAACGTGAAGGTACGCTTTTGATGGGATACAGCCTTTATAGAGACAAACACCACCGGGATTCTCTTCCTTACCTATTAATGTTACATTCATTCCGAGATCTGCTGCGAGAAATGCAGCCGCATATCCCCCGGGACCGGCGCCTAATACAATTAAATTTTTAGCGTTGCTCACGATTTTTCAACATTTATTTTATAATATGCATTTTGAATTCGCGACTTATTCGTTTTACTGATGATTTTCGCCATATAACCAACGTGATTTATTTACAACATCATTGTCATTGGTTGTTCAAGAGACTCGCAAATCCATCTTAAATATCTTGCCGCATCCGCACCGTCAATTATCCTGTGGTCATAAGTTAAAGTCAGAGGTAAAATCAACCTTGGTTTAAATTCGCCGTCAATATATTTTGCTTCGGTAGTTGCACGCGAAACTCCAAGTATCGCCACCTGTGGTGCATAAACTATCGGTGTGAAAGCAGTTCCGCCAATTCCTCCCAGATTTGAGATTGTAAAGTTTCCACCTTCCATTTCCGCAGGTGTGATTTTTCTTTCTCTGGTTTGTTTCGCAAGTTCAGTAAGCTCTACTGATAGCTCTGTGAGATTTTTTCTGTCAACATTTTTTACTACCGGGACAAGTAAACCGTTTTCTGTATCTACCGCAACACCGATATTATAATACTTTTTGAGAATAATCTCGGATTTCGAAAAGTCAATGCTCGAATTGAATTGCGGGAATTTTTTCAACGCAACTGAGCATACTTTCAGTAAAATTGAAGTAACAGTAAGTTGTCCACCGAGTTTTTCAATTCCGGGTGATAGCTTCTTTCTGAATATCTCGAGTTCAGTAATATCGGCTTTATCGAACTGTGTAACCATCGGAACGGAGTTCCATGCGTAGCTCATATTAGCGGCGGTAACTTTCCGGATTTTAGACATACTCACGGTTTCAATCTCACCCCACTTTGAAAAATCAGGAAGCGGCTGTTGTGGAATTGACCCTGCAGGTGAGGAAATTGTAATACCGGTACCCGACATTAAATTCTTCACATATTCCTTCACGTCATTTTCAGAAATTCTTCCCGCCGGGCCGGTTCCGGTTACATTAATGAGATTCACACCGAGTTCTCTGGCTAAGCGCCTTATCCGTGGAGATGCGGGTATAGGTTTCGTGTAAATGTTTCTGTCGTCAGATGACTTCGGGGAACCGGATACGATCTCTTCAGCCGGTTTCACAATATCATGTTTGTCATTTTCTTTAGTTTCTGGTTTAGATTCTGGTAGCACCTGTGTAACGGGTTCAGATATCTCTTCTTTAGCTTCCGGTAGAGGTTTGGCGATTACTTCTTCAGGTTTTTGTTCCGATATATCCGATTCAGTTTCGCCGGAATCTACCACAATTATCGTAGAACCAACTTTTATATTATCGCCGGGTTTGACGAGTATTTCCTTTACTTTACCGGCGGCAGTTGAGGGTACCTCAAACATTGCCTTATCGGTTTCAAGTTCAACAACCGGTTGTTCGAGTTTGATTACCTCGCCAACCTTAACGAGAACACTTACTACATCACCGGAATCAACGTTTTCCGATACTTCAGGAAGTTTTACTTCAATATTCATATTAAATTTGATAATGTATTATTTCAAAATTAAAGGTTTTGGAAACTGAATAATAGGCAAAGGGGCTTATCAGATTCCACAATGAATTAAGAAACCACGAACCGGCAGAAGAATTCTTACCGGAGCGTGGTAATCAAAATTGCAATCGTGATTAACAGACTACTAAAATTCCATCCGCATATTCGCAACAAACGGGAACAAATTAGATCCGTATCTGGAACGGTTTATCCGGCGAGAGTTTGAGTTTTTTTCTCGCTGTTTTGTATTCTTCAGCCTTAATTTTTTTCTCATCAAGGAGCGCCTTGAGCGCAGAAATCACAATATAGCGGTGATCAACCTCAAAAAAGTCCCTTAGCGCAGCTCTGCCGTCGCTTCTTCCAAAGCCGTCTGTACCTAGAGAATATAGTTTCTTCGGAAACCACTTATCAACTGATTCCGGTAATGCTTTTACGTAATCGGAAGCTGCAATATAAACGCCGTCAGTGTTTTCAAGATTTTCTTCAATGAATGTTTTTCGTGCTTTTTTATCGGCATTTAACGTGTTCCACCTGTCGGTTTCAATACCGTTCATATACAATTCTTTGTAACTGGTAATGCTCCATATATCCGCTGAGACCCCGTAATCTTTTTCAAGGAGCTCACCTGCTTTAATGACTTCGTTTAAGATTGTTCCGCTCCCGAAAAGGTTTGCTTTCAGTTTGGATTTTTTCGTAGATGCTTTATATCTGTACATTCCTTTTAAAATACCTTCCTCAACTCCTTTCGGCATTGGCGGCATTTTATAAAATTCGTTCATAATGGTTATATAGTAAAACACGTCTTCCTGCTTGACATACATTCTGTCAATACCATCTTTGATAATAACCGCAAGTTCGTAAGCAAAAGCCGGATCGTAGGTTTTACAATTCGGAATAGGATAAGCAAGCAAATGCGAGTGCCCGTCCTGATGTTGCAACCCTTCTCCGGCAAGGGTAGTCCTGCCGGATGTACCTCCAAGCAGAAATCCTTTTACCCTTATATCGCCCGCAGCCCACATCAGGTCGCCGATACGTTGAAATCCGAACATGGAGTAATAAATAAAAAACGGAATCATATTCACTCCATGAGAAGCGTATGCTGTTCCTGCAGCAATAAAAGAAGACATTGATCCGGCTTCGGTAATACCTTCTTCAAGGATTTGACCGTCCCGGGCTTCTTTGTAATAAAGTAAACTTCCCTTATCAACCGGTTCGTAAGTTTGTCCGATGTGTGAATAAATACCGATTTTTCTAAACAATGATTCCATACCGAACGTGCGCGCTTCATCAGGTACAATCGGAACGATGAATTTACCGAGGTCTTTATCTGCCAGAAGTTTTGACAGGAGGTGTACGAATACCATTGTAGTTGCAACCTCTCTATCGCCGGTTCCCTGATAAAATTCATCAAAAATTTCTTCGGGTGGATTTTTTATTGGTTTAACTTTTACCGATCGTGTCGGGACAAATCCATTTAACTCCTCCCTTCGCTTGAATAAATATTTCATTTCTTCGCTGTCTTCAGAAGGCCTGTAGAAAGGCGCATTTGCTACATCCTCATCCGAAATCGGAATACCAAACCTGCTCCTGAACTCCCTTAGTTCGTCTTCATTGAGCTTCTTTTGTTGATGAGTAATATTTTTACCTTCTCCGGATTCCCCGAGCCCGTAACCCTTAATAGTTTGTGCGAGTATTACCGTTGGTGAACCTTTGTGTTCAATTGCGGATTTATATGCGGTATAAACTTTCTCCGGGTCGTGACCACCGCGATTGAGTTTGCGGATTTGTTCATCCGAAAGATTTTTTACCATCTCTAAAAGTTCGGGGTACTTCCCAAAGAAATCATTCCTGATATATTCGCCGGTTTCAACGGTGTATTTTTGAAATTGTCCGTCCGGAACTTCAAACATCCGTTGTTTTAAAATATCTGAATCATCTTTATCAAGCAACGGGTCCCAATCACCACCCCAGATCACCTTAATCACATTCCAGCCCGCACCCCTGAATATTGCTTCGAGCTCCTGAATAATTTTTCCATTTCCCCGTACAGGACCGTCGAGTCGCTGAAGATTACAATTGATTACAAAAATCAAATTTTCCAGTTTCTCCCTTGCGGCGAGTGAAATTGCTCCAAGTGTTTCCGGTTGGTCAGTTTCGCCATCACCTAGAAATGCCCAGACTTTCTGTTTGGATGTATCTTTAATACCGCGGTCTTTCAGATATTCATTGAATCTTGCCTGATAAATGCTCATGATTGGACCGAGCCCCATTGATACAGTGGGGAATTCCCAAAAATCCGGCATTAGCCATGGGTGCGGGTAAGAGGATAACCCCTTCTTTCCCGGAGTTAATTCCCGGCGAAAGTTGACTAAATTTTCCTCGTTGAGTCGTCCTTCAAGAAAAGCTCTCGCATAAATTCCCGGAGATGCATGACCTTGAAAAAAAACGAGATCACCGTCATGATTCTTTCCTTTGCCTTTGAAAAAGTGGTTGAAACCGACTTCAAATAATGTGGCTGCCGATGCGTAAGTGGAAATGTGGCCACCTATTCCGCTTAATTCCTTGTTTGCCCTCACAACCATGGCAAGAGCATTCCACCTTATGATACTTTTTATTCTGCGTTCGATTTCCCTGCTACCGGGATATGGCAGCTGTTTATCTGCAGGGATAGTGTTTATGTAAGGTGTGTTTGCAGTAAATTTCGTTCTGACTCCCAGACCCTGTGCATGTAATTGTAACTTTTTTAGAAGTTCGCTTACACGTTCTTCACCCTGAGTTTCTAAAACGTAGTTTAGTGAATCAACCCATTCCTGAGTTTCAATCTTTTCAAGTTCTTTCTTTTTGTCTTCGTTCATGTTAAAATTTTATAATATGACCAAAATTATCCTTTATGATAAGGGATTTCAATGTAGTTATTATTGTATTGGGATATGATTGTGTAAATGCGGATTTTGACGGTTTAAACGGAAGGATTTTTTTATAAAATAGCATTCAGTCATTAAATTTTTTTTTTGAAAATGTTATATTGCTACTCTAAGGGGTGCAGCATTTTATCCGGATGTTGCACTTTTTATTTTATCAGGATAACAATCAAAAAACAGATAATGAAAAAACTTTTGCAGTTTGTATTTGTATGCGCAATGTTGTCGGGTTCATCAATGGTAAATGCGCAAATAGGTTACCGGATGGAGCTTGTAGGTAAACTCAGGCCCGCTCAAAATAATGTCGGCTATTCCGCGCTGTGGGGTTACGTTGCGCCAGATAACCGTGAGTATGCAATCCTTGGGAGTGAAATCGGGACACATATCATTGACGTAACCGATAGCGCTGTTCAGGTTGGATTTGTTGAAACTGAAGTGCCGGGGTCTTACGGAAATTCTTGGCGCGAAATGAAAGTGTATTCCCATTACGCTTACATCGTTTCTGAAGCTGAAGGAAGCAATATTCAGATTATAGACTTACAGTACTTACCGGATTCCGTCAGATATGTCGGAAAATTTGTTCTCCCTGCACACCTTTCCACACACACAATTTCACAGGAAGGACCTTACTTATATTTAAATGGCGCGAATAATTCATTCGGACAGGGTACGGTGATTCTCGATTTGTCACAGAATCCGGAAGTTCCGGTATTGCGCGGGAAATGGAATACGAGATATGTCCACGATTCAAGAATTATAAATGATACCATCTGGGCGTGCAATATTTATACCGGCGAGGTAACGGTTATTAATGCCCAAGATAAAGATAATCCGGTTGAAATTACTAACTGGATTAACGCACCGAACCAGTTTCCGCACAATATCGCATTGACAAATGACGGGAAATATGCATTTACAACTGATGAAACAGACAATCCTCCGGGGAAACTTAAAGTTTGGAATGTCGAAGATTTGAACAATATTACCCTTGAGAGAATTTGGAACCCGCTAAATACCGGAAATGCAATAGTACATAATATTGAAATTTATGATACAATTGCAGTAATATCTTATTACACAGCCGGAATACGTGTTATTGATATTTCTGATCCGGTAAACTTCACTGAGCTTGCGTGGTACGACACATATCCTCAAAATAACAACAATATTTTCGATGGTTGCTGGGCAGTTTACATGTTCCCATCCGGAAAAATTATTGGCTCTGATATTACAAGCGGGTTATATGTAGTAAACATTGCACCACCAAGTCCAGATGTACCTGTATGCGATTTCTTTGTTAATAATACCAGCATTGTAAGAGGTGATTCAATTTTATTGATAGATGCTTCCTCTGGTGTCCCGACAAGCTGGCAATGGACAATAACAGGCCCTGAAACTTTTACTTCAACTCTACAATTTCCATCATTTGTTTTTAATTTACCGGGATCTTACAATGTTAAATTGAGGGTTAGCAACTCCTTCGGGTCTGACTCATTAATAAAAAACAGCTATATTCACGTAAACGGCGCATCTATGAACTCATTTTCAATTAACGGTCAGGTATTGCAAACTGTTCATACAAGCCCCGGAGATACTTCGCAGTATTTCTATTCATGGACAAGTGCCGGTCAACATGGCTTTGTGGATTATAAAATAAAATTAAAGAATACCGGAGGTCAGCAGGAGTATGTCTTTGGAAGCCATGATAATGGATTTGATACATTCATTGGGTTTAGAAGAAGTCTTCTCGATTCACTTTCTGAACAAATGAATCCATTAATAGATTCATCCAGAGTTACGGTAAATGTATGGGCTTATAACGGAACAGATTCTATAAAATCATTAAATGCTCAAATTCTTACAATAAAAAGAACAAAATTTGGAATATCTCAGGTTGCCACGGAAATTCCGGAGAAATATAACCTCTCCCAAAATTATCCAAACCCGTTCAATCCTGTAACCAACATCAGATTTGATATTATGAAAGAAGGAAACGTTAAACTCTCAGTTTACGATATTACCGGGAAGGAAGTATCGGTTCTGACAAATGAAGTTCTGAGGCCCGGCAGTTACGAAGTTGGATTTGACGCATCGCACCTTTCGAGTGGTGTGTATTACTACCGCATAGAAGCCGGCGAATTTGTGAGCGTTAAGCGGATGGTACTCCTGAAGTGAATAGAGAGTTCAAATAATGAAGAGCTTTACAAAAGTAATTTTCTTCAATGCGCTTTTTATTGTCAACTGTGGATGTGATTGTTGAATGAAAATTCCCCTGCGAAGTGGATACACCAAAGAAACGGAGTTAACTTTCACACTCCAAGTTATATAACTTCGGGGATTAAAAAATTTTCGGAGCTGGTTGAATTATTTTTTAAAATAATAGATCGATAGTGAATGACACACATCTTCATTTCGATAATGACATAATTAACTTAAATTGAGACCTTATGAGGTAATAACTGAAAAATTTTGTTAATGTCAAATCTGGCGCGAATTCTTTCCCGCAACCCTCGGTTTCACAATAAATATTTCATAGCAATATTTACTATTGCCCTTTCAACTTTATTTCTTGAGTTTACGTTGACGAGGATACTATCTGTTACTTTGTGGTATCATTTTGCATTCATGATTATAAGTGTCGCCCTTCTCGGTTTCGGAATCAGCGGGGTTACGCTTGCTGTCAGCAAGAAAATCAGGTCTTATGAATCGGATAAGCTGCTTTCAGCATTATCAATTCTCTATGGAATAAGCGTTATCGTTTGTTTCATTTTGATGAATAAAATTCCCTTTGATCCGTTTAGTTTATTAACCGATTCGATGCAGTTCTTATACCTCCCGGTTTATTACGTCCTGATTACAACACCGTTCTTTTTTTCGGGATTAATTATATCATACTTACTATCTACCTATAAAGAGCAGATTCCAAAACTGTATTTCTCTGACCTTTTGGGTGCGGGAATATCTTGCTTTGCTTTTGTTTTTTTTGTTCCGATGCTTGGTGGTAACGGAGCAATAGTGATAATTGCTTCATTAGGTTTAATTACTGCGATAATTTTTTCTGCCGGCAGTTCAAAAATCCTCAGTGTAGCATCTGTTGCCTTGATTATTTTTTCATTGTTACTTCTGTTCAATAAAGAAACCACTCTTGCAATAAACTCAACTCCAAACAAGGTTTACGGCAATTTTATTAAATCCCGTCCCGACCTCAAAGTAAGAACTGACTGGAATACGTTTTCAAAAGTTGACGTTATGTTAGATGATGAGAAGTCCGAAGACGGTTACCCTGTACTGCTTGCAATAATTGATGAAGGTAATGCGACGACGAATATCCCCGCGTTAACAGAGTTGCCACCCCCGAGGAAGCCTGCGGATGCATCAAATCTTGCTTATGCTCCGCTCGATTCAGTTGGAAAAGTCTTCATCCTTGGCTCCGCGGGTGGCGGAGAAATTCTAACCGGATTAT
Source organism: Candidatus Tepidiaquacellales bacterium OLB4/UTCHB1 (assembly GCA_002050165.1). Taxonomy (GTDB): domain Bacteria; phylum Bacteroidota; class Ignavibacteria; order Tepidaquicellales; family Tepidaquicellaceae; genus OLB4. The sequence goes on from MWSW01000010.1 coordinate 130,324, forward strand.
ATCAGGATGCCGGATGGATTCACGCAGTTGAAATTAACGGTATTTTGAACGAATATCTTACAAACGATCTGCTTTACTGGACAGGTCCTTTAGTAAAAAACAACCCGAAGGTAAAGCTGGTTACAGATGACGCACGTTCAGTTATTGGTAGTAAACGAATTGCTTATGATGTGATAATTTCTGCTCACACGATTTCGTCATCTGCCGTATCAAGCGGGGCAATGAGCATGGTTGAAAATTACATTCTAACCATTGAAGCAGTTGAGAAATACCTCAATCATCTCAGCAATAATGGCGTGTTGTATATTTCACGACCTGAAACACAAATTCCCAGGATTATTACAACATTAAAAAAAGCTCGACTGAACACCAGCATGGGACTTGAGCAAAGTAAAAATCATTTTATTGTTTTCAGGAGACCACCATCGGAATTTGAAGGTGATAAAAGTTTTCTTGCGGGAGTATTGTACAAAAAAAATGGGTTTTCTAAACACGAAGTTATCAGCGTTCTCAATGAAGCTTCTGCCTTAAGCGTTAATATTGAATACGATCCGATTTTAAAACCGGACGGGATTTATAAAAATATTATTGAAAGTGACAATGTAGATGAAATTATAGAAGGATTTCCGACTGACATAATGCCGGCTACGGACGACAAACCGTTTTTTGATAATAATATCGGGTTTAGCAGGCTTACGTTCGACGGTATGATAGAATCGTTCTCGCAGGATGAAAAGGGGATTCTGGCATTGAAAGACAGGCCTGTTGCAGAAACAACTTTGATTGTCATTCTTATACAAACAATTATCGTTGCCGGGCTTTTTATTTTACTACCGTTGAAAAAATTGAAATCAGAGAAACCTTTTAATACGAAATTTCTTCTTTACTTCGCCTGCCTTGGGCTTGGTTACATAATGCTTCAGATAAGTATGATACAAAATTTCACGTTGTTTCTTGGACAGCCGGTTTTTACATTGCTTACAGTTATTTCAACCATGTTGGTTACTTCAGGTTTGGGTAGTATCTTTTCACATAAATTTGTTGCAAAGAACAGAATTAATTTATATATAATATTCGGATTGATTTTCCTGAGCGCTGTTCTGATAGGTGTACTAAATCCGTTAATCTTCAGAGCAGGGGCAGGGTGGAGTTTGTGGTTAAGAATTGTTGTATCAATATTGGTTATTGCGCCGCCGGGATTTTTTATGGGAATGCCTTTTCCGCTCGGATTATCACTCATTGATGAAGGAGATAAAAAGTTTATTGCTTTTGCTTGGGGCATCAACGGGTTTTTCTCCGTGATAGGTACGGTTCTGACGATGATACTTGCTATGATTCTGGGTTACAAGGTTGTATTTATTATTTGCGGTGTAATTTACTTGTTGGCGTTTTTAGTTATTCAATCAAAATTGAAATCAACAGGAGGATTTAAATTCACATGAACCTTGCTGTGTTAACCAGTGGCGGTGATTGTCCGGGATTAAATGCGGTTATCAGGGCAATTGTCAGGTCAGCTTTACCGGATAAAATAAAGGTTACAGGTATAATTGGTGGCTGGGAAGGAATTTGGAAAGGGGAATATGTTGATCTCAATATGCCGGCGGTTGCAGGAATAATTAACCGTGGCGGTACAATTCTCGGAACTTCCAGATTCAGCCCGTTTGAGCAAAAGAACGGTAAGAAAATCTTGCTTGAAAGACTTTCACACAAAAATTTCGATGCGATTATAGCAATCGGTGGCGAGGGGTCAATGCACATTGCACAACTAGCTCACGAAGCAGGCGTAAATATTATCGGCGTACCTAAAACAATTGATAATGATATTAACGGAACTGATTACACTTTCGGGTTCGATACAGCGGTAAGCATTGCTACTGAAGCAATTGACCGTCTTCATACAACCGCGGAGTCGCATCATCGGATCATGGTGCTTGAAGTAATGGGACGACACGCTGGATGGATAGCGTTGTATTCAGGTATCGCAGGCGGTGCAGATGTCGTGATTATTCCTGAGTTTGAAACTCAACTGGATAATATTACCGGCGTAATTCAGAAAAGGTACGACAGAGGTAAACTGTTTTCAATTATTGTAATTGCCGAGGGTGCGGAGTTTATTGAAAAAGAAATTAAAGACAGTCGCAAATATATTAAGAAGAAGGATGACTTCGGCAGAACACGGCTCGGAGGTATCGGTTACCTTCTTGCAGAGGAGATTGAACAGCGAACAGGTTTCGAGAGCCGGGCAACCATTCTCGGATATGTTCAACGGGGTGGAATGCCGAGTGCATTCGACAGAATTCTCGGAACACGGTTCGGCGTTCACGCCGTTAAAATGTTCCTTAACCGGCAGTTTGGCAGAATGGCTGCAATTCGGTCAAACATAATTACGGATATTTCCATAAAAGAAGCCATCAGCAAATTAAAAACTGTTGACAAAGAAACTTATGAAGTGGCAAAGGTCTTTTTCGGGTGAAGTTGAAATTGATAAAGTTCATTCTAGCGGACTCCTGACGAAGCTCGGACTTTTCACCGCTATTATGATTGTGATGAGTTCAATGATTGGTTCAGGAATTTTCAAGAAGATTGCGCCGATGTCGGCTGATTTAGGTTCAGGCGGACTTGTGCTAATTGCCTGGTTAATAGCGGGGGTAATTACGCTTATTGGCGCTGCAACCAATGCTGAAATCGCCGGGTTAATTGCTGCGCCGGGCGGTCAATATGTTTACTTCAAAGAAATGTACGGCAAAGCTTTCGCGTTCCTATACGGCTGGTCGTGCTTCTCGGTAATTCAATCCGCTTCGATTGCATCCATTGGTTACGTCTTTTCCGAATCTGTAAATGCCATTATTCCACTTCCCGCTTTAAGCGAAAGTTGGGAAAGTATTTCTATTCTGGGTCTGTTCAATCCGTTTGAGAATCTCGGCGTGAAGTTACTTACCATTTCCGCAATAATATTTCTGACTGTTGCAAATTATCTCGGGGTGGTTTTTGGCGGGTTTATAAATAACCTGTTCACGATACTCAAAGTTGCCGGAATTTTAATCATCATTGTTTTAGGGTTGACAATTTCGGGTGGTTCGGTTGAGAACGTCGCCCCGGTTATGGAAAATCCGGGTTACGAATACGGTACATCACTCGGACTTTTCGGCGCAATGTTCGCTGCTATGCTCGGCGCTTTCTGGGCTTACGACGGATGGAATAATATCGGTTATCTCGGCGGTGAAGTGATTAACCCTAAAAGGAATATCCCCATTGCTCTTTTTGGCGGTGTAAGTGTGGTAATTTTAATTTATCTGTTAATCAATTTCACTTATCTTTTCGTTATGCCGGTAGATGAGATAATTTCCGTTTCACAAGACAGGAATGCAATTATCGCTGTTGAGGTAATGCGTAAATTCATGGGTAACGGTGGCGCTTTATTTATTTCCGTTTTGATTATGATTTCCACTTTCGGTACTACTAACGGTTCAATCCTGGCTTCATCTAGGATATATTTTGCCATGTCGAAAGACAACCTCTTTTTCAAATCTGCAGGAAATGTACACGACAAATTTAAAACCCCTTGTACTTCTCTCATAATTCAGGGGACATGGTCGTGTCTTTTGGTGTTATCCGGAACGTTCGATCAGCTAACTGATATGCTGATCTTTGCTTCGTTTATATTTTATGGCGCCGGAGCGTTCGGGGTGTTTGTCCTTCGCAGAAAAATGAAAGAAACTCACAGACCGTTTAAAGTAAAAGGATATCCTTGGATTCCCGGTATATTCGTGCTTTTTTGCCTGACGCTCGTGGTGGTTACCGTAATTGAAAATCCGCGCGATGCGGGAATCGGATTATTCCTCGTACTTATCGGCATTCCGTTTTACATCTTCTGGAAATCACGTAAGTGAGCTTGCTGTCTATAGAAAAACTTAATACTTTTAAAACTAATCGTATATCGGTATTTTAATCACAAACTAACCAATCAATTAATTACACATGAAAATATTTATTGATACAGCAAATATAGATGAAATTAAAGAAGCGACGGGAATGGGGCTTCTGGATGGTGTAACCACTAATCCGTCATTAGTCTCGAAGGAAGGTCACAAGGATTTCCATGCAATGCTTGAAAAGATTTGCAGTATTGTGGATGGTGATGTTAGCGCCGAAGTGATTGCTACGGATTTTGATGGTATATTGAAAGAAGGAAGGGAGCTTGTAAAAATTCATGAAAATATCGTTGTGAAAGTTCCGTTAATAAAAGAGGGATTAAAAGCTGTTAAAGTTTTTTCTGAGGAAAATATAAAGACTAATGTTACACTTTGCTTTTCCGCATCGCAGGCGCTTTTAGCGGCAAAGGCAGGAGCATATATTATCAGCCCGTTCGTCGGCAGGCTTGATGATATTTCGCAGGACGGTATGGATTTAATCTCTCAGATTATTACAATTTATGATAATTACGATTTCAATACTCAGGTTCTGGTTGCTTCTGTACGACATCCGATGCACTTCGTTCAATCGGCGCTTATGGGAGCTGATATTGCTACCTTACCATTTAAAGTGATTGAACAGCTTGCAAAGCACCCGTTGACCGATAAAGGGCTTGAGAACTTTTTAAGCGACTGGGGGAAATTGAATAAATGAGTTTAAAGCGAACAGCTTTTTTCAATATTCACAAAAATCTCGGCGCAAAACTTGTGGACTTTGCGGGTTTTGAAATGCCGGTGCAATATGAAAGTATTGTTAAGGAACATCTGGCAGTGCGTGAGTCCGTCGGCGTTTTCGATGTATCGCACATGGGTGAGGTCGAGGTTAGCGGCGATGGAGCGTTTGAGTTTCTGCAAAATCTTACTACCAATGATATCTCAAAACTTAACCCGAATGGAGTTCAATATTCGGCAATGTGCAATGAAAACGGCGGTATAATTGATGACCTGCTAGTTTACAATATGAACGATAAGTATATGCTCGTAATAAATGCGTCGAATATAGATAAAGATTTATCATGGATGAGAGAACAAGCTGATAGCAATGTTACTATCAGCGATATTTCAGATTCAACTTCATTGTTGGCAGTCCAGGGAAGGCACTCGTTGAATGTACTCAGGAAAATTTGCGGTGTTGATCTAAGTGGATTGAAATATTATACCTTCACCGAAGGTTCAATTGAAGGAATTCCGGTTTTAATCTCACGGACAGGTTACACCGGCGAAGAGATTGGTTTTGAATTATACTTTAGTTCAGATGTTGATACATCGGAGAAAATCTGGAAAGTGCTTTTTGATGCGGGCTCGGAATTTGATATTAAACCGGTAGGGCTTGGGGCAAGGGATACACTTAGACTGGAATTTGCATACAGGCTTTACGGTAATGATATGGATGAAACCACAAACCCGATTGAAGCTGGCTTAGGTTGGATTACGAAATTGTCAAAAGGGAATTTTATCGGAAGTGAAGCGATCAGCGCTGTAAAGGATCGTGGCATTAGTAGAAAACTGGTTGGCTTTATTATTGATGGTCGCCTGCCTGCGAGACATGGTTATGAAGTTTATAAGGATGGGATTAAAACAGGATACGTAACGAGTGGTTCGCTCTCTCCGGTATTGCAAAAAAATATCGGGCTTGCATACGTAAACAAAGACAACAGTGAAATTGGCGGAACCATTGAGATTAACATACGGGGGAAAATGGCAAGCGCTGAAATTGTAAAGACTCCATTTATAAATTAACTAAGAATCAAAGGAATTAATGCGAAGTATAAAAGTATTTTTGTCAAATAGTTTCGTAAACGATGAGTTATCACTGAAGGATAAAAACATTGTAATTGTTGATGTGCTACGTGCAACGACAACAATAGGAGTGGCCTTAGCGTCCGGTGCGAAGGAGATAATTCCGGTTGATAATGTATCAACTGCAGCCAGAATAGCCAAAGGAACGGGAAATTCACTCCTTGGCGGTGAACGAAACGGGCTTAAGGTTAACGGCTTTAATCTCGGTAATTCACCGTTAGAATATACTGAAGATGTGGTGAAAGAAAAGTCTATCGTCTTCAGCACAACCAACGGGACTACCTCAATTTTAAAATCAAAGTATGCCACAAACTGCATGCTCGCAAGTTTTACGAACCTTAAGAGGACGATTAATGAACTTTACAATACTGAAGGCGACTTAATGATAATATGTTCGGGTAAGTCCGGTGATTTTGCGCTGGAAGATGCAGTTTGCGCTGGAGAAATTATTACCGGTTTGCTGGTTAAAGACAACAATTTTATTATCGGTGATCCTGAAATTGCAGTTTGTTCACTTGCAATTCACTTCCTGGGGAAAATTCCCTCTTCTGAAAAAATTATGAAAATGTTTTCGGTTTCAGGAAGCGGTAAACATTTGAAGGAGCTCGGGCTGGAAAAGGATCTGGAATTTGCCTCAAAGTTAAACAGTAATCCTGTGTTACCACTTTACAAAAATGGCGTGATTAAGCTTAAAGAATCATTTGACGAGGAAGCGATGCAGAAAGCACAAATGAAAAAGGTGAATATTTCTAAAAAGGAAGATGAAAATTCTGAAAAACTTCAGGAAGATAGTTAATTTCAGAAAATGGTTAAGAGAATTTCGAGACAATCTGCGGGAAAAATAAAAAAACCCAGAACAAAAACTCCGTTGGGGTCTTCAAATAAAAAAGCTGAGGAAGACTTTAAAATCGGTATGGAAGCCAAGATACAGATTCTTGGCTTTCTTATTTTCGTTTTAGGGGTAATGGTCTTAATCTCTGTATTTTTTTATTCCGAAGCTGATCAGGTACCACTTTCCCGGCTTAATTTCACTGAACTACTTAAAAAAGAAACATATTCGGGGAATAACAAATTTCAGAACCCCCTTGGAATATTCGGAGCAATCACGTCAAATTTTCTGATAACTTATTTCTTCGGATATTTTTCTTCCATATTGATATTGCAGATAATTATTTCCGGAGCGTTAATGTTGTTCGAGATTCCGATGAAGAAAATGTTTCACATTGTTATATTCTCTTTGTTGTTAATGCTTATGCTCGGTACTATCGCCGGACTCAGCAGAATTTTCTTCGGTGCGACAAACATACCTGTAACTTACAGCGGAACTACGGGAGACTTCACCGCAACGATTTTATATCAAACTCTTGGTCCGGTGGGTTCTTCGTTTGTTTCGGTCACGGGGTTAATCCTGAGTTTAATGTTCCTCTTCGACAGGAATATTCCAAAGACATTTCATAAAATTATATCATCCTTTGTATTCATCGCGGTCAAGGTGAAGGATATCGTTAACGGAATTGTGGGTAAACTGAAACAGTCCGGGAAATCCAAGGCGCCTGTTAATAAGTCGGCTAAGACAATAAATCGGACTGATACGGAAGATGTAAATGAATCAGTTGAGCTAATTGTAGAATCACCTCAAGATGATGACAATCTGATAAAGCAAACCAAAATTAACCGCCCCGAAGATGAGGTTATAATTGCTTCATCACAAACATTGTCAAAGAAACCATTGAGCGAGACGGAAATTAATCCCGATAACTCAAATGAGCTCTTAACTTTCGATAGTTCAGACGAGGATGACCTCGAAGAGGAAATACTTGAAAATTATATTAAACCCGGATTAGACCTTTTAAAAGCGCCGACAAAGGAGGAATATGAAACAATTCCCGATGAGGAACTTACAGACAACGGCAAATTATTACAGGAAAAACTTTTAAAGTTCGGTATTGAAATTGAGAGCGTAACTGCAACACCCGGTCCGGTGGTTACTTTATACGAATTGGTACCTGCTCCTGAAGTTAAACTTTCAAAGATTGAATCGTTGCAAGACGATATTGCACTTGCAATGAAAGCGCGTGGAATCAGAATGATTATTCCCATTCCCGGGAAAGGAACTGTAGGTGTTGAAATTCCTAACAGCAAAGCCCAGACTGTCAGGATAAAATCAATTCTCTCTTCGAGGAAATTCAACGATTCGACTATGATACTCCCCATTGCGTTCGGGAAGATGATTGACGGGCAGGTTTATGTAGATGACCTCGCGAAGATGCCGCACATTTTGATTGCCGGTGCAACAGGCGCCGGAAAGAGCGTCGGTATTAATTCCATTATAACGAGTTTGCTTTATAGGATGCACCCTTCTGACCTGAAGTTTGTAATGATAGATCCGAAAAAAATTGAACTTAGCCTTTATACGAAACTTAAAAAACATTTCCTCGCAACGTCAAGCGATATAAATGAAAGTATCATGACAAGTTCACCGAACGCAGTTTCGATTTTGAAGAGCGTTGAGAAAGAGATGGAAGAACGTTATAATAAACTTGCAAATGCTGGTGTAAGGAATATCGAAGCGTACAACAAGAAAATAAAAAGTGGCGAGCTTAGGAATAAAGACACACGTTTGGTCCACCGGAACATGCCGTACATTGTCGTAATAATTGATGAACTCGCAGACCTGATGATAACAGCAAAGCGCGAAATAGAGGAACCGATTGCGAGAATAGCTCAAATGGCGAGGGCTGTCGGAATTCACCTCATCGTGGCAACCCAACGCCCATCCGTTGACGTTATCACCGGTGTTATAAAAGCAAATTTCCCTGTCCGGGTTGCCTATCAGGTCGCATCCCGTGTTGATTCGAGAACGATTATTGATATCAGTGGCGCTGAACAATTGCTGAGGAACGGTGATATGTTATTTCTCTCGTCATCAGCCCCGAGACCAATCAGAATTCAGAACGCATTTATTTCCACCGAAGAGTGCGAGAAGATAGCTGAATTCATAGGTTCACAAAAGGGATTCACCCGACCTTTCGCACTCCCCTCTGTTGCACAGAAATTACGTGGAGGAAACGGGGGAGAAACAAAACTCGATGAATTATTTGAAACTGCTGCAAGGCTCGTACTTCAGCTACAGGCGTGTTCAGTTTCAACTATCCAGCGGAGACTGAGAGTAGGGTTTAGCCGCGCCGGTAGCATAGTTGACCAGCTTGAAGATGCAGGAATAGTCGGACCCGGTCAAGGATCAAAACCGAGGGAAATTCTTGTTACCGAAGATGAACTGGAGGAAATTCTCAATCCTTAACCCGGAGGCCATGTTAACTGCCGACCACCAATAATATGCGCGTGTATGTAATCCACCGTTTGCTGCCCATGCTTTCCCTGATTAAATACAATTCTGTAACCGTCGTTATCCAAACCCAGCTCGCCTGCGACTTTTGATACTCCCTTTATAAACTTACCGATTTCTGATTCGCTAAGTCCTTTTAAATCCTTAAAACCTGTAATTTTCAGTTTCGGAATTACAAGAACGTGAACGGGCGCGGCAGGATTTATATCCCTGAATGCGTAAATGTCATCGTCTTCGTAAACTTTGGTTGACGGGATTTCTCCGCTTAAAATTTTATCGAAAATCGTTTCTGACATAAATTGGATTGGGTTAATTTAAATTTGATTTGTGTTTGAATAAGTTTTCACATACTCCGATTCAGATAAAGTTATACATTGAGATAAGCTTCAAGCCCGTGTTTACCGCCTTCGCGTCCAAAGCCGGATTCTTTGTAACCGCCGAACGGTGAAGCCGGATTGAACTTGTTAAAGGTATTAGCCCAGATAACACCTGCTTTGAGCTTATTCAAAATATTGAACGATTTCGAACCTTTGTCAGTCCATACGCCTGCTGAGAGACCGTAAAAAGTATTGTTCGCCTTTTCAACCGCTTCAGTTGGTGTTCTGAAAGTAAGAATTGAAAGTACAGGTCCGAATATTTCTTCGTTTGCAATGCGGTTTGATTGCGACACGTTAGTGAAGAAAGTAGGTTTGAACCAATAGCCTTTAGCCGGCAGTGTACAATTTGGTTGATAAATCTCCGCGCCTTCGGTTACGCCCGATTCGACAAGCTCCGTTATTCGTTTCAACTGCTCGGAGGAATTTATTGCGCCGATGTCTGTATTTTTATCAAGCGGATCGCCAACGCGCAGGTTTTTCATTCGGAATTTAAGTTTGCGGATTACATGTTCCATTATACTTTCCTGTACGAGTAACCTTGAACCGGCGCAGCAAACGTGACCCTGATTGAAATAAATTCCGTTAATAATTCCTTCTACGGCAGCGTCAAGCGGAGCATCTTCAAAAATTATATTGGCAGCTTTCCCACCGAGTTCAAGAGTTAACCGTTTATTTGTACCGGCAATTGAACGCATGATAATCTTACCTACTTCGGTTGATCCGGTGAAAGCAATTTTATCTACGCCTGGACTGTTGACAAGAGACGATCCTGTCTTTCCGTCGCCTGAAATAATATTTACGACGCCGTCGGGTAGTCCGGCTTCCTGTATTACTTCCGCAAGTTTGTAAAGTGTAAGCGGAGTTGTTTCAGCAGATTTTATTACGACAGTATTTCCACACGCAAGCGCCGGAGCGATTTTCCATGCTGCCATGAGCAACGGGAAGTTCCAGGGTATGATCTGTCCTGCTACACCAATTGGTTCGGGCTTTAATCCGGGAAAGGCGAAGTGTAGTTTATCTGCCCAACCCGCGTAATAAAAGAAATGTGCAATTGCGAGCGGAACGTCAACTAACCTTGATTCGCGTATTGGTTTACCGCCGTCCATACTCTCGATGATGGAAAATTCCCTCGCCTTTTCCTGAAGTATTCTCGCAATTCTGAAAATATATTTACCCCTCTCACGTGCCGGAAGATTTTTCCAGTATTTGTCGTAAGCCTTCCGGGCTGAAGATACCGCTCTCTCTACATCCTTGCCATCAGCGTAAGAAACTTCCGCCAGAACTTTTTCATTCGACGGGTTAATTGTCTTAAAGTATTTCTTGGTTCTGACATTTTTACCGCCAATGAACAAATCGTAACGCTTATTTATTTTTATGTGTGAGCTATCCTCCGGCGCAGGTGAATAAACCATCTCCCTGCCAAGTGATTTTCCAACCGAAGTCTTTTTTAACGCCAAATTATTTTTCATTTTAAAAGTATTCTTTCTAATATATGGTTTTAATCAATGGTGAAGTAATCCAATCCCTGATAGTAGCCGGTTTTCTGTTTAACGAGTTGCATCAGCACATCGTTGAGCAGTGAACTTGCGCCGAAGCGGAACAAGTCCGGTGTCATCCATTGATATCCAAGAGTTTCGTTCAGCATAACGAGGTAAGCAATTGCTTCTTTTGATTTCCTGATACCGCCGGCAGGTTTCATTCCCGTTAGTATTCCGGTTTCATTGTAATAATCCCGTATTGCCTCAAGCATTACCAAGGTAACAGGTAAGGTAGCCGCCGGTTGAACTTTCCCGGTTGAGGTTTTAATAAAATCCGCACCGGCAAGCATTGCTATAATGCTCGCATTTCGTACATTGTCGTAAGTTTCAAGTTCCCCCGTTTCAAGTATTACCTTAAGGTGAACGTTTACTTCTTTCCCGGTTTTATCGCTCGCCTTCTTTGATTCCTCTGTACAGATATTTTTGATTCTCCTGATTTCCTCGAAGACCACATCATAATTCCCTTTTAAAAACTCACCTCTCGAAATTACCATATCAATTTCATCCGCACCATCTCTTATACATTTTGCGGTATCCTCTTCACGAAGTTTTAGCGGGAATTGACCGGACGGAAATGCAGTTGCAACTGATGCAAGTTTTACACCACTTCCTTCGAGCGCACGTTTAGCGTATTTTAGCATATTCGGATAAAGGCAAACGGCGGCAACGTGCGGTACGCTACTATCGGCAGGAATTGGTCTGATTGCTTTACTGCAGATTGAATAAACTTTGCCAGCTGTGTCTTTCCCTTCCAGAGTAGTCAGGTCGATCATGCTGATTATGGTATTCAGCGCATCAATTTTACTCTCCTTTTTAATGCTCCTACCTGAAAAAAATGCAGCCCGCTCATTTGTACCAATTGCATCTACACCGTAGTTTAATCGGTCGAGAAATTTTATTACATTGCTCAATGTACATTTGTTGATTTACGTAAAATAAACATATTAAAAGGGAATTTAAAGCAAGTTCCCGTCTTTGGATTTAATCTCAATAAAAGATATTTATAGACTAAAATATTTTTAGTAAAAATTCTATCTTCGATAACTTTGTAACTTACCTGAATTCATGTCAAAAAAGAAAACTACTTCAGTTGCAGTAAAGCAATTTTCAGTTGAACAATTTTTTTCAATCCGGTCAATTTACGGATTTAAGTTATCTCACGATAGCAAAACTGTTTTTTACATTACCAACACGACCGGTACTCCTCAGATATGGTCAGTCCCGATTATTGGCGGGGCGCCAAAGCAAATTTCTGTTTGGAACGATTCCGTAAAAGCAATTTATCAAAATCCAAAATCTCCCGAACTGATTTTCCTGAGTGACTACAACGGGAACGAAAATCTGCAAATATATAAAATTCCCTCTGACGGCGGTGAAGTTACACACGTGGCAGGCGATAATCAATCGCAAACCATGTTTGTTGGGTTCAATAAAGGCGGTACAAAAATTCTTTATTCGACAAACCGGAAACTCTCATATAATTTTGAAACATTTGTACACGATTTGAAAACCGGAAAGGAGAAACGTGTTTATGGTTTTGATGATCCTACCGCTACTATTGCCGAAGAATGGAGCGATAATTCGAGATACATTACTTTCGTAAAAATGTACGGTAACATTAACACTGACCTTCTGTTGTATGATACCACGAGCCGTAAATTAAAGAACATTACCGGACACGATCTTTCGGTTGATACTTTCAATGCGGGGTCTGAATTCGACAATAAAAACAGAGGATTCTACTTTGTCAGTGATGAGGGGAGGGATTTCAAGGGAATCAAGTATTACGATATAAAGAAGGCTACATCAAACTGGGTTGTAAAACATCACTGGGATGTTGCGAATTTCGTGCTGTCGGATGATAACAGTTTCATGATATATACATTAAACCGGAACGGTAACTTGTCCCCTTACATGTTAAATCTAAAGACGGGGAAATCGAGTAAATTAAACCTTCCGAAAGGTAACTATTCATCTTTAAAGATTACCAAAGACGGAAAAAAACTTGTTTACGTTTTTGAATCGCCATTAAATCCTGCCGATATTTTTACTTATGATTTTAAGAGCGGTAAAATAACCCAGTTGACCGATTCGTTGATTGGCGGACTTGGTAAAGAGGGATTTACGGTAGGTAAAGATATTTTCTATAGAAGTTTTGACGGAAAAAAAATCCATGCGATACTTTATATACCGCGTGGTACAAAGAAAAACGGTTCAAATCCCGCAATTATCTGGCCTCACGGTGGTCCGGAATGGCAGGAGGTTCACAATTTCTCAAAGTACATTCAGGTATTAACTAATTCCGGTTATATTGTCATTGCGCCAAATTTCAGGGGTAGTACAGGATACGGGAAAAAATTTCAGAAACTGATTTACAAAGATTGGGGCGGAGCAGAGTTTAAAGATGTACTCGGAGCGTACGATTATCTTTGCAGTTCCGGTTTTGTTAACAGAAAGAAAATTGCAGTTGTCGGCGGAAGTTTCGGGGGCTTTATGACGCTTACCTGTGTTACAAAAGCTCCCGAACGCTGGAGATGTGCAGTTGATATTTTCGGACCGTCAAACCTGATTACGTTTGTAAATTCTGTCCCGGAACACTGGAAATCAGGTACGGATATACTCGTTGGAAATCCAGTTCGCGATAAAGGATTGCTTGAGGAAAGGTCACCGATTAATTTTGTTGATAAAATAGAATGCCCGATGTTGGTTATTCAAGGCAGACACGATCCGCGCGTAGTTGAAGCCGAATCCGGTCAGATAGTGAAAAAACTGAAGTCATCAGGTAAAGATGTAGATTACATTCTGCTTGAGGACGAAGGACATGGCTTCTCAAAAGTCTCAAACCAGATTAAAGTTTTTAAAGCGAAATTGGAATTCTTAAATAAACATTTAAGATCAAATAAATCAAAATGAAAAATTCATTTGTTAGTACCTCGTTTCTCTTTATCGTATTTGTCGTGATGTCAATAGTTGTTCAGTCATGTACAAGCGGTGAGGAGTGGTGTTGTGATGAAGAAATACTTTTACCGCCGGACACTGTCAGGGTACCGCCGGTAATAATTGAGGAACCGGTAATACCGGTTGACTATAAAGTTACAATTCAAATCGGCGCATTCCGCGATGAAACTTTAGCGAACGCATTTTACAGTAAAGCGCAAAATGTTCTCTCGATGCGGGTTGATAAAACGCTCGACCGCAATGACGGATTATTTAAAATTACTGTCGGAGTGTTCGATAAAATTGATGCTGCGAATAATTATCTGAGAACCGTGATTAACGCGGGCTATTCAGATGCCTTCGTAAGAGATTTAAAATAATTCCGGTTGTCAAAGGGAAAGCTGGTATTAGAAAACGGAATGATTTTTTCAGGTGAACTCTTCGGTGCGGAGGGTAACGCTTGGGGGGAAATTGTGTTCAATACGGCTCTTTGCGGATACGAAGAAATTCTCACCGATCCTTCTTACTACGGTCAGGTCGTTATGATGACATATCCGCTAATTGGAAATTATGGCGTAAATTACAACGATGCCGAATCCGATAAAGTGCAGGCTAACGGTTTTATCGTCGGAAATTATGAAGATGACTGGTGCAATTTCGAAGGGATAGATTCATTAAGTGATTATCTGAAGAAATCCGGAGTAACCGGTATTTCCGGTATTGATACAAGACAACTTACAAAGATTGTAAGGTCAGAGGGGGCAATGCGATGTTACATTACAAATGAAAATCTTTCAGTGCAGGATGTTATGAAACGGATTAGAAATATTCCAACTATGACCGGTACAGATCTCGCAGGTAAAGTAACTGTAACAAAGCGTTATGAACTTCATGGGAAAAACCGTTTCAGGGTAGCAGTTTATGACTTCGGAATAAAGAAGAATATTATACGGGAATTCCATCGTTACGGTTTTAATATGATGGTGTTCCCCGCAACTACAGGATACAGGGAAATTCTCGATTACAAACCTGACGGTATATTCCTGTCAAATGGTCCGGGAGATCCGGCTGCTGTTGGATATGCAATTGAAAATATTTCAAAACTTATACCTTCGGGAATACCAATGTTTGGAATCTGCCTCGGACATCAATTGATTTCATTGGCTTTAAATGCGAAGACTTATAAATTGAAATTCGGACACCGAGGTGCGAATCATCCGGTTAGAAATCAGCTGACAAATAGAATTGAAATCACTTCTCAAAACCATGGCTTTGCAGTTGACGAGAGTACCTTGAACAGGGATGAGGTTGAGGTTACTCATACAAATTTATACGACGGTACAAATGAAGGGATCAGTCACAGGCGGTATCCGGTTTTTTCAGTTCAATACCACCCTGAATCAGCACCGGGTCCTAATGACAGCAAATACTTGTTTGATGAGTTTTACAAGATAATAGAAGAGAACAAAAATTAATTAATGGATGAAAGTAAAATAATTAACGGGAAGGAAATTTCCGACATCATCAAGGCGGAGGTTAAGCGCGAAACCGAAGAACTTAAAGCGGCAACCGGAATTACTCCCGGACTTGCATTCATACTAATTGGCGATGACCCTGCATCGGAAGTTTACGTCAGGAGCAAAGGTAAAGCATGTGACTCGCTTGGATTTTATTCAGTTACAGAAAAACTTCAATCAAACGTGTCTGAAATTGAAGTGCTGGACCTGATACAAAGATTTAATGATGATAATAATATCCACGGGATACTTGTTCAGTTACCATTACCGCGCCATATCAACGAGGAAAAAGTTATAGAAGCAATTGATTACCGCAAGGACGTAGATGGATTTCATCCGGTTAATTTCGGGCGTCTGGTGATTGGTTCAAGCTCATATATTCCCTGTACACCTTATGGAATCGTAGAACTATTAAAGCGTAGCAAAGTAAACACCAACGGCGCAAATGCAGTTGTAATCGGCAGAAGCAATATTGTCGGAAAACCAATTGCAAATCTTATGTTACGGAAAGAGATAAACTCAACCGTCAGTATTTGCCATAGTGCAACCAACGATTTACGGGATTTTACTTTAAATGCGGATATAATAATTGTTGCAATGGGGAAGGCGGAATTTATCAAGTCCGATATGATTAAAGAAGGATCTGTTGTAATTGATGTGGGAATTAACCGGGTTGACGATACTTCGAAGCAACGCGGGTACAGGTTAACCGGCGATGTTGATTTCAACAGCTGTTTTGAAAAAGTATCAAAAATTACACCGGTTCCGGGTGGAGTTGGTCCGATGACAATTGCAATGCTTATGAAAAATACGCTCGATTCAGCAAAGGGAAAAATTTACCGATGAACTATTTTGAGGTCAGGGTAAAGTTCAATCGGAAGAATAGGGAGCAGATAGAAAGTCTGCTCTTTTTAAATGGTGTTACTAATATCCTTGAGGAAGGAAGCGAGTTCATTACTTATTTTGAATCATCCGCCGGATGGAAAACTGAGGAATTGAAAAGTAATCTTTTATCCGTATTATCATTATCTCCTGATGATTTTATCGTTGCCGAACTCGAAGAAAAAAACTGGAATCAGGAATGGGAGAAAACAATTGAACCGGTTCATATATCGGATAAAATTATTGTTTATCCTTCATGGAAATCGGATGAGGTGAAAACTGAACCCGGAAAGGTACTGATTGAAATTAATCCTAAAATGTCATTTGGTACTGGACACAATGAAACGACGCAGTTAATGCTTGAGATGATTGCAAAAAATATAACTGGTACTGAGAAGAAAATGCTCGACTATGGTTGCGGGACTGCTGTACTTTCAATTGCCTGTGCTAAGTTAGGGGTTAGTGAAGCGATTGCAATTGATAATGATCCAGATGCCATTGAAAATGCAAATGAATATGTTACGGTGAACAATGTTGCGGAAATTGTTCAGGTGAGATTTTCAAACATTCAAAGTCTGGATGAATCCGGGTTTGATATTATCTGCGCTAATATTATCCGTTCGGTAATTGTAGATACTTTCGATCTGATTCACGCGAAACTGAATTCCGGCGGGAAACTTTTACTGTCGGGAATTTTACATCAGGAATGGGGACCTATTGTTTCCTTATTGATGAAAAATTATTACTCGCCGGTAGTGATAAATTCAAAAGCGGAATGGCTTGGTATTTATGCAAGAAAAAAGTAGCAGAATTGCAGTTATTGACATAGGGACGAATACCTGTATTTTATTAATTGCAGAACTTGTAAACGGTAAGACAGTTACGGTGTTTGAAACTTTTGACACGCCGAGACTTGGTGAAGGGCTTGAAGTAAGCGGTGAAATTTCAAAAGAAGCAACTGCCAGAGTTTCCAAAACGTTGAGAAATTTTGAAACCTTATCAAGAAAATATAACTGCGACAGGATATTTGCTTTCGGGACTTACACACTTCGCAATGCACGTAACAGTAAGCAGGTTATATCAGACCTTAACCAAAAATTTGATTCAGGGATTGAAATAATTTCCACTGAAATGGAAGCAAGGTGTTCGTACTACGGGGCTACATTTGATTTCCCGTTTTCGCATGACTATGCTGTAATAGATATCGGTGGCGGGAGCACCGAATTTGGTTATTTATTCGATGATTTGTTTTACTATAAAAGCTTAAATATCGGGGCTGTTACATTAAAGGATAAATTTTTCAGCGACGGGAAGTTCGGAAGAGAGAAAGTTAAACAGGCTGTAGATTTACTCAATGATGAATTTATGAAAATTAATTTTCTAAACCTTTACAACAAAGATCTCATAGGGGTTGCAGGTACACCGGTTACTTACTATGCTTTGATTAACAACATGAAAAATTTCAAGGAAGATAAAATTCACGGGAAAACTTTAGAGACCTTTCAAATTTCATCAATGATAAATATCTTATCGAAAAAGGATACAACACAAATAAGAACTATGGGTGATTTCATGAAAGGTCGTGCAGATATAATTGTACCGGGTGGATTAATTCTCAATGAATTTATGAAATATTTCGGATTCAATGAAATAAAAATTTCTACTAAAGGTTTACGATACGGGGTTTTCTTTTATCTGTTAAAAAATTAACATGAAATATTATAGACAATATTCGGATTGGATAAAAAATCATCTTGCCGGAATAGGGCTGGATAATTTTTGGGTTAATTTTTTTGCGACCGTTATTGATTTAATATTGCTGGTAATTATTTGCGTGTTGACTTTTCACCTGACGAAGCTCTTGTTCATTCAGGGGTTGAAAAAGTTAGCAGATAAACTGAAGATACCGGGCAGAGAAGAGTTCAGGACTAAAAAAGTAATCGTTCCTTTAGCTCACATTACTCCCGCTTTTGTTATAAAAGCTTTCATTCCTGAAGTCTTTGAATCATCGCCTGGCTATATTTCGTTTTTCAGCGGGCTTACTGATTTATATATCATTATATCCGTAACGGTAGTTCTTGGAAGGTTTATTTCTGCAGTTAGCGCTGGTCTCAATAAACTTCCGGTATTCCGCGATAAACCGGTGAAAAGTTATTCACAGCTTATCGTTATTATTATCTGGCTTATCGCGGTTGTTTTGGTATTTTCAGTGATACTTAATAAATCGCCGATATATCTGCTTGGTGCATTGGGAGCAATGACTGCCGTGCTATTACTCGTGTTCAAAGATACACTGCTCGGATTTGTCGCCAGTATTCAAATTTCTGCCTATGATATGATGAAACCCGGCGACTGGATAACCATGCCGAAACACGATGCCGATGGCGATGTAATATCAATAAACCTTAATACGGTTGTAGTCAGAAATTTTGATAAGACAATCGTTATGATTCCAACTTACGCCTTTATTTCCGAGTCATTTAGAAATTGGCGTGGAATGGTTGATTCGAAAGGTAGAAGGATTAAAAGATCTTTGTATGTGAATGTTAATAGTATTAAATTCTGCACGAAGGAGATGTTGATTAAATTCAGGGAGTACGAACTGATACGCGAATATATTCAAATCCGTGAAAAAGAAATTGACGAGTTCAATGAGGAGCGAAACATTAATAAAAGTGAACTAATCAACGGGCGCAACCTGACCAACGTCGGGATTTTCAGGAAGTATATAGAAGCTTATCTGAGAAATAACCCGGATATCCGGCAGGAGAAAGGCTATTCATTGATAGTACGGCAACTTGAACCGACTGAGAAAGGTTTGCCTCTCGAAATTTATGCGTTTACTAATACGACCGACTGGGTTATTTACGAAGCGATTCAGTCCGATATATTTGATCACTTACTTTCATCTGCAAAGAATTTTGGTCTGACTTTATTCCAAAGTCCGACCGGCGCAGATATTCGGGCGTTAAAGGAAAAAGAATGATAGTTAATAATATTTTCGAGAACTTGAGCGACCTTGACTTATCTGATGAGTATATAGAGAAAATATTTGAAGGTGAAAATGTGTATGTAGAGCGAATAGTTTCAAAAGCTCACTGCACAAAACCCGGAGAATGGCTTAAGCAGGAATTGAACGAGTGGGTAATTGTACTGAGTGGTAGAGCAGTTCTTTCATTCGAAGGTGAGCCGGACGTGAAATTAAAATCAGGGGATTACATTTTCATTCCGGCACATAAATTACACAGGGTAAAAGAAACTTCGAGTGAACCGAATTGTGTGTGGCTGACTTTTTTCTTTAAATGAAAATTTTTTAAATGAGCAGAAACGCAGACTACTGGATTGAACGATTTAATATGTTACCGCATCCGGAAGGCGGTTATTTTAAGGAAGTTTACAGAAGCCGGGAATTTGTGCAAAGGGAGCATTTACCTGAGAGGTATGACGGCGAAAGAAATTTTGTAACGAGCATTTATTTTCTGTTGGATAAAACACAAACCTCGAAGTTTCATCGCTTGAAATCTGATGAGATTTGGTATCATCTTGATGGTAACGGTGCTCTTGTTCATATCATATATCCTGACGGAAAGAGAAACACGATTAAGTTAGGTTATGATTACGATAAGGGTGAACACCTGCAAGCTGTAATACCAATGGGCTCCTGGTTTGGAGCTGAGGTAACCGATAAAGCAGGTTACTGTCTTGTTGGTTGCGCCGTTGCACCGGGTTTTAATTTCAATGATTTCGAACTGGCGAAAAGGGAAAATCTTTTAAATGAATTTCCCGATTACGCCGATATTATAAATAAATTAACATAAGGAAAAGCTCATGTTCAACGAATCAAAGGACAGTTCAACTGCAGGTCTTATCCGGTTATGTATCGGTTACTTTACTTTTTATGTATTAACCGGCGTTCTGGTGAAGTATTTTCAGGGTTCAAAGGAATTAGGGTTACCTGATTTCAGTGGAATCGAATATCTAGTGTACAGCACCCTCGGCGGTACGGCATTCGCCCTTAGCATTGTTTTTGCGCTTAAGTGGTACAGGTTTGAGAGCGAAAGTTATATCAACATTGGTCCGCTGAAACTTCCGAGAGAAGTGTATTACATTATACCTTCGGGTATTTGTACTGCGGTTGTTATCCCGACAACGACTTTACTTTATTCACTACCAATTTCCGTAATGGTTGCAATGGTTATTATGCGGGGTAGCGTTATCGTGATTAGCAGGGTCGTTGATGCAATTCAAATTAAACAGGGTCTACTGAAAAAGAAAGTGTATCTTGAAGAAAATCTCGCAGTGGTTTTTGCAATACTTGGAGTATCAACTAACTTGTTTTTTGTAGGAGAAGGAGAATTTGAATTCGTTGGAAATTTTGCAGCGATGGCGATTTTGATTTCTTACATTTTAGCTTATTCATTGCGAATATATATTATGAATTATTACAAGAACACAAGGACTTCCAAAGTCAAACAGGACAACAAAGCTTTTTTCGGACTCGAACAAATCTTTGCAACCTTAACGATGTTGCTTGTATTTCTCGGATTAATATATTTTGCCGGCTCTGAGAATGGCGTTACATTCCAGTTCAGGGAGACGGTGACAAACGCGCGTTCTGATTGGTTCTGGGCGGTACTTGCGGGAGTACCGTTCGGTGCGGTGGCATTCTTTTCTGTTTTTATTTTTATGTATAAAGGGAGAACGGCAACTTTCGCCGGACTCGTTAACAGGCTTACTTCACTACTGGCGGGGACTACCGCAACTTTGATATTTGCATTTTTCATTAGTGGCAAGTATCCGGATAAATCGGAATGGCTATCTCTTATCTTTATTTTAGTCGCGGTCGGTTTCATAACGCGGGCTGAAAAGAAACGAATTAAAGAACTCCAGTTAAACTAAAATCACATTACATGAAAGTTGAAGTAAAACTTTTGGAAAAAATGAAACTTGCCGGAAGTAACGAAAACGGTAAGGTAACTTATTTTGATGCTTATTCAACTTCGGGTGGCGATGCCGAATATGCGTCCCCGATGGAAGTACTTTTGCAATCGCTCGCAGGATGTACCGCAATGGATGTTTTAAGCATTATCCGGAAAAAACGTAAAAGCATATCCGCTTTTAAAATTTATGTTGATGCGGTTCAGTCGGAAGAACATCCGAGAGTGTTCACGAAAATACACCTCATGTATGAGCTTGTCAGCGAAGACGCACAGATTGAAGATCTCGACCGTGCGATTGACTTATCAATGGAAAAATACTGCAGTGTTTCGCGAATGTTGAAAAATGGCGGCGTAAAGGTAACATGGGCTTCAGTTCTGAAAGGTGAATGAAAATTTTTATTACATTTGAAAAACTAAACCCTGCTAAGCCGCAGGGTTTTTTGTTGACTTATTTCGTTAATTCGAACGTACAGTGGATAATTTAATTACCGAAAGGTTTAGTTCTCTTTTTGTGTGGCTTTAAATCGTAGATGCTTCTAATATCTGCAAAAACCACATCCATGTTAAGTTCGAGATCTATTATCTTTCCTGTTCTGATGTTAAATACCCAGCCGTGTATCGTTGGAAAACCGGTTTTATACCATTGGCGCTGGACGTGGTCAATCTTAGCAATATTAATACACTGTTCCACTACGTTTAATTCGACAAGCTTATCAAATTTTTCACGCTGGTTAGTAATCTTATCGAGGGTATTTTGATGAAGTCTGTAAACATCACGAATAGATTGGAGCCAGCTGTTGAGTTGACCGAGATCGCCGGGATTCATTGAAGACTTTACTCCGCCACATTCATAATGCCCGCAAACAATTATGTGTTTGATCTTTAAATGTTGAACAGCAAACTGAACGACAGCGTTTAGATTGCTATCAGTACTGCTGACAATGTTCGCAATATTACGGTGGACGAATACCTCACCGGGATTTACACCCATCATTTCCTCTGCAGTTACTCTACTATCGCTGCAACCTATGTAAAGGAACTCCGGGTTTTGTCCGCAGGATAACTTTTTAAAGTAATCGGGATCAATCGAAAGTTTTTCCGAAACCCACTTTTCGTTATTCTGAAATATTTTCTTAAACCTCATATGAGTTTACAATATTAATTATTAAAGGTTCAAAAAGAAATAGCATGTGGTATATGTTTGATACCCCATAATCACAATTTTTTAACCTGTCAATTTAAGAACTATTTCTTACTTTTCCAAAATTAAAAAAAATACAAAATGGCGGATAAAGTAACGTTGGTAAAGCCCCCGATTATGTACAAAGAGGCACAGAAAGTCCTCAGAGAAATCGAATCAATTACCGGTGGAAAAATTATATCATATTACAATTCCATTAGCGGTAATATTTGTCAGAATGATGTAAACATCTTCCACGAAATAATTTCTGAATGGGATATGCAGGAAGATCTGTACTTACTGATAAAATCAGATGGCGGAGATGGGAAAGCATCGCTCAGGATTATTAATCTCCTCAGGCAACACACAAAAAGATTAACTGCGCTCATACAGGGAGAATGTGGCTCAGCGGCAACCATGTTGGCGCTCGGTGCTGAGGAAATTCAAATGGGACCACTGGCGTACCTTACTCCGATTGATACATCAATTACACACGAGCTTTCGCCGATTGATCGCAATAATAACCTTGTTCGTATCGGTCACGATGAGCTTACAAGAGTTGTGAAACTTTGGAATGAGGAGCAAGGTGAAAGTAATCCGTATCCTGAATTGTACAAGTTTATTCATCCGCTTGCAATCGGTGCAGTTGATAGGGCAAGTTCTCTTTCAATCAGACTATGCAGTGAAATTCTGTCGTTCCATATGACGGATAAAGGTAAAGCGGATAATATCAGCAAGTGCTTAAATTCCAATTATCCCTCTCATAGCTATCCTATAACGATTAGGGAATCTCAACGAATCGGGTTGAACGTTAATGAAATTGATTCAAATGTGAATAACCTGCTTACAGATTTATATTCGTTTTACTCAGAGATGGGAAAAAAAGCATACACGGATTATGACGAAAACAATTATCACGATAATGCAATAACAAATATAATTGAAGCTGTGGGTGTTCAATACTTCTACCAGATTGACAAAGACTGGCATTATAAAACTGATGAACGGCGCTACATTGCATGGAACGATAAGAGTTCATGGTATCGAATTGAAGGAACAGATAAGGAAGCTAAACCTGAAGCCATCGCCTTGAGGTAACCGGTAATTCTTTCAGTTGTAGGAATTTTATACAATGATCTGATTCAATATTTCATTTTGAGAAAAAAATCCGGACATATAAAATTATTAACAGTCTGAATAAATAAAGTTATTGGCTTAATCTAAGCTTAGATAATTATTATAATTTCATAGTAGGATTAAATTGGGCAAATATATATCAGTTTAAATCTTAACCGTTATATTTATATTGCTAACGTAAACTTCGGAAACCCAAATCCCGAAGTACCTGATTTAAAAATTTCAAAAATATATTCATGGAAACAACAACCGAGAAAAGGTCCGTGTTGAATTTCGGACCCCGGAGAGGGCATTACTTTGACATCAAAGATATTCCGCTAACCCTCACTGAGGAGGAAGCTGCTAAATTTGCAAAGCTGGACTTGATATATAGAACGCTCTGTGGAATTTTGTTTAATTTCGTTCCAACAAGCGGTCATCCGGGTGGCTCAATTTCTTCCGGAAGAATTGTCGAAACGATATTGTATAAAACCGCGGATTACGATATTTCATCGCCGTTAAGAGATGACAACGATATGCTAATTTACGCAGCAGGTCATAAAGCTATGGGATTATATGCGATGTATGCATTGAGAGATGAAGTCGTGAGGGCATATAACCGTTCAGAGCTACCTGATGAAAATTCCCGTTTACGACTTGAAGATCTCCTCGGGTTCAGACGAAATCCGACTAATGGACTCCCGTTGTTCAGAAAGTTTAATGCGAAACCGTTAGATGGTCATCCGACGCCGGCGGTACCTTTTGTTAAGGTTGCAACAGGGGCGAGTGGAATTGGTGTATCAGTTGCATTCGGGCAGGCGCTTGGTGCAATGGATAAATATGATGGCGCGACTCCGTTTGTACATGTCCTTGAAGGTGAAGGTGGGATGACACCGGGAAGGGTGTCGGAAGCACTTGCTGCTGCTTCAGCAATGAGACTTTACAATATTATTTTCCATGTTGATTTCAATCAGGCATCAATTGACAGCAACAGAGTCTGTCGGGAAGGTAATTTGAAAGGTGATTACGTTCAATGGGATCCCGTGGAATTCACTTATCTGCACGATTTCAATGTGATAAATGTTGATGACGGAACTGATTTCAGAAAAATACTCGCAGCCCAGCAATTTGCGAAATCAATCGATACCAAAATGCCAACAGCCATTGTATATAAAACTACTAAAGGCTGGAAATACGGTATAGAGGGTAAAGGGTCTCACGGTGCAGGTCATAAATTCTGTTCACCGGAATATTACGAATTCCTTTCGAGTTTTGAAAATGAATTCAATCTTAAATTCCCAAGGTTTGAAATTAAATCTGAAGAGGAGCTGCAAAATGAATTTGGATCACACAGTGACTTTACAGGAAACCTGAAGCAAGTTCAAATTGAGCAGGTATTTTTTGACTCTTTAATGGTAATACGAAAGGCGATTGAATCCGATGATACATTTTCATATTTCTCAAAGTTAATTCTGGATTCCTCTGAAAGAGTAAATAAATTGTCAAGAGTCAAACGGGAAAATGCACCTCAGCTCGAGAAATTATATGGTGGCGAAGATTTATCGGATATTGACAAGGAGAAAGAACTTGGTCTTGTACCCGGGAAAGAAACAACAATACGAGCAGCATTGGGGTCATCACTTTCATACATAAACAAGTTTACAAGCGGTGCAGTATTAGGTGTTGCGGCGGATTTATTAGGGTCAACAAGTTTAAACAAAGTGGGCGAGAGTTTTTCGTCCGGATTTTTCGATGCAGTTGATAATCCCGGCTCAAGGATACTATCAGTCGGCGGAATTTGTGAAGATGCGATGGGGGGAATGATGGCTGGCTTGAGTGCATACGGAAATAACCTGGGCGTAAGTTCGTCTTACGCTGCTTTTATTTCAGCAATGGAGCACACTGATGCCAGGTTACACTGCATAGGAGAACAAAACAGAGTGGTACACTTCGGTGGAGATTTCAGAACCTGGGTACTTGTAAATGCGCATACCGGTTTAAAGACCGGTGAAGATGGTCCTACACATGCGGATCCTCAGTGCTTGCAACTGCTGCAGGGAAATTTCCCGAAAGGTGCATTGATTACCCTGATTCCGTGGGAGCCGGGTGAAGTTTGGGATTTA
This sequence comes from Candidatus Tepidiaquacellales bacterium OLB4/UTCHB1, assembly GCA_002050165.1. Classification (GTDB taxonomy): domain Bacteria; phylum Bacteroidota; class Ignavibacteria; order Tepidaquicellales; family Tepidaquicellaceae; genus OLB4. Next base: position 156,051 of record MWSW01000010.1, read on the forward strand.
CTTTATGCCGGACTTATGAAGAAACCTGCAGTCCTCTCACCGTTTGTAACCCGTCCGAATGAACTGGTAGCTGACAGAGAAGCGCTTGGGCTCGCACCTGCTAAGGATTCGGTAAACGGTGTTTATAAATTAAGAAAAGCAAAAGACAGTCAGTCTGAAAGTATTCCGATCGTTTTACAGGAGAGCGGTGTGGCAATTGAGTTCATTTATCGTGCGTTACCAAAGCTGGATGATGCGGGTTATAATGTAGAGGTGTACTACGTTTCAAGTTCTGAATTATTTGATTTATTACCCCCGGAGAAGCAACAGGAAATTTTCCCGGAAGAAGTTTCTTTGAAAGCTATGGGAATAACCGGTTTTACGATGCCAACTATGTATAGGTGGATTGGAAGTACATACGGTAGGGAAAGAATTATGTTTCCATTTATGAAAGGACATTACCTCGGAAGCGGGAGCGCTGAAAGTGTTTTGTATGAAGCCGGTTTAGATGGTGATAATATATTCAAAAAAGTTGTGGAATTTATTGAAGGTAAATAAAACTGTGTTTGATATTGTTGGATAAGTTTACATTTCAGATCTTATAAACATACCGCTAATTACCTTGAAATCGCAATCGGATTATTTCATATTACAGGTTTTATTCAACATGAAATTATACGAAGCGATATACTATGAGAAATTTTGTAGTTGCTATAGATGGTCCATCGGGGACGGGGAAAAGTACAACCGCGAGAATATTAGCAGATAAGTTAAAAGTACTTTATATAGACAGTGGCGCGATGTACAGGGCCATTACTTATTTAGTCTTGAAGAAAAAAATAAATCCTACCGATAGTTCAAAAATTATTGAGTTGACGAAAAGTGCCGACCTGAAACTTGAAGGTGAAAATGTTTACATAAACGGCGAAGATGTTACCAAACAAATCCGGTCGCTGGAGGTAACGAATAGGGTAAGTGCAATTTCAAAGATAAGGGAAGTACGCGAAATATTGGTAAGTAAGCAACGGGAATTCGCGAACTCTCAAAGCGTGATTATGGACGGAAGGGATATTGGAACTGTTGTTTTTCCGAATGCGGATTTTAAATTTTACTTTACGTGTGATATAAAAACCCGGGCTGCGAGACGCCAGCAGGATTTTAGGGATCATGGGCTGAAAATCCCACTGGATAAAATTAAACTCGAGCTTAAAAAAAGGGACGATATAGACGCAAACCGGAAAGAAAGTCCGCTCAGAAAAGCTAAAGAATCAATAGAAGTTGATACTACCAATATGATTATTGAAGAACAAGTTGATTGCCTTTACAAAAAAATCATTTCGCAGTTAGATAATTAAATTTATTCTATTAATTAAACCTGATATGATACCTCAAATCAAATCAGGAAAAACTTTCCTGCCACACAGGAAAAAAAGGAGGAAAAAATGAGTGAATTAGAGACAGAAAATCTTGAACAGAAGCCGGTACAAAATACACCTGTAAAAGATAAAGCCAAAAGCGATTCAAATACGAAAAAAACCCTTAAAACTGAAGATTACGACGATGAAGAATTTGAGAATATGCTCAAGCTTTATGAGAAGACGTTCAATCAGATAAAAGAAAACGAGCTTGTAAAAGGAAAGATTGTTGCCATTAATGGTGAAGATGTTTTAATTGACATCGGTTCAAAATCAGACGGGAGGGTATCGGTAAACGAATTTTCCAATCCGGATGAAATTGTAGTAGGTAACGAAATTGAAGTTTTCCTTGAGAAGATTGAAGATAAAGAAGGCCAGCTCGTACTATCAAAAAAGAAAGCTGACTCAATCAAAATGTGGGATCGGATTGTTGAAATTCATGAAAAGGGTGAAATCATCAAAGGCAGATGTGTCAGAAGGATTAAAGGCGGCTTCGTAGTTGACCTCAACGGCCTGACTGCCTTTTTACCAGGTTCACAAATTGATACCAAACCAATCAGGGATTATGATGAATACGTCGGAAAAGTTCTTGATTTTAAAGTTATCAAAATAAATAACGCGATTGAGAACATCATTGTTTCGCATAAGATTATTATTGAGGAATCAATGGCGGGGCAAAGAAACGAACTGCTCAAGACAATCGAGAAGGGAATGAACCTTGAGGCGGTTGTTAAAGCTATTACAGACTTCGGTGTGTTCGTTGATCTCGGTGGGCTTGATGGCCTCATTCACATTACTGATCTCTCATGGGGAAGAATTAATCATCCCAGCGATATCGTAAAACTCGACCAAAAGATACAAGTACACGTAATTGAATTTGACAAGGAGAAGGAAAGGGTATATCTTGGTTTGAAACAATTGCAGAAGCACCCATGGGAAAATATTAATGAACGGTATAAAATTGGCGATAAGGTTTCCGGAAAGGTGGTGTCGTTAACCGATTACGGTGCATTTATTGAGATTGAAAAAGGTATCGAAGGATTAATTCACGTTAGCGAAATGTCCTGGACGCACCATATAACGAACCCCGGGCAGATTGTAACAATGGGACAACTTGTCGAAGCGCAAATTCTCAATATTGATATTGACGAGAGAAAGCTATCGCTTGGAATGAAACAACTCACCCCTAATCCATGGCAGAGTTTGCTTGAGAAATTCCCGGTTGGTACAAAACAAAAAGGTAAAGTTTGCAATATAACGAGATTTGGGGTTTTTGTTGAACTTGAGGAAGGTGTTGACGGGCTTGTCCATATATCCGATATCTCATGGACTAAGAAAATTCTTGATGTAAATTTATTCTTTAAAATGGATCAGGAAGTTGAGGTTGTTATTCTCGGGGTTGATGTTGCAAACCAAAGGATTTCATTGGGAATCAAGCAGCTAATTGAAAACCCGTGGGAGAAACTTGAAGATCAGTATAAAGCGGGAACAGAGGTTGAGGTTAAAGTTATGAAACCGATTGAACGCGGAATCATTGTGGAAATTGGTGGCGATCTTGATGCATTTTTACCTGCTTCACAACTCGCTCCGGTCAATATCAGGAACTTCAAGGAACTGTTCAAAGAAGGTGATACGTTCATGTCTGAAGTAATTGAATTTGATAAATCGAATAAAAAAATAGTACTCTCAGTAAATGAATACCTGAAAGACAAAACGGAAGATGAAATTACCGCATATCAGGATAAATTTAATTTCACTAGGCGGTTTACATTGAAAGATCTTCAGGAAAAGAAAAAGGCATACGAATCAGAACCGATTGATTTCAGGATAGAGGATATTATCGGTGAAGATGATCCTAACCTTGTTAAGCAGCCTGTTACAATTGAGACTTTTGAAACCAAGGCGATGGTTGAACCGAAGGAAGATAAACCTGAATCTGAAGTGCCTTCCGAAGAAGTCAAGCAGGAAATGAAACCGGATGACAGTGACGATAAGCAGCAGGATTCAGTTGGTCACGATGATACCGGAGAGGATAAAAAACCTGAGTAAACGACTTATAATGTAATTACGATTAACCCCTGTTAAACTGATTAGCAGGGGTTTTTCATTTGGAAGAATTTACTAAACTTCGTGGAGTTAATAGAATATTAAAACGAAAACTTTTAACTTGCAGAATGGAAAAAAAACTTATATACGAAGGGAAAGCGAAGTGTATTTATGAAATTATCGGTAGGGAGAATATTTACTTGCAGGAATTTAAAGATGATGCGACTGCATTTAACGGTGAAAAGAAACAAAGCGTTGCAGGCAAAGGTGCGTTGAATAATTCTATTTCTGCGATTTTGTTTGAATACCTGCGCAGTAAAGGGGTTAATTCACATTTTATCGAAAGAGTTTCCGATACCGGGATGCTTGTTAGACCATTGAAGATAATTAAGGTCGAGGTAGTTTGCAGGAATATAGCCGCAGGAAGTCTCGTCAGAAAATTTGGATTTAGCGAGGCGGCGGAGCTTTCAAAACCGCTTATTGAGTATTATTATAAATCTGATGAATTCGGTGATCCACTCTTTACACTCGCTCACATTGAGGAAATGAAAATCGCTAATGTTAATGAAATGAAAAAAATTGATGCAGTGACTTTAGAAGTGAACTTACATTTGAAGAAATTTTTTTCCGATCACGGAATTAAGTTAGTTGATTTCAAATTAGAATTTGGGTACGATTCAAACGGAGAAATAGTATTAGCCGATGAAATCTCTCCGGATACTTGCAGGTTATGGGATTTGGAATCTGGGAAAAAGCTCGATAAGGATAACTTCAGATTTGGTCTTGGAAATATTGCCGAAACCTACGTAGAGATATTAGATAAAATCAGAAAATGAAATTAACAAATTACGGAAGAGATGTAATTATTATTGTTCTGGTTTCCACCATCGCTATTGATGTCGTTGCATTTTATATAAATATATTGTGGCTAAAACTTGCACTGATATCTATATCGGTGCTTTTTTTTGGATTCACACTTTATTTTTTCAGAGATCCTGAAAGGGAAGTTCCGCAAGGGTTAAACGATAATTCAATTCTCTCAGCTGCCGACGGTAAAGTAGTTTTAGTGGACGATATAATTAACGAAAAATACGATGTATTCGAAGCTGGAGAAAAATTGAAACAGTTGAGCATTTTCCTTTCTCCTTTGAACGTTCATGTAAATAGAATTCCGGTTTCGGGTACAGTTAACTATTTTGAATACATAAAGGGCGATTACGTTGTAGCTTTTGACCATAAATCATCAGATAGAAATGAACGGACAGAAATAGGAATTTTAAGTTTATCCGGCAGTAAATTAATCTTCAAACAGATTGCCGGGTTTGTAGCGCGGCGGATTGTGTGCGATATAAGAAAGGGCGATACAGTTAAATCCGGCGACAAATTCGGGATGATAAAATTCGGGTCACGGGTTGATTACATATTTAAACCGAGCACGAAAATATTTGTAAAAGTAGGCGATCATGTCAAAGCAGGTGAAACAATTATAGGTGAACTATGTTGATATCGAGAAACTTTATTCCGTCGCTGTTTACAATTCTCAACGGGGTTTGTGGATTTCTTTCCGTTATTAATGCGACTGAGGGAAAGTTTGATATGGCCTGTATATTTATTTTTTATGCAATGCTGTTTGACGCATTTGATGGAATTATCGCCAGGGCATTAAATTCCGCCAGCCAGTTCGGTGTTGAACTTGATTCATTGTCTGACGTGATTTCATTTGGATTTGCACCTTCATATTTGTTGTACTCAATACATTACAAAGGTATAGAAACTTTCGGTGTAATAATTTCCTCAATCTTTCTGGTGTTTGCAGCTCTCAGGTTAGCGAGATTCAACGTTCAGCTTGTTGGTTTTAATAAGGATAAGTTTAACGGACTTCCGGCTCCGTTCGCGGCTGCAACTTTGTGTTCATATCTCATTTTCTACCACGATAAAATTTTCGCGGAAGAAACAAGCAATATTGTAATAACGATACTTGCAATCGGGCTCCCTCTCCTGATGATCAGTAGATTTCAATACGATACTTTACCTAAATTCAGCAAAGAGGGCTTTAAAAAAAATCCCGTAAAAGTCTTTGTATTTCTGATAGCAATTTTACTAATCGTAATTTCTCGTGGAGAAGCAACATTTTCATTTTGTCTGGTTTTTATCTTGACGGGTATAGCGCGAAGTATAAATAACCGCTTTAAAAGAAAAACTCACCCAACAAATGAAGTGGAGTTTTTTGAGATGGAAGAAAGTAATTCAAAGTAGCCCCAAAGCCTTTTTTAGAAGTTTTACAAATCTCACAATATCATCCGGAGTATTAAATCTCCCAAGAGAAATTCTGATGGTTGCCATGGCTGTTTCATTGTCGTGACCCAGCTCCTGCATAACGTGTGATGGTTTCAGAGAGCCCGAAGTGCAAGCTGACCCTCCCGATACTGCTACTCCATCAATATCTAATTTCATAAAAAGAGTTTCAGAATCGAAATTAATTTTTGATTTGTAAAAAGAAATGCTGACAATATTTGGTACTGATAAATATTCAGATGAATTTAAAATAAACAATTGTGAGAAATCGTTTAATCCGGTCATTAACTGTGCGTGAAGAGTTTTGTAATGTTTAATATCGTTTTCCATCTCAGATTTCAATATTTCGACTGCTTTTTGGAATCCAGCTATAGCGGGGATGTTCTCAGTCCCGCCACGTTTATTCCGTTCCTGACTTCCGCCATGTAGTAAATTTTCATATCTGATATTTTCGTTAACGTATATAAAACCGATTCCCTTCGGTCCGTAAATTTTATGTGCGGAAGCAGATATACTGTCCACCCCGAGTTCTTTTACATTTATATCCATTTTCCCAAAACTCTGTACAGTATCGGAATGAAAAGGTATATTCTTTGATTTACAATGTTCAGCAATTTTTTTAATGTCATTTTTAACACCGGTTTCGTTATTGACGTGCATTATACTTACTGCGATAGTAGCTTCATCCAATAAATCGAGAACTTCCCCGGGATCAATTGAACCGTTTCGTTCCGGTTTTACATATCGGGGAATTACGTTGAAATTTTTATTTAAGTAATTCATAGTTTCCAATACCGCCATGTGTTCTATGGATGAAGTTATAATACAATTTTTTTCCCCGGGTGGCAAAGAAATTCCTTTGAGAAAAGTGTTTATTGATTCCGTACCACCTGAGGTAAAGAAAATTTCCTTCGGTTTACACCTTATAAATTCTGCAATAAGGTCACGTGTATCTTCGAGCATGACTTTAGCAATTTTTCCGTATTGGTGTATAGAAGACGGATTACCGAAAATTTCAGTCAAATATGGCTGCATCGCTTCAAAAACACGGGGGTCAACCGGGGTTGTAGCAGCGTTATCGAGATAGATTTTATCGTTTGATTGCATTAATCTTAAAATTTATCCAATTTTGTATGTAAATTAACTTCTCTGAAATCCAATTGAACTTCAATTATAAAGAACTACGGCTGATCCCTAATGTACTTTCAATTTTTAGATTAGTTCTTGTAATTCCGATAGTGTATTTTATATTAAACGGAATAGAGGAACACAGAAATATAATTTTGGTTTTACTGTTTGTAATGTATGTTACGGATATTTCGGATGGATTTATTGCAAGAAAATTTAATATGGTTTCAGAAACCGGGAAGATAATTGATCCTATTGCGGATAAAATTGCTGTAGCAGCAATTTTTATTTCATTATTTATTTACGATATGATCCCGGTTTGGTTTTTTTGTATTGTTATATTCCGGGATATATTAATTTTAATTTTTGGTTATTTTGTGGGGAAAAAGAAAGATATTATTATGATTTCCAATTTTATGGGAAAGATTACTGTATTCGGGATTGGATTGGTGATTTTGCTTACTATTTTAAAGATGGAACTTTTAACTCCTTATATAAGATTTTTATATTACATTGTAACAATATTAATTGTATATTCAAGTATTCTGTATTTCTTCAGATACAAAAAAACAATAGGAGAACATTAAATGCATGCAACACTTGGAACTACTCTTGAAGTTCCACAAAAAAGAAAAAGAGCGAGGGTTAAAACCTTAACCCGGAAGGATGTAGAGAACAAAATGGAAGAAAAGCTTTTGGGTAAGCGAATCACGAAAAAGCTTATTGTAGATTCGTTATTTGACTCAATGCGTGAGTTAATAATGACTGCTGACCCAACTTTAAGAATTGAGATTCGGGATTTTGGAGTATTTGAGGTTAAGAAAACAAAACCAAAACCCAAAGCACGTAATCTGAAAACTGGGGAATTTGTATATGTACCCGGTAGGAGAAAAATGCACTTCAAACCAGGTAAACTTCTTAAGAATTTCCTTAAAGAGCAAATCACCAGCGAGTAAAATTATTGAAAGAAACAATATACCTTGCAGTTGACTTCGGTCTGAAAAGAATTGGAGTCGCTGCAAGTGATATATCAAAAACTTTAGCTTTTGCCAGAGGGTATTTCCCAAACGATGAAAAAGTTTTCGTTTCAATTTTAGATTTGGTAAAAGCCGAAAATGCCGAAAAGATAATAATCGGATACCCGCTTAAATTTAATTCAACGCATACTCACGCTACAATTCCAGTAGAAAAATTTTCAAAAAAACTAAATCAAATCTTTAAGCAGAACTCACTTTCGGTTGAGATTGTTTTCATGGACGAAAGGTTAACGAGTAAGCTTGCCCAATATCACGTTGCAAACTCGGAAATGCGCCTCTCTAAACGTAAAAATAAGGGAATACTTGATTCGCTCTCTGCTCAAATCATCCTTCAGGATTACCTCGATAGGCTGAATAACTCAAATAATTAACGAATGTACGTAATAGAACTTTACAAAATTATTGAGGGTGGTGAAAACTCAAAAGTGGAGTTTAAGAGAAAATTCTCAACGCCAGAAAAAATCGCAAAAGAAATGTCAGCTTTTGCAAATTCAAAAGGCGGTGTAATAATCTTCGGTGTTGATGATTCAAAAGAAATCATTGGTGTCGAAAGTGAGAAAGGTGAAATTGAGCTTATTACAACTGCTTCAAAGTTCTATTCTGAACCTGAAATTCAGTTTACTTACGAAGTTGTTTTCATCAAAGGAGTTGATGTTGTGGTGGTAAATGTACCGGAGAGCAAAACAAAACCGCACAAAATCGTCTCTGAACAAAATGGAAAAAACCCGAAATATTTTATAAGGCAAGGTGAGAAAAGTGTACTTGCATCGAGGGAAACAGTTGGAATCTTGAGAAATTCAAACAACAACAAGCCGTTCAAATTAAACTTTGGTGAAATTGAAAAAAGTCTTTTCAGGTACCTGGATGAAAATGAAAAAATAACGCTCAAAGGATTTAAGCGACTTGTTAATATTTCAGAAAGAAGGGCGAGCAGAATTTTGGTAAATCTTGTGAGGGCAGAAGTAATAAGGCATCACAACAACGGTTATGAAGAATTCTTTACTCTACCGTGAACTGATACTGTTTCGTTGGGAAACCCTGCCGGATTTAACCGTTTTATCAAAAACTCCTTTGAATTAAAATTTGTAATAGAATGTTTGAAACTCAGCATTAGGATTTACTCCGTTCTACCAGAATTTCTTCTATTGTCCCAACCATTGATTTAGCTCTATCCAATAATTTCGCACCGTGATTCAGTTTCTCACTCTTAAAGTTTTCGTCATCGATCATCGGAAGGTTAATCTTAACATTCTTATAAGCGCCCCATATACCGGTTTCAAGGCATTTTGCGCCAACCTCCAGATCGCTCGATGAAGAGAGGTTACCGTGTTTTGCGAGTTCAATCATATCTTCCCAACAGCTATCAGCAACAACCATGACTTTAAATGGCACTTCAATAGCTTTTTTAATTCCCTCCTGCATTTTCAGGTTACGGATTTCAATTTCCTCGTTGGTATTTTTAGGGAGTTTCATAGCTTCCATATAATCGCTGAACGCATCGGTATCAGCGTCAATCATGGGAATAAGTGACTTCATTTTCTCGTGCATTGGTTTTATAAGCAATCTCATGTTTTGATCGAGCTCCTCGAATTTTTTCCGTCCGAATGTCATCCATCCCATCATGGTTCCGAGCGCTGCACCGAGAGAAGCTACAAGTGCCGAAACGCTACCACCACCCGGAGCCGCAGTTCTTGCGCCGACGAGTTCAGTAAAATCTCTCACAGACAATGATGCCAGTGGTTCGGATTCCACTTTTTCTATCATGTATTCAATGATTCGTTTCTCTGGTACAAATGGGGTAATTGAAGAGAGCCCGAGCCTTTCGGTAACAAGTTTAATTTTCTGCCTCTCCTCTAAAATAAATAAGTTCTCTTTTTTAATATAATATTCCGCTGCTGAGAGCATTGCGTCAAGTGGAATCAATCCCACAAGCTCACTTCCACAAACTGCAAGATTCAAAATTTTGGCGATTCTAACTATTTCTTCAAATACCAAATGTAGAGGGCTGATTTTATAATCATCGAGGTTCATTGAAACCTGAGCCATATCGTATTCATCTACATACCAACCGATGCCTTTTACAGCTTTGAATTTTCCGGGTGAATCTTTTCCTCGTCCCTGCTCGCGAATGTCCAGTGCAATTCTGTGGGCTTGTTGTTTCGTTCCGAGTATATTGACATTATATGCAATTAGGAAATTTCTCGCCCCTGATGCGGTAGCGCCGGAACGTGGAACAAACTCCTGCGGACCGTAATCAGGCTTCCATTCAGGCTTGTGTATTTTATCCTTTAGCCCCTCATATTCCCCTAAACGGATTTGTTTAAGCATTTTCCTGTTAGGGTTATCGGAAGCTTCTTCGTAAAGATAGATTGGAACACCAAGTTCCATACCCACCATTTCACCAAACCGCTTAGCACAGGCAATACAATCTTCCATCGTGGCATTTGCTACAGGGACGAACGGCACAACATCAACCGCGCCCATTCGTGGATGTTCACCCGAATGTTTGCTCATGTCAATGAGTTCATACGCTTTCTGCGCAAACCTGAATGCCCCCTCAATAACCGATTTTTCATTGCCGACAAAAGTGAAAACCGTCCGATTAGTTGATTTGCCCGGATCAACATCTAAGAGCGTAACTCCCGGGATGTTTTTCAAAACATCCGCACACGCATTTATGATTTGATTATCCCGACCTTCTGAAATGTTTGGGACACATTCAATGATTTTTTCCATTTAGTATATCGTTTATATAAATTATGTAGCCGAAAAATCGTAGGAAATTCTTTATTGGAAAACATTGCGAAGAAAATGTCCAACACCGGCTTCATGGTTACTTTTTTCTGTAATGTAATCTGCTGCGCGTTTTAATTCCGGTACTGCATTTTGAAGCGCTATATTCAATCCACCGTATTCAAATAAATCCCTGTCGTTATACCAATCGCCAAATACAGCAATTTCTTTTTTTGATACGCCAAGATGTGAAGCGAGAATTTTTAAACCGGATTTTTTACTGATGCCTGACCGTTTAATCTCCAGACTATAAACCCGGTGCATATTGTGTGAACGATAATATTTTCCGGTGATAAAAAAACTCAACGGAAATGATAGCTTGTCTAAAACATACCGGATAGCTTTTTTATCGTTCCCCGACATAATGATTTCAACCACACTATCGGTATAATTATCATAAGAATTTACTAATTCGTAAGTTGTTCCGATTCGTTGCATAAAATCTTTTATAACGGAATTATTCTCCGTATAAACAATTTTATCATCGTAACATAATGCGATTTTTATGAAATACCTGTCGGCGAGGTCAATGGCCTTTCGGACGGTTTTTTGAGATATTGGAAATTTTTTTAAGAAACTTCCGCTTTCATTCCTGATGTAAGTTCCGTTTAAGGTTACAATAGGAATATCAATTTCTAACTTCTTTGCAAGTTGAATTACAGATGAATATACGCGTTGTGTAGCAACTGTAAATTTGATTCCACGCTTTGAAAGCAAACTAATCTGTTTGAGGTTCTCCTCTGGTATTAATCCGTTATTATCAATCAATGTGCCATCAACATCTGACACAATTAACTTTACTTTTTCGAACTTTTTTTTTATCTCTGAAAAATTTAATCCCAATTTTCATTAATAATTTCATGAAAGAATTTTATGAATTCCCCTGTCACACAAACGCAAATTAATTATATTCATTTTTAAACTCAAATCATAAAAAGTTATAATTTAATGCTTTAATAATATGGTCAGCCTGGATTGGTTTTCAATTTATTATAGCTGATACTGTAAAGTTATTCACATTGCAAATCAAATTCATTATTTTAAAATTCGATAACAAAAAATTACATAATGGAATCAGTAAAATTAAAAATTGCATTATGCTCAAAGGCACTTGAATCAGGACAAATTTCCCATGACCCCAGAATTCAATCTTACTTTAAAACAGGGTATGGTGCGGTAATTACAACTGCAATTGATCTTGATCCAAATGAACCTGCCTCGGGTAAATCGGTTGAGTATCTGAATTCAGTGAAGCAGTCGATGGCGATAAATTTTCAGACACAATCAGATCTAAGCTCAAAGTTGTCAATGTCAGATCCGGGGAGCCACGGCTTAAACGGGGTATTACTTTGTCTTTCTGATAGCAAAGCATTTTTTAAATCGACTGGAAATGTAAAACTTTTGCGTATCAGGTCACACCAGGTTACTGACTTAAGTTCGGAAAATGAAAATCAAATAGGTGAAACCGTGCATTATAAAAACGATATATTTATTATATGTTCGGATAGTCTCCTACGCGCAGCAGGTAGCGCTTCCATACTGGATATATTGAGACAAAACGATCCCGCAAATTGTTGCACCAAAATTTTGCGGAAGGCGGAAAGCGTCTCTCCCGAAAGAAGGTATTTTATCCAGATTATAAATATACTTTCAGGAAATGCGTATCCGGTGGAGTTTGATATCCCGGGAAAAGTTGAAACCGGTGATCCTGAACTCAAAAAAACACATGAATCACAAGTTTATAATAAAGTTAACAACCCGAATAGTGTGAATTCACCGGTCCCCTCAAAATCGCGTAACTCCGGCACGGGAACAGGGAAGAACAAAATCCTTTATGGAATTATTATCCTATTGCTCGTTGTCCTTCTGGTTGTGATTATTATGAATATGCTCAGAAAAGACAATGTGAATACAATAGCTACTAATATTAAGGATTCCGTTCAGATAATCAATAGTAATGATCCGGTTGCTACAGAAATGGTTAATGAAAATTTCATTACAAATATTCTTAAGAACATTTATACCGGTAAAAATTTATCTGTTCAGGACGTAAAGAAATTTGTTGAAAGTGCAGGTTTCAAATACAGAGGCTCTCGTAGCACGAAAACTACTGATTTCAATGTGGCAAGTTTTGTTTCGAATGTTGAAAAGAATAATTTAAAGTTTGAAAACCTTGAATCGCTGAAAAAAGAAGGCGAGAGTTTCAAAGCAACTTATGTTATTAATTTCAACGGTGAGTTGAACAAATTTGAAATGACTTTTACTGAAGCTGCCGATGGCAGGATAAATATTAAAAGTATTGTTTTCATCGGTAAATTAGAATCTGAAGAGAAGCCAACTGAAGTAATTACGGAAACACCTTCTGATACTTCAAAGATAAAGACTGAACCAACAACACGAGACGATGACATGAAGAAGAAACTTGATACAATTAAAAAACTTCCGGTTCCTAAACTGGTAACGGATGATGATACTACGGGAGGAAGTATAACTCCGCAACCAAAGAAACCAAAAGAAAGTAAAGATACCAGCAAACCAAAAAGTGGTACTGAAACACCTGAAGAAACTGACAATGAATAAATTAAGGGTCAATAACAAAAAAAAACGAAATCTTCAACTGAGTTCAGATGTACATCTTATAATGATGTTTTTAGCTTTGTTCGATTGAACTCTTTAGTTTAATTTTAATTATCACAATATCTCAACATCCCGGATTTGAAAATTTCAAATCAAGAGGAAAGCTATTCAATTTATTTATTAATTTATGTAATTCAATCGTAACGTTGAAAATCATCTATACTAACCTCGAAACTTAGTAAAAAATTATTGTTCCGAAATCCACACTTCCGTTTAAAACAAGACAAACAATTCCCGGATACTTTATCAGAAATTACTCTCAACCTGGTTTGACGATTACCACAGCTATTTACATAAATGTTTAAAATCTGGAAAATTTATTAACGGTTTTTAATAATTCACATCGATTTTGTATTTTGAATTTGATATAAAAATTATTTATGTTCGTGCGCAAATTAAACCTTAAAATAAACTTACCAATTATGAAAAAAATATTAATAGCATTAGTTTTTATACTTGCTGCTTCCACAGTTGTAACCGCTGTAAGTTCAGCGCAAAGTCTTTATTTTTGCGAAGGGGTTGACAGCGATGGATATCCAATCAACGAATCTTCAACATTCAACATCTCGAGAGATGGTGGGTATTTGTATGTACTGACCAGGCTTCCGTATCGGGTTGATTGCAGGTCGGTTAGTATTGTAATTTATAGAAACAACGAATACGATAACACTATCTATGTTGATACAGAGAGAGATTGGGTTTGGTTTTGGAAGCAAATTACTTTTTACAAATCGGGTGATTACGACATCTATGTCTATGACTGTAATGATTATCTGCTCACTTCAGGATATCTCCGGATTAACTATAATTAAAGTTTTAAAACCTCCCTCCCGGGAGGTTTTTTTTTAAACTTTTCCTTCCCACAAATAAGTCCCATAAAAATTAATACCGTTTTACTTCGATTTGCGCGATATAATAATTTGTAAAAAATTTAAAAATTGTTATATATGTTTAAGTATTTGAAAACAACTTGTGGCGTCAATGATATTTTAATATCATTTATGATATTTCCAATATTCGTTAAGTTACTAAAACAAAAGTTATGACTGAAATAGAAATAAAAGAGTTACTAAGCAAAGCTCAGGATCCTGACTTATCGTTAGATCTCAGAAGTTTAGATTTTATTAAGTCTGTTACATTAAACGGAAACAGACTAAAATTGGATTTAGGTTTAAACAATCCTAACAATCCACATACAGAAGACCTTAAGAGAGAGATAATCGCAGAAGTGAAAAAACAATACCCGGATATCTCAGATATTGAAATATCATTTTCGCAAGGTATAACTTCACACGTTGAAAGAAAGAAGTCAAATATAATGCCGCAAGTTAAGAATACGATAGCGGTTGCTTCCGGAAAAGGTGGAGTAGGGAAGTCAACGGTAACCGTCAATCTTGCGATATCTCTCATGAATGCGGGGGCAAGAGTTGGGATTATAGACGCGGATATTTACGGTCCGTCAATTCCGTTGATGATGGGTATAGAAGCACGTCCTGCGGTGCAGGTGATAAACGGGAAGAACAAATTAATTCCTGTAATTCAATATGGCATTAAAGTAATGTCAATCGGATTTCTAATGGAAAAAGGTCAGGCTATAGTTTGGCGCGGTCCGATGGCATCGAGCGCTTTAAAACAATTCATGAGTGAAGTAGTTTGGGAAGAGTTGGACTTTCTGTTATTTGATATGCCGCCGGGGACCGGAGACATTCAACTTACACTCAGCCAGACTTTACCGCTTACCGGGGCTGTTGTTGTTACCACGCCGCAGGAAATTTCACTTGCCGATGCGAGAAAAGGATACCTGATGTTTGAAAAAGTAAATGTTCCGACACTTGGTTTTATTGAAAATATGAGTTACTTCCTGCTGAAAGACGGAACTAAAGAGTATATCTTCGGTGAAGGTGGCGGGAAAAAACTTAGCGATGAATTCAATACCGAACTATTCGGTGAAATTCCGATTGTAACTGATATAAGGAAATGCAGCGATGATGGAATGCCGATAACCTTATCTAAACCGGACGCTGAAGTGGCTAAGATTTATTCAGAAATCTCTCGTAAACTGATTAACAAAGTGAATCTAAGGAATGTTGAAAGTAAATCTGAAGAATTAACTATTGACATTTAGTTGGAACAGTTGAACGAAGATAACATCAATGCAGTATTAAACAAGCTCAGACCTTATCTTCAACTTGATGGCGGCGATGTAGAGTTTGACAGTATTTCAAGCGATAATATTGTAAAACTCCGATTACTTGGTTCTTGTGTTGATTGCCCGTTAAACCAAATGACGCTCCGTGCGGGGATTGAACGTGCGTTAATGATGGCTTTCCCTCAAATTAAACGGGTTGAATCAGTCCGATAAGATTTTAGATTCTCGGGTTTCCCCAGGTCAATGAAAAATGCACTGCCAGCGTTAATGCCTTTTATTGTTTCTCCTTTCATGGTCTCGGAAATGTAGATATCAATGATGTCTAAAAATTCGCGCTTATAACCCGAATTGAAAATTTTATCAGATAGTATATGAATCCCGTTGAATGCAAACTTATTTTCATCTCCATGCTTTGTTCTGCCGGTTAATTTCATAGCATTATCAAATGATAATTTCCTTTCCGTTTGCCTGTCCTGGATTACAATTGATGCAAACGGTTTTTCTGATATATGGAGCTCTAAAGCTTCCTGTAGATTATAATCCGTTTCAATATCAACATTCATTACAATGAAATATTCCGAATTGTTAAGAAACTCCGAAGCATTGATAATGGCGCCACCGGTGCCGAGAATTGGTTCCTCGTGCAAAAGTGAAATTTTCCTATCAGTGTAATTATCCTCAAAGAATTGTGATATTAACTGGTGGTGGTGATGAATATTTACTACGAACTCTGTTACACCGAACTTTTCGAGGTAATCAATGACGTTTAGTATTAAAGGTTTACCTCTATGCTCAACCAATGCTTTGGGTATTCTGTCAGTGATAGGTCTCAGTCGCGTTCCGAAACCTGCAGCAAGAATCATTGCCTTCATTTTGAAATCCTGATATCGCCGCTTATTGTGTAACAATCCATTTGAATCGCACCATTTCCGATAGTAGCAGTAATTGACCTTGTCAGCGCTCCCGATGAATCTGATCTTCTAAATCCACCGTCTATATCAAGCTCCCCTGAAAATGTCTTAACCCTGAGTGAAACTCCGCTTTGTTCAGTTAAATTAACGGTAATATCACCGCTGATTGATGAGAGAGAAATGTTTTGAAGACTTAATCCCGGATTTACATTAATTGAGCCACTTGCAGTCTCAACGCTGACGATTGTACCGACGTTGTTCATTGAAATATCACCTGATGCCGTGATTAATTTTGATTCACCATCAACGCTGTTTAGAAATATATCTCCTGTGGCTGTAACGATTTCTAACATACCATTTTGGTTGTGTACATCAACTGAACCATCTCCGGTTTTTACGTCAATATCACCGGTTGAGTTTTCAATTCGGATTTTCCCTTTAAAATGCCGGATGCGTTTGTTCCCATCAATATTATGTATTGAAATATTACTGTTGTTTGATGAAACTGAAAGATTGTAATAATCGGGAAGAAGCATTTCAATGGTCAGCGTTGATGCTCTGTCAGTCAGTGAAGAATAATTTTCACCTGAAATTTTTATCCCCCCAGAAGTTTCGAAAACTTTTATCCTTTCCAGATCTGCATTGCTATTGCCGGTTACGGTAACTTTTGCTGTTTCTGAACTGTTAGAATTAATAATGATATTTATATCCGTAACTTCAATCTCAGCCGTCATTCCGGGAGAAGTTTTAAAGGAATACTGCTTATTTTTTGTTTGTGCAGATGAATTTATAAATGCGATGATGCAAATTGCAGAGATTAAACTTAAAATTTTCATAAAATATTTTATAATATATCATACGATTCAACTGAGAGAAAGTTGAATTTAACGTTTATAAATGTTAAGTTAAATTTATAAAATTAAATTAGCGATGTTAGTAGAGACAAAATCGAATCAAAAAACTGATATTGATTACAGAAGCGAAGTACTAAGGTTGAAAGATGAAATGAATGCAGTAATACTTGCACACTATTATCAGGAGTCAGAAATTCAGGATCTTGCAGATTTTATAGGTGACAGTTTACAGTTATCACAGCAGGCTGAGAAAACAGATGCAGATGTTATAGTTTTCGCAGGTGTACATTTTATGGCAGAAACGGCAAAAATTCTAAATCCACACAAGCCGGTTTTATTACCAGACCTGAATGCCGGTTGCTCATTAGCTGAAGGTTGTCCAGCACCTTTGTTGCAACAGTTCAAAGACAAGTATCCCGATCATATACTAATTTCATACATTAATTGTTCAGCGGAAGTAAAAGCAATATCCGACATCATTTGTACATCTTCAAATGTAGAGAAGATCATTTCGCAAATTCCGGAGGACAAGCCAATTATGTTTGCGCCTGATAAAAATCTCGGACAGTATATTATGAAAAAGACCGGTAGGGAAATGAAATTATGGATGGGATCATGCTTTGTTCATGAAACTTTCAGTGGCAGGAAAATTACCCATCTCAAGTTAGAGCATCCCGACGCAAAATTAATTGCGCACCCTGAGTGTGAAGAAGTAATACTTAAAGAAGCTGAGTTCATCGGGTCAACAAGTTCATTACTGAATCATGTGAAGACAGATCCTGCAAAAAAATTTATTGTTGCCACTGAACCTGGTATTATATATCAGATGCAGAAAGCAGCACCTGATAAGACGTTTATTCCCGCGCCACCTGAAGCAAGTTGTGCCTGCAATGAATGTCCTTATATGAAGTTGAATACGCTTGAGAAATTATATCTGTGTATGAGGGATAGAAAGCCAGAGATTATAATGGATGAAGATTTGATTGTGAGGGCATACAAACCAATCAAGCGGATGCTCGAGATGAGCAAATAACAACTGCTCTGCCAAATAAGCCGGATTCTGTACCGTTTTTTACACGGCAGATAACCATTTATCTTAGTCAGGTATCACTACCGGACTTTTTGCAGCCTACCCCGGAAGATTAAAAAGCAAGCAGTAGCTTCATGCTTCCTATACATGGCTTTGCTCCAAATGGGACTGTAAGGCTGGAAATTCACACTTCCACCGGTCGGCTCTTACCCGGCCATTTCACCCTTACCGTATTTGAACGGAGGTATATTTTCTGTTACAGTTTCCCGATAAAAGGTTTACACCTATTATCGCCTGGTTATTCACCTGGCACCTCTGCTTTAATGGAGTCCGGACTTTCCTCACTTTCCGATTAACGGAACCGCGCGGTTTCTTATGACAGAGCAGTGCAAAATAAAGAACGGTTTAATTGCTGACCAGACTTTCGTCAATCAGTATTCTGCCACAGGAGTGGCAGTTGTATATCTTTGTTGATGCTTTTATTTCAAGCGTTGTTTGCGGCGGGATAGAATTGAAACAACCCATACAATTTCCGTTTCGCACAATGGCAAGGGCTTCACCTTTGTGTCGCTTGTTAATCTTGTCGTAACTGGTTTGAAATTTTTTATCTAGTTGTGAAAAAAGCGTATTACGTTGAGCTATGAAATTATTCTTCTCCTCAGAATATTCACTGTTAACCTCGTCGAGCATTTTCTCCTTCTCTTGTAACTCTTTGGAAAGTTCTAATTGATTTTCAGAGAGAAGCCTTTTCGAGTTCTGTAACTCGCCGACAAGATCATCAATCTCATCAATCCTAATTTCATTTTTCTCGATTAATTCCAGTCCGGTATCAATTGATTTTACGATTGTGTCGTATTCTTTATTTGACCTTGCGCTGTATTTCTGCTCGTCATATTTATTGGCTTTCGCTTTTATCTTTTCATTCTTATCAATCAGATGTTTCTGCTCAGCAAGTAGTTCTCCGATCTCCTGGTCGTGTTCCTTAATCTTTTGTGCAAGTTCATCAAGCTTTGTTTTTTTATTCTCAATCAATTCCGGCAAATCTCCGATTGTCTCGTCAATTTCGGATAGTTCGCTGTCAATTTTCATTAACTCATACATTTTCAACAAATCATCCTTTATTGAAACTAAGTCATCTTTTTTAATTTCACTACCGTAGTGAACGATTCGTGCTTCTTCAGTTTTCTCTTCAGCTTCTTCTTTGTTTTCTTCTGTTAACATTATTTAATATTTTAATTTTATATTTTCCTTTTATCAGTTGGATCAAAATATCCGCATTATTAAATGAGAGAAAATGTTCATCAGTAGTTAAAACCACAGTTTTTACTTTCTGATTCATTTTTAAATCCTCATCAGTAATTTTTTGATTCAACTTTTGAATTATTGCCTTAACCGGTAAAACCCGTTTTAATTTTATGAAAATTGTATCCGGGTTTTTTGATAATTTAAAGAACTCGTAAATTTCATATGCAACTTCTTCATAAGGGTGAGCATTTATCATATTTTCAATTACAGTTTGCAGTAACTCATAGCCGCATTCCATTTCTAACTTATATTCCCGTTCTATGCTCAGTTCACCGGCTTTCCCTGAGTATGGTTCCGAATTTTCAAGCGGGAGAAATGTGCCTGTACCAATTGTCCTAAAAGAACAATTCCTGTAGTTTCCAATAACTCCTGCTCCGGACTTTGACATTGCAATGAAGACTTTCTCTAAATATGATTCGGGAACGAATACGAAAATCTTGTAATGCTTGACTGTTCCATAAGCGATTACTTTTGAGTCAGTGATTTCATCTTTTTTAAATATTCCGGTTATGCTGTTAGCGCGATTGGTTTTCATTTACTAAGTGCGGGCAAAAAAAAAGTGTATCTTTCGGATACACTTTTAAAATTTGGTAATTAGTTCAATCCCAATTATCTTTTTACGTCTCATTGTTAAAATATAATCATGATGTTAAGGAAAATCAATTCAATATTAAAGTTTTAATTTATCCATTAGCTTCTTTACCGGTTTTATGTTGTGCATAATGTAAAAATGAATGGATGAAACATTGTTGTTCAGAAGTTCTTCGCACTGCTTTAGCGTCCAGTTAATCCCAATTTCCATAGCATGCTCGGATTTTGATTTAAGTATTTCACCTGAGAGCTCTTCTGGTATGTTTACGAAAAAGTTTTTTGGTATATTAGTAAGATGTTTTTGTGTAAAAAGTATTTTCAGACCGGGAATAATCGGTACTGTGATACCCGCATCCCTGCACCTTCGGACGTAGTCGAAATAATATTTATTATCGAAAAACATTTGCGTAACAATGTATTCGGCACCCGCCTCAACTTTCTTCTTCGCGTATTCAACGTCGAACGATAAGTTCGGTGATTCGAAATGTTTTTCCGGATAACCGCCTACCCCTATACAGAAATTTGTAGGTGATGCGTTCAAAAGTTCAGTATCAAGGTAAATGCCCTGATTCATTTTACTGATTTGATCAACCAATTCAATTGCATATCTGTTGGATGTACGTCCATCTGTAAGCGGTTTTATGTACCCGTTATCATCACCACGTATTGCAAGGACATTTTCGATTCCGAGGTAATTTAGTTCAATCAGTGCATCTTCTGTTTCCTCTTTAGTGAAACCCGTACACAGCAAATGTGGAACAGTATCAATATTATATTTATTCTTAATGGCAACACTGATTCCGATTGTGCCTGGTTTCTTTCTTTTAACTTTTTTCCTTATTCCGCTTGCGGTTTCCTCGTAATGAACTTCAGCTGAATGCGAAGTAACATCAATGAACGGTGGCTCAAACTTTATTAGTTCATCAATAATCTCGAATACTTGCCGTATATCGCCACCGCGTGGAAGCGGGATTATTTCAAAACTGATTAGCGGTCTGGTTGAGTTTTCTAAGTGTTCAGTTACTTTCATTGTTACTATTTACAAATACATCAGGATGCAAATTCATCCCGGAATTTGCGATTATATTATTTTCACCGGTAACTATGTTCAGTGTCCCGATTGAATGTAAGTTTTGTTCGTCGGCATCATAAACAATCGTTTGATTATCAATCCACCTGAATACACCTATATTCCCGCCCTTTACGTTGAACTTCTTTTTCCCCGAACCATCGGATAACATAATGTTGAATTCTATATTAGTGTCCTCGATAGAAACAAATCCAATATATTTGTCGTCCGGTGAAAATTTAGGTTGTGAGGCACTAGTTATTCCTTTCGTTAAAGGAGTTTCCACACCGTTCTCACAAATGTAAATTGTTCCCTGAAGGTTATTATTAAAACTTGCGTAAACGTATTTTTGATTGTCGCTTGAGATATCGGGTTCTAGATTTGCATTGCCGTTCATACTGATTTTGCTGATGTAATCATCTGACTCGTCATCAACATCCATTCGGAATATACACTTTGAACCCTCGTCGAATCCGGAGAAAACAATGTATCTGCCATCATTTGAAATTACCTGTTGTGTAGAGAAGTCAATTGGTGATATAGGTTCTGCATCAGGATCAGTTGGCTTCATTATATATAAAGTCGTTACACCAGCATGATCACCGCTAAAAATTATTTCATCACCGGAGTGGCTGAAGACAGGATTATCACCACCGAAAACAAAAAGTGGTTCACTGGCATTGTCCGATAAAACATTATCTACCATGTAAATCCTGCCATCGTCAGTTCTGAATACAATTTTATTCCCATCGGGGGACCATCGAGGAAACATACAATTGAACGGTACGTTTGTGATCTGGCGTTTTGAAGAACCATCCACATTCATCGTAAACACTTGAAGTAAACCGGTGCTGTTATCAGATGAAACATAGGTGATTTTTGGTTGTGCGAAAGAATGTGAAAAAATGAAAAGTGAAGTTATAATTGTTAATAGTGTAAATCTCATTTCCGGAATTTCTTTAAGTAAAACCACAAGTTACCTTTTAATGAAATTTTATTAAAGACTATTACATTGCACTTTTTTAAAATTCCGGTACATAAAAAACTACAATCAAAGTTATCAAAGTTAATGAAGGACATTAAAATTATTGCACGTTTTGTTTAAATTTAAAAATGACTAAAAGCGAAATTAGAAAAATAATTCCGGAAAGTTCATTTAAATTCTCAACCTCGAGGAGCGGTGGAAAAGGCGGACAGAATATAAACAAAGTTGAAACGAAAGTTGAACTTGTATATAATATAAAACACAGCAAAGAACTAACGGATGACCAAAAAGCATTTATCACGGGCAATTTAAAAAACCGAATTGATAAAAAAGGGAACTTGAGGATAACTTCAGATATACACAGAGCGCAGTTTAAAAATAAACAAACTGTGATAGAAAAGTTCTATACTATCTTTGCAAAAGCGCTGAAGAAAAAAGCAATAAGAAAAAAAACAACACCAACCTTAGCTTCAAAACTTGAGAATCAGAAGAGCAAACAGGTTCTTTCTGCTAAGAAGAAATTGAGGAAAGTAAAGCTGGATGATTTATTATGACTTTTGAAAAATCAAACTCGGAAATAAAAATAATTATCTCCAATAAATTCAAAAAATACCCCGAACTCATATTCGGAATGAGTACAACGCGAGGAGGTATATCACCGGAGCCTTACGGAATGAACCTTAGTCTTTCTACCAATGATAATCCTGAACATGTTTTAAAAAACCGTGAAATATTTTTTAGTGAACTTGGTATATCTGTCGAAAATATAAATTTTCAAAAGCAGGTTCATTCTGCCGAATCTAAGTATATTAATGTGCCGGGTTTTGCCGGTGAGTGCGATGCAACCTATACTAATCAACCCGGTGTATTTCTTACAGTCAGTGTTGCAGATTGCCTTCCGGTCTTTCTTTACGATCCCGGGAAAAAAATCGTAGCAGGAATTCACGCGGGATGGCGGGGAACGGTTGGAGAAATTGTAAAAAAAACCATTGGCAAATTATCTAAGGAATTCAACTGTTTGCCGGATAAATTAATAGCTTTTATGGGACCTTGTATATCGCAGGATAAGTTTGAAGTAGGGGAAGAAGTTGGAATGTTATTTGCGGATGAAGTCAAGTATTTCAGAAAAGGGAAATATTTTATAGATATCCGTGGTGATAACCACCGGCAATTGCTGGAATCAGGAGTAAAGGAAGAGAATATTGAAAACAATTACCAATGCACTTACTCGGAATTTTCGACTTTGCATTCTTTCCGGAGGGACGGTTCTCAATCAGGTCGAATGTTTGGAGTGATTGGGATGAGAGAGGTCTAAGGTGCAAATTTTGTTTTTTGTTGATACTTCCTGATTGTATAAAAAGTTAAAAGTAGCATGATTGCTCCACCGGTAATAAATGGAGCCTTATAGCCCAGGTATTCATAAACAACTCCTCCCCATACTGGTCCGAAAAATCTGGCAAGAGAACCTAACGATTGATTGACCCCTAAAATTGACCCCTGTTCATCGCTGCCAATATTTTGAGAAATGAGGCTGAGCGGTATGGTGTTATTTATACCGTTTCCGAACGCGAGTATAAAAAGTATGATCAGCAACACCGGGATATTGGTAGAGTACCCAATTAACCCCAGTCCGAAAATTGATAGAAAAATCCCGATAATGAGTGACCGCTCATCACCGAATAAATGTTTGAATAACCTTAAAAAGACGAGTTGAACAAAAGAACCCATAATCCCGAGAAATGAGAATAGATATCCGATCTGTGCTTCTGAAAGTGCAAGTCCATCGCGCCTTTCGGCGAATAACTGAAAAGTACCGAAGATGTTGGAATATGCAAAAATAATAAAGAAGGAAATTATAACAAGGTAACCGATTTTCGGGCTAACAATTACATCAATAATTTTCCGAACATCTAATGATTTTATTTTTTTATTTGCGCGATTTCTTTGGATAATTTCTGCAGGTAACGATTCTTTAAAAATAAAGATTGCCATTGCAAGTGCAATCAGTGAAAGCGCGGCAGCAAAGAAGACAGGGAGACCGAAACCGAACTTATGAGCAAGTACCCCGCCGACTGCAGGACCGAAAACAAAACCAAGCGCAAAAGCTGCACCGATTAATCCCATGCCTTTGGTGCGCTCCTCAGCAGTTGTAACGTCTGAGATTACTGCCTGTGCCGCTGAGATATTTGCTGCAAAAATTCCTGCAAAAGCCCTCGAAAGTAGCAAAAGCAACATTGAACTCATTATACCTGAGAACACTAATCCAAGCAATATATTTGAAATAACGCTACCGATCAAACTGATTATCAAAATTGGTTTTCTACCATAACGATCGGAAAGTGAACCCCATATTGGTGTAAAGAAAAACTGCATTAGCGAATAAATACCCGCAATAAGTCCGATCATTGATTCATTGAGTTCGAGAACGGTTACAGAAAAAAAGGGGAGCAACGGAATTATTATACCGAACCCGAGCAGGTCAATAAAAATTGTTATAAAAATTACAAGAAGAGCCGGATTTTTTTTCTTCATTTTCAGAATCCGGTTATAGGGATTGGAGTGAACGATGTAACGAAAATCAGAAACGAAAACCATCCAAGAGTAACTCTCGTTAAACTCAGTGGTTGATCAAAGTCATAAACATTATCAGGGTGTTTAATTTTTATTACGAAGAAAATCAGAAGTGCCCACACTAACCAGTTGATGGAACCAATCTCGAAATTAATTCCTATTAACGGCAGAAATCCCGCTAATCCGAATATTATTAATAGTCCGAATACAACATATGCAATCTTCGTATGATTTTTCCCGAACATGGCATAAGAAATATGCCCACCATCAAGTTGACCTACCGGCATCATATTTAAAGCTGTAATCATTAATCCGAACCAACCGACGCAGAGAAACGGATAATGGTAAACCTCGTTCATCGGTGGCATGAAAGAACTTTGTGGAGACACGAAAATTTTTTCTAATGTGTAAAAAAGTATATTGTTCCCGAAGGCGAACCCTTCAGTTGAAATACCTGATGTTATATATTCGGGATGAATCGTATATAAAAAATCAATCGAGGGTAGTGTAATAAAACCTATAATAAGAATGATTACTGAAACAACCCAACCGGATATAGGACCTGCTACAGCAATATCAAATAAAGCTTTTCTTGATTGTGTCGGTGATTTCATTCTTATAACCGCACCCATTGTACCGAACGGATTTAGAAACGGGAAAGGGAATGGTATGTAATACGGCAGTGTTACCGAAACTTTGTGATAAATTGCAGCAAAATAATGCCCGAATTCGTGCGCTGTTATTACAAGTAAGATAAGTGCCGAATACAAAAGTCCACTCTCAAAATTTTCTAATTGATATGGATTTTGATTTGCCCAACCCACGCCCGCAATAGTCGTGGAAAAAAATGTGAGAATGAAGAGAATTATATTGGTTATGAAGGAGAACTTTCCGCCTTTTGTTACTTCCTTTACTCTCAAGTAATATTCATCATCATTCGACTGGTCAAATGAAGGGTATTGAGACATATCAGCAAAATTATCGTTAACTCATGTTAATTTCAATTTTCTTAATTGCACATACTTTTTCGCGATTCAAATACTAATGTGCCGGTGCTAATTAATTGTAACTTTTATTAATGCGCGAATTTTGAAATATTAAAAGAAAAAATTTGGATGACAACTTAAAACGGATACATGCACCGCTTTCATCATTTCACCCGTTGTTATTTGTAGCCCTGGTTCTACTTGTGATTTTTTTTCTGTATCAGATTGTCTCTGCCGTACTTGTAATTTCGTTTGTTGGCGTAGAACTAAATTACGATAAGGAAAATATTGACACGATCAGAATTATCACAATGTTTGCGCAATTCATGTTTCTCTTGATTCCATCAGTTATCCTCACAATGCTGCGGGGAGATACGATGAAAAACGGATTTCGGTTAAATTATCCACCGGGTAAAATTTTATTTATTAGTATTGCCGGAATACTAATGTTACAACCGATAATGCAGGCTTATCTGGTAATTCAAAATAAAATTTTATTCTCTCTTCCGTTCGGGACTGAATATATTAAAATGTTAAAAGAATTCTTCGATACCCTGGAACAATCAACCTTAAACTTGGTTTCTTCCGATAACATTCCGGAGCTAATATTGGTTGTCCTTGTAATTGCAGTAACTCCTGCGATATGCGAAGAAGGATTGTTCAGAGGGCTTGTTTTAAAAAACATGCTTCTGTTTTCCACACCTGCAAGAGCTGTGGCAACTACAGGTATAATATTTGCTATGTTCCACTTTCATCCGTTTAATCTGTTGCCCCTTATTCTTGTCGGGATATTTCTGACATATATAACTTATGTAAGCAATAGCATTTTCCCTGCGGTAATTTGCCACTTCATTAATAATTTACTTGCCGTGTTATCAGTGTTTTTCTACGGGAAGGAGAATTTCAATGATTTTAATATTCCGTTAAATGAAACACTTGCTCTCTCAGGTATCGGGGTCATTTGCGCTGTTTGTTTATACTTTCTTATGAAAATATTGTCAAGGGAACATCAAATGAGAAATACTAATTTACCGGAGAATATGAATGTCCAATAACTCAATCAGAATTTTAACTGGGTTGGTAGGAATTCCTTTGCTTGTATTTATAATTGTCTCTGAGGGATTTTATTATCTCGGATTAACTTTAATAGTTTCTTTTTTTTGTCTTTGGGAATTTCATGAACTATTCGGTAAAAAAGGCTATGGATCAAGGAAAATCATAACGATTATATTATCAGTTTTAATTTTATTGGTATCATTTATGCTACCATCATGGACAAAAATTTTATTTCTCGTTTCAGTATTTGTATTAATTTCAACTGAAATATTTTATAAAAACCGGAATCCGGTAAGTTTGTTTGTGTCAATTTCCGGTTTACTGTATATCACCTTACCCTTTGTTCTGACATTTGAGTTAATAAATATGTACGATTTTAAACCAGTATTGTTGATTTTCATAATGGTCTGGTCGTGTGACACGTCCGCATATTTTTTCGGGAAGAAATTTGGCAAACACAAAGTCTCGGATATCAGTCCCCGAAAGACATGGGAGGGAAGCATCGCAGGATTTGTTGTATCGGTTATCGCAGCATTAATATACCGGGAATTTTTTCCCGAATGGATTTCATTTTTTGATGCTATTATTATCGGGGTCATAGGTGGTATATTCTCACAAATCGGTGATTTGTTTGAATCAATGCTGAAAAGATATTCGGGAGTAAAGGATTCATCTGAATTAATCCCCGGGCATGGAGGTTTTCTTGATAGGTTTGATAGTTTTATTTTTGTGGCAGTCCCGTTTTTTTTATACTTTGCATATATTAAACCTGAGATATGACAGGTTTATCATAAATGTGATTTAACTTGACAAGAATTTTATAGTTTTTAAATTTGTAGTCAGCAGTGAAATTATTTAAACTGAATGCCAAGGAAAAAGAAATATAAAGTAGAAGAAACAGTTTCCCGGAAAAAGTCTGCCAGGAAAAACATAACCTCAGATGAAGATTTCGATCTTACGAATTTTTCGTTAGCAAATGATAATTATATTGAAGAAGATTTAATCGGTGAGATTGATGAGGAAGACGAAGAACAGGAAGTGATGAGCCACATAAGGGAATACGAAAAGGAACATAAATCAAAACTTGTAAACATTTATAAAAAAATCGGAAAACCAAAATTCAAAGCGGTTGCAAATTTCAAAGATGATAAAGCTCTCAAAGCGGAATATGAAAAATTCATAATCCTGTTGGACAAACATAACATCGTCGTTCATTTTAAAAACGAATATCCCGTCAGTGAAAAATACAGGTTCATAATTGATGAAGTATTTAATCAGGACGTGGAAGATACACAGAATACAAAGATTCATATTAATTTTGTTTATGAAGATTTTCATCCCGAAATGGATTTTGATGGTGAAGACGATGATGAATTCTATTAATTATCAAAATGGCTCTTAAATACAGTAACGAATTAAATCCCGGCTCTGAAATAATACATTTTGAATTGAAAGGAACGGATGGTGATTTGCACAGTCCGGAGAAATATGCTGACAAGGAAATTATTGTGATAATCTTTATGTGTAACCACTGTCCTTACGTAAAAGCAATTACCGGCAGACTAGTTAAGTTACACTCGGATTACAAAGATAGAGGTGTTCAGTTAATTGGTATCAATCCGAATGATCCTGTGCAATATCCTGAAGATTCTTTTGATGAGATGATTAAATTTTCTATTGAAAGGGGATTGAAGTTTCCGTATCTGACTGATCACACACAGGAAGTTGCACATAACTATTATGCAGCTTGCACTCCGGATATTTATGTTTTCGACAGAGAGCGAAAGCTCCGGTATCACGGCAGATTAGATGATAACTGGCAGGATGAAGATAAAGTAACTTCAAGCGATCTTCAAAAAGCGATTGACTTACTACTTGAAAAACGGGCAATAGATTTTCAGCAAATTCCTTCTATGGGTTGCTCAATAAAATGGAAAAATTAACCTATCATGCCAAATTTAGTAATCGTCCGTCATGGACAATCAAAATGGAATCTTGAAAATAAATTCACCGGATGGATTGACATAGATCTCTCTGAGCAGGGGATTGCCGAAGCCCATAATGCAGGTGAAAAGCTAAAGAATTTTAAATTTGATCTTGCGTTTACTTCTGATCTAATCAGAGCGCAACGTACGCTTGATATTATTCTGGAAGATATCGGCCAGAAAGAAATTCCGGTTGAAAAAAATATTGCCCTTAACGAAAGGATGTACGGTGATTTACAAGGTTTAAATAAAGATGATACAAGAAAAAAATTTGGTGATGAACAGGTGAAAATCTGGCGACGCAGTTACGATGTCCCGCCACCAAACGGTGAAAGTCTGAAAGATACCGCTGACCGCGTGTTGCCGTATTATCACGAAAAAATTGAACCCGAATTAAAAAAAGGTAAAGACATTTTGATTTCCGCCCACGGGAATAGCCTGCGGGCGCTGATTATGTATCTTGAGAAACTTACCCCGCAACAGATTCTCGAAACTGAAATCCCTACAGGTACACCTAAATTGTACAAGCTTGATTCCGAGCTTAACGTCGTCGAGACCAATTATATCTGATGTTCAGAAATATAATATTTGATCTGGGAAATGTATTTCTGTTTTTTGATCACGGTAAGTTTTACAGGAATTTCTCTTCATTGGAAAATTCATTCACTGCAGATGAACTTTGGAAGTTTGTAACATCAAAAAGAATTGACTATAAGCTTTCGCTCGGCGAGTTCACTCCTCAACAAGCATTTCAATCTATTAAAAATGAATTTAAAGTTAAAACAGGATTTCGAAAATTCTGTCAGTTGTACGGTGATATTTTTACTCCAAACAACCGAATGATCCAATTCTTTGAAAGAAGTTTATTCCGCAACGACCACAAATTCTTTCTTTTATCCAATACTGATGCAATCCATTTTAATTACATCAAAAAGAACTTTCCTATTATAATGAAAATTAAATACAGAGTTCTATCGTTCGAGATTGGAATGCTCAAACCTGATGTAGAAATTTATAAATATCTTCTCATTAAATACCGGATTGATCCCAAAGAAACAATTTTCATTGATGATATTCACGAAAATATTGTTGTTGCCGAAACGACAGGAATAACGGGTATTCAATACACCTCTCATAGCTCGTTTAAAGATAAATATCTTGCATTGCAAAAAAGCCCTCATAACAGTATGAGGGCTTGATAGTAAACAACTAACGTATTTTACGTTTAAGCTGATTTAGCATCGTTGTAACGCTTTGAAACAGCATCCCAGTCAATAACATTAAAAAATGCTGAGATGTAATCCGGACGTTTGTTTTGGTATTTCAGATAATACGCATGCTCCCACACGTCAACTCCGAGTATTGGAGTTCCTTTTATATCTGCAACATCCATTAACGGGTTATCCTGATTAGGTGTTGAACAAACTGCAAGGTTACCATTGCCGTCAACAATGAGCCATGCCCACCCTGAACCGAATCGGTTCGCTCCGGCGCTTGAAAATTCTTCTTTGAATTTTTCAAATGAACCGAATTTAGCATTGATTGCGTCCAATAGTTCACCTGATGGTGTGCCACCTTTACCGGGAGCCATTACTGACCAGAAAAATGAATGGTTCCAATGCCCTCCACCGTTGTTGCGTACAGCAGCAGGATAACTTGAAATATTTTTCATGAGGTCTTCAAGGGACTTATCAGCTAAGTCGCTCCCTTCAATAGCAGCGTTTAATTTGTCAACATAAGCTTT
This sequence comes from Candidatus Tepidiaquacellales bacterium OLB4/UTCHB1, assembly GCA_002050165.1. Taxonomy (GTDB): domain Bacteria; phylum Bacteroidota; class Ignavibacteria; order Tepidaquicellales; family Tepidaquicellaceae; genus OLB4. The sequence continues at coordinate 186,617 of MWSW01000010.1, forward strand.
GTGATGCCTGTCGTGGTGGATCTCCATAGTCAATGCATCTATGTGAGGTTCCAATGCGTCTTTCGCGTAAGGTAATTCAGGTAATGTGAATGCCATTTGAATATTAATTTAGTTAAAGAAAAAATTATAAGTATGGATTTTAATCGTCAAAAAATACTGACAATTTAACTTCTACTCCGTAATTATTTGCGCGAGTAACCATTTGTTCCGGATCATCGTTTGTAAATGTTACCGGATTGAGTACCCTGTTTACGTCTTTGAAATCCGATTCATTTATCATGAACTGATAGTAGGGCTTGATCATAATTTCAAAACTGCTTAGCCCAGGGTTAATGTTAACCTGCGCAAAAGGTGTAAGACCAAAAATCATATTTGAAATAGGATTTGGTACGTAATCATCGGTACTTTCATAACTTGGTTTGGATTGGTCAAGTGGGTAAACACGGGTTTTAGTTCCAACTGATCCGATGTCAACGCTTGCTCCGATTATTGTTTTAATTGAATTAGAGGATAAAACAATTACCCCGCCACTCAGATTGACAGAATTCATAGAAACAGCGAGATCCCGCCGGAAGTTTGTATCGTTTACGACTCCTTCAGCAAATACATCACCGGTTTTTCTAATGTATGTGAGATCGAACATCGCGATATCATTGAGTATTACCCCGGCAGTTACCGTAAATCCGCCAAGTGAATTAAATTCCTCCATATTTTTCGTGAGAATTGTTCTTGTATCGTTGTATCTTCCTGTAACAAAATTTAGACCATCAAGATTCGGTTTCGTTATATTATATCCACCGGCGAGAAAGAAATTTGCTTTTTGGGGCATCGCATCGGATATGAAAAATAAGGAGATAAAAAGAAAAGCTAAAATCTTTTTCATTTTTTATTTTTTGGTTTGATAATGTAGCTTTGAACAAGGTTGCCCAAGACTAAACCTGCAAATCCGCCGTACGCTGACATAAAGTATGCATTTGACTGCAATGGACACGTGCCAGACTTGCAACCGATAAATGTGTAGTACAAAAATCCACTTAAAGTGCCGATTAAAATCCCTACAATAGAGATTAATGCTGTTTTTTTCATTTCACTACTTTTTTTAAAAAATTTCCGGTATATGAATTCTTAACCTTTGCGACGTCCTCCGGAGTTCCGCAAGCTACTATCTCTCCACCTTTATCACCACTTTCGGGACCAAGATCTATTATCCAATCTGCACATTTAATAACATCAAGGTTATGTTCAATAACAATAACAGAATGACCTTTATTAATCAATTCATTAAAACATTTTAATAACTTTGATATGTCATGAAAATGTAATCCGGTCGTGGGTTCATCGAATATAAATAGCGAGTTACTCCCCTTTTCTCTGAACGTAAGATGATAGGCGAGTTTAACCCGTTGCGATTCACCGCCGCTGAGAGTAGAGCCTGATTGTCCAAGACGAATGTAACCTAATCCGACATCTTCGAGCACTTTAAGCTTATTTATGACCTTTGGATGTGATTTGAAGAAATTAATAGCTTCGGTCACAGTCATATTTAAAACATCATTAATATTCTTTGAGATTCCATTATTTCCTTTCAGTCTTACCGCCAGAGCATCAGTTTTGTATCTTTTCCCTTTACAAACTTCACATTCAAGGGAAATATCAGCCATGAATTGCATTTCAACTCTTATAGTACCGGTACCTTCGCAAGTTTCGCATCTCCCGCCCGGAATATTGAATGAAAAGTATCCGGTTGAAAATCCCATTTTTCGGGCATCATTAGTTTGGGCAAATGCGTCTCGAATTGCATCAAATGCCTTAATGTACGTAACTGGATTACTCCTTGCTGACCGCCCGATCGGATCCTGATCAACTAGTTCTACCGAATCGAAAACTTTAAATCCTTCAATGTGATCGTGGTCCCCAATCTTTTCATTGTAATACCCGTCAATTAATTTTTTTAAACCACCATAGAGAACATCGTTAATCAATGTTGATTTACCTGAACCACTTACACCTGTTACGCAAACAAATTTTTTAACGGGAATTTTTACATCAATAGATTTCAGATTGTTCTCACGAGCTCCTTTGATCAACAGGTAACCGGTTTTATTGTCTATCTTTCGCCGAACCCCGGGTACATCAATACGGAGTTTCCTGCTCAGGTATTTTCCTGTTTTTGAACTGCTGTCCTTTTTAAGTTTGTCATATTCACCACTGAATACAATCTCCCCGCCGTTTTCACCCGCATTCGGTCCGATATCGAAAATGTAATCGGAAGCTTCCATCATATCGCTATCGTGTTCAACGACTAAAACGGAATTTCCAAGATCACGCAGGGAATTCATGATATTAATTAATCGCTTGTTGTCCCTTGGGTGAAGCCCGATTGATGGTTCATCGAGAACATAGATTGAGCCTACAAGTGACGACCCAAGCGAAGTTGATAAATTAATCCGTTGTGATTCACCGCCGGATAGTGAATTCGAAAGCCTGTCGAGGGTGAGGTAATCCAGTCCGACCTCATTAAGATATTTAAGTCGGGAAATAATTTCTTCAAGTATCCTTCCGGAAATTGCAAGCTCCGTCTTTGTAAGTTCAAGCTCAAGGAAAAATTTGTATGCTTCTCCAATATTAAGTCGAACAATATCGAAAATTGAATTTCCTTTGATTTTGATATACAAAGCATCTTTCCTGAGCCTCGAACCTTTGCAGACAGAGCACATTGTATATGCTTTATATCTGTTTAATAAGATGCGATAGTGAATTTTATAAACAGCTTCTTTTTCAATCATCCGGAAGAATTTTTTAAGCCCGATGTAATGTTTTCCGCCATTCATTACAAAATTGAGTTCTTCCGGTGTGAGGTTTTTATAAGGTTTATGTACATCAACATTGAATTCGTGAGCTTCACGCAATAAATCAGATAAATGTTTAGCATGCTTTGGTGTGGTGAAAGGCGCAATAGCTGCATTAATAAGTGACCTTGTTTTATCGGGTATAACCAAATTGAAATCAATATCCATTGTATTCCCGAATCCCTGACATTTTTCACATGCGCCAAAAGGGTTATTGAACGAAAACATTCTCGGTTCAGGCTCGATAAACTTCATCCCGTCAGCTTCGAGAAAATGGTTGAAATGCAAATCTTCCGTTCCACCATCCATATCCCTGATTGAAACGTAACCTTCACTCTCGCGATACGCCATTTCAATTGAATCGTGCAATCGTGAAATAACTTCCTGATCGTTTGCATCATATCTGAACCTATCAATTACAATCCCGAAAAATCCTTTTTTCCTTTTTTTATTCAGAGCATTTAAGATATCATCATCACTGTAATCGTTCAGGTCTAGTATTTTATCGTTCACTATGACTCGATAAAAACCCTTTGAACGGAGATCAGGCAATTTCATTTTTACAGAATCAATCGTGTGGTATTTGAATTCATAGTAAACGATAAGCCGTGGCGAGACATTTGAAAATAAATCCGAAAGCGATTTCACAATTGACGCCGGCGAATCTTTTTTAACTTCAATACCGGATACCGGTGAAAACGTTCTTCCGATGCGGGCAAAGAGTAGCCGGAGATAGTCGTAAATTTCTGTTGATGTTCCGATAGTTGAACGGGGATTACGGGTTTTTGTCTTTTGTTCGATCGCCATTGAAGGTGCAAGTCCTGAAATTGAATCTACATCTGGCTTGTTCATTCGTTCTAGGAATTGTCTGGCATAGGACGAAAGCGATTCAACATATCTTCGCTGTCCTTCCGCATAGATGGTATCGAATACTATTGAAGATTTCCCCGATCCGCTTACACCGGTAAATACTACAAGTTTATTCTTCGGAATGATGAGGTTAATATTTTTCAGGTTGTGAACTCTTACACCTTTCAATATGATGCTTTTCTTCGGATCGTCCGGTATAACCAACCCGTTTGTTTTAGCTCTCTTTTTAACTGCCAAACTTTGCATTAATTGGAAACAAACATTAAAGTTAATTTTTGCAAATCAGAACTTCAGTACAATAATTTGGTTTTGTTGCGGAAGACATGAAATTTTTATCAGATGTCTGAACTAATGAAATCAATCGCTCTTTGGATTATAAAAATGTTCAGAAGATCAGTTGCCAGAAAATTCCCATGGAAAGAAAAGTTAAACATTGAGAAATGAGTTAAAAGCAGGTGTCAATGGAAGCGTAGAGATTAGTCTGGTTTCTTATTATTGTAAACTCTATGTAGATGATAAACTTATCAAATTCTGAACGTATGGATATATACGATTTTATTGGAGTTCTGGTTCAAGATACTTTGCTGTGTATGAAATCTGTTTGAAATTTCTGACAAGTTCTTCGGGTGTACCTTTTGCAATAATTTCACCACCTTTATCTCCTCCGTCCGGACCCATATCAATAATCCAATCGGCTGATTTTATTACGTCGAGGTTATGTTCAATTACAATTACGGTATTGCCCTTATCGGTTAGTTTATTAAGGACGTCGAGCAACATCCTGATATCCTCAAAGTGAAGTCCGGTCGTTGGTTCATCGAGTATGTACATTGTTTTTCCTGTTTGTACCTTTGATAATTCCGTTGCGAGTTTAACGCGTTGAGCCTCGCCCCCTGAAAGGGTTGTCGCCTGCTGACCCAATCTAATATATCCGAGTCCAACATCATACAAAGTTTGTAATTTTCTCTTAAGTGATGGTACCGCCTCAAAAAAAACAAGTGCATCTTCAACAGTCATTTCGAGAACGTTCGAAATTGATTTGCCCTTATATTTAATCTCAAGTGTTTCCGAATTGTATCTATTGCCATTGCAAACATCGCACAACACGAAAACATCAGGTAAGAAATTCATTTCGATTTTTCTGATACCGGCGCCTTCACAATGCTCACATCTACCTCCTCTGACATTAAATGAAAATCGCCCGGGTTTGTAACCACGAATTTTCGAATCCGGTAAATTTGAAAAAATGTCCCGTATAAAAGTAAAAAGTCCCGTATAAGTTGCCGGGTTACTTCTGGGAGTTCTTCCGATCGGGCTTTGATTAATTTCAATTACTTTGTCAATCATTTTAGTAATATGGTCCTTTAAACGTGCGGTAAGTCCGAGTAAACTTTTATATGGTAACGGTTGCTGTAAGGTTTTATGAAACTTCATTGACAGTATCTTATAAAGTGTGTCGTTTATCAGTGAAGATTTACCTGAACCGCTTACACCGGTAATGCAGATAAATTTTCCGAGCGGAATTTCGAGGGTTACGTTTTTGAGGTTGTTTCCCGAAGCGCCGCTGAGTATCAGGTTGTGACCGTTTCCTTTTCGCCTTGTTTCAGGGACCGGGATTTTACGCTTACCGCTCAGGTACTCGGCAGTGATTGATGAACCGTTGAGTTTTACCGGATTCCCAAAGGAGACTACATCACCGCCGTGTTCACCAGCGCCGGGCCCGAGATCTACAATGAAATCCGAACTCTCTATCATTTCTTTATCGTGTTCAACTACAATAACAGAATTTCCTATATCCCGAAGATTTTTTAGAGATTCAATCAGTTTAATGTTGTCGCGCTGATGAAGTCCTATTGACGGTTCATCAAGGATATATAGTACACCGGTGAGCTGAGAACCAATTTGTGTAGCAAGGCGAATTCGCTGCGCTTCACCCCCTGAAAGGGTTTTTGCACTTCTGTCGAGACTTATGTAATCTAAACCTACATTTAAAAGAAATTCCAACCTGGTTTTAATTTCTTTTATAACCTGAGATGCGATTATCATTTTCCGGTCATCCAGTTTCAGATCTTTGAAAAAATCCATGCACCGGCTGACTGACATTTTTGAAATATCATGGATATTAAGTCCATTGATCTTTACCCACAGCGCGTCTTCTTTCAGCCTGCCTCCATTACATACGGGACATACTGAAACCTCTGTGAAACTTTCTGCCCAGTTTTTTATCTGTATGGAACTACTTTCCTGCTCAAAATTTCTTATGTAGTTTACAATTCCGGTAAAACGCTGATTGTAAATTTTCTTTTTACCGAGAGTATTGGTATACTCAATTCGAAGTTTGTGCTTAGTCCCATACAGCAACTCACTTAACAAAATTTGCGGAAGCTCAGATAGGGGAGTATCAAAATCAGCGGAGTGATAGTCGAACAAGGTCTTAATCGAAATTGAAATCCAGTTTGACTTAGGTTTTCCAAGTGGGGCTATTGCTCCATCGTTTACGCTAAGGGATTTATCCGGGATTATCTTATCTATACTAATATCCTTTTTTTCACCCAGTCCAAAACAATTATCGCACCAACCGTAAGGCGAATTAAAAGAGAATGAATTCGGAGCCGGTTCGGAAAAACTCCTGCCTGTATGCGGATCGGATAATTTTTCGTTGTAAAGTTTATCTTGTTTACCATCGTTAATTATCACAATCCCGTCACCTGTCCTGAGCGCCATTTCAAGGGAATCAAAAATCCGTAGTTTGGATTTCTCATTTACCTGAACCCGGTCTATTAATATTTCTATATCGTGAATTTTGTATCTGTCGAGTTTCATTTGTGGAACGATATCCGCAATTTCACCATCAATTCTGACTTTTGTAAATCCGTCCGCTGAAATTTCTTCGAACAACTCGCGGTAATGTCCTTTCCTTGCTTTGACTACGGGGGCTAAAATATTAATTCGGGAGTTGAGGTTGTTTAAGTAAATATTGTCAATTATCTGATCGATAGATTGTCGTGTTACAGCTAATCCGGAATCTGGTGAGTACTGCGTGCCACATCGTGCAAAAAGCAATCTGAAGAAATCGTAAATTTCCGTTACCGTACCTACGGTTGATCTTGGATTGTGTGAAATTGTTTTCTGCTCAATTGAAATTGCTGGAGAGAGACCGTCAATTTTATCAACGTCCGGGCGTTCTATTCCGCCGATAAACTGCCGTGCATATGCGGAAAGTGTCTCTAAAAACCGACGTTGACCTTCCGCATAAATTGTATCGAACGCAAGCGAAGATTTACCCGAGCCTGAAAGCCCGGTGAATACAACCAGGCTGTCTCTGGGAATTTCTATATCAATATTTTTGAGGTTATGAACTCTGGCGCCCTTAATTGAGATCTTATCCAAGTCTGTGTGAAAAATTAAACCTTAAAGTTACCCTGATGCGATATGTATTACAATGCAATTTTATGGATGAATGAAGGAGTTGAATTCAGTGAAGGGGAGTAAAAAAAGCCCCGCTAATAGGCAGGGCTTGATTTAATAATAAGGGGAAAAAATGAAACACTTTAACTTCGCATTACAACTAATGTCGCTATTTGATTAAAACCATTTTCTTTACCGCTGAAAAACTTCCGGCTGTCAGTTTGTAAAAGTAAACACCGGATGAGAGATTGTTTGCATTGAAACTTACTTTATATGTCCCGGCTTGTTGCGATTGGTTCATTAAGGTAGCAACGAGCCTTCCGGTTTGATCGTAAACATCAAGCTTCACATCCGCAGATTCGGGAATTGTGAATTCAATATTAGTAACCGGATTGAACGGATTTGGATAGTTCTGTCTCAATGAGTAATTACCCGGAATTTCAGTTACGGTTTCTGTCTTAATATCAGTAGGTGAGATGTTGGTGTTCTCAGGGTTTCCACCGAACATTCCCCAAAGGACCTGTGAATTCTGATTGGTGTTCGGCATTTCAAAGCTTTTAATAGTCTTATCGTAAGAAGCCGCAACTACGTCAAGTTTTCCGTTCCCGTCTATATCACCGATTGCGGGTGTTGAGATTAACCATGAATCGAATGGTGCCATTGCATACATTGTCGTAGTATCAATGACGTAGCCGTTTTTATTAAATCCAACAATATAGCCTCCTTTAACCGGTACGATGAGGTCAAGTTGACCGTTACCTGAAATATCCGCCATTAGTAAACTTCCGACAATGTCCTGCCCTATTGGTCGCTCCCAATTCGTTTGTAATGTTGATGCGTTAAGTGAATAAACTTTGCCTTCAAGCGATGCAGCAAGAATTTCAAGCGAACCGTTTTCATCTATATCAGCAACTACCGGAGTTGAGATGAATTCTTTTGCAATTTTCTTACTTGAGTTTATGGTGCCATCAGAGTTTATTCGGTAAATCGTACCATTGGATGTTGCGATAATAATTTGTATCTGGCCGTCAATTTTGGTGATTGTTGGTGAAGAGAATATTCCACCATCTAATTTTAAAGTCTGTGCGAAAGAGTTTCCGTTGTTTCTCATGAATACAACTGTGCTATCAACTGTCCCTGCAATGATTTCTTTGTTGCCGTCCCCGTTCAAATCGTAAACTGTTGGTGTCGGCATTATAATAATATTTCCGAACTGGTCAACAGTGTTTTGAATTCTCTTCGGGAAACCTGCTACCGGATTTCCATCTGTGTTATAGGCGTAAATATTTCCGTCACCTGCGAATACTATTAATTGCTTAGTATTGTTTCCGAAAAGGTCAGCAAATACAGGTGATGATTTAATTGAATATGTGGTTGATTTCGGGAATCCGGTGTAATTTTGTCCGTTTTCATCAACGAGGTAAATTTCACCTGCATCATTCGCGAACGCAATGTAAACATTGTTAGAGGCGTCTTTATGGATAGCCGCGGATGATTTAATCTCACCGTTTGTTGTAATCGGGAATCCGTTTAAGACATTACCGTCTGAGTTGTAAACATAAAACTTTTTATCAAGCGATCCGATAAATGTTTCGAGTTTTCCGTTTCCATCTATATCGAACAATTTAGGGGAGGCAAAGAAACTTCCCGCTGTATTTACGAAATTATACATCGGCGAATATCCTGCAAGCTTCAGTGAATTGTCTTCCTGTTCAATAGCAAGCGGATTAATAATTCCATCAAGATCATTTCGCCTCATCCATACTTTGTTTGTGTCAGGGTAGTTATACCAATCCGGGTTTGTAATTCCCGAAGTTTGAACATAGGCGACTGAGTTCGGATAGCTGTTCCAGATTGCATTCTGTGATGTTTCCAGTGGCCAGAGCCAGTTATACGGTAGTTTGAAAGCAAGGTCAAGGTAATAATTATATAGTGGCGAACCTATACTTCCTGTATCGCTGACGGTTTGAGTATTTCCGATAGTTCCCATGACCGAGGCAATACCTATTAATTGCTCGTAACCAGTACCAGGTCTTGTAACGATTACCGGGTTGGAATGTTTGTTTACAAAATAATCTTCAACTTTAAGGTTGTTTCCTTGTGGTTGAATAACCAATTCAGCTGTATAACCTTTAATTACCCCAATTTGTCTTGTGTCAGTATTTGCGGTCGGGCTGTATGGATCATGACCCTGATAAGGAGGCAATGCTTCAATGGTTGACAAAAAAATTAACGCGGGCACATATTCCTGAAATGGTTCATTTACAAAAGTGTATTGTGGAATTACTGCACCGTTTGAATCTCTTACAATAAGGGAAGCTAAAGAATTTCCGGGGACTTTTATTACATGACCAAATGCGTGATCATATCTCGATCCACGTGCCAGAGCTTCGTAATTAATTGTAATTTTGTTTACAAAGCCTGTACCAGTCTGAAACTCGAGGTCTTCTTTAATTCCAATAACGAGGTCATTGTAATCCCAGTCGTTCCATCCGAGATTTTTGATATCTTCGTAAACTGCGATATAATCTTGTTTCTTATGAGCGACTGAACCACCTCCGGAGCCTGAGTTAATATCTTGAGAATATCCGAATACTTTTAAGTTACCGTAATTTCCGAGTAGCCAAGCAGAATTTTTGTACTCTGGAAAAGCTGCAGTCACAGTTAGTACAACTTCTACTTGTCCAAATTCACCGGAATGTAGATCGGGCAAATCCCATTTTATAACTTTACCGGAGGGATCAACTGTACCTCCGCCGGTTACTGAAACAACACTTGTGCCTTCCGGAATAGAATCATACAATTCCGTGTTATCGTATTTTTGCCAATCGAAGTTTGTGTATTGTATGATATATTTAATTGTACCTCCGACCTGTGGCATTTGACTTATACCGTTATCATACATTTCTAAAAAAAGGTATTTTGTTGATGCCCTGGCTTTAATGTTTTTCAGTTTCCATGTAATTGTGCTACCAAACGTGAAAGGGACATGAAAGACAGCGTATTGCCTACCCGGTAAGAATGTTGTAGGCTGATTGCGGTCTTCCGGAAACGGCATGAATTTATTGTCGCTTCCGACTGGAATATTTTGCGGTGAAGCAAAGTTGTTGTTGTAACCGTATGTTGCAACGAACTGTCCGCCACCGATTGAAGTAACATATTCCAGCATTGGCCTAATGCTCTGAGCGACTAACTCACTACCTGTATGAAATGTAATCATGAGAGTTATTGCGAGTACTGTAAAAATGTTTTTCATTTGGATTTTATTTTAATTAAACTTGTTTACGAATGCTATAACTTCACCTTCAATAAGTATGCCAAACCTAAAATGAACTTTCTTCTTACAGTGTTATACAAATCTACTACAGTGCTAAATCAAGTACTAAAAGTCTTCTTTTGCTATTGTTTGATAACAATTTCACTTTTAAGTTGCGAATATCGGATTGACCAAACAAACCTCGCTAAAAATCCTGACTTAGCTGAAAATCGCAGTAAAGATACTAAGAATCAAGTCGAAAAGAAGTTTGTAACTATAATTGCTGCAGGTGATATTATGATGGGCACAACTTATCCATCGAGCTTATTGCCACCGAATGATGGAAAGGAAATTTTGGATAGTGTTAAATCTTACTTAAGAGGAGGTGATATAGTAATCGGAAATCTCGAAGGTCCTTTGCTCGATAAGGGGGGGCATCCAAAACGTTGCATTGATAAATTTGGTAACCTGAGTCGTAATTGCCATTCATTTAGGGTACCAGAAAGGTACGGTGCATATTTGAAGAATGCAGGGTTCAATTATATGTGTCTTGCTAATAATCACGCAAATGATATGGGGACTCCGGGAAAGAAATCAACGATGCGGGTCCTTGATTCACTCGGGATCAAGTACAGTGGGTTATTGACTAATCCGATTGCTATTATTGAGAAAGAAGAACTTAAAATAGGTGTAGCAGCATTTTCACCAAATAATGGTACAGTAAGTATTAATGATCATCGGAATGCAAAAAAGATTGTTTCAGAACTTAAAAAAAGTTGTAATATTGTAATTGTAACATTTCACGGTGGTGGTGAAGGGACAAGTTTTCAGAATGTAAAGGATAGGCAGGAGTATTATTTAAATGAAAATCGCGGAAATGTTTACAGGTTTTCGCGGGATGTAATTGATGCGGGAGCTGATCTGGTGATTGGTCACGGTCCTCACGTTACGCGAAGTTTAGATTATTACAAAGGGAAATTAATTGCTTACAGCCTTGGAAATTTTTGTACGTATGGAAAGTTTGGACTTGGCGGTGAATTCGGAATTGCCCCGATTTTACAGGTAAAATTGACTTCGTCCGGAGAGTTTGTATCAGGAAATATTGTGCCGATTAAACAAATAAACAGAGGTTTTCCGGTTCCCGATGATAAAAAAAGAGCAATCAAAACGCTACAGAGGTTGCTTAAACAGGATTTCCCTGAAAGTAATTTAGTGATAAGAGATAATGGCGAACTAACTGTTACTGCTCAATGAATTTAGCTTTCAACTCAGGTGTTGGAATCCGGCACGTTTCAGTTTTCCCGAACCATTTGTACCGTTTCTTCGCAATTAAATTGTAAATAAAATCCCGGATGAATTTCGGTACAACAATAAATACATATAAAATCGTCCAGAGCCCGGATAAATGTTTTGCAACACGCAGAGCTGCCGTTGACCTCATATACAATTTACCTTTTTCGAGAAGTAGGAATGAATCATATTCTCCTTCTGGTAAACTAAATTGTTTTATTACTGTGCGACCTTTTTCTGATTGAAGCGAAGCAAACCTGAACACATCTTTTTTATCCCTATCAATGATGAAATTTACCGATGAATTGCAGAGGTTGCAAACTCCATCAAACAAAATTAATTTCTTCTCATTCATCTTCCGCAAATTGATTTATAAGGGCAATAATTGCATCTTTTAACGTCATCCGTTTGTTTAAACGAATTTTTAAGATTAAAAATTTCACTAATAAGGTTAATCAAATTATCTTCAAATTTTCGCAGTTTATCTTCCTCTAAATTTTCAGAAATTACGTCTAAAGTTATTTCTTTTTTGCTTTTTAAACTCAAAAGTGTAACCTTAAACTTTTCAGTTCCTGTGGATTTTCTATATATATACGAGTAAATATAAGTTTGTAGAATTTCTTTATATTTCGGGTCAGAAAAATATGTGGAAATTTTTTCTAAGGATATTTCCTTATCTCCTGATTCTGAGAAGTCAACTTTACCAGTTTTGTAATCAACAATTCGCGTGATACCATCTTTTAGATCTATTCTGTCAATTTTCCCCCCAATGAAGATTTCTCCGTTATCAACTTTAACCGGTGTTTTATAAACTTCCTTTGAATTTTCAAGCTGTAATATCTTAAACGGAGCGTATTTTTTGTCCGCTTCCAACAGGCGATTAACCAATCCCTGAATAATTTTCTTAGTTATTAAGCTGTAACCCGTATCGCTATCTTTTATGTAAAATGGTTCATTGCTCATTACTGCCTCAGTCATTGAATTACTTTCCGCTCTGAGTTTATTTATAATTTCACAATCTACATCCGCATTGATGTAGTCACTATAAAGTTGGTTCATAACCTCATGCAGGATATTACCGATAGTTTTAGCGTCAATTTCTTCATTAAATTTTTCCAACTCAAACAATTCGAGAATATTCGACAAATAAAATTTCAATGAACAGTTCACAAAATTATTGATTGCGGACGGTGAGAGAAGTTTTTCACCAGAGTAATATTTTTTAAACATTTCCGGATATTTCTTGACTTCAATAACAGTCTCACCGGATTCACCTTCCGGGCTATCGATTGTGAAATATTCTAATTCGATTTGATTATTTAATTTGGGCAATTCAATTTTAAGTTGTGTCATATAGCGCGATACTTCACCGTCACCTTCATTGGTTGTGTCAGCTAAATAAATGAGATGAATATTTTTTGCATCTTTTATAAGGTTGTAAAAATAATTTGCTGAAGAGTTATGCAAATCTTCAAATGTGTTTATACCGAATGATTTCTTTAGATTGAAAGGTATAAATGACTCAATAAACTTTCCCCCGGGCAAAATTTTCTCATTGAACGAAAGCACAAGCACATTTTCAAAACTCAGATTACGTGTCTCAAGCAAACCGAGTATTTGAAGTCCTTCAAGCGGTTCGCCCTTTAGCGGTAGCCTGTATTCACGGATTACATCCATATATAGTTTCCAAAAAGTCTCAAGATCTAACTCAGTTTCATATTCAGTTAATATGCCCTTAAGATTTCTTAGGAATTGGAGATAGGTGTTTATGAACTCAGTTTCAAATTTATAAAATGTTGAATAGCTCGCATCGAGAATGCCCAGAATAATTGATTCGATATTGTTGAAAATATCCGAAACGCTTTCCACAGGTTTAAAAATATCTTTAACGATGTTATTAACTTTCACGCTTGCCGGAATGAGGTCTTTGTTGATATATGTAATTCGTTGTTTCGTAATATTGCTTTTAAAATCAAATAAAATTTTAAAACTTTCGTTTTCGTCCCGATAAAGGGGGAAGATAATATTGGAAAAAAGTACTCTGAATACATCCTTGAAATAAAAGCTATCACCTGATGAATCCGTCCTTTTATCCGAGTGCAACTTGATGTATGCTTTAATTAAAGAGTGAAAAGAATTGTATCTCAACGGATAGCCCATCGAAACGTTGACCGACTTTACATCTTCGGGAATTGAATTTAAAATAGGGGAAAGCATTGAATCCGTCGGCAATACGATAGCGGTATTTACTCCAGGATTTTCAATTGAATTTAAGATATTGGTAATAACTTTCGTCTGAGCAATCTTTAAACCTGTAGAGTAAATAGAGATTTTCTTTGTGTTAGAGAAATTATTACTAATCCATTTCAAATCCTTATCTCCGAAAGTTTTAAAATTTTTCCTTAAATGGCTCCCCGCTTCATGATCAGGAATATCGTTTATATAATACTGGTCTGCATTCCAGAGAATCTGCGCATCATTTCGGTCTTTCAGAGTTTGCATAATTAGTTTTTCGCTCTTGGTAATATAGTTGAATCCTGCAAAGTAAATTTTATCATGTCCGATTGAAAATTTATCCTTTAGTACGATGGATGAAGCTTCCCTGAAAATCAAACCTTGGTAAGCAGTTTTCTTTTCGCGCAACACCTTGGTGAACTCAGTGTATATTCCATAGAGTTTCTTCCACAGCTCGATAAACGATGTCTTGTGATTTGTTTTCTTTTGTTTTGAAAAAGTCTCCCAGAATGCCTGATAACTTTCGTAGTCATCAAGGTTGGTTTTGAATTCCTCATCTATTTCCTTGTAGGCCTTGATTATTCTGAAAAGTTCTTTGGCATTAACCAAATTCTTGTCAATGTCGTCAAAATCTTTCAGGATTACTGCGCCCCAGTTATAAAAATTATCAAACGTTTCATTTCCAAAGAAATTTTTATAAACTTTAAACAACTCAAATATTAGTCTCAATCGATCAGCCGGAACGATATTAGCAATTTTTGATGCAAACTCTTCGATGCTGAAAACTCCCGGTGAAAAAAAAGCTTTGTCTGAAAGTTTTGAGAGTTCCTGCTTGAAGAAAAGTCCCGCCCTTATAGATGGAAAAACGACAGCAACTTTTTCAAGCCCCTCCGGATTTTGCTCGTAAACAAGTTTTGCAACCTCACCTAAAAATTTCAATTCAAGACCTCCACTTTTTTCAATGATGTATATAAAATGATTTTGGTATTGACGTCCGTCCCGAAAATCTGTGCAATGTGATTAGCGTAGTCTGTTAGTTGTTTAAAGTGTGACTCGTGTTCTGAACCTGTTTTGAAATCAATGACACTGATTTCATCATTAAGTTTCAGAACCCTGTCTGGACGCAATATTTTACCGGTTGGAGTAATTATTTCTTTTTCATTTATGACTTGAGCGCCTTTTGGAAATACCTTTTCAATACCAGGGATCAAAAAAATCTCTTCAAGATATTCGCGCAAATATTCAAAATTGTCATTCGAAATTTTGCCGGCATTCAAAAAGGAGGTTAAAGCATTTTCAACGTCACCTTTATCGTTAATCATTGATAGAAGTTCGTGTATTAAGTTTCCATACAATCGTTTATCGGATTTGACATCTGTTGCAGTACTGTAAAGTGTTTTAATCTTTAATTTTGATTGCCAATTTGCTTTGTTAAGGTTTTCAGCTTTTATGTTCTTGCGGGGTGAACTATCTTCAGTGTTGACCTGATAATTTTTTAGTTCACTGGATTCGTACTGAAAATTTTTGTCAAGTTTATATTTGTTTTTTTCAGTAAGCAGTATCCTGATTAAATCAATTGCATTTTTAATTTCTTCCGGCTGACTATTCTTATCGAAGAAATTTTTATCATAATTCCCGTATATAAAAAGAGCATGTTCAGGCCTTGTAAACGATACATATGTAAGGTTTACCCGGTCAAGATACTGCGACGCTATTTCTTTATTATATGAATTTTTGAACAAAGAACCTTCGACTTTTTTAACAGGCTTTATCGGAAACTTCCCGAACCCGGTAAATTGTTCTTCACCAGAATCCACCTCAAGCCAAACGTAATTATCATTATTGAAACCTAATTTCCAATTGGTGTAAGGAATCATCACTATCTCTCGTTCCAGGCCTTTCGATGAATGAATTGTCATGATTTCAATTGAATCAGAATCTGAGTCGTGAGCAATTGATATTTTGTTTGAATTTTCATCCCACCATTCGATGAAAGATTCGAGGTTTTTTTCATCGTCAACAGAAAATTTAAATACTGTGTCGAGAAATTTTATTGCGTAGTTATCGAACTTAATAGATTCATTATAAAAGCGAAGCAAATGTTCTGTCAGTTCAAAAACCGGTAGATTCGAGAGATATCCGATATTAGGTTTTAGTCGTGAATATAGATAATCATGGGCAATATCTTTTAGTGATTGTTTTTTTAAAAGAACATTAATGTCTTTATCTTCACATTTACAAATAAATTGTAATACCTGAAACAGAGCTATCGTATCGTTCCGGTCTTTAAGGAATCGCATTAACGCGACAATAAACCGGACTGATTCGGAAGTTGTGATAAGACTTGAAGACGGTGAAATAACCTTAAAATTATTTTCTGATAGAAACGAGGCAAGCTCAGCGCACTGCGAATTTTTTTCTACGAGAATTAAAATATTATTTGGTTTGTAGCCGACATCAAAAATTCTTCTTATGTCATAAAGAAGTTCATCATGCAGAGCGTTGTTTGATTGATTTAAATTGTCCGAGCTTGTGGACTTTCCAAAGAACTTTATTTTGACGTATCCGCCTTCGTTATCTTTTGTATTTTTAAACTCATGGTTATCGTATGCGTCCGGAATTTTTTCTAACTCAGGTTTTTCGTGTTGAGGCTGATTCTGAGCGTGAACTCTAATTGCCTCAAACAATGTATTGTTGAAGTCAACAATTTCCCTTAAACTGCGCCTGCTCTCTTTAAGCGTTACATTTGTAACATCTTTAAACTTATCTCCAATATGAATGAATTGATCAGGAAATGCATCTCTGAATTTATAAATTGACTGTTTCACGTCACCGACAATTACAACCTGTCCGTCTTCAGCAATGGAGTTTTTCAGTAACGGCATTAGGTTCAACCATTGTAATTCTGATGTATCCTGAGCTTCATCAATCAAAAAATATTTGTACCTGTTTCCTGAAATCTCGTAAATGAATGGTGCATCGTTCATCTCTGTCAATGGTTTTAGTAAACGGTAAACATCTGAAATCAGTACGATATTGTTTACATCACGATATTCTATTAGGGTTTCAATTATGTAATCGAGAATAACGTAAAGATTGAAATCAGTCAGTAATATTTTCGATGTGTTATATTTTGAAATATTTTGATTGTAATATTCCAATAACTCTTTTATGTTTTCGCCGGTTTTCCCATTAAATGCCTCAATCATGGCTAGGTTTGGTTTAACTTTAATAGAAACCCATGATTCTACATTTTCGGAGTATTGTTTTAATTTTTTCACATTGTCAACTTCAACATCGCCACCATCTTTACTCAAATCCGATAGGTATTTCATCAGACTGGTTTTGCTTTGCCCTTTAAAATCATCCACCGATAATCCACGAGTTACTAAATCTGTGTGTGCATCTTTCGCCAGTGTACTAATTCTCTTTTCAAATTTATTAATAAAGTTTTTAATATTTTCTTTGTAGAAATTCCGGATTTCATTTTTGTTATTCGTATGCCTATTGGTTTTATAAAACTCATCCAGAAAAATTAGATTTGCTAATTCCAATAATCTCCTGTCAAAATTCCAACTGTTTCCACTCTCAACCTTATTATTTACAAATTCCATTAGCATTTCTGTTAAAAAATCATTTTCGTGTATTCCGTTAAAAGTTTGTGGAATAATCTCACGCAATACTTTGTCATGATTGAGTTCAAGTTCGAAGCCGGGTTTCAGTTTGAGTTCCTTTGTGAAGGATTTCAAAATATTTATGAAAAACTCATCTATAGTTGACACTGAAAAGTTTGAATAATTGTGTAAGATTTTATTGAGCAGTAAAGTAGCCCTTTCACTTATCCGGTCTATCTTAATTTCCTTTTCGATTGCTTCGCGAATATTTTTTGCGGCAGGAGAATCCATTGAAATATTGTGTAGGTCTTCAATAATTCTACTTTTCATTTCTTCCGCTGCTTTATTGGTAAACGTTATGCACAATATCTTTTCGAATGGATATGGTTCTTGAAGTGCAATTTTCAGATATTCCTTTACGAGGTTAAAAGTCTTGCCGGTCCCGGCTGAAGCTTTGTAAACTTTAACGTTGCTCAAAATTTAACTTAGTTTTTGGTAAAATATAAAATCTTTATCTTTATTTATTGTTAAAAAACCGATTACTCAAAACCATGAAAATTATATTCACTGTACTTTTTTTAGTTAATGTATCAACAATCTTTCCGCAGGTAAACATTGAATCTCTGAGAAAGGAGCTTGGGCATCAAGGGTTCAGCGGGTCATTAGATTTGGGGATCTCAATTCGTACCGGCAGTGTAAATGTTCAGGAAATAAGCGCAAAAACGCATATTAATTTTTCTCAACCGAAATTTTATTTATTGTTAATCGGTGAAGGGAATCTCGGATGGCAGGGTGGCAAGCGATTTTCAAATTCGGGGTTAGCTCACCTGAGGTTCGTTCACCGTTTGAGAACGGATGTTCAACCGGAAATTTTTGTTCAGACGAACTATAATTCTCAGCGCAAACTTCTCGAAAGATATTTAGCCGGTGTGGGAATAAGAATTAACGCGATTAATACCGAATCGCAATTGTTCTCAATCGGTTTATCGGGGATGTATGAATTTGAAAAGTTAAAGGAATTAAATTTCTATGAAGAAAACATAACATACAGTAACTGGCGGTGGAGCTCTTATATTAATTATGGATTGAATATTTCGGAGGGAGTTAAACTCTCTAACATTTCATACTATCAACCAATGTTCGATGACTTTTCTGATTTTAGGCTCTTGAACAATACGCAATTTTCGTTTAAGTTTATTGAACCCTTAAGATTCAATTTTACCTTTAGTCTGCTGTATGATGATGATCCGCCGAGCGGTGTGCCGGTTCTTGATACGCGGACTAGATTTGGTTTTGGATTAAGTTTTTAAATGATAGCTGTTATAGGTGACATCCATGGTTGTTATCTGACGCTTCGGGATTTGTACACGAAGTTGTCCGAGATCACTAATGAAATCTATACTGTTGGTGATTTGGTTGACCGAGGGAATTACTCCAAGGAAGTAATCCAGTTTTGTATTGACTACAACATTAAGCCAGTACTCGGCAATCACGATGACCTCTTTACGCGTGCGATTGGTTTAAAACCATTTAACGGAAATAGCAGAGAGTATTGGATCAGAAACCACGTTTTAAACGGTGGTGAGAAAACATATCAATCTTACAATCCCGGATTTTCAACACAAAACTTAGATTCAGTTGCTGAAGCAGTAAAGTTATTGGGACACGATAAATTTTTGCTCTCTATGCCGTTGCAATATGAAATCACAAATCTTGTCATAACACACGCCGGAATCTCCAGGTTCAGCAATGAAACTCTGTGGCATCGCGAGAAATTGGAGAAATTAAAAAAACTTCAGGTGATTGGTCATACCCCTCACCAGCGTTATATTTACAAGTCCGGATGGTTCGTTAATGTTGATACCGGATGTGTTTTTGGTGGAAAATTAACAGCCGCGATAATTGATGAAGTAAAAGGAACTGCCCTGAATTTCGTACAAGTCAAATTCCGGAAAGAGGACACAGAGAATGTTATCTGGTAAAGTAAGCCAATAAAGGATTTATATCAAATTAACCCTGATTTATCACCGATGGGTTAAACGGATTCTCGTTTTATCTAAACGGAATTTTTGACTGTATCTTTCATTGAATACCCAACAGGAATTCAGTATGTTACATGGTTTGGGGGGTTATAGCTCAGTTGGTAGAGCGTTTCGTTCGCAACGAAAAGGTCGGCGGTTCGATCCCGCCTAGCTCCACATAAGCGGCTTAATATTTAAAGTTCTTTATTAATGGCAAATGAAAAAATAATTCCAATCAATATAGAGGATGAAATGAAGTCCTCATATATTGATTACTCCATGTCAGTTATTGTGTCCCGTGCGCTGCCCGATGTCCGCGACGGTCTGAAACCTGTTCATCGTAGAGTTTTATTCGGAATGAATGAACTCGGATTAGCTCCTAACCGCCCTTACAAAAAATCCGCAAGAATAGTCGGTGAAGTTCTCGGTAAATACCATCCTCACGGTGATAAATCCGTTTACGATACTATGGTGAGAATGGTACAGGATTTTTCTCTTCGGTATCCGTTGGTTGATGGTCAGGGTAACTTCGGCTCTGTTGACGGAGATTCACCTGCAGCTATGAGATACACCGAAGCAAGATTGGCTCGCATTTCCGAGACTTTGTTGAGAGATATTGACAAGAACACAGTTGATTTCACACCAAATTTCGATGATACATTAAAAGAACCTTCGGTTTTACCCTCAATTCTGCCGAATCTGCTTGTAAACGGTTCCGGTGGTATTGCTGTCGGGATGGCTACGAATATACCACCACACAATCTTAACGAGATAATCGAAGGAATTACCCATCTTGTAAAACATCCTAACGCTACGATAAAAAAGTTAATGGAGTTTATAACTGCTCCTGACTTTCCTACAGGCGCGATGATTTACGGTTACGATCCTGTCATTGAAGCTTATAATACGGGCAGGGGTAGAGTTATACTTCGTGCAAAAGCTTCAATTGAGACAGAGAAAAACGGACGAATGAGCATTATTGTAACTGAAATTCCTTATCAGGTCAATAAAGCATCGCTCATAGAAAATATTGCGAACCTCGTTCGCGAGAAAAAAATAGACGATATAGCTTCAATTAATGATGAAAGCGACAGGGACGGTATGCGCATTGTTGTAGGATTGAAGCGCGATGCTAATGCTCACGTTGTTTTGAACAATTTGTTCAAACATACACAAATGCAGACTACCTTCGGGATAATAATGCTTGCTCTCGTTGACGGAGTGCCCAAAGTGCTCAACCTGAAGGAAATGCTTGAACACTTTATCAACCACAGACTTGATGTTATAGTACGCAGGACTAAATTTGAGCTTGATGAAGCGGAGAAGCGGGCGCACATACTCGAAGGATACATTATTGCGCTTGACAATATTGATGAAGTCATCAAGTTAATTAAGAAATCAAAAGATACACCGACAGCCCGCACAGGGTTAATGAAGAAATTCAAATTATCCGAAATTCAGGCACAGGCAATACTTGATATGCGCCTGCAACGGTTAACCGGACTCGAGCGTAAGAAAATTGAAGATGAATATAAAGACCTTCTCAAAACAATTGAAAAACTTCATCAGATTCTTAACAGTGAAAATCTCCAACGCGATATTATTTGTGCCGAACTAAAAGCAGTTAAAGAAAAATTCGGTGATGAACGAAAGACACAAATAATTTTCGATGCTAAGAAAATGTCTGACGAAGATATGTTGAAAAGTTTGATAAAAGAAGAAGATGTAGTAATAACGATTTCGAACAAAGGGTTCATTAAACGAATTCCGGTTTCATCATATAAATCTCAGGGGCGAGGTGGAAAAGGTATTACCGCTGCAAGTACAGGGAAAAGTGATGATGACTTTATTGAGCACATGTTCATTGGCTCTACTCATCAATATATAATGTTCTTTACTGACAAGGGTAAGTGTTATTGGTTAAAGGTTTACGATATACCCGAAGGTAGCAGAACATCGCGCGGCAAATCAATTCTCAATCTGATTGAAAAAGAACATGATGAGAAGGTAAGCGCCTTTGTAATTGTTAAAGATTTTAGCGATGAACTTTTCGTTACAATGGTAACAAGGATGGGAACAATTAAGAAAACCAAGCTTGAGGCATATTCAAATATTCGTCGTAACGGAATAAATGCAATTACCCTTGCAAATAAAGATGAACTAGTGGATGTTAAGTTAACAAATGGTAAGCAGGAAATATTAATTGGAACTCACGAAGGACAGGCAATAAGGTTTAATGAGTCACTGGTTAGGGATATGGGTAGAACGGCGACCGGTGTTAAAGGTGTAAGGCTCGGAAAGAACGATTTCGTAATTGGTATGGTGGCAGTCATTAGACCAAGTGCAACTATATTAGTTGTAACAGAAAACGGATACGGTAAACGAAGCGATTTGGGGGATTACCGAATAACCAATCGTGGCGGAAAGGGAGTTATTACAGTAAAGACTAATGAAAAGGTTGGAAAATTAATTTCGATTAAAGAAGTAACCGATTCTGATGATTTAATGATTATTACCTCAAAAGGAATCTTGATCAGACAAAAGGTGAAAGATATCAGAGTCATGGGTCGCGGAGCGCAAGGGGTCAAACTTATTCGCCTTGGACAGGACGACAGCATTTCAGCTGTTGCGAGGATTGCCGAAAGCGAAAAAGATGAAAATAAAGATACGCTCTTTTAGTTAAAAGATGGTTGATTTACGTTC
This sequence comes from Candidatus Tepidiaquacellales bacterium OLB4/UTCHB1, assembly GCA_002050165.1. GTDB lineage: Bacteria > Bacteroidota > Ignavibacteria > Tepidaquicellales > Tepidaquicellaceae > OLB4. Next base: position 208,863 of record MWSW01000010.1, read on the forward strand.
CGATACCGTTTCTTTGCCTACGCCGGAAATGGCGGAAGCTATTATGGCGGTCATCCCGCATGGACTTGGAGACGATGTTTACGGCGAAGATCCGACGGTTTTAAAGCTCCAGCAGAAATGTTGCAATCTGACAGGGAAAGAAGCTGCATTGTTTGTAACTAGCGGTTGCATGGCAAATCAACTCGCAATAAAATCTCATTCAGTTCCCGGTAACGAAGTAATTGTTGAATCCGAATCTCACATTCTACACTATGAAACCGCAGCTCCTTCAATAATCTCCGGTGTGCAATTAATGCCGGTAAACGGTTCGAACGGCGAACCGGATTTATCAGAGCTCGAAAGAAAAATACGACCTAAGGAATATTATTATCCGCAGACTTCTCTCGTCTGTTTAGAGAATACACACAACCGGTCAGGGGGGGCCATAATTTCAATCACACATATCGAAAAATTGCGAAAGCTTTGTAATGATTATTCAATAAAGATGCACCTTGATGGAGCAAGGATATTCAATGCAATAGCTGAAACCGGTATTGATCTAAAAAAATACTCATCTTATTTCGACTCAATATCGTTTTGTTTCTCGAAGGGGCTCGGCGCTCCGGTAGGGTCTGTATTATGCGGAAATACGGCTTTCATTGCAACGGCACGAAAATGGCGGAAAATTCTCGGAGGTGGAATGAGGCAATCCGGCATCCTTGCAGCAGCAGCAATTTATGCAGTTGATAACAACATCACACGCTTGAAAGACGATAACCTGCGTGCAAAGCATTTCGCAAATGGATTATTGGAATTGTCCGGTATGATCGTTAAAGAACCTCAGACAAATATCGTGTTATTTAAATCCGAAAAATTTGAGAATTCGGATTTAATCCAAAGATGTAAAAGTCATGGGATTCTGATTTCTTCCGGCGGGAATGATAACATCAGAGCGGTATTTCACCTCGGTATAAACGATGATGACCTTTCGTTTGCGCTTTCTGTTTTTAAGAAAATCTGCTTAAATAATTGAAAGTTCCGGGAGGTGCTTGCATAACTTCTGTATATCTTCAAATGTTTGAACGGGAAAATTCGCTATCCGGATTTGATTGTTGCTGAAACTTTTATATCCCTGGCTAACGATTAAATTGTAATCAGCAAGATGGTTTATTACAACTGAACTGTCAATTTTGCAACCCGCAGAAATTGTTGTTACGGATTTATATTTATCCTCCTGCACAAAGCTGTAAACATCCGGACTTTTAGAAATTGCATCATATATCATTTCAGCTTTTTGCTTGGTTTCGGTGCGAATCTTTTCAATTCCCGTATTGAGAAATGATTCGCAAACTTTACCAAGCAGGAAAATCCCAACAGTGTTCGGGGTTATAGTCGTTTCCGATTTTTTCGCGTTTTTATCTAATTCCGTTATACTGTTATATGAACCTGTTGATAAAGATTTACCGTTAAGATACGATGCGCGATTAATTACATCTTCTGATACAATCATAACACCGAGCCCGGGTGGGAGTCCGAACCCTTTTTGAACGGAGAAAAAGACGGCATCAGTTTTGGAATAGTCAAATTTTGAATACGGTAATCCGGTTACAGAATCAATTAGCAAAAGTTTATCAGGATATTTTTCTTTCAGACTACAAACGCTTTCGGGATTTAACATTACACCGGTACTAGTTTCGTTTTGAGTTAAACATATTACTTCGACATCGTTATCAATTTGAACATTACAAGGTTCAAACCCTTCACCGAACTCCACATGATTTGCGATAGGAAATTTCCCTAACGATTTACTTATATTATAAAATCTTTCCGCAAAGCATCCGTTTACAAAATGGTACGATTTGTTCTCTACTGTTCCCTGCAATAGCCTTTCCATACATTCAGTTGCGGAACTTAAAAAGAAGATCCTCCTATCTGCAGGTATTGACAACAAATTCCGCAGGCTATCGCAAGTTGAATCATAAATTTCCCTAAATCCGGCGCTCCTGTGTGACAAAGAAAAAATGCCATTATTAATAGCATTAACGAATTCCTGCTTTACAATTGGATGAATCTGCGTAGGCCCGACCGTTAAATATCTTTTCATTAGTATAATATTCTTAATTTTATCGTTTGCGGAATTTCTTTAAGTTCTTTTAACAAACTTTTGTTGTAATTTTTACTGATGTCGGTTATAACGTATCCGATTTCTTCGTTTGTTTTTAAATACTGTCCGAGGATATTAATATTGTATGAGGCGAGCGTATTATTAATCTTTGCAAGAATACCCGGTACATTTTGATGGATGTGAATAAGCCGGTGCGCATTTTTAACTTCCGGTAGTTGCAGGTTCGGGAAGTTAACGCTGAGTGAAGTTGTTCCGATATTGATGAAATCTATAATCTTCGATGAGACAAAGCTGGCAATGTTTTCCTGAGCTTCTTCTGTGCTGCCACCGATGTGTGGAGTTAGAATTACATTATCGAACCCTGAGAGTTCACATTTGAATTTTTGGTAATTGCTTTCAGGTTCATCCGGAAAAACATCAATTGCAGCACCTCGAATTTTTCCGTTTTCAAGATTTCTCCTCAATGCATTGATGTCAACTACAAATCCACGGCTTAGATTTAAAAATATAACACCATCTTTCATTTGCCGAAATTCGTTTTCACCGATAAAATTTCTATTACCCGGGTTTCCGTCAATATGTAAGGTAACAATGTCAGATTTTTTTAATAATTCACGTAGCGTTTTACATTTCGTCGCATTACTTAAGGCAAGTTTCTCAGATAAGTCAAAAAAATAAACATCCATTCCAAGAGCTTCTGCTACTACCGATAGCTGAGAACCAATATTTCCGTAGCCAATAATCCCAAGTTTTTTCCCTCTAATTTCATGAGAAGCTGAAGATGATTTATCCCATAAACCGTTGTGCAACATAGTACTCTTCCTGAAAATGTCCCTCGTTAGCATTATTATTTCACCCAAAGCTAATTCAACAACGCTTCTCGTATTGCTGAAAGGTGCATTGAATATTACCACTCCCTTTCTCGTCGCAAACTCAAGGTCAATTTGGTTAGTCCCGATACAGAAGGCGCCTACCGCGAGTAGTTTATTGGCTTCCTTAAGCACATTCCGTGTAAGGTTGGTTTTTGATCTGATGCCGAGAATTGTAACGTTATTGATTTTTTTCGCGAGTTCTTTCTCGGATAAACTCTTCTCGATGTATTCAACATTGTAGCCTTCCCGTTTAAAGGTACTGACGGCTTGTTCATGAATTTTCTCTAACAGCAGAACTTTAATTCTGTTCTTCGGATATGAGATTGTCATTGGAAATTTATTGATGAACAAAAATTCGTCAAAGCTTGGAGTTACATGATCAGAACCTTTTGCAACGTTATCGCGTAGTACGTTTTCCGTGAACGCATAAAATTTATTAGCCAAACCTGCCTGCTTCAGTTCAAGGTCGGTATATCCGTCACCGATTATGCAGGTTTCACCCTTTAGTCCGAGTTCTTTAAGTTGTTTAATTTTACCCCCGTTTTGTGAAAGTAAATTATTTTTATCGAGCCCGGTAATGTTGCCATTCACATCGAACGTAAAAGTATTTGCAAACACATGATCAGGTGCAATCCCGAATTTTGAAACGACCGGAACAACAAACTCTTTGAACCCGGCGGAGAGAATATATATCCGCTCGTTGTTGGTTTTAAAAAATTTTCTGTTCCTTAGGATCGAGGGTGATACTTGCTTCTGTAAACGTGGAATCAGTATCGATATATGTCCGCGATTACCATTGAGAAGTTTTAGTCGTTGTTCAAGAGACTCTGAAATTGGTAGTTTGCCGCTCATACCTTCCGAAGTTATTCTCTCAAACTCTTCTATTATTTCAACTTTTTTCGGGTTACCCTTCAAAGTAATTTTTACAAGCTCATCGAGGCATTCAGTGGAAATGAATGTACTGTCAAAATCGAAAACAATATTCATCCTGAAAAATACAAAATATGTTAAAGACGATTTAGCTATAAATTTAAACACGGTTATACATATTTTAGTATGTAAAGAAATTCATCTGTGTTGATTATATTGAAACTTAATTAATGTATCATTAAAAACTTTTTGAATTTTCTTGAACAGTTGAAATACTAAATTAATCTTCGGGAAACAGTATTGGACATAATGGTAGAATAATGAAGAAGAACCCTGACAATAGCGCTGATAATTTCACTATCAAGGACCTGCCTCTGCAGGAGAGACCGAGAGAGCGGTTAATTAAATACGGTTCGGGTTACTTGTCTAATTCGGAAATACTTGCGATTATTCTCCGCTCTGGTTCGAAAGGTGAAACTGTGATCGCACTTGCGCAACGGTTATTGAAAACATTCGGTAGTTTAAACGAACTTATGGAGGCAAGTTATCAGGAGTTGATCGCCGTTAAGGGTATTGGAGCTGCGAAAGCCTGCAATCTTATCGCATGTTTTGAAGTCGCCAAACGTTCAAATCTTGAATTAAAGGGTAATGAGCTGAAACGTCTTGCAAGAAGTGCAATTAATTCTTCCGAAGACTGTATCCGGACGCTAAGGGAATGGATACAGGACTATACGGTAGAACAATATTTCGTTTTGTTGATGGATGTAAGGAACAGAGTAATCGGGGTAGAGAAAGTTTCATCGGGGATTTTAACTGCAAGTTTGGTGCATCCGAGAGAGACATTTTACAATGCGATAAAAAAGAAGGCTGCGAAGATAATAATCGCCCACAACCACCCCTCAGGAGATGTATCTCCCAGCGATGAAGATATAAAAATAACTAAGAGAATTGCGGAATCAGGGGTCTTGCTGGGTATAACAGTACTTGATCACCTAATAGTAACTAAAACTTCATACTTCAGTTTTAAAGATCAGGGATTGATTTAAATCGGTGTCATCATTCGTCGTAATCTTCATCATCGTCGTCGTAATCTTCCAGAATCATTGTCTGATAAAATGTAGTTCCATCAGGCGATAAAACCATTCCCCCGATCGGATCCCATCCGTCTTCAATCAGCGCCTGAACCCTTCTTTCGAGTTCTTCAACCATAACTCCTGATACGATTTTGTATTCCATTTTGATTTTTATTTCAGGCAAATTAAATCATTTGATAAGTAAATTCAATAATGAATTATGAAAAAAATCTCAACTGAATTAATCAGAAAAATGATATAACTTAAACGTTAATATGGAAGTTAAAGATTATTACCGAATATTAGGCGTAGATAAAAGTGCCACACAAGACCAGATAAAATCCGCTTACCGAAAACTTGCGATGAAGTATCATCCGGATAAGACGAAAGGTGATCCGAAATCAGAAGAGAAGTTTAAGGAAGTGAATGAAGCGTATGAAGTTTTAAAAGATCCGGAAAAGAAGAAGAAATATGACAGGTTTGGTGAAAACTGGAAATATTATGAACAATCAGGACAGCAAGGGGATTTTGACTGGTCACAGTTTACAGGTGGTAGCGGGAGCAATTACAGTTATTCCACAGGCGATTTTGATTCAAGTGGATTTTCCGATTTCTTTGAGAATCTTTTCGGTGGCAGGCGTCGTTCCGGGTTTTCCGGACAGGGACGGACGTTTGCTTTCAAAGGTCAGGATATTGAAGCGGTGTTGGCAATATCTCTTGAAGATGCGTATCTCGGGACACCGAAAACTTTTTTGTTTGAAGGGCAGTCAATTAAGCTTAATATAAAGCCGGGAATAAAAGACGGCCAAGTGTTGAAATTATCCGGTAAAGGTAGGGCAGGAATTAACGGTGGAGCTAACGGTGACTTGTTTGTTACCATCAGAGTTGAACCTGATAGCAGGTTTGAACGGCGTGGGGATAATTTATATACAGACCTGAATATAGATATGTTCACTGCAATTCTTGGTGGGAAAGTAAGTCTTAAGATTTTTAAGAAGACGGTTAGCTTAAATATTAAACCCGATACCCAAAGCGGGAAGTCGTTAAAAATTCCGGGTCAGGGGATGCCACTTTACGGTAACCCGGGTAAGTACGGTGACCTGTATGTAAAAGTTCAGATTAAAATTCCTGAAAATCTTTCAGCAGACCAAAAACGAAAAATTGAAGATTTGAAAGCTTCTCTCGGATGAATTAACATCTTTAATCTGAGAAGTAAAATTAATACCTTTGTAATTCATCAAGCGGGAATGGCGGAACTGGTAGACGCACCATCTTGAGGGGGTGGCGCCACCTAGGCGTGTGGGTTCAAGTCCCACTTCCCGCACTGATAATCAAAACGCTGTAACGGCAGCGTTTTTTTACTTAACTTGTTCCATAGTTATGTTACTTGATTGTTAATTCCATTATGAATATTTTCTACGCTTTGTAAAATTTAACTTAAATTTACAATTGGATTACAGACACTACGAATCTTACATTATAGTTGACGGAAATTTAGAAGAATCTCAAATAGATGATGTTGTTGTGAAGTTTGAGAAATTTCTTGCAGCGCATGATACAAAAAATAACAAAACCGAGAAAATCGGAAGGCGAAGGTTGGCTTATCCGATTAAGAAGAGACAGAATGGATTTTACGTCTGTTATTATTTTGATGCAAGAAATGACTTTATTGCTGAACTTGAGCGAAATTACAGACTCGACGAAAACATTATCAGATTTCTCACTACTCACCTTGATGAAAAAACGGTCAGGATGAGAGATGAACACTTTGCCAGAAAGGCAATGCAACAAAAGGAATTAGAGGAGATTGAACAACTCACAGAGGCGATTTCAACCGGTGAGGGAAATTCTGATGAAGGTACAGAACTCAAAGAGGGAAATTATTCTGACGAGGCTGAGGATCAGAATTCAGAAACGATTTTATAATTAACTTAATTAACTACATTACTAACCTTAAACAAATATTTATATACCCGGAGGTAAAACATGGCTGATTTTAAGATGCCCGAATTAAATTCCGTTATCATTGCAGGAAATCTGACAAAAGATCCGATTTTCAGGCAGACTACTAACGGTACACCCGTTGTGAACTTTTCCATTGCCAGCAACAGGAGATTCCGCGATAAAAATGAAGAGTGGAAAGAAGACGTTTGCTATGTCGGAATCGTTGCATGGAACAGGCTCGCTGAAAGTTGCAGAGATAAGCTCAAAAAAGGAAATGCGGTACTGGTTGATGGTGAGTTGCAAAGCAGAACTTTTAAAACTGAAGACGGTTCTAACAGAACTATTGTGGAAATTAAAGCAAGAAGAATTCAATTCCTCAATAAAAGATTGAATGCCGGTGAAGATGAAGAATCTACTTTCACTGAACACGATGACGATATGAATTTTACTGATGATAGTTTCGATAATCTCTTATCGCCTGATGAATCTGATTTAATTAAATCAGATGAAGATAATCCTGACGGAGACAAGCCGACTCAGGATAGTTAATTTTAACTTTATTAATACGATCAATAATCGGCTTTGATCCTTATTTTAAAAGCTAATTGAAATGAAAATTATTCTCAGAAAAGACTACGAATTCCTTGGTGGTGTCGGTGAAATATTCGAGGTTAAAGACGGATATGCAAGAAATTTTCTTATTCCGAACGGAATTGCATTTGTAGCAACTGATTCGAATATAAAGTCAGTAAACGAAATTAAAAAACAGCAGGGAAGAAAACTCGAAAAACAAGTTGAAGACTCAAAAAGTTTGGCAGGGGTAATCGAAAAAACTTCAATTGTTATCCCGATGAAAACCAGCGAAGGCGATAAACTTCACGGGTCGGTAACTTCACAGATGATTTATGATCTCCTCATTTCACAAGAGGTTCCGGAATTTGATAAACGGAAAATTGTTCTAAAAGAACCAATTAAGACTTTAGGTGAACATGAGATCGAGGTCAAACTTCATAGTGCGGTTTCGGCACACGTTAAGGTTGTTGTACACAGGGAGGGAGAAGATTACACTCAAAGCGCTGATATTGAACAAGTCTCAGAAACTATCACCGAAAGCACTGACCAACCTGAAGAGGAATTAAATCCCGGTACCGCCGATACTCCAGATGATCAAACGTCTGATTCAGTACAGGCATAATTGCCGGAACCTTTATTAAATTTTATTCTAAGTACTATTAATCCATCATTCAGAATTTTGAGTGATGGATTTTTTGTTCACTGCGAATTGAATTAAAATTCGCTTGCATTCACTTTATATTTGCTATTATAATTTTTTATCATGTTTGAACAAGACACAGAATCTCTCAGTAAATCCTTAAAAAAAATTCGAAACCTGAATAATGTAACGGTTCGGTTTGCAGGTGATTCCGGAGATGGTATGCAACTTACAGGGAATCAGTTTACGGATACAGTCGCAATATTTGGAAATGATTTAGGGACGCTTCCGGATTTCCCTGCCGAAATAAGAGCTCCAATCGGCACAACTTACGGTGTAAGCGGATTTCAGTTACAATTTTCAGATCACGAAATTTATACTCCGGGTGACGAAGTTGACCTGCTTGTTGCAATGAACCCGGCTGCATTGAAAGTTAATATCCGTGACCTGAAAAAGGGTGGAGATATTATTGTAAATTCCGATTCGTTTGACAAAAAAAATTTACAACTCGCTGGATACGAAACGAATCCGCTTGAAGACGATTCGTTAAGTAACTACAAAGTACATTCCGTTCCCATTACAAAATCTACACTTGAAGTATTAAAAGACCTTAACCTTTCGATGAAAGTTGCAACCAAGTGTAAAAACTTTTTTGCGCTTGGAATCATGCTTTGGCTGTATAACAGGAGTATTGAACGAACAATAAATTGGATAACCCGGAAATTTAAGAACGATCAAATTATTGCAGAGGCAAATATTCGTGTCCTGAAAGCAGGTTATAATTTTGGGGAAACTGCAGAAATATTCACTACAAGATATGAAATAAAACCGGCTAAATTACGAAAAGGTATTTACCGCAACATCAACGGTAATGATGCTCTTTCGCTCGGTTTAATTGCTGGATCTGTAAAGTCCGGTTTGGATATTTTCCTTGGAAGCTATCCCATAACTCCCGCATCGGATATATTGCATTTTATGTCGCGCCAGAAAAAATTTGGTGTAATAACATTTCAGGCGGAAGATGAAATTGCCGGGATAACTTCAGCTATCGGTGCTTCATTTGCCGGTAAACTTGGAGTTACAACTACCAGCGGACCGGGTATGGCATTAAAAACTGAAGCTATGGGATTTGCGGTTATGACGGAATTACCGCTTGTGATTGTTGATGTACAACGAGGTGGACCATCAACCGGATTGCCTACAAAAACCGAACAGGCAGATTTGTTGCAATCGGTTTACGGCAGAAACAGTGAAGCTCCAATACCTGTGCTTGCAGCTGCGACTCCCGCCGATTGCTTTAATATGGCATTTGAGGCTGTGAGAATTGCCCTGAGATTTATGACTCCGGTTATTTTGCTCAGTGACGGTTACCTCGCTAATGGAAGTGAACCGTGGAAAACTGTTCGCAGTGATGAGCTAATGGATATTGAAGTGAATTTCAGAACCGAAGAGGAGGGATTTTTCCCATATCTGCGCGATGAAATGTTAGCCCGACCATGGGCAATTCCCGGCACTAAAGGGCTGGAGCATCGTATTGGCGGTCTCGAAAAAAAACATATTACAGGAAACGTAAACTACGAACCTGAAAATCATGAATTGATGGTTAAACTCAGAGCGCAAAAAGTAAAAAACATTGAAAACTTTATTCCCGATCTTGAAGTAAACGGACATTCGGAAGGTAAACTTTTAATTTTGGGTTGGGGAAGCACTCAAGGACCGATAATTGCCGCTGTTGAAAAGCAACGCGCTAAAGGGAATCAGGTTTCAATGGCACATTTGAAATACCTTAACCCATTGCCTAAGAATACTGCCGATGTACTGAGAAAATTTGAATCTGTCCTTATACCTGAAATGAATTTAGGGCAACTTAGTAAAATCATTCGATCTGAGTTTTTGATTAATGCAATTTCCTTAAATAAGGTTCAAGGTTTGCCATTCAAAGCTGTAGAAATTGAAACTAAGATTGAAGAAATATTAAACAATTTGAAATGAGCAATACAAATAGTTCTGCCACTAACGGTGGTGGTGTTGTTTATACCGCAAAAGATTTCGCAACCGATCAGGATGTCAGGTGGTGTCCTGGTTGTGGGGATTATTCAATACTTGCGCAGATGCAACGTACACTTCCCGCAATGGGAATAAAACGCGAAGATATAGTTTTCGTGGCAGGGATTGGTTGTTCCAGCAGGTTTCCTTATTATATGAATACATACGGGATTCATTCAATTCACGGTAGGGCAACGGCAGTGGCAACCGGGG
>MWSW01000015.1 GCA_002050165.1 Candidatus Tepidiaquacellales bacterium OLB4/UTCHB1
CAGGACGACAAATGTCGTTATTTTACCAACACCATCTTCCCTGAAATTTTATATTCTCCTGATTGCAAAATATAATAATAAATTCCGCTCGAAAGGTCTGAAGCATCAAACTCATATTCATAACTTCCCGGGTTTATAACCTGATTTGCCAAATCGGAAATTTCCCGCCCGAGAATGTTAAACACACTTAGCCTTACATTTGAACCGGACACCGGAATATCGAATTTTATTCTTGTTTATGGATTGTATGGATTAGAATAGTTCTGGTGCAGAGAGAGTTCGTTCGGAATTACATTACTGATATGTTGCAGACCTGTATTTAGTTAAAGAGAATATTCATCTTTCTGAAAAGCTCACTTTGAATTAATTTGAATCCATAGCATCCGCTTGTACACCGGATTTGTGAAAACGGAAATATTCAACTCAATGATGTGGCGAGTACAGTGTCTCCTGTTTTTAAAATGAAGTTGATGGGATTATTGACAGTTTAAAAAATACTGTAACAAAGAGAAGGTCAGAGCACAATAATACTTCCATCGCAAATGAGAGAAACGAATCAATACCTCCATTGATAAGTGAATTTAATCTCTGCGACATATTGAGTAACTTGTAGATTAAATTAATTTGTATGGCAACGAAAACTCCAATCACGGTAGCTTATGGCGACGGTATAGGTCCTGAAATAATGGAGGCAACTTTAAACGTGCTCGAAGCTGCAAATGCGCAACTTGACATTGAGGTAATAGAAATCGGCGAAAAGGTTTACCTTAGCGGGAACTCCGCAGGTATTGCTCACGAATCCTGGGAATCACTCCTGAAAACCAAAGTATTTTTAAAAGCCCCGATTACAACTCCGCAAGGTGGCGGATACAAAAGTCTGAACGTTACTACGAGAAAGACGCTCGGCTTGTACGCTAACATCAGACCTTGCCTTTCTTATCACCCGTTTATAAAAACCAAACATCCGGTGATGGACCTTGTAATTGTAAGGGAGAACGAGGAGGATTTGTACGCCGGTATTGAACACAGGCAAACTAAAGACGTTTATCAGTGTTTAAAACTGATTTCACGACCAGGCTCAGAGAAAATTATAAGGTATGCCTTTGAATATGCCGTAACGAACAACCGTAGAAAGGTAACCTGTCTGATTAAAGACAACATTATGAAACTGACCGACGGAATTTTTCATAAAGTGTTTCATGAAATAGGGGAAGATTATCCCGATATTGAAAAAGTTTCAATGATAGTTGATATAGGCGCTGCCCGACTTGCGACAACGCCGGAGGATTTCGATGTAATTGTAATGGAGAACTTATATGGCGACATTCTCTCAGACGTTGCCGCACAAATGACCGGTTCCGTCGGACTTGCGGGATCCGCCAATATCGGGGAACAATGCGCTATGTTTGAAGCTATCCACGGCTCCGCCCCTCAAATAGCGGGTAAGTACATAGCTAATCCATCAGGTTTAATAAAAGCTTCCGTGCTCATGCTGAACCACATCGGACAATTTGAGGTGGCAACAAAAATAGAGAACGCTCTTTTAAAACTAATTGAGGACGGGATTCATACTCCGGACATTTTCAATGAAGAAGTGAGCCGGTTGAAAGTTGGAACCAGACAGTTCACCGAAGAATTAATTGACCGGCTTGGTGAAAAACCCGGTTCTCTCAGGGCTGTGAATTACACACACGTTCCGAAGAAACTGGCGAAAGTGAATTATATTCAGCGGGAAACAATTGACGAGAAAAAGGAGCTTGCCGGAGTTGATATCTTCCTCGATTGGAATAGCGGAACAGCGAACGACCTTGGCAATGAACTAAAAAAACTAAACACGGCTAAACTTTCCCTTTTGATGATTAGCAACCGCGGTGTCAAAGTTTATCCCGACGGTTTACCGCAAACTTTTTGCACCGACCACTGGCGATGCCGCTTTAAAAAAGTAAATGACGTTTCGATTTCAAATTCGGATATTATTGAATTACTTTCAAATGTAAACAATGCCGGACTGGAGTTCATAAAGACGGAACATTTATACGATTTCAACGGCGAACCAGGATATTCACTGGCGCAAGGCGAGTAATCTCGCGAAAAAAGTTTATTCCGGATGGTCACGGATAATTTAATCTTCAAAACGACTGCGCGGGATAGAGTTCACACAATAAAATTATTCAGGATTTACTCAATTAATAATTAACTTAATTTAATATTCATATTATGTCAGAACAAAAGATTACTATAAGCAACGGAAAACTTACCGTACCGGATAACCCGGTAATCCCGTTTATCGAAGGCGACGGTACGGGCAGGGATATCTGGGCTGCCTCAGTCAGAGTATTTGATGCAGCCGTTGAAAAAGCTTACAAGGGATCAAAGAAAATTTCATGGCGGGAAGTGCTCGCAGGTGAAAAATCCTTTAAACAATCCGGTAGCTGGTTGCCGGACGAAACCCTCGATGCATTCAGGGAATATCTTGTCGGGATTAAAGGTCCGCTTACAACGCCGATTGGCGGCGGGATAAGATCGCTGAACGTGGCGCTCAGACAAATGCTCGACCTGTACGTTTGCCTCCGGCCGGTAAGGTGGTTCACGGGTGTTCCCTCACCAGTGAAGAACCCGGATAAAGTTGATATGGTGATCTTCAGGGAGAATACCGAAGATATTTATGCGGGAATCGAGTTCGAGGCGAAATCTGAACGAAATGCAAAAATGCTGGAGTTCCTCAAATCTGAATTCCCCGATATGTTTGGGAAAATCAGGTTCGGTACGGAAGAGAAAATCTCCGGATGGAACAATTTAGCAGGCATTTCAGATGAATCAGGAATTTGTCTCGGCATCGGCATAAAACCTGTTTCAAAACAGGGAACTGAAAGATTGGTTGACGCTGCAATTAAATACGCACTTGAAAGAAATAGAAAATCGGTAACTATTGTTCATAAAGGCAATATTATGAAGTTTACAGAAGGAATGTTTAAGATCTGGGGCTACGATTACGCAGAGCGTGTTTACGGAGATAAGGTTTATACCTGGGGTCAATACGACAAAACGAAAGAATCAAAAGGCGAAGACGCCGCAAATATAGAACAAAAAAATGCCCTCGACTCAGGGAAAATTCTTATCAAAGACGCAATTGCCGATATTGCTCTTCAACAAGTACTGACAAGACCGGACGAGTTCGATGTTATCGCCACTCTCAACCTGAACGGCGATTACCTCTCCGATGCGTTGGCTGCGCAGGTAGGCGGTATCGGTATTGCACCCGGAGCCAATATTAATTATAAAACCGGACACGCTATTTTTGAAGCAACGCACGGCACTGCCCCTAAATATGCGGATAAAGATATGGTCAATCCCGGCTCAGTTATACTCTCCGGTGCCTTGATGTTCGATTACATGGGATGGACGGAAGCAACCGGACTGATTTATAAGTCTCTCGGCGCGTCGGTTGCAAATAAGCGCGTAACCTACGATTTCCACCGGTTAATGGACGGCGCAGTCAAATTGAAAACCTCCGAATTCGCCGACGAAATGATTAAAAATATGTAACCGTTTCCAACAGCTAAAATTAAAAAAGCGATCCGCTAAGGCTCGCTTTTTTTTTCGTCTTGACATTAACTTCCATATCGTTTAATTTCGTAAAGCACTTTAAAAATCAAAGTACTTTACAATGGAAGAAAAAAACATTTCATCAGAAGATGCTTTGCTGTGGAGAAAAGCAAAAGCCCGTGCAGGATTTAAAAGGCACCTTTACACTTATCTCGTGATTAATGCATTTCTCTGGTTGTTCTGGCTGATCACCAATTTTAATTCAATCGGCAGTAATGGAATTCCATGGCCGGCATTTGTTACCCTTGGTTGGGGAATAGGGTTGGCGTTCAACTTTTTCGGGGCGTATATGTACAATTTTGACAACCTGACAGAACGCGAATTCAAAAAATTAAAAGAAAAGCAGTGAAACCGGAAGAATTACATTCAGAAATTCTCTACATAAAAAATATAATTGAGGATAGTCGCCGGTCGCTTGTTGAGAACGGTATTGGTTATATAATCTGGGGAGTGATAATTGTAATCGGTCTGATATTTCAGTATCTCAGTTTGATCAAAGCAGTCTCAATCAATACGAATTATACCTGGGCTGCAGTTATCGGATTAGGTTGGATCGTCACAATTTTCCTTGTCAGAAAAGAGCGAAAATTAATCCGGTCGAAATATTACGGTTCACATGTGCTTCGGGCAACGTGGATATCGGCATCAGTTGTAATGACGACCATTGGTTTTATAGGACCGGTTACCGGAACCCTGCCGGGTTTCAGCATTATTCCGCTGATGTGCAGCGTGCTTGCAATTGCATTTTCTGTGAGTGGAATGATATACAAAGAGAAGCTTATGATTGCATCGGGAGTGATTTGGTGGATTACATCGGTTATTTTCTTTTTGTGGCACAGTGTTCACTCTCTGATGATATTCGCCTGCCTGATGATCCTTCTTCAGGTGATGCCCGGAGTCTATTTCTATAAAAAGTGGAGATTAGAGTTTTCCCGCGAAACGGCTTAAGGGCTAATCACCGGGCATTTTCGCGGAATTTAAAAGCTATGAATTCATCCGGGGATTGCCGGATTGGTTTCCCGATGAAAAAGGCTAATTACGATTTTTGCAAATGAGTGATTTCAATTACAGGAATATAAACGACATATTACATTCAAGAATAAGGACAGCCATCATGGCGGTACTTGTAAGCGTTGATGAGGCGGAATTTAATTTCCTCAAGGAGAAGGTGAGCACCACTGACGGCAATCTTTCTGTTCATCTGAGGAAACTTGAGGATGTAGGTTACGTAAAGGCAAAGAAGTTATTCATTGACCGAAAGCCGGTTTCACGATACTCAATTACATCAAAAGGTCATAAAGCGTTCGAGGATTACATCAACATTCTCGAATCATTAATTAAAAGCAAATAAACAAATCATGTCACTATTAAATGATGAACAAATTATGGTTGAACTTTCAAATCTTGCAGGATGGGAGCGGACGGGTGGATCGTTAGTCCGGAAGTTCAAGACCCATAATTTTCCGCAAACTCTGGGCTTGTGCGTCGCAATCGGGTCAATCTGTCAGGCTCACGACCACCATCCGGATTTTATGACGTTGAAATACGGTGAACTTGAGGTTTCATTTTCAACCCACTCCGAAGGTGGTATTACACTCAGGGATATTAACGTGATTAAAGATATTCAAAAATTAAATTTCTGACAACAATGAAAAACTTTCTGCTGATTGTTGTAATGTTTACTTGTCTGGGTGGATTGAATGCTCAGCAGGTTACAAAAATTTCGGGAAAAGTTTCGAACAGCTCAGGCGAGCCGGTTTACGGAGCCAATGTGATGATTGAAGGGACGATTGACGGCGCCACTACTGAAAAAGACGGTTCGTTTGAGTTTGAGACAAAGAAGACCGGTGATATTATTATCCTCATTCTTGCGCAGGATTTCGCCGAAAAGCGTATTCCGGTTTCGCTTCAGCCGGGGGTTGACGTAGTCCAGACCATAACACTTTCGAAAAGCGAATACAAGACGGAAGAAATTGTTGTTACCGCCAGCTCATTTACATCCGGAATTACTTCGAACACAACCCTGACACCGTTAGAGATTGTACGAATTCCCGGAGCGGATGCGGATATTTACAGGGCAATTACAACTTTTCCCGGCACAAATCAGGTTGACGAGGGTAGCAGAATCGCTGTCAGGGGCGGTGATCCGGAGGAGGTGTTAACATATCTTGACGGCGCTTCGATTTATAATCCGTTCCTGTTCGATGGCGTTACAAATACTTCAAGCTATTCCACGATTAATGTATGGGGGCTATCGGGAATAAACTTCACCAGCGGGGGATTCGGCGCGAAATACGGAAATGTCCTCTCCGCGGTGCTCGATTTACAGTCGTTCGATATGCCGAGGTCAACCGGAATATTTGCAATCATCGGACTTGCAAATGCCGGAATTTCCGGTGTTACCGTATCAAATGACGGAAAATTCGGCGCTACGTTTGAAGCCGGTTATTTTAATGTAGAGCCATTTGTTGCAATCAACGGTTCGGTCGGTGAATACTCCCCGATGCCGACAGCGAAGAGTTTTGGCGGTACGATCTCACTCAAGCTTAACCAAACCGATATTTTAAAACTTTACACAAATTACAAGGACGATAAAATCGGGATTTTCAGTCAAAGCCCGGATTACTCCGGTTTCTTCAATTCGAAATCAAGGAGTTTATTCTCAAATTTAAAATATAAAATGGCAGTTTCCTCCGTAGGGCTTTTACAACTCAGCGCTTCGGTCAGCTCGAACGAACAGGATGTAAACTACGGTGTGATTGATAACACCAACAAGCTCATTTATTACAAACTTCGGGGTGATTATTCATCACCGGTTTCTGACGGCTTCGATGTTGCCGCAGGAATGGAATACGAGTTTAACGAAAGCAAAATTAACGGAGTCGTTCCGGTTTACAGCTACAATATTAAACCCGGCGCGCCGTCGCTCAACCTTGACGCTTCAAACAATACCGGAAGGCTCGGATCGTATCTCGAAGCAAAATACAGGATAACGGATAACCTTTTCTCGATTGGCGGACTTAGGAGCGATTATCACACTTATTCAAAAAAGATAAATTTCGACCCAAGGCTCTCACTGGTTTACGTTTTCGATAAATTCAATTCACTGAAAGCAGCTACCGGCATTTACCACCAATACCCGCAAATTCAATATTATTCCCGTACCGGAAATGATAATCTTGATGCTGAAAGATCAATTCACTATATACTCGGTTACGAACACAACAACGACAACTTTATTTTCCGGCTTGAAGGGTTTTACAAAGGTTA
Organism: Candidatus Tepidiaquacellales bacterium OLB4/UTCHB1; assembly: GCA_002050165.1. Taxonomy (GTDB): domain Bacteria; phylum Bacteroidota; class Ignavibacteria; order Tepidaquicellales; family Tepidaquicellaceae; genus OLB4. The sequence goes on from MWSW01000015.1 coordinate 6,877, forward strand.
CGCAAACCTTGTCAGGCTCAGCGAGCAGAGCGGATACATTACAAATTCGGGCGAGGGTTTTTCGCGCGGGATGGATTTGTTTCTGAAATACCGTAAACCCGGGCTATTCACCGGATGGATTTCGTATTCCTTCGTTGATTCAAAGCGTAAGGATTCAGGTAATTCCGGGTGGAGATCGGCAAATTACGATATCACTCACAACCTTTCAATAGTTGGTACTTTCACAATTGACGATTACTGGACAGCGGGATTATCTTATAAAATTTCAACCGGTAAACCATTTACTCCGGTCGTAAGTTCGGCTTTCGATTCGACGCTGAACGTTTACGTTCCGGAATTTGCGCCGGTTAACAGCGACCGGTTTCCGGTTTATCACAGGGTTGATTTAAACCTGCAAAGATATTTTATTCTGTTTAAAAAGTTCGTGGTGGTTTTTGCATCGCTGAACAATGCACTCAATACCGATAACCTATACTCCTACACATACAACTTCGATTACAGCGAGCGGTTGCCGGTAAGGTCAACCAACAACAGAAGTTTTTATTTTGGTTTTGGAATTCAACTTTAAATTAAAAAAGTAAAAATGAAAACATTCAAATTTGTATTAATCGTTTTATTTTCTTTAACGGCAGTTTACTTTGCCAAAGCGGATGATTTCTTCGATGCAATGCTTGAGGCTAAGAAGAACCTATACGAGGCAACAGAATCCGGCAACGAAGGCGATATCATTAAAGCCAGAGGGCAGTTCGAGAGAATCAGGCAACTGAATCAGGATGTCTGGCTGGTGGATTACTGGATTGCGATGGCAGATTACAATATCGCCATGATCGGATCGGGTGAAAACGATATGGAAAAAGTGAAGAAATACACCAAACTCGGGCTTGAGAGAATTGACGGATCAATCCTCCAACGTTACGATTTCGCCGATTCTTACGTTTTACAACTAATGCTCATTTTCAACCGGTGGATGTACGAAAGCGATCAGATGGAGTCAATTATGTCCGCAACGCAGTCGGCTGAAACCGCAGCTTTGGAAAACGACCCGAACAACCCGCGGTACTGGTTAGTTAAAGGTATCTCTCAGTTTTACACCCCTGAACCATTCGGCGGTGGCGTTGATAATGCTCTGGTATCGTTCGCCAAATCGGAATCGCTTTTCAAAACCTTCGTTCCCGAATCCGAAATTTATCCCGACTGGGGCGAAGAGATTATTAACGGTTACATCGCACTCGCACACCTGAAACGTAACGATGAGGGCGATATAGAAATTGCGAAAACTTATATTGACAAAGCGCTCGAAATTTCCCCCGACTCAGAATTCATTAAAAATATTGTGATGAAGGAATATAACAGCAAATCGGGGAAGTGAAATTTTGTTGGCGGAAAGAAAAAACGGTTGCGGTTAAATAATAAAAAACCCCCGGGTCATAGGGGGGAGTACCCGGGGGAAGTAAATAAATGAAGAAGCAAAACATTTATTTGCGGTTAAACACCGCTTATCTAAAAGAACAAGTGAGTCAACTGACTCAATACAAAAATATGTACGATCTATCGTCAAACCAAACCCAAAAAAGTTTAAAACTTATTAGTCAGGGAATAGCCATTTTTCCGGCAGGAATCGCGCCTCAGGCGGAAAATTTAAATTGCTTTGTTGAATTCGACTGGATTATTTCCTCGAAACTCTTTCCGCTCATCTTTGAATCAACCCAGGTAACAACGTCAAGGTACTCGTTTGCTTTCCTTTCGTATTCGTCTTTGTTCAGTTCAATTATGGCGGATCTCAGTTCGCGCAGTTCAAACAGGATGTCATCTCCCCTGCTGATCTTTATGAGCTTGCTGAAAGTATGTAGCACGGCTTTCTCGAACTGAAAAATCTTGTCGCGTTTCTCAAGGAACCGCTTCAGTGATTTCAATTCGTATTCGAGGAGGATGAAATTTTTCAGCTCGTAGTGAATAATGATGTTCATTATTCTCGCGAGCGCTTTGTAATCGAGCCGGTAGGATGATTTATCGTTCACGATTTGGTTTATCCAAATCAGCGCTCTTTCGTAATCGCCCGCGCCGAAATAAGTGTATGCAATAGTGTAAAACGTTTTCAGTTGTTCCGATCCCGCAATCTGATTGTGATGTCTCTCAAGCCACTCTTCGACTTCGGGAATTAGCTTTATTCCCCTTGAGAAATTTCCCGTAGCGCAATAAATGTTTATTTCGATATCGTAGCTATTGAGGTACATTTCGAAATGTTTTGAAACCGATCGCATATTTTTAAATTCCCCCGCCGATTTCCTCAGTTTTTGCAGGTAACTGATGCAAAGGTTATAATCGCCCATATTGTACGAAAGCGCTATTACGTCGTTGAGCGCATAAATCATTTCACTCCGGTTTGCGGGGATTTTATTGAAATTTTTCTCGATGAGCCGTAGTCGCTTTACGCCGAAGTCGTACGCTTTTCTGAAATCTCCGGTTGAGTAGCAGTACATGTAATTAATAATGAAGAACAAATTTTTCGCCCTGACCGACAGCGCTTTCGATTCGGACGACATCAGCTTATTCTTTATCACCGCCGAATATTTCTGAACGTCTTTCTTATTCCTCGTTACGCCGAGTTTTTTATATAGCGAAGAGAACTTTACATAAAGCAGGTTATATTCGGAAATATTCTCAAGAATTCTAAGCGAGTTTTTCTCCTCTGCCGCCCGTTTTTTTGAGAGTTCATCAAACTCCGGATTGCCGAACTTCATGTAATCGAAATTCTTTTCGTCATTTATGATCTCAACAAGTTTCACGTGCCTCTCGGATTCCATCGCGAGGCTTTTCGCACGCTTCAGCAAATTTTCGGAATGTTTGAACAGTGTTTTCTTGTAAAGTATTTTATACTGGCTGATCAGGTTTGTAATCTTTGAATCAATTGAATCGTCTTTGTGGTAGTTCTCCAGCGCCCTCAGAATTTCGTTTATAAGGTAGTTCTTCGCGGCGGAGAATTGTTTTACAAATTTTTCGCCCTCAAACTTTTTTATCAATGCCCGTTCGTCGTATTTCTGCTGTTTGTTGATTTCGTTGAACAGCCTGATGTAGTTGTTCTCCGATCCGATTACGTGGCGGGTTGCAAACTTCGTGAAGTAAACCTTCTCCGACGGCGTCATTGAGTTTATGAGTTCAAATAAAAATTCGGATGGGATTTTCAATGTTTGGTGCGTAAGTTAAAGTTCAAATTTATCCCAAAGCGCTTTAAATTTCAACATCATTCCCGAATTCACGGGCTGCAGACTTATAAGTTTTGGTGTTTGATATTAATGTCAGCTTTGTTAACTTACCGGCATTAAATTATTCCAGATGAAAGAAATTAAAAATCTCATTTTTAATTTACTGCTTGCCGGGATAATACTGTTCACTTCTGCTGAATCCGAAGCTCAACTTTTTAGCGAGAATAACATAAACGTCAATTTAAACGCAACCGGTAAAGTGAACTGGGTTGACTTTGACAATGACGGTTATCTTGACATTTTTTATTTTTTCACAAACGCGAACGGTACTCAGTTGAAACTTTTCAAGAACGACCAGAACGGCCATTTTGCACTGAAAAGTTCACCGTTTGCGTCGTTTAAGAATGCTTCCTTTTATCTGACTGATTTCAACAACGACAAAACAACCGACATCATTTTAAACGGTGAATACAGCGGACAGAACAAGGTAATTTACTACGCAAATCAGGGCAACTGGAATTTCATCTCGAAGGTTTTAAACGTAACCGGAACACAGCGCGGTGCAATTGTAGCCGAAGACCTGAACAACGACGGCAGAAAAGATATCATAGTTGCCGGGCTGAACAACGACGGTAACCCGATGTCGAGAATTTATTTGCGCACAATTAACGACCAGCTCTCATATATACCATCGCCGATAATGCCGCTGTTCGATCCGATTATTGCGGTTTACGATCTGGACAACAACGGTACGCCGGAGATTTTCATTTCAGGGCAAAGTGAAAACACCGATAATGCGAATAATTCGATTAACAACAGCGCGCTGTACAGAATCAAAAACAACGTTGTCTCAAAAATTAATACCTCGCTTCCGGCGTTCAGCAAGGGTTCGGTTGATTTCGGTGATTTCAATAATGACGGTTTCGCCGATATAATTATTACCGGTATTCTTGACCTCGGCGATGCGGATTCTTCGCTCTCCACGATTGTCCTCTCAAATGACGGTTTGTTTAATTTTAACGAAGTTCAGACTAACATTCCCGGATTTGCGGACGGTATCGTGCAATGGGGTGATTACAATAATGACGGCTTTCCGGATTTCTTCATTTCGGGTATTTCTCCGGCGCTTCCATCCGGCAATATGTCAAATATTTACACTAACGAAATTTTAAACAACGGGAATCTGCCGTTTGAACCCTTGGTCAACATTGCCTATCAGATGCTCAATGAGAGCTACGGCGTGTGGGGCGATTACGATAATGACGGCGACCTCGATGTAATTTACATCGGCAATACCGCAACGCATCAAACCGTCATTAAGGTAATTACAAATCATACCACAGTCGTTGTCAATTTGCCGATAGAGCCAACCGGGCTTACAACCACAATTGAGTCAAACCATGATCCCGACGGATTCTTACTGGGATGGTCTTTGCCGGTTAATGCCGATATTTTTTCAGACGGCTATACCTACAATGTCAGAATGGGCACGACACCCGGTGGATCTGAAATTATTTCACCGAACGTTAATTATGAAGGTAAGATTGTAATACCTAAATACGGAAACGCCGGAAACTCCAAAAAATATTTAATACGCGGACTTTCTCTCGGAAAGTATTACTGGAGCGTCCAGACGGTTTCGCAATCGTTCGTGGGCTCGGAGTTTGCCCCTGAGAAAATTCTCATTGTAAATAAATCAACATCAGTTCAGCAAACCTCAACTCAAATCCCTGAGGCGACTGACCTGTCGCAGAATTACCCCAACCCGTTCAACCCTGAAACTAAAATTGATTTCACTCTGCACGAGAGGTCCGGCGTTTCGCTTGCGATCTATAACTCTGCCGGACAACTGGTAGAATCGCTCGTGAACGAAGTATTGTCGCCCGGGACATACACAATTAACTGGAATACATTCGGATCTGCGCTCTCAAGCGGGGTTTACTTCTATCGGTTGGTAACTGACAATAAAATTGTATCGAAACGAATGATCCTGTTGAAGTAAACTGAACATATCATACCCAAACCTATCGGCGGGCATCGGTGGAAACACCGGCGCCCGTTTTTTATTGCGCTTTTTTTTCCGCGCAGGTGATACAAAGTTTAATATGTTGTGATAACTTTGAAATCATTTTTATTTTAAATATAAATTAATATATTTAGCACAATCCAATTAATAAACCTCTAAAGGAGATAAAATGAAACGAATCTTATTATTTGTATTCTCTGCTCTCTTTCTGCTTTCACTAAATGTGAAAGATTCTTACTCGCAGCCCGTAACAATTACCATCGGCACTCAGGATGTTCAAAGCGGTACAGGCAGTTACGGACCAACTAATTATTATTATATGAGCTATAGGATTCAATGGGTCATCACTGCGGCTGAAATAATTGCTGCAGGCGGCGGCGCCGGCAATATTGAATCAATGGCATACGATGTCTCTCAAATTGCAGGCGGTGATCTTTTAAACTATGAAGTTCGAATGGCGCACACTACCGCAACCGATGCATCAAGCCATGACACCGCTACCCTTACAACGGTTGTTAACTCTCACACTTTCACGCCCGGTTCAACCGGATGGCGTACTCTTACGTTCGATACACCTTTTAACTGGAACGGTACTGACAACATACTCGTTGATGTTTGCTGGGGAGTGAACTCAGGTTGGAGTAGTTCCGGTCAGGTATGGCTTTACAATAATGTTGCAAACCAGATGAGGGGTATTCGCGCCGACGGTTCTAACCAGTGCGGTACTATTACAAGTGATACCCGTTCCGGAAAGCCCCGCGTTCAGCTGACTTTACCACCAGCTTCAAATCCGGTGTTAAGCGTTACCCCATCGTCGAAAAATTTCGGTGACGTAACGGTTAACCAAACTTCTGCGCAGGTATTTGATATAACTAATGCCGGCGCTGATACATTGACTGTAAATGGTATTTCGGTCGCCGATACGACATACTTCAAGTTTACGGATACAAACTCATACCCAGTATCATTGGTGTCAGGGCAGCATATTTATGTAACGGTTACATTCACGCCGACAAATACCGGTTCACAATCAACCGATATGACCGTAAACTCCGATATAGATACCTCAACGGTAGCCCTCTCGGGTAAAGGGATTAAATACTGCATCCCTCAGGCAAACTGCAGTTATGAATACATTTCCAATGTAACCTTCAGCGACCTGAACCTTACTTCCGGCTCTTCGTGTACAAACGGTTATATGGATTCATCCGCTACGCATTTCGCCAATATTCAAACGTACAATACTTACACACTGTCATTCACCGTAGTAGAGGGAGGCACTGAATATGTCCGCGCCTGGTTTGACTGGAACGGCGATTACACCCTTGACACTACGGAGCAATACAGCTACCCGACAGCTATAACTGTTAGCGGAACATACACAATGGATATCACCGTACCCGACTCCGCAATTCTCGATACTACACGGATGAGGGTTTACATGAAATATTACTCATATCCCACGCCCTGCGTAACCGGTGGTTGGGGTGAAGCAGAAGATTACTCTGTTGTCATCACGGCAGGGACTCCGCCGGCTGATGACGTTGGAATTTCTTCAGTTGTAGCTCCGGGCAACGGGCAGATAGTTGACCGCTCCGGATCGGATGTTTCAGCTTACGTTAAGAATTTCGGTACAAACCCGGCTTCAAATATAGATGTTTATTACAAGCTGGATACCAATTCAGCCATTGGACCAATCAATATCGCCGGTCCGTTAGCTCCGGGCGATTCAACGCTTGTAACGTTCACCGGTGCGAACCAGCTTACATCAGCAACCGATGTCGCAGGAGCGCTCAGGATTTATACATCGTTTGCAGGAGACGTGAACGGAACAAATGATACCGCGCAGGTTATTGTAGTCCTTGTAAATCCGTTGTCAGTACCATATTTTGAGGAATTTACGACACCGGCTTTTTATACCATCTCGGGTACAGCAAACATCTGGAACTTTTTAACAGGCGTCAATCCGGCGGGAACGGCTGCCGATCAAATGGCTAGAGCTAATTTCTATAATTTTTCATCAGGTTACCAATACCTCAGGACTCCGATAATTGACCTTACGGGTACAAGTAACCCGGTACTTTCTTTTTACGTTACATACAGGTCATATTCGGGTGAGGACGATGGTTTAGAGGTCAGGGTTTCAACGGATGGCGGTATGACTTACGATGCGCCGCTTCTTGATAAATCCTATCTGAGCGTGCCTTCGCTTGCAACTCTCCCCAATAGTTCATCATCCTACACACCGGGGGCAGCCACCGATTGGCGGCACGAGGTATTGGACCTCTCCGTTTACGCGGGGCAGAAGATTGTAATCGGGTTTAATGCAATTACCGATTACGGAAATAATATGTGGATTGACAATATAGATGTAACAAACTCTGCCAACGTTTCAATTATTCCGGTTGCGGTAACCGGTGCTTACGGAGATTTGTCAACCGATTCCGCACAGGTTATTTTCACTGCCCTCAGGCCCGGTCTCGGAGGCGGTACCACACCGCAGCTTGACGGTAAAATCAGTGAAATCGTAAGACCGGAAGGTACGATTATCGGTGAGCTTAAATTTGCGGATGAAAACTCTCCAACGCTGAAAGTTGAGAGAAACAAAAAGGGTAAAGGCAACAATCCCGGTATAAGTCCGGACGCTTCAACGGGTACCCTTGTGATTTCCCATTTCACGGATTTCCCGCTGAACAATACGTTTGCACCGAACGTATCGGCGACCACGTTTAACGGCGCTATTTATACTCCTGACGTAATTTCAAACAGATACTGGGAGATTTCCTTCTCCGGTGATGACTACGTTTCGGAGGCAACTTACGATATAGTCCTTGATATCCGCGGGCAACTCGGTGTTGTAACGTACGATTCGTTGTATATTGTAAAACGTGTTGACCAAAGCGGTCCGTGGGTATGTCTCTCAACAATAACCGAATACGAGTCAGGCGTACCGGTGAGGTTGAGGGCAAATGGTATATCCGGATTCAGCCAGTTTGGAATTGCTGCCGCTGACGGTACATTGCCTGTTGACCTGATTGAGTTCAACGCCACTGTTGACCGCAACAATGTAATGCTGAGCTGGTCAACGGCATGGGAAGAGAACAACATGAAATTTGACGTACAGCGCAGACCTGCCGAAACCGAGGCATCGTGGCAGACGGTCGGTTCGGTAAAAGGAAGCGGAACGGTTCACGAGCAGAGGAACTACTCGTATCACGACAAGAGGCTCGTAACGGGCAAGTATGAGTATCGCCTCGTTCAGGTTGATTTCGACGGAAATATAACCGCAGACCATAACCTGGGAAGCGTAGTTGAAGTGGGAATCCCGACGGAATTTGCGCTGTCGCAGAACTACCCGAACCCGTTCAACCCGTCAACGAAGATAGACTTCCAGATCCCTGTAGAAGGAATGACGAAGCTTGTAATCTTCGACCTGTCGGGCAGGGAGGTAGCAACGCTTGTAAACGAGACATTGATGCCCGGGTATTACACTTATGATTTCAACGCGTCAACACTCGCAAGCGGGGTTTACTTCTACAGGTTGGTTTCAAAGGATAACATACAGACGAAGCGAATGGTATTGATTAAATAACGATAGGTAGTAACCCTCAGTTAACAGCGGGCATCGGTGGAAACATCGGCGCCCGTTTTTTATTGCGCTTTTTTTTCAGGCGGAGGTAGCAATGGATTTTTAATGAAAACATGAATTCATTTAAGCTTTCAGTGCAGAGTTGCGGGAGATAGCGTTTTTTTTACGAAAGGGGATAATAATTATTCTCCGGTGTAGTGGCATTGAAATCATTTCTATTTTATATGTAAATTCTTATATTAGGCAACAAACCTTTAAACAATTTCACAGGAGGAAAAATGAAACTCATTTCAACAGTAGTTTTTTCTGTTCTCTTTCTGCTTTCACTAAATGTGAAAGATTCTTACTCGCAGCCCGTAACAATTACCATCGGCACTCAGGATGTTCAAAGCGGTGCAACCGGTTACGGACCAACTAATCGTTATTATATGAGCTATAGGATTCAATGGGTCATCACCGCGGCTGAAATAAGTGCTGCAGGCGGCGGCGCCGGCAATATTGAATCAATGGCATACGATGTCTCTCAAATTGCAAACGGTGATCTTTTAAACTATGAAGTTCGAATGGCGCACACTACCGCAACCGATGCATCAAGCCATAACACCGCTACCCTTACGACGGTTGTCAACTCTCACACTTTCACACCCGGTTCAACCGGATGGCGTACTCTTACGTTCGATACACCTTTTAACTGGAACGGTACTGACAACATACTCGTTGATGTTTGCTGGGGAGTGAACTCAGCTTGGAATGGTTCCGGTCAGGTATGGCTTTACAATAATGTTCCAAACCAGATGAGGGGTGTTCGCGCCGACGGTTCTAACCAGTGCGGTACTAATACAAGTACTACCCGTTCCGGAAAGCCCCGCGTTCAGCTGACTTTACCACCAGTTTCAAATCCGGTGTTAAGCGTTACCCCAACGTTGAAAAATTTCGGTTACGTAACGGTTAACCAAACTTCTGCGCAGGTATTTGATATAGCTAATGTCGGTGCTGGTACATTGACTGTAAATGGTATATCGGTCGCCGATACGACATACTTCAAGTTTACGGATACAAATTCATACCCTGTATCATTGGCGACAGGGCAGCATATTTATGTAACGGTTACATTCACGCCGACAGATACCGGTTCACAATCAACCGATATGACCGTAAACACCGATATAGGTACCGCAACTGTAGCCCTCTCGGGTACCGGCATTCAGCCGAACTTCGGCTCGAACGGACAATCAGGGAACAATCTTTACTATTTCGCAAATTCACTTTCAGGTGGAAGCGGAGCGCCGTCTCATCCGACATTTGCCTGGAGAGATACGAGCGGTTCAACCATATTAGTTCAGAACGGTGTTGCGTTCGTTCCGCCAACGGCAGGATCATTAGATGACGGCAGGTGGGATATTCTTGCCCCGTTACCTGCGGGAAATTCCATAATGTTCTTCGGAACGAATTACACCGATATATACATTAACACAAACGGAGTGATTGGTTTTGCACCTACAACCGCACCGTTTACAGTAGCTCTATCTTTACCGGCAGCGGGTGGACCATCGGCGGCAATTTATCCGCTCTGGATGGATATGAATTTCAATTACAATAATATCACGGGCGGAACCACATTGAGTTATAAAGTTACCGCAGATGAATTGATTATTACTTACAACCGTGTATCGCCTTACGTTGGCGGTGGGGTAACCTCAGCAACGCCAGATCTTTACGTTTCTTATCAGATTGTAATTTCCCATTCGAGCTCACCGGCGCAAAATTCGATGATTGTACTTCAATACAACTGGGATGAAACCGGAATTGATTTCCAAAATGATTACACGTCAACCGGCTTAAGCACCAGAGCTCACATTATCGGGCTTCAGGGTGCGAACGATGCTGCTCAAACGTTCACCTACAGGAACAGGCACAACACCGGTTTTCAGGGACCAATCTTCGGATCAAACCTCGCCCTTTCAATAGGTCCTGACCAAAACGCTCTTCCGGTTGACTTGATTGCATTCAACTCGAACGTTGACCGAAACAACGTAAAGCTCACCTGGACAACAAGCTGGGAGGAGAACAACGCGAGATTTGACATCCAAAGGAAAGTAGCAAACACGAGCTCTCAATGGGTAACCGTTGGTACGGTAGCCGGCAGTGGCACTGTCTATGAACAGCGGAACTATACGTTTACCGATAAGAACCTTGTAAGCGGAATTTATGAGTACAGGTTATTGCAGTTCGATTACGACGGTAACATGAACGCCGACTTCAACCTCAGCAACACGGTAGAGATTGGCGTACCATCGGAGTTTGCACTATCACAGAACTACCCGAACCCGTTCAACCCGACAACGAAGATTGACTTCCAGGTACCTGTAGAAGGATTAGTGAAGCTCAATATAGTTGACATTACGGGTCGTGAAGTAGCAACGCTTGTGAACGAGTCACTTACCCCCGGATATTACAGTTATGATTTCAATGCATCGAACCTGTCATCCGGAGTATATTTCTACAGGTTGGTAAGTAAGAGCTCAGTAATCACAAAGAGGATGATGTTGGTGAAATAAGGGTAGCAGATTCAGGTACATCCCGACGGGGATGAGAAATATAACGGGCATCGGCACAAACGCCGGTGTCCGTTTTTTTATGTTAAGTTATCTTTTCACGCAAAGGGCGCAGAGTTCGAAGAGATTTTTTAAAGGAAAGCAGGTAGTAATTATTAGGAAGTAAGTAGTAGTTAACTTTTCTTGCGTACTTAGCGAAATAGCGTTTATAGTGTGAAATGTTACGGAATAAATTCCGGTTAAAGATTTAAACATTAAAATAATAACAACCCCTTTTTATTTTATTTGCAAATACTTATATTAATACCCAAACCAATAATCAATTTCACAGGAGGAAAAATGAAACTCATTTCTACAGTAGTTTTTTCTGTTCTTTTTCTGCTTTCACTAAATGTGAAAGATTCTTACTCGCAGTACTGTATCCCCGACCCTGCTCCGAACTGTAACTTCGAATTAATTTCCGAAGTATCATTCAGCAACATGACCAATACGAGCGGTCTGACTTGTGTAGGCGGATATCAGGATTACACCGGTACACACAATGCCAATGTTATAAAAGGCGCACCGTACAATTTATCGGTTACGATTGATCCGGATGCCAATGATTACATTGTTGCCTTTATTGACTGGAATGGTGACGGTGATTTCGACGATGGGGATGAAACTTATCCGGTAGCCGGACCTGTCGGCGATCCCGGACCGCACACAATTAGTATTACCGTTCCTATGACCGCGAATACGGGCGTTACCAGAATGAGGGTTTACTTGAGGTGGGCGGCTGCTCCGACGCCTTGCATTACCGGTGGTTACGGTGAAATCGAAGATTATGCAGTAACAGTTTCCGGTGGTGGTGGCGGACCAATATTTGGTGTTACACCATCTACGGGAAGTTTCGGGTACACAGTTGTTGGAGATACATCATCAGCGATACCTTTCAAAATCGGCAATTACGGAGGCGGAACGCTGAATATTACTAACACTTCAATCAACGCTATTTTTGACGACCCGAGCCAGTTTATCTTAACGGATACAAATACATATCCGGTTGCGTTAACCTCAGGTCAGTTCATGTACGTATCGGTTGCATTCGCGCCTTCGTCCGTCGGCTTAAAAGAAGCCAATCTAACCATAACAGATGATCTGTCGGACGTAGCCCATAACGTTCCATTGTCGGGTAACGGTATTCAGCCGAACTTCGGCTCGAACGGACAATCAGGGAACAATCTTTACTATTTTGCAAATTCACTTTCAGGTGCAAACGGAGCACCGTCTTATCCGACATTTGCCTGGAGAGATACGAGCGGTTCAACCATATTAGTTCAGAATGGTGTTGCGTTCGTTGCGCCATCGGCGGGAACATTAGATGACGGCAGGTGGGATATTCTTGCCCCGTTACCTGCGGGAAATTCCATTAAATTCTTCGGTACAAATTATACCGATATTTACATTAACACAAACGGAGTGATTGGTTTTGCACCTACAACCGCACCGTTTACAGTAGCTGCATCTTTACCGGCAGCGGGTGGACCATCGGCGGCAATTTATCCGCTCTGGATGGATTTGAATTTCAATTACAATAATATCACGGGCGGAACCACATTGAGTTATAAAGTTACCGCAGATGAATTGATTATTACTTACAACCGTGTATCGCCTTACGTTGGCGGAACCTCAACAACGCCTGATCTTTACGTTTCTTTTCAGGTGGTAATTTCCCATTCGAATTCACCGTCGCAAAATTCGATGATTGTACTTCAATACAACTGGGATGAAACCGGAATTGATTTCCAAAATGATTACACGTCAACCGGTTTAAGCACCAGAGCTCACATTATCGGGCTTCAGGGTGCGAACGATGCTGCTCAAACGTTCACTTACAGGAACAGGCACAACACCGGTTTTCAGGGACCAATCTTCGGATCAAACCTCGCAATGGGAATGGGTCCCGATGCAAACTCGCTTCCGGTTGACTTGATTGCATTCAACTCGAACGTTGACCGAAACAACGTAAAGCTCACCTGGACAACAAGCTGGGAGGAGAACAACGCGAGATTTGACATCCAAAGGAAAGTAGCAAACACGAGCTCTCAATGGGTAACCGTTGGTACGGTAGCCGGCAGTGGCACTGTCTATGAACAGCGGAACTATACGTTTACCGATAAGAACCTTGTAAGCGGAATTTATGAGTACAGGTTATTGCAGTTCGATTACGACGGTAACATGAACGCCGACTTCAACCTCAGCAACACGGTAGAGATTGGCGTACCATCGGAGTTTGCACTATCACAGAACTACCCGAACCCGTTCAACCCGACAACGAAGATTGACTTCCAGGTACCTGTAGAAGGATTAGTGAAGCTCAATATAGTTGACATTACGGGTCGTGAAGTAGCAACGCTAGTGAACGAGTCACTTACCCCCGGATATTACAGTTATGATTTCAATGCATCGAACCTGTCATCCGGAGTATATTTCTACAGGTTGGTAAGTAAGAGCTCAGTAATCACAAAGAGGATGATGTTGGTGAAATAAGGGTAGCAGATTCAGGTACATCCCGACGGGGATGAGAAATATAACGGGCATCGGCACAAACGCCGGTGTCCGTTTTTTTATGTTAAGTTATCTTTTCACGCAAAGGGCGCAGAGTTCGAAGAGATTTTATGTATTAAGGATCAAAATTGTAAGTAATTCCGGATATCTTCCCGTTATGCTGGTCGTAAAAGAACAAAGAAGTTCAAAATAAATTTAGCGTGGATACACTTTTATTTTTCTGATGAATTTTTTAATTGTGTAAATTTCTCCAGTAACCAGTTTTTCTGCGAAATGACGGAATTGTTAATTTTCCTGTAAAATGAATCAGGTGGATCTGATACATTGTTCATCCGATAGCGCAGCAATTGCCTGTACAAATCAAAAAACTCTTCAAGAGTAACCCGGAAGTATCCGGAGATTGACGGATTAGAATTGAGGAAATGACGGTAAGAATCCAATGCGTATAACGCGGATTCAAATTCGTGCAGTTCGTAATAGAGTTGTAGTTGCAGGTTCCTCATTTCATATTTAAAACTTGGTGTTACAAAGTGAACTTTCGATAACTCTTCAAGTGAACGGGTGAAATGTTTCTTCGAGAACAGAATTGAAGCCATTGCGAAATGTTTCATATTCACCTGCTGGTCAACTGAAAGTTTAGAGATGTTTTTTGAAACAAAATGGTCAACCCAATCAGTTTGATTAAGCGTTAATCCCAATTTTAATAAAGAGAAGAAGAAAATTATGCTCATATTCTGATTTACGGCGAAATTGTAAAGGTTCAGTTCCAGCCGGAGTTTATAAATCTCAAATAGTTTTGGCAGATATTTTTCCCTGCTTATAAAGGCAGCTTTGTTGCTCGTGCATGAACTAAGAGTAACCAGCAAATTATACTTTTCGAAGCGGTCAAAGTAATCCAGATTATTTAAAAGCAAATCGCTAAACAATGAATAATAATGTTCGTCAGTGGGTTCATTTATTGTGATTATGATTGAGCAATATATCTTAGCGACAATTTTTAGTTGTGGTTCCAGTTCGAACGTATCCAATTGCCCTAAGAAATCCTTTAAGTCCATCGAGGAAAAAAAACCTTTGAGAAGGTTGCGGGAATAATCGTGGTTGAAACTATCGGCAACGCTTTGCAGATTCGGGACGGACACGGAAGCTCTTTTAAGAAAATCTATTACGTTTAGTTTTGCAGTTGTTGCAATATTCTCAGATATAAGGTGCTGTTTATTCCTCTGTACTTTGAACAGTATTTTCAGATTTTCCAGCATGTACTTTTCAAAAAAGAAGTTTTCAATACTGTGTCTGTTCTCCGATAAATAGGATTCGAATTTGTTAATATCGTTATCGTTCATACTTGCAATGTTCCGGTCAATTAATTCCGTAAGCAAATGCCGTTTAACGACAACCGGGTCTTTGTAAAAGTTTTTAATAGTAAGGTAATCTTCGATTAAGCGGAGTAGCGTTGAACTCAGATTTCTCATAATGTGGTCTTTGTACTCTACACCGGGATAGAGTTTAGCGAAAAGTGAGTATTTGTTAACGTGTTTTTGAGAAAAGTCCGGGTAATTCTTTTTTAAAACACCGTAAAATTTTGTTACGCTCCGGGCCCTTTGAAAGAACGGCGAGGCTATGAACTTCTCAAACTCTTTCAGTTCGACTTTGCTAAACGTTCTCAGAATTTCGACAATACGACTCTTTTCCATAAAATCTTTTTAATTATTCCGGTACAAATTTATAGTTAAATTAGCTAAAAAAACAGGTTTTATTAAAATTAATCGGGCATATTTGCGATACATCAAAGATAAATTTTCTTTGGGCTCAAAATGTAAAATTTTTAATTTTGAAAAAAAATTATGAAGAACATTTCATTTATTTCAGTTCTAATTTCGGTAATATTTTTGTTGCTATTCATATTGTTCATTTTCAGCGGTGGGGGAATAAGCATCATAGAATTTGCTCCCGTTGGAATAATTTTCGGATTGTGGAGCATGAGTTATTCCGCACTTGCAATGGTCTTCAGCAAGGATAAATTAAAAAGGTTCTTTTAAAAATAAACTCAGAACAATGAAAACAAAAACCCAATTAAAGTTAATTACCCTGTTACAAATTATACTGTTTGTTATAGCATGCACCGGAATTGTTAACGCTCAAACGGATGCGGAGTCAATCGTGAAAATTATTAAGGATGAACTTGTCCTTAACAAGGGCAGGACACTTGCAAAATCACCAGGTGATATTTTGCACATATATTCGATTGATGTTCCTGCTGATGTGGTAATCGAGGAATTTGAAAAAACGGTAACTGCTTATCCGGTTTACGTTACCATGGCATATCGTTCGAGCAATTATAAAGTGGAAAAGTATTCTGAGCCCTATCATGTTATAATGTATAAAGAGCCAAAAAACTCTTTGGCATTGCTGAACCCCGGTGACGAAAAACTAAAACCGTTCAAAAAAAGGGAAACATTTTGGGTAGTGGAGGAACAAAGTAAAGCATTTAAAAAGACCCTGGATGAATTACCGAATTTAAAGGAAAATTCACTTGAATCTATCTGGGGTGAGACCGATAACTTCCCGTCCGATTGGAAAAAATAGAGTGAAATGAGATTGAAATTAATTGAAGTTGATTCACCACCTGAGAAACATTATATGATAGAGGAATGGGAGGTGTTTAGTATTGTCAATATTACCGGTGAGAAACTATTTCCAATTAACGAAGGTCAACCGGACGGAGAATTAAATACGGATTCCGGAGAATACGAGCTGAGCTAACAGGAGAATGATAGTTGAGTCACAAAAATTAAAAAAAATAAATCCGGAATCCGAAAATAAAATACAACAAAAATTAAAGAATCCGGATAAAAAGAAGTTGAACTTATTGGAAGCCGGAAGCAGGAAAACCACATTAAACCTGAAATGAAAATTAAATCAGGAGAGGTGGATAAACTCGTAGTCGGGATAGAGATTTAAACTAAAGGGCAAATTAACGAGGGGGCAAAAGCGGGATTACAATTCCCGCTTTAATTTTTTCAGCAATAAATTTCTCAGGTGAGCCTGCAATTCCTCAATTGTAATTTTATCCAATACATCGCTGGCGAAGGCATTGAGCAAAAGAACTTTTGCCTCATTTTCACCGATTGATCTCGCCCGCAAATAAAACATCGCATCTTTATCCAATTGTCCTGTGGTAGCGCCGTGTGAACATTTTACATCGTCAGCGAAAATTTCAAGTTGCGGTTTTGCGTAAATCGTGGCATTTTCAGATAAAAGAATATTGTTATTAGATTGGTATGCGTTTGTTTTTTGTGCGTCAGTTCTGACCATTATTTTCCCGTTGAAAACACCGGTTGCGTTGTCGTCAATAATTCCTTTGTAAAGTTCGTTACTTTCACAGTGTGGTTTTGCGTGGTCAACGAACGTTTGATTATCAATGTGCTCCCTATTTCTTGCGTAGAATAACCCATACATGTGAGTTTCGATATTTTCATCATTGAGTAAAATATTCAGGTTGTTTCTGATAAGTGAACCACCCCAGGAAATAGTTGTTGCAGTGAACAGTGAATCGCGCTCCTGTTTTACATCGGTTGAACCGGTGTGAAAAGATTTGTCGCTGTCATCCTGGATTTTGTAATATTCAACGTTTGAATTCTTTCCGCAATAGATCTCAGTAATAGCGTTGGTATAATTGGTATTTGACCCGATAGTATGAAAATCCTCAATAACTTTAAATGAGCTTCCTTCAGAGGCAATGAATAAGTTTCTTGGTTGTGCTATCGGAAGTGAATTTTGCGCATCAATTAAGTTCAGAATATAAACCGGCAATTCAATCCCGGTGTTTTTGCCGGTATAAATCATTACACCTTCTCTGGCAAATGCCGTATTCAGGGCTGAGAGCGGGTTCAGGGTGAAATTTGAAATTTTAGCAAAGTATTTTTCAACAAGATCGGGATATTTTTCAGCGCCGTCAGAAATTGAACCTATAAAATATTCTTCCCCGCCTTTGATATCGGATAATTCTTTGTTATATATTCCGTTCACCATCACAATGAGATTTGATTTTAGTTCTGGTATAAGGAAAGGTTTTACGGAATTTTCATCAATGCTCGCGCTATCCGGAATGTTAAATTCATTCTGGACAAGTTTGGATAGTCTGGTATATTTCCAGTCTTCAAGTTTTTTATGAGGAAAGCCCTGTTGTTCGAATAATGCAAATGCGTTATTACGAATTGCATGGATAGGGTTATCGGCTTCTCCGTTCAACCCTGCGTTAAACTTTTCAAATCCCTTTATCAGAATTTCTTTTAGCATGTTATAACGTAATTCAATTTTAATTAAACCCCGACCTCTTGATTTTTAATAAAGTCGTAGCCGAATTCTTCAAGATGCAATGCGAGTTCTTTATCACCCGATTTTACAATTTTTCCGTCGTACATAATATGAACGAAATCCGGCACTATATAATTTAACAGGCGCTGATAGTGAGTAATAACAAGGAAGGCGTTATTATCAGATTTAAGAGAGTTAACGCCATTCGATACGGTTTTAAGTGCGTCAATATCGAGACCTGAGTCGGTTTCATCGAGAATAGCAAGTTTTGGTTGCATAACAGCGAGTTGGAATATTTCGTTACGTTTCTTTTCGCCGCCCGAGAATCCGACGTTTACATATCTGCTGAGCATTTCCTTATCGAGACCAAGCAATGCCGCTTTTTCTTTGACGAGCTTCATAAATTCCGGCGCACTGTACGGTTCCTCTCCCTTATGCTTTCTTATTTCGTTCATTGCGGTTTTCATGAAATTGATATTTGAAACTCCGGGAATTTCAACAGGGTACTGGAATGCGAGGAATAAACCCTCCCTCGCCCTCTCTTCCGGAGCAAGGTCAAATAAGTTTTTACCTTCAAACAGTACTTCTCCATCGGTTACTTCGTAGTCTTCACGTCCAGCTAATACTGACGCAAGTGTACTTTTTCCGGAACCATTAGGTCCCATAATTGCGTGCACTTCTCCCGCGTTTATCTGTAAGTTCAATCCTTTCAGGATTTCCTTTTCTTCAATCCGCGCGTTAAGGTTTTTTATTGTTAGCATTATAGTTTTAATTAAATCTTTGTCAAAAAAATCCGGTAAGAACGGAATTAATTCGGTTGATCCGGAGAATGTTTCATTGAATATAATATAAATTTTATCCGGAAATTACCCGACGCTACCTTCGAGCGAAATTGCAAGCAGTTTCTGCGCTTCAACAGCAAATTCCATCGGTAACTGGTTCAATACTTCTTTTGCGAAGCCATTTACGAGCAATGTAACCGCATCCTCCTCGGAAATTCCCCTTTGCTGGCAATAGAACATGATGTCTTCACCAAGTTTTGATGTTGTTGCTTCATGTTCGACAATAGCCGATTTATTTTCGATTTCGAAATACGGAAATGTGTGAGCGCCACAACGATCGGTCATTAGCAGGGAGTCGCACTGCGAATAGTTCCTCGCGTTCTCGGCTCGTTTTGAAACCTTGACGAGACCCCTGTAACTGTTATTGCTTTTACCCGCTGAAATACCTTTCGAGACGATCCTGCTTTTTGTGTTTTTTCCGATGTGATACATTTTTGTACCGGTATCAGCCTGTTGGTGATTATTGGTTACTGCAACGGAATAAAATTCACCGATTGAATTATCACCTTTAAGTAAAACGCTCGGATATTTCCAGGTAATTGACGATCCGGTTTCAACCTGTGTCCAACTAATTTTTGAATTATTACCGGCGCAAATACCACGCTTTGTAACGAAGTTATATATTCCGCCGTTGCCATCCTTGTCGCCCGGATACCAGTTCTGTACTGTTGAATATTTTATTTCCGCATTTTCGTGTGCAATAAGTTCGACAACCGCAGCATGAAGCTGGTTTTCATCGCGCATCGGAGCAGTACAGCCCTCAAGGTATGAAACGTAACTTCCCTCATCCGCTATTATAAGAGTTCGTTCAAACTGTCCGGTATTTTCAGCGTTAATCCGGAAATATGTTGATAGCTCCATCGGACATCGCACACCTTTCGGTATATAAACAAACGATCCGTCCGAGTAAACGGATGAATTCAGTGCGGCAAAATAATTATCCGTTACAGGTACAACCGAACCAAGATATTTTTTTACAAGGTCTGGATGTTCTCTTACCGCTTCGCTTATTGAACTGAAAATTATTCCAAGCTCCTTTAGCTTTTCTTTATATGTAGTAATAACTGAAACACTGTCTAACACGGCGTCAACTGCAACTCCGGCAAGTACCATTTGTTCTTCAAGCGGAATTCCGAGCTTGTCGTAAGTTTTCTTTATCTCCGGGTCAAGATCGTCAATGCTCTCAAGTTTTGGTTTTGATTTGGGAGCTGCATAATAAATTATATCCTGATAATCAATCGGCGGATACTTTACGTTCGGCCACTTCGGTTCATCCATCGTTAACCAGTGCCTGTAAGCCTTTAACCGCCATTCGAGCAACCAATCGGGCTCATTCTTCTTTTTTGAAATGAACCGTATCGTATCTTCGTTCAATCCTTTCGGTAAAGTCTCCTGTTCAATATCGGAAACAAATCCGTATTTGTACTCCTTACCGGTAACTTCATCTAAAATTTGATCCTGTTCGCTCATGTTAATTAAAATTTCATTAAACTGGACTAAAATAGTCGTATTTGTTAAAAATTAAAAGTCTAATAAATTTTGAAATTCCGGAATTACCCTTTCGACTTCGAATGGAAATTTATTAACATTAAACCATAAGGAAATCTTTAATAACTTAATTTTCAATTTTGAACTTTACAGCTTAGTAGTTAATGTTCTGAGCGCTGTAGTAAAATGAAAAAGTTTACACAGTTTAATAAACCATAATTTACAAAGGATAAAATTTAAACTTTAAGAGAAGTGAATAAAACCAAGAATAAAAATCTCTGCGTATTTTGCGGCTCCAAAAATGGTCGGGATATATCGTATTCAGTATTTTCACAGAAGGTAGGGAAGGAATTGGCTAAAAGGAACATTGGGCTTGTATATGGCGGTGGGAACATTGGATTGATGGGAGATATTTCAAATGAAGTTTTAAAATACAACGGCAAGGTTACCGGAGTTATACCTGAATTTATGCGCGATAAAGAGCTCGCAAATAATGGCATTACCGAATTAATTGTAGTAAATACGATGCATGACCGCAAGTTTAAGATGACGGAATTGTCTGACGGGTTCATTGTTTTGCCCGGAGGGATAGGAACGATGGATGAGTTTTTTGAAATCTGGACGTGGACTCAACTTGGGTTAATCAGCAAACCTATCGGGATTATGAACTACAAGGGATTCTACGACCCGTTAAAAGAATTTATTGATAAATTGAACAGCGAAGGTTTTCTAAGCGAACGGACTTTGGAGCTTGTATCCTGGGGCGATAAGATAGAGATTCTCCTCGATGAAATGGGATTTTAAAACAGCATTTTTCGGTAACGGAAATACAACGGAATAAATATTATGCAAACTTGCAATAGGGGACAGTTCCGACTGACTTTGTACACTAAAATTACCTGATGCAATTAAACATAAGTTACTCCGATTTAATGCAGGTTGTTATAAATTGAAACTTGAATTCAAAAAATTGAAATTAAGCATTTAAATTAATTAATATTCGATTATGGAAATTACGGGCAGAATACATCTCATTTACGATACACAAACAATTAAAGACACGTTCAGAAAGAGGGAGTTTATTTTGAATTATATTTCTGATAACCCGGACTACCCTCAATATTTAAAGTTTGAATTTATTCAGGACAATTGTTCTATGCTTGACAATTTCAGTGTAGGTGACGAGGTAAAAGTTTCGTTCGATCTTCGTGGCAGGAAATGGATAAATCCAAAACAGGAAGAGGTTTATTTCAATACACTTCAGGCATGGCGAATCGTGAAAATCTCAGACGCGGAAGAGCATCCGGCTGATAAAGATGTTGATAGCGATATTCCTCTAACTGAAGACGATGATTTGCCGTTCTGAGATAATCTTTTTTTTAGGTTAATAGCAACTCTTTAACTGAAAGTTTTTAAAATTTCCGTTAATATTGGACCAGAAATCCGCCAATAGAAAACGATTTGTAACCTCTACTTCTTAATGATTTCAGATAGTTTCATTAATTCTAATTTACAACCCGAAAAGTAAATAGTAAACCTTCTGCAAAAACCGTCAAAGTTTCACATATCTCCGGAATTTGCCGTACGAATTAAGCTCGATTTTACCGAATGGTGAGAGATGACATTTAGCGGTAGCAGTTCACGATTCAGGAGTAAAAAGATATTTCGGTAAAAAGTTGTATCTAACCGGAATATAATCCGAACTGTTTCACGGTATTACAACAAAACAATTGAACACGTCTGAATCAAAGGCTTATCGTCGGACAGAAGTTTGAACTTGTTATAAAAAATGATAAATAATTTTAAAAATAAACTAACAGGGATCATGAAAATTCTCTTTGTATTTTTACTTCCGATCTTAATTGTTAATCGGGTTTATTCTCAGGATACTTTTTCAATTGTAGCAGTTGACCCATTGACAGGTGAAGTCGGGAGTGCCGGTGCTTCATGTATCGGGGGGAGTATAATATTAAGCGATGTTATACCCGGAATCGGAGCAATTCATACCCAGTCGTACTGGAATGCGGCAAACCAAAATTATGCGCACCAATTAATGCTCTCCGGATACTCTCCACAACAAATAATAGATTCGCTAATAGCATGGGATACTCAGGGAAATCCGTCAGTCAGGCAATATGCGATAGTTGACCTTGTTAACGGCGGCAGGTCGAAAGGTTTCACCGGGTCAGATTGTTTCGATTACAAGAATCACATTGAGGGACCGACTTATTGCATAGCCGGAAATATTTTACTCGGACAAAAAGTGCTCGATTCAATGGAGGCGCGATTTTTAAATTCAACCGGCTCGCTTGCAGACAAGCTCATGGCAGCTTTACAGGGAGCAAAAATGTCAGGCGCAGATACAAGGTGCAGTCAATATGGAACCTCATCGCTTTCCGCATTTATCAGAGTCGGAAGAGTTAAGGACACGACCGGAATTTTATATCTCAACCTCAATGTAAACAGCGTAACCCCTGGAGTTGAACCAATTGATTCATTGCAGGTATTGTTTGATCAGTGGAGTTTGACAGGCATTAATAATTCCAAAGGGGATTTACCGGGTCTGTTTTATCTTGCGCAGAATTTTCCGAATCCTTTCAACCCTGAAACTACGATTCAATTCAGGGTTCATGTAAACTCGTTTGTGAAAATATCGGTGTTCGATGTAAACGGTAAATCGGTAGGGGTAATTATCAATGGAGAATATAAAGCCGGAAATTACAGTGTGCAGTGGGATGGTAGCAATTACCCAAGCGGAATATATTTTTATAGAATGGAAACGGAAAAATTTTCTGAAGTAAAGCGAATGTTACTTTTAAAGTGACAAAAGGTCTATGCAAAATTGCTTGTAAAAATTTCGGTTGAAAGGTTGCGATTAAAATTTATAATTTTGAATGATGACAGATACTGACATAATGTATAAAGCTTTACTCAGGCGGGACACTGAATTTACGGGAATTTTTTTTGTTGGCGTAAAAACGACAGGAATTTTTTGTAAACCTACCTGCACGGCTAAAAAACCCAAAAAAGAAAATGTAGAATTTTTCAATTCAGTGAAGGAAGCGCTGGATAACGGTTATCGTCCCTGTAAAATTTGTAAACCGTTAAGTGATAGCAGTATTGTTCCTCACAAAATAAGGAGATTACTAAAGAAACTTGAATCAAACGGGTATAAAAAAATTTCGGATCATGAAATTCGAAAAGAGGGGATTGATCCGGTAAGTGTTAGAAAGTGGTTTGTAAAAAAACATGGTTTGACGTTTCAGGCGTTTCAGAGGATGATGAGAATTAACATTGCTTTTAAAAAAATAAGGGAAGGTTCAAAAGTAATTGATGCAGCGTACGACAGTGGTTATGAATCGCTTAGCGGTTTTAACGAAGCATACAGGAAGATCCTGAAAACATCGCCAACTAAGTCGTGTTCAAAATTAATAATCAACATTAAAAGGATTTCTACCCCGCTTGGAACAATGTTCATAGCCGGAACTGAGAAAGAAATTTGTCTGGTTGAATTCACAGACAGGAGAATGCTGGAAAGTGAATTCATTGATTTATCGAAGAGGATGAATGCAGAAATTATTTACGGTGAAAATAAAATTATCAATAAAGCAGAAAAGCAACTAACAGAATATTTCAATGGCAGGCGAAAAAAATTCACAGTTCCACTTTTAACACCTGGGACCGAATTTCGTAAACGAGTATGGAAAGAATTGATTAAAATTCCCTATGCTAAAACCATATCATACAAACAACAGGCAACAAACATCGGAAAGCCTGAAGCGGTGCGGGCTGTAGCATCGGCAAACGGACACAATAGAATCGCAATCATAATTCCGTGTCACAGAGTCGTTGGTGAAAATGGTCACCTCACCGGATACGGCGGTGGGGTTTGGAGAAAGAAATGGCTAATTGAGCTTGAACAAAAAAATAAATAAAAAAACCCTGCCGAAGCAGGGTTTTTTGTTCTAATGTTCAGGAATTGTTTAGAATCTGTAGTTCACGCCGGCGTATCCGCCCATGTAACTTGTTGATGACCCTTCGGTAAATATGTTATGAAATTTTACCTTTCCTACGAAATTCATTATCGGGCTGATTGGTACCTCTAAACCTGCACCACCGTTAATCCCGAAATCAGTGCTTGAAGCTGAAATGTCACCGATCATCGTAGAAACGCTCGAACTTGAACTGTAAATACCTGCGCCGACTTCACCGATGAATGAAGCACCACCAAAATTATATGTATATCTCGGACCCACGGTTGCCTCGATTATATGTGAGGAAACACCGTCTGTTTTCGGGGCGAGGAAGTTGTAAGCGCCGTTTCCATATACTGACCAATTTTTATCAATTGTATATTGAATATCAACACCGACATTTCCGCTTGCATTGTTTGCGTCACCGAAAGAACCAACGGGTAAAGTTCCACCACCGTAAACTGTTACCTTAACGGGGCTTGTTTGCGCGTTAGAAACATTCGAGATAATAAAGAAAGACATGAGCAATACAACTGAAAAATAAAACAGGTTTTTCATTTTTTGATTTTCTCCTTTAGTTTAAAGTTATTTTATGTAACAAACTTTCGATTGTTTAAATTGTTCCGATAGATTCAACAATTTTTTCAATTAAGTTTTCTCAATAAGAAAACTTTTTTAAAAATGAAATTGTCTCAAAGTTAAGCAAATAAAAATTAATCTTCCATGACACAGAAAAAATTTTTGGTCTAGATAACGTGTGGAAAGGTAACGTTAGGTTTAAAAATTTAAACAATAAAATTGATTGAAACTCTTTTATATAAAGATTGATAAAAGTACAGACCGGAAATAAAGTATTTATGAATAATGGGTAATAGAGTACTAAAAATTTTTAAGGTTTTCTAATCAAACTTTTTTTATGTTTGATATATACATACCGGATAAATCAAAAGGGTTATTGACAATTATTTTTCACGTTACTTTGCTGACTATAAAGTAGAATTATATGATTTAGCCGATTTACTTGATTGTAGTGTTGCATTTGTCAACAGGCAACTTTCTGCCCATCGCTGGTACAAAATACCGATTCATTCTAATACGAAAGGAACCATCAGGTTTTTCAGGACGACAAAGGTTGTTATTTGACAAGTACCATCCGCCTTGTTTGGATATAATTTCCCACTTCAAGTTTGTAGAAATATACACCGCTTGGGAGAGACGAGGTATGAAACGAATAGTTATATGTACCCGGACTTAGGATTTCATTAACGAGTTCAGCTATTATCTTACCGGACACGTCAAATACAATAAGTTTTGTGTTCCCGGTAACAGCTATATCAAAGCTTATGTTAGTCACAGGATTGAACGGATTAGGATAATTCTGGCGTAATGAATGTTCAGATGGGAGAATCTCGGATGTTTGTTTGACGTTGACAATTTCCGAAAGACCTCGTCTATAAACACCTTTGCCGATTGTCCCGGCAAACAAATAATCATTTGATATCAACAAGGTTCTTACATTTAAAGTGTCCAACCCCTCGTTCTTTTGTACCCAACTTAAGCCGTTGTCTTTAGATAAAAAAATCCCACCTGTTTCAGTACCGGCAAATATGTTTTCACCACTAATTGTGATAGATCTTACTCGTTGATTGTTCAAGGATGTTTGTGTCCAGTTCGCGCCGTTGTTTGAAGACATGAAAATTCCTGTACCATAAGTCCCGGCATAGATTTTATCTCCACTAACAGCTATTGACATAATACTTCGATTGCTTAATCCTAAAAATGACCAGGTTGCACCAAAATCTGATGAATGATATACTCCTCCTGCACTATTGCCATTAAACACCAAGCCAGCATATATTCTGTTTTCGTTGATACAAATTGACTCGACATCAGGATTAGTAAGAGGTGTATTTGACCAGTTAATACCATTATCGGAAGACACATAAACGCCACCCGGATAAACACACCCCCAGGTACCGGCAAATACATAGTTTTCAATTACTGCAAGTGCAGGAATTAATCGTTCGTTGAACGAGGTTTGTATCCAGCTTACTCCATTATCAGTTGAGCGATATACACCACTTGAATTATTACAAAAATCGTAAACTGAGGTATATACGTAATTGTCGTTTGCTGCGACAGAAATAGTATATAAATTTCCTAATGATGTCTGAAACCACTCAATTCCATTATTTGTAGATTTATATACACCATTAAATACTGAAACATAATAATTATCCCCACTTACTGCCATAGACGAAATATATTTATCATTCCCCAGACCATTCGACATTTGCTCCCATTGAGCTTTACTTTCATCCGAAAAGAAAATGAAATTTATCAATAACGAAATGCAAAATACAAAAATCATTTTTTTCATTTTTCAAAAACTACTTCTATTATGTTAGAATTTCGTATAATTTTATTTTTAATCCTCTTGAAATTCAACACCACCGAAATCACATTTTCCACCTATGGTTTCATATACATATACTCTAACAACCTCGTTTGGAGGTAGTGGGTAACTAAAACTTGTTGAACCAGAATAAATTTTTCTATCGTAAGTTTCAATACAAACCGATCGTAAGTATGAGCAATTAGTACTACACCAAGGAAGTACAGCACCCATTGCAGTTGGATTTGAGCCACCTGTAATGTAAGAACAATAATATGAATTATTATTACAATCTGTACCTGAATGAGTAACTTTAGCTTTGTAAATAGTGGAGTAGTCAAACTCTGTTTCTGAGTTCATGAAAAATATGTATAAACATAAATGTTCTCCCTTACCGTCATTACAATAAGTAGGGATAGGACATTTATCTGGTTGAGCGTTACATCCACTGAGATTACCCACTTCAAAATTTTTGTTAATGTCAGTTTCTGTAATATCACATGATATTAAATATTACATCGCAATAAAGAAAACAGTATTTGCGATTACAATTATTTTTTTCATGATTTGTTTTTTGGGTTTATATCTAAAATAATTTACAAATACTATGATTTATGTCACATTATTTAAATTAATTATATGAGGTGATAATGCTATTTATCCTGACAATAGAATCTTGCAGCTGACGATACCTGATAACTGCTAAAACATTTTTTGACTAAAAATATTAAATCATTTTAACCTAATTGTACGGATGGTAAACGTAACGAACCTGGATGAATTTTATATTACCAATTGGAAATGCTGGGATGAAACTGCTGAACTGCATTTGAATACAGATTTTTAAAAATTGAAAGAATTTCCGGAAGGTTACAAAAACAAACTCCCATTACTATTTTTCATTAAAAGCTTATAAACAATAAATGGCTAAAGAGATTACTACAAGAGAAACCGATTACGCAAAATGGTATAACGACCTTGTTCTCAAAAGTGAACTTGCGGATTACTCGGCTGTCCGCGGTTGTATGGTAATAAAACCATACGGATTTGCGCTTTGGGAAAATATGCGAGACGCTCTCGATAAAATGTTCAAAGACACCGGTCACGTTAATGCATACTTCCCGCTGTTCGTTCCGAAAAGTCTTTTCGAAGCGGAAGAAAAAAATGCAGAGGGCTTTGCCAAGGAGTGTGCAATCGTAACTCATTACAGATTAAAGAGCGACCCCGATAAACCGGGCAAGTTGATGGTTGACCCGGATGCAAAACTCGAAGAGGAGCTTATAGTCAGACCTACGAGCGAAGCAATTATCTGGAACACTTATAAAAGTTGGATTCAATCTTATCGCGACCTTCCGATTTTAATTAATCAGTGGGCGAATGTTGTCAGATGGGAAATGCGCACACGCCTTTTTTTACGAACGGCTGAATTCCTGTGGCAGGAGGGACATACGGCACATGCAACCGAACAGGAAGCAATTGAGGAAACTGTAAAAATGATGAACGTTTACGCCGATTTTGTTGAGAACTGGATGGCGTTGCCCGTGCTTAAAGGTGTAAAATCGGAAAACGAGCGATTTGCCGGTGCGGTGGAAACGTATTGTATTGAAGCGCTTATGCAGGATGGAAAAGCGCTTCAGGCAGGTACAAGCCATTTTCTCGGTCAGAATTTCGCTAAGGCGTTTGATGTAACTTTCACCGACAGGGACAACAAACTTGATCACGTATGGGCGACTAGCTGGGGTGTAAGTACTAGGCTGATCGGAGCACTTGTTATGGCACATGGAGATGATGATGGTCTGATACTTCCGCCAAAAATTGCGCCGATACAGGTTGTAATAGTTCCGATTTATAAAAACGATGAACAGAAATCGGTTATACATTCAAAAGTGCAACCGTTGTTGGTCGGATTGAAGAATGCGGGAATACGATATAAATATGACGATAGCGATAATGCAAGACCCGGATGGAAATTTGCCGAGTATGAAATGAAAGGTGTACCTGTCAGGATAACAATTGGTGCAAGGGACGTTGAAAACAATTCAGTGGAAGTTGCACGGCGAGATCTTAAACAAAAAACGGTTATGTCAATGGATGGTCTAATCCCAAATATTTCCGCATTACTTGATGAAATCCAAAAGAGCATTTTTAATAAAGCGCTGGAGTTTCGAAAGGCAATGACCACGAATGTGGAAACATTCGATGAGTTTAAAACAGTGCTTCAGGAAAAAGGAGGATTTATTTCGGCACATTGGGATGGTTTTTCCGGGACTGAAGAGAAAATTAAGGAATTGACGAAAGCTACTATCAGGTTAATCCCGCTTGAAGATGACGGAGAAAGCGGAAAATGTATATTAACCGGTAAACCCAGCAAGAGAAGGGTTATCTTTGCGGTTGCATATTAGCAGATTATCAACATACAAAAAATTTTCACGACAATGAAAAGTATTGCTTCGATAATATTAACACTTATTGGAATAGGTTTCATCGTTGCCTTCTTTTTCACCGATCCGGAAGCCAAAACTGATGACGGATATTCACTCAGGTATTTCTTTCTGGTTATGGGTCTATGGTTTGTTGGTTTACAGGTTGCAATTTTTGCATTCTTCAGATTCCGCGCATCCAGGAGAAAAGCGCGGTTAGAGGAGCTGAAACTACACGGACGGCGCGCAACTGCAACGGTTTTAAGCTCAACAACTACCGGCCTGATGGTCAACCATGTTCCGCAAATCAAAGTAACCTTAAAATTGAAAAACATTTTCGGGAAAGAAATTATAGTGCACGATAAAAAATTTTTCCCATTGACTGAAATTCACAAGATTACCCCTGGGCTGGAAGTGCAGGCGTTAATAGATCCCGAAAAAAAGAAAAGTTTTTTAATACTCTGGGAGGAAGCTGGTATCGCACAAAGTTACTTTTGATTTCTTCAGAAAACCAATTTAATAAAGTTATTTATTTCCGAATGGTGTTCGTTGCTGTTTGACAATGGGAACCGACCGGAAAGGATAACCGAAACGCAGATTAACTCTTTAACCGGGTTGCCTTATTGAGGTAAGTTCCGATTTAACCCGATCCATGATTTCATTTTGAAATTCTTTTCCCGATTGAGTGATTACAAATATCCCGCTCTTTCTGTATCCGTTTTTCAATTCAACAAGACCTGTTCTCTGAATTAAAATCATATCCCTTGCGTGAGTTGGTTTAGAAATTTTGTGCATTTCACGAATTTGTTTGCCTTCTACTTCATCACGGGTCATGAATAAAAATACTATATCCGTTAGTCTGTTCACAACAGGTTTTAACGTATTTTGGGGAAGAATTTCGATAAGGCGATTTTTAATAATTCTTTTATAGTAATCTGCGGTATTAATTTCGAGTCCTTCATGATACCTGAAACCTTTGTATCTCAGGTAATTCAACCTTGCTCTGAGTTCGTTATTCCATTTTTCGAGGTTATCGTTTAACTTTACCAGATAACGGATTTTTTTCTTTAAAAGGTCAACATCGTTTCCCGTATTTTCATCGTTTCTTTTGTTGTTGTCCATTAACTTGATTACGTTTTTGGCAAAGTTAATTATTCAACTTTAAACATAAAACCATATTGGTAATTGCTCCGGTAATATCAAAACGGAAATGAAACATTTTACCAACTTTCGAAAGGGATTTAAGAACAGTTTTACTGATTTCGTAAGCGATGATTTCTTCGATGGTGAGGAGTTGGACTTTCACCGGTCAATAAATGGTTACAAACCAATCCCGTTGACACAATTAATAACCAAACCTCCGGTTTTATCGAACCGAAATATCTGGATAAAGGATGAATCGAAGCGATTTCATCTGAAAGCATTCAAAGCGCTCGGAGCATCATTTGCCATAAAGAAATTTATAGATAATAATCCTGGACAATACGTGTTTTGTACTGCAACCGATGGTAATCACGGGAGAGCAGTAGCGTGGGCATCTGCAATAAATTGTATGCAGGCGGTGATATTTGTACCCATATCCGTTGCGAATGAAACTATACAATTAATCCGGCAAGAGCGAGCAGAAGTGCGAGTTGTAAATTCAGATTACGACCATGCTGTCAAAGTTGCAGCAGAATTTGCTCATGACACAGGATCTGTTTTAATTCAGGATACTTCGTTTGAAGGTTATTCTGAAATTCCGGGATTAATCATGAAGGGATATTTAACTCAGATGAGGGAGTCGGAATTCACACTACCGGATACTGTAATTTTACAGGCAGGTGTAGGTACGTGGGCAGCTTCAGTAATTTTATTTTTCCTGAAATATTTCCCGGATAATATTCCTAAATTTATTATTGTTGAACCGGAGGAAGTGGCTGGTTGTCTTGAATCAGCTAAAGTCGGTTATATAGTCAAAGCATCCGGAAAATATCAGACAGTGATGGCAGGATTAAATTGTCCAACACCCGCAACAGAAGCGATAAAGGTTTTAACCAGATGCGTCGATCACTTCATCGGAATTCCGGATGAATTAGTATCTCAAGCACAGGAAATATATAAAAAGAATGAGATTGACAGCGGCTCTACTGGTGCATCGGGGTTAGCAGGGCTATTGGCAGTCGCTGAAATTGAAGGTTTGCTTGATGAATCAGATAAAAATATTCTCATCTTTAATACCGAAGGGAAAATATCTAACGATTCAGAAGATCTTTAAATTTCTCAAGGAGCCAATATTTATATGAAATCTGGTCGTAGGAATTTATTTCGTTAATAATTTCATTCACTTCCTTAATGTATATTTCACGATCTATAAGTTTTAAGTATTTGCTCAGGTATTCAACAAATAATTGAAACCTGTTTGTTTTTGACAGGTTATTGTTCCTGAAGTAATGTTTAAGGTTGTCAATTTCAGAAGCCACACGATCTAATTCATCAAGTTCGACACTACACATAATTATTACAACTCTTAATCGGCAATATATAAAGGAGTCCGCTTTTTTAATTGACAATAAACCGATAAGTGAATCGTTGTATTTGTGGTTTTCAAAATCACATAACCCCTGAATAAATATTTCCGTTGTTTTCCGCGACTCTTTGTATAAAGTATGCCTGTAGTTTTCAAGAAATTTCAAGCACCATTCGACTTTCCGGTCGTTTATTGCAACGTAACAATAAGTAATAAACTTCTCCCTGTCAATTTTAGTGTGAACCTTGAACAGCCCTCTTTTTTCGATTTCAGAGAGGAAATAAAAAGCTTTTTGATTGTAAACAAAATTTCTTAAAGATCTTGAATGCAAATAAACAAATCCGTATTCAAAAAGATAGTTTACTTCCAAAAAAGATAAATCATCGTAGAGGTTAAAAACTTCCGAAATGAATTTGTCTAAATTATCATCATCCTTAAGAATTATCGCTTTAAGGAAAAGCGATTGCAGGTAAATAACTTTGCTGTGTTCTTTAAAAAATTTGTACCTTTTGGCAACATATTCTACAAGAAAATTAATCAGGCTGTAATCTTCTTTCTCTTCGACCGGTCTGAGATATCTCTCCAGTACAAATGCACAGGCAATGTAAAGCTTGTGTTCAAGGACGAAAAGGTCAGAATAGTGATTAAGTTTCTCAAAACGTTTCGGGTCATTCTCGGGAGATCTGTACGAGAGGCTATTGTGCTTTATCAGTTCAATTTTAGTTAACAACTCATAATAGTCACTGAATGTGTTTAGCTCCTTTCTTTGTATGAGTTCGATTTTTTTCACGATGAGATTGAATAAATTGAACTTTTCTCTTTTATCAACTGATGACAATAGCTTTGAATAATAGCTCAACTTATCGTTTTCAATTTCACTGAGAAATATGAAATTTTCTATATGCTTCGTCATCTCAGAACAAAGCTGATTGAACTTTGTCCGATTAAAATTTTCCTCCGGATATATCTTTTGATAAATTTTTTCTTTTGAAATATTCCTTCCACTTGCAGAGTCCTTCTCATAAATATCCTTTAATTGTTCATAAAGTTTTACAAGCATAATTCCCTCATTAAAATAGGGCGACCTTATGTACTTTCCGAATAAAGTAACTTCTTTTGGAGTGAGTGTAGAGAAATATGAATAGGTTAATGTCTCTTTCAAATTACCGATGAAAAATCAAATTAATTCCTTATCGTTTGAAATATAAAATAGTAAAAATTAAGTTGTTTACAAAGTATATAATTAAAATTTTTCCTTATTTTGAATTATTCGTTTCTTTTGTTGTAAACGTTCAAAATTTTAATTTGCATCAGTTAAAAATTAAAGTGGGAGGTAATTGTTGAAACCTTATCTTTTTACATTTCTATCGCTGATTGTCATTACAGCCGTTGTATTTACTTTTCAGTCATGTTCAGGTTCCGGACAATACACTGCAGCTTCATTGCCGGGTACGTTTGAATACCACCTTGTTGACCAGAGTGGTGAAAGACTGCTGGAAGGTAAAGTTTCATTTAAGGAAACTTCGGACGGAAAATATACAATGGAATTTGTAATTGACAAGACCCTAAAAGATTTTCCGGGCGTTGATGGTTTTCGGTCACAGAATCCAACCGTAACCTACACACCCGAAACCCGAAAAGTCTTTATCGCAATGACCCCAATGACGGGGGATTACCAATTGTATCTTAACCTTGATCTTGTCGGAAATTCTTTAGCCGGTGACTGGAGTCACGATACAATGAAAGGTACTCAAAGTCAGGGGAGATTTTACGGGACGAGAATCAATTAATGGTCAACAACAATTAACAACAAAACAAAAAAACATCAATGAAAAAGATCAATTTATCCTTAACACCATTATTTGTAATAGTGGTCATTATTCTGGCAGCAAGTGTAATTGGTTTTAAACCGAACGGTGAACAAACCATTACCAAAGAGCTTGTTAATCAACGTGCAATTGATAACCTCAAACTTACTAATCCTACGGTAAGTGAGCAGGTAAGTATCAATAAATCCATTTACAATTTTAAGAATTATGAATTGTTCACTATTTCGGAGCAGATTGACGCAAGGGCATTGAATGAGTTCGTTTATGATGCAAAATTTTTAACGCTCAACAGGCAGAAGTTAGAGCAAATTTACAACGACCGAAAAGACAACATTGACCTTGTTTTACCGATAGGTGAAAATTCAAACATCACTCTCAACCTCGTTAAAGGTGAGATTGTAAGTCCGGACTTCAGATTTACCGCAATGGAAACAGGTCAGGATATCCCATTTCAATCACTTGGTATTCACTACAGTGGCGTAATTGAAGGGACAGAATCTCTGGTTTCAATCAGTATTTTTCCCGATCACATACTGGGGATAATTTCAGATAAAGACGGAAACTGGAACCTGGGTTCAATTAAAGACGACAATAACAATTACACCGATAATTACATTTACTACAACGACCGTGATCTTAAAAAGCATCCACAATTTAAATGTTATATGGATGGACGGTACGGTACAGCCAATGGAAAACTGAATGACTTTGATATTCAAATTGAAACTATGAAAGAAAATTACAATGGTGAGGTTATGTCTGATAATTCCGTAACTCCAATGAAAGTTTATTTTGTAGCAGACTATTCTTTCTGGCAGGCAACGGGTGGAAACGGTCAGGCAATTATAGATTATATTGTCGGATTTTTTAATTCAGTAAGAACTCTTTATCAAAACGAGAACATTCCGTTTCAGATTGCTTATATAGCAGGATATACTTCACCTGATCCGATGATGGTAACGAGCGATACATATTACGCATTGAAAATTTTCGCAGCTCAGATACAAAACCAGATGCAAGGCGGACATATCGCTCACTTGCTCTCATTAAGACAGGAATATGGCGGTGGGATTGCAAGTATTATCGGTTCATTATGTAAGCCTTATAACGCAGCAGATTCTTCCGGAAGTTATTGTCTGAGCGGGATTGAAACTCAATATAATCAGTATCCCAATTTTTCATTTACTGTTGAAGTAGTAACCCATGAAATGGGTCATAACATTGGTTCCCGCCATACACATGCTTGTGTCTGGCCACAGCCGGGGGGTGGAATTGGTCCGCTTGATACATGTGTTCTTACTGGTGAAAATTCAACTTTCAGTGGATTCCCTGAAGCCTGCGTGCCGGTTCAACCTCAGAACGGATGTTTTCAAGCTGCTCCGGGAACTGTAATGAGCTATTGTCACTTCTGTCAAACGAATAACTTCCTGCTTGGATTTGGTCCGTATCCGGGCGATACAATCAGGTTGAGATATTCACAAGCTCAGGGTTGCCTTTCAATCGGCGTTCAGAATATCAGTGAAGAGATTCCACAATCGTTTAGCTTGAACCAGAACTATCCAAACCCGTTCAATCCAACGACCAATATTCAGTTCGATATTACAAACGCGGGCATGGTTAAACTTTACGTTTATGATATGACCGGAAAGGTTGTTGCTGTGCTCGTAAACGAAGAGCTATCTGCAGGAACTTATAAATATTCGTTCGATGCCGGGGGGCTACCGAGTGGAATTTACTTTTATAAACTTGTATCGGGTGATTTGAGTCAGGTAAGGAAAATGGTACTACTGAAATAAGTTAATTCAAACAGGGCAGGTTAATTTAACCTGCCCTTAAATTTTAATCTGGGGAGTAAAAAAATGAAGAAGGTTTTAGGAGCATTATTAATTCTACTGTCATTAAAAAGCAATTTAATTGCTCAGTGGTCACAACAAACGAGCGGGACTTCAGAATATTTAACGACAGTTTACTTTGCGTCCGAGAATGTAGGGTATATTTCAGGTGGAATGCAGACCGTATTAAAAACAGTTAATGGTGAAAACTCCTGGCAGGCAATTAATATCAACCTTTTCCCAGGTGAAGAAATGAGTTGTATTTATTTTTTAAATGAAAATACGGGCTGGGTTTCAACCGGATGGATATGTGGTTCGGGGGGAACCGTTGTAAAAATGACTAACGGAGGGGCTGTCTGATCAGTTCAAAACACCGGAACAACCAGCCGGAAATTCCGGAAAAGTTTTCACTGAAACAAAATTATCCAAATCCATTTAATCCGATAACCCTTATTCAGTTCGATATTCCAAAATCCGGTATGGTTAAACTATATATTTTCGATGTAACCGGAAGAATGATTGATGTGCTTGTAAACGAAGAACTATCTGTAGGAACTTATGAATACTCGTTCAATGCCGGTGAGTTACCGAGTGGAGTTTACTTTTATAAACTTGAATCTGACGGGCAGAAAATTACGAAGAAAATGGTATTGAACAAATAACATTTGTCTCCTCAAAAAGTGGTAGTTGACTTCACCACTTTTTTATTAAGTAAAATTCATCACCTGGGGTGTTGTACTCCCACTAAGGTCCTTGTTTTGTATGAGCAGGGGCCTTGAGTTTAAAAATAAAATATGTTGTGAGGGTAAAAAAAAAACGGATGAGTTTCTACCATCCGTTTTTTGTCTTTAAACCCTATTCATTACTTAGTATTACGACACCTGT
>MWSW01000008.1 GCA_002050165.1 Candidatus Tepidiaquacellales bacterium OLB4/UTCHB1
AAAACACCTTCTGAAAAAATTTTTATCGTTTTACTTTTCGCAGTAACAGTTCTTGGACTATGGGCAAGTTTTACGTTATTAAAAAGAACTTTTTACGACCCCATACACCTTAAGTCAATTGCTCCAGATATTGTCATGGATATGACAAAGAGTAATTTACTTTCAGAAGGTGATATTGTTTTCCAATCTAAAAAGGTCAGGACAAATGATTTAATGAGTTACCTTAACGATTCATCAATAGATCAGGTCGGTATAATATTATATTACAGAAAGGGTTACTACGTGCTGGAATCTGATGGTGAAGTAGTGTTAACTCCTTTGGAAGAGTGGATACCAAAAGGAGAGAACGGAAATTTTACAGTGAAACGTTTGAGGAATGTAAAAATTAAGGGCGATCGGCTACTTAATGAGGCATTAAAGTTCACGGGAAAAAACAAAGATATTTATTTTAACTGGTCAGATGATTTACTTTACAATGCTGAATTGGTTTATAAAGTCATTGAAGATGCAACCGGTGTAAAACTAGGCGCTCTAAAGCAATTAGACGAATTCAGCTTCGATAAGAAAGGAAAAGAATTGCTTCGCCAGACTTATGGCGACAATATTCCTTTCAAAGATAATTTTATAACAGTAAAACAATTATATGATTCAGACGAACTCGAAACCATATACAACTACTGATAATGTTGTAACATCGTTTAATTATTTTTACGAAAGATTTAATTACAGGAAATTTTTAAAGGCACATACAGAAATATCTATTGCTTCAATTATAATTCAAACAACTTTTGTCCAACTTGTTTGATTGTTTTTCAACCGGACTGAAGATAAAATACATATGTCTGCTTTGAAACAACGGATTTTTCTTCTTACAATTCCACTATGTTCCCCGTTCTCAACTTTATCTGCATTGAAGTTTAAATTACCATCTGTAACTTTACTCATACCTGTTTGTATCTGGTTGAAGTTTGAGTTTCCCTGCATTAAACTATTTTTAAACTATAGCATTTGGAAAATAAATTAACCACAAAATCAAACCTGACTCAAAATTTCCTTAATGCGTCAAAATTAAGCGTTCCTGCCGGATATATGCTTTTATTTCTCGTGATTTTTATTCCTGTTTACTTTTACGGAAAGTTGCCGGATGATATTCCATATCATTTCAATTTTTCCGGACAGCCAACATCATTCGGGAACAAAGTTACTATTTTGATTTTACCACTGATTGCAACCATACAGTTTGTACTACTTTCAATTTTACCAAAATTAAAGCTCCACTATCGATATCCCGTTACAATCACGGTTGACAACGAACAGATACAAAAAGAGCTTGCAGGTGCATTTGGAAAACTGATGAAATCTTCAGTACTGCTCGTGTTCATTTTGATAGAAATTCAGATTATCCAATCCGTGTATGAAGCTAAGTTGTTCCTCAATCATTACGGTATCATTGTTTACTCCGCAATAATTTTTATACCCATTATAACCTATTTCATCGTTGCCAACAAAGAGAAATAAAACCAGCAAGGAAATGCATGATAGTTTTTCCCGACAGATATTGCACTTCTTAAAATCTGTAAGTGAACCTGAAAAAATCGGTAACGATGTTAGCTTTATGAACCCATACAGAGATCCGAATGTAATGGAACTTTGCGAATTATTCTTCACAAAATATTTCAATGATAAATCTAAGCGGGTAATAATATTCGGAATAAATCCGGGTAGATTCGGGGGCGGAATAACCGGCATCTCCTTCACTGACCCCGTCGCCCTTGAATCAAACTGTGGTATTACAAATCACCTGAACAAGAGAAAGGAAATATCGAGTGAATTCATTTATGAAATGATAGATAAATTTGGTGGGGCTCGAAAGTTTTACTCTAAGGTTTTTCTTACTGCCGTCTATCCGCTTGCATTAATCAGAAACGGAAAAAATTTTAATTATTACGACGATAAAAAAGTTACTGATAAAATGTTCCCGTACTTGCGTGATTCATTTGAAAAACAATTTTACCTAAACAGCTTTTATAAAACTGCAATTTCCCTTGGTAAAAAAAATTACGGTTACCTTAAACGTTTAAATGATGAGTTTAAATTTTTTAACGATTTAAAAATTCTAGAGCACCCGAGATTTATTATGCAATACCGGAGGAAACACAAGGATGAATACATTGCAAAATATTTAACTACAATTCAGGGGATATTAAATCAATAAATGTTATGGTATAATTCCCTCTCTTTGCCGGTGATCAAAGTTTCTTGGTTTGAATTAAACTTGATTTTGACCGCTGACTGAACTTCCTTTTTGCAAGGGGAAAACTTGGGACTTCTGATACAACTTGCTCTTTCCTCCGGTTTGATTAATTTTAAAATCAATAATTATCTATCTGCGCTCTTTGTAGTTTTCCCGAGTAATCAACGTAAACTGCTTTCCATTCCGAATAGAAATCGTAAACCGTCCACCCTCCTTCACGATGTCCGTTTCCTGTAGCTTTTACACCACCGAACGGCATGTGAGCTTCTGCTCCTATTGTAGCGCCGTTTATGTAAGTTATCCCGGCTTTAATATCGCGCACCGCTCTGAATGCATCGTTGACGTCATTGGTAAAAATGCTCGACGATAATCCATATTTTGTGTCGTTTAAAATACTAATTGCTTCATCAAGCGATTTACATTTGATAACGGACAACACCGGTCCGAAAATTTCCTCTCGTGCTATTCTCATATCTCTGGTAACATTTACAAAAATTGTCGGTTCAAAAAAGAATCCTTTTGAAAGATCGCCACCAGGATGTTTTCCGCCTATGATGAGCTCAGCCTTATCTTCCTCCTGCCCGATTGAAACATATTTTTGAATTTTATCAAGTGACTCCTGTGAAATTACCGGACCTACATCAACGTTATCGTCGTTGCCGTAACCCAACCGTAGCGCCTGCGCTCTCTCCTTTAGTTTCAAAACAAATGAATCGTGTATGCTCTCATGCAGAATCAACCTTGATGTTGCAGTACACCTTTGACCCGTTGTTCCGAAAGCTCCCCAAAGCACCGCGTCGAGTGCAAGTTCCATATTGGCGTCTGGCATTACGATTTGGGCGTTTTTACCACCCATCTCCAGTGAAACCCTTTTAAGCATTTTACCTGCAACTGAATTAATATGGCTGCCGACTTCAGAGGATCCGGTAAAAGAAATCAGGTCAATCCCATCGTGCGATATCATAGCTTCACCAACAATTTCTCCGGTTCCCTGAACAAGGTTAACTACTCCCGGGATGTAATCTTTACCGAGAACTTCCTTCATTGCTTCGTCAACTATTTCCACGAGTGTAGTTGCCGTTTTGGGCACTAATTCTGCCGGTTTGATTATTACTGTATTACCACACACGAGCGCAGGAAACATTTTCCACGTTGGAATTGCCATTGGGAAATTGAAAGGAGTGATTAGCCCTGCAACACCAATCGGAACCCTAAAACTAAGGTTCATTTTGTTTGGAAGTTCACTTGGAGCATTGTACCCGAACAATCTCCTGCCTTCGGAAGCTGCGTAATATGCAGTATCAATACCTTCCTGCGTATCGCCTTTTGTTTCAGCGAAAACTTTTCCCATTTCACGGGTCATCTCAAATGATATTTCATCTTTCCGTTCAAGCATTTTATCGCCCACAACTTTAAGTACATCACCGCGTTTCGGTGCAGGTATTAATCGCCATTTTTCAAATGCAACTCGGGCTGATTTTACCGCGTCATCTACATCTTGTTTGTTTGATGACGGGAATATTCCTATAAGATCGGAGTTATCCGCAGGATTTCTGTTTTCAAACGTTTCTCCTCCTGATGAATCCAGCCATTCACCATTTATAAAGTTTCTGAATTTTTCTGACATGGGTTGTAAATTATTTGTTAAAAAAAATCAGTCTAATATTGCTATTATGATTTAGATTTTAAATTCATTTGAGAAGGCAAAAATTATATCAACCTTGTAATGTGGCTCCTTGTTAACTGCCAAATTTTCAACTCGCATTGTTATATATAATTATAATTGACACTCTTTTTTATTTGTTTTAAATTATCTCTTAGCAAAATATTTTTTAATTAAAATCGAATAAAATGGAAAAAAAATTTACTTTTGTTTTTTTCTTATCGGTAGTTTCACTCCTGTTCTTGTTCTCATCAACCGTTTATTCTGTTAATCATTATTATTATTGGAACAAAAAAATCGACCTTGTCCCACGGAACGACAGGATTATGGTATTTTTCAAGGAGGGGGAAATTACAGAACGCGAACAACGAAACGAATTGGATGTTTCGGTCGCCGGATTAGAAACTACAGTCAGCCAAGTATTTCCAAACACCTGGCTGATAAAATCATCTGACAAGATGGGCTTCTTAAACACGGACGCAGTCTTACAATTAATTGCAGGCAGAAGCAATAAAATCAAAACAGTCTCAAAAGTTTATTATGGTGATGATCCGAAGGTAATTTTATGTCCACTTGACGAAATCATTGTCCGCCTGAGGAATGAGAGCGATAAAAACTTATTAGATTATTTAAATGAACAGAACGGAACTTATATCGTCGGAGAAGTTAGCAACTCAAGGACTTTTCTGATAAAAACAAAAAACGATAACAATCTAAACGGGCTTGACCTTGCTCAGTTATACAGAAACACTACACTGTTTGAGTTTGTAGAACCAAATTTTGGATTTACCGAATGGTCTCTCCTTAACCATATACCCAACGATCTGTATTTCCCGAGTCAGTGGGCGCTGAAAAACACCGGGCAGGCTATAACAACAGGTGGGATTGCTTCATCGGGAGATGCTACTACTACAACAGGATTACCAGGCGCTGATATGCAGGTGTCAGACGCCTGGAACCATACCACCGGCAGTCCATCAATTAAGATTGCAATAGTTGATACCGGTATCGATTCTGCTCATGCTGACCTGGTCTCAAATGTATTAATGGGTTATGATGCTATAACGAACGTAAATTCAGTCCCGGATGATCCTTACGGTCACGGAACACAATGCGCCGGACTAATAGGGGCTACAATGGATAACTCTATAGGAGTTTCAGGAATTGCCCCGGGTTGTAAGATAATGTCAATTCGTATTTTCGATGCCGGGGGTTCTACATCAAATACAATAATTATCCGGGCTTTGGATACCGCCTTTAAAAATGATATTGATGTTATGAGCAATAGTTGGGGTGGGGGTCCACCATCTGCATCTATTGAAAGCGCTATGGATACGAATGCAATCAAGGGTAGAGGCGGATTGGGGACAGTAATACTTGCTTCCTCCGGAAATGACGGGATAAATCCTCCAAATTATCCTTCTGCATATAAAAATGTTTTTTCTGTCGGTGCTTCAACATTTCATGATAATAAGAAATCCCCCGGTAGCGGCAGCCAGTATTGGTGGGGTGGAAATTATGGAAGTCGGTCTTCTGAAGAGTATCTCGGGGTTGTCGCTCCAACTATTTGTTATACAACTGCCCCTGGTGGAGGCTACGATGCAACGTTTAATGGTACGTCAGCCTCGTGCCCTAATGCTGCAGGAGTAGCTGCTTTGATTCTTTCGGTTGACCCTACGTTGACCCGAACCGAAGTATTAGAGTACCTCTCGCAAGGTTGCGAGAAGATTGATAATGTGGAATACGATGAAGATAAACCCTACGGCAAGTGGAACAGCTATTACGGTTATGGCAGGGTTAACGCTTACAACTCCGTTAGGCTTGCGGCAGGTGTTGACGTAGTTCCGCCGTCAATTTCACACAAGAATATCAAATCGCACTCAAGTACCTACCCAACGAAAATTACCGCTGAAATTACTGACCATGACGGGACAGCTGTTCCTACATCGGGTGATAATCAGCCAAAACTGTTTTACAGAAAAAGGACAATAGGTGGTTCATGGGGCAGTTTTGATTCCGTAACTGCTGATTCATATTCCGGAAGCGAATTTACATTTTACATCCCTGGTACCGGATATGGAACCGAAGTGAACTACTACATCAGATCCCGAGACGCAGCAGGTAATGAATCAACTTTCCCGTTACATGCAACCTCTTTGGATTTTTCTAATCTTTGCTACTTTGCAATTGGAACGTTCATTGAATTTACCGATAAAATATCAGGTTGGAACTTCAATTACAGCCACAGCATTTCTCCTGTTATAACTGTTCCAACATCTTTTCCTGTTCTTGACGTAAGCGTAAAACTCCACGTCAGAAACGCAAGGATGATCGATCTTGGTCTGTTGTGTCTCTGGGCACCGGGTACTGATACTGCTAATTA
Source organism: Candidatus Tepidiaquacellales bacterium OLB4/UTCHB1 (assembly GCA_002050165.1). Taxonomy (GTDB): domain Bacteria; phylum Bacteroidota; class Ignavibacteria; order Tepidaquicellales; family Tepidaquicellaceae; genus OLB4. The sequence goes on from MWSW01000008.1 coordinate 6,301, forward strand.
CCGGAAATGTATGTACGCACAAAATTATCTAAATGCCTCAAGCACACCATCCGGGGGATTAAACGGATGTATAGTAAATGATACTGCTCATAAATTCTGGTTTGATGATTTTTCGAATACCGGTTTGTGGACAGGCGGAGAATATAAACCTGATAACCCCTTCTTTGCAGGATTGGTAGGAACCGATGCATTAGGTAGTTGGAAATTTCTCGGAAGAGATCGTTATTCAAGTTATTTTACTTACTGTGACTCATTACAGCTTTATCTAAAAGGGCTTGAAAATACTCTTTCGCCCAGTGTCAGACATGACAGCGAAAATGATACCATAGTTTACTTTCCCTCGGTTGTAGAAGTTGATACGATTGATTTCTATTTAAAAAATACTGGTACCGCGGCTCTGACGATTTCCACATATACAATTTCCGGGGACTACCCTGAAAAGTTCAACGTTATCAACTCCCCTGATTTGCTCGTCGCTCCCGGTGATAGTACACTTTTTAAAATTGAGTGTAACCCTTCGGGGCTTGATAGAAATTCAGCCTCTCCAACAGACAATTCCGAAAATGCGATACTAACGATTTCGAACGATGATCCATCTAAATCTTCATTCAAAGTATCGCTTCAAAATGATGGTGCTTTACCGGTTGACTTCGTTGAGTTCAATACAAATGTTGATAAGAATAATGTAACGCTTAACTGGACTACCGCATGGGAAGAGAACAACATGAGATTTGACATACAGAGAAGAAATATTGTCCCGAGCGGAGAACAGAACGAGTCATGGAAAACAATTGGTAGTGTTGCAGGAAGTGGAACAGTCAACGAGCCGCGATCGTACTCTTACCTTGACAAAAACCTTGTAACAGGTACGTATGAATACAAGCTTACTCCGATAGATGTGAATGGAAATTCAACAGCAGATATTTTACTCGGACATGAGGTCGAAATCGGGATACCAAATGAGTTCGCAATGTCTCAGAACTACCCGAACCCGTTCAATCCGAGTACGAAAATTGACATACAGATTCCCGTAGAAGGAATGACCAGGCTCGTTATTTTTGATTTATCCGGTAGAGAAGTAGCAACACTTGTGAACGAAATATTGACACCAGGTTATTATACATATAACTTCACTGCTTCGAACCTTGCCAGTGGAGTTTACTTTTATAGATTGTCAACAAAACAAAGTGTGATAACAAAGAGGATGGTTTTAGTGAAATGATGGGATAATATGGTTGTGGTAAAAATGAACGGACATCATATATGAAAATGGTGTCCGTTTTATTTAATTTTAACCGACAGGTACAACCCTTGAGAGTCGTAAATCAGGTTCTAATATGAATACTGAGAACAGTGATTGTTGTCCCCACAAACAACGATTAAACTATTGCTAAACTTTTACGGGTTATAGAGTCAGGTTTTCTTTTACATTTTATCTTCGGTAAATTTTGTTTTATTTACTCTCCTTGAATTAAACTTTCAATTTGAAACGCATACGGTTAGAAGTTCTAACCTCGGCACAAACCTTATTAATAGGTTATTTACTTTTTATCATTCTTGGCGCATCTCTGCTTACACTCCCGGTTTCGGTTTCAGGAAACGAAAGGCTCTCTTTTATAGATTCACTATTTACTGCCGCATCATCTATATCTGGATCCGGGTTAATTGTGGTTGATACCGGTTCTTATTTTTCTTTGTTCGGACAATTGGTCATTCTCTTCCTGATACAGACAGGTAACATTGGTTATATGATGATTTTTGCGCTTGCTGTTCTTGTTTTCGGGGGTAAACTTTCGCTCGTTAATAAAATGCTTATTAAAAACTCTATAAGCATTTCAAATCTTGACATACGGATTTTCGTATTTAAAGTTTTCAAATACACTTTAATAATTGAGGGGATTTCTGCACTGCTTTTATTTTTACATTTCATCGGCGAGTTCCATCTTTCCGAAGCTATTTACCAATCCGTCTTTCATTCAATTTCTTCATTTTGCACTGCCGGATTTTCATTGTTCCCAGATAACCTATCGGCATATTCGGACAACCATTACATCGTCTTCGTAGTGATTCTGACGTCGTACCTCGGCAGTTGCGGTTTTTTTGTTTTGCATGATCTATCGGGTTACGTTAAATCTTTCACAAAAAAGAAAAGGTTGTACAAACTTTCCACTCACACGAAAATTGCTGTTTCGGTTTCTTTGATAATTATAGTTTCCGGAACTGTTTTCATCTGGTTAGCTGAGTCAATCCTTAATCCAAATCATGTTGACAATACATTTCTGACTGCGTTTTTCCAATCAGCATCGGCATCAACTACTGTTGGATACAATACCATTAATATTGGAGATATGAATAATTCATCTCAATTAATTTTGATAATTGAAATGTTCATTGGCGCATCTCCGAGCGGAACAGGTGGCGGAATAAAAACAACGGTATTCACAATAATGGTGCTTGCGCTATTCTCGTTCATCCGGGATCGAAAAAATGTTAACACATTACATCGTTCAGTTCATCCGACTACAATAGCAAAAGCTTTTTCAATTAGTTTTCTTGCATTAATGCTGGTTATTTTTTCGGTACTGGTTTTATCGCTTACTGAATCAGCTGATTTTCTAAGTATCTTATTTGAGGTAGTATCGGCCTTTGGCGGAGTTGGGCTTTCAGCAGGAATTACTCAGGAATTATCATCACCCGGAAAATTTCTTTTGTCAATTGTGATGTTGGTCGCAAGAACCGGGCCGCTGTTGGTTGGTTACAGCCTGATTGGTAAAACAAAAGCTATAAATTATCAATACCCTGAAGCAAATATTTTAATCGTTTAAACATTTATTATGAAACAATTCGTCGTAATCGGTCTTGGAAGGTTCGGCTATCATATCGCCACATCATTATACAAGCTCGGTAATCAGGTTCTTGCAATTGATATCAACAAGAACGTGATAGAGAAAATTAAAGACAGTGTAACCGACGCAGTAATTGCTGATGCTCGCGATATAAATACTCTTTCTGAGTTCCTTGACAAAGATATTGATACGGTTATTGTAGCATCGGCATTAGATATTGAAATGAGCGTGCTGACAGTTTTGTATCTGAAAGATATCGGGGTTAAGCACATTGTTGCTAAAGCTAAAAACGAGGATCACGGGAAAATTTTAAAATCGCTCGGTGTTCAGGAAATAATATTCCCCGAAAAAGACAGTGCGGCGAGACTTGCGGAGAACCTGAGTATGTCAAGCCTGATAGCGCATATTCCTCTTGCTCCGGAATATAGCATGATTGAAATTGCATCACCTGAAAAATTCTTTGGGAAAACACTTAATGAGCTTGACCTGAGAAAAAAATATGGTGTTAATGTAATTGGTATAAAAGATGTATTGTTGGATCAAATCAACATCAACCCGCTTCCGTCTGATGCAATACCGGCAGATTCAGTGTTACTTTTGGTTTGTAAAACGGATGAAATTGAAACTTTAACTTTTGAAGATTAATGAAACGGGGAGTAATTCTCATGTCGGTTTTTTTATCGTTGACGTATGGCGAATTATATTCACAAAAACTGTTAGCCCCTGAAAGTGGTATATATCATGCGGCTTTTCCGGGTATGGGAGCAACGGAAGATGTTGTTACTGAAGAGTTGATTAATGATTTCGTATCTCTGGCAGGTAAAGAAATAACCTGGGTGTATTTTTCAAACAACTGGTTTAACGGTATAAAATTTCCTGTGAATAATGCTAATGAAATCCGGAATTCGGGGAGGGTACCCTTCATTAGAATAATGCCCCGAAGTGATTGGCGAACAGGTGAACTTGACCCGCGATATTCTCTTGAACGGATATTATCCGGTGAATACGATGACAGCATTAGGTTATGGTTCAAAGAAGCAAAAACCTTTGGAAGCCCATTGCTTGTGGAATTCGGTACGGAGGTAAACGGAAATTGGTTTCCCTGGAGCGCTGTACTTAACAGCGGACCGGAGGTTTTTGTTAAAACTTACAGACACATTATTGATTTATCCCGCGATTCCGGAGCCGATAATATTACCTGGTTTCTGCACTTGAATGGTGTCGTCTGGCCGGTGGAAGAATGGAACAAGTTTTCAAATTACTATCCCGGTGATGAATACATTGACTGGATTGGAGTGAGTATTTACGGTTCTCAGATACCGGGAGAAGATGCGAAATTATTAACAAACTCCCTCAGCGAAATATATGACGAACTGTCATCAATAACCGAAAGTAAACCGATTGCAATCCTTGAATTTGCAACGGTTGAGAACAGCGGAGACATTACAAAATCCGCCTGGATTACCGATGCGCTCAATGGATTGGCAAACGGCAATTTCCCGCGAATAAAAGCCGTAAGCTGGTGGCACTCAAACTTTGTTCATTCAAATGGCGACCTCGCCGATATGAGAATTGATTCATCTGAAGAATCCCTAACAGCATACAGAAATGCTGTCAGTTCCGAAATTTTTATATCGGTTCCCCTCTTTAATGATCAATAAAAAGACTACTAATTTATAGTTGATTTTTTAATCTGGATTCGGTGTCTGGGTTATTTTTTTTCTGTCCGGATTTATTTATTTTTGCTCGTAAAAAAGTGAGTTTCCGGTTGGGTAACTTACCGTTTTAATTTTCGTAAATTTCTGTGTCGTCGTTAAGAAAATTTTACAAATGAAAATTAAACAAAACAAAAATGAAGAAGATCTTACGTTATATTGCTATTTTATTTTCAGTATTGCTGGTTTTATTACTTGGTTTAGTGGGTTACCTTGTTTTTTTCCTTCCCGATACACCACCTCTTGAAGATATAAAGGTTGAAGTTACTCCTGAGAGAGTTGAGCGCGGGAAATATCTCGCCAATCATGTAATGTTGTGCGTTGACTGCCACTCTAAAAGAGATTGGGGTAAGTTCAGCGCGCCGCTTGTAGGCGGTACAGAAGGTGAAGGTGGTGAGGTGTTTAATCAAAAAATGGGTTTTCCCGGAACATTTTATGCAACAAATATTACCCCGTCGGGAATAGGAAATTGGTCTGACGCTGAAATCTTCAGAGCTATTACTTCCGGAATTTCTAAAGATGGCAGAGCGCTCTTTCCGCTTATGCCTTATAAGAATTTCGGTCAACTGGAGCGGGAAGACATTTACGATATAATTGCATATCTCAGAACGCTTGAATCAAAAGATGGAAGTTATCCAGAACCAGATTTCGATTTTCCGATGAATTTAATTATAAACACACTTCCTACGAAACCTGATTTCCGGTTAAAGAAAAATGAAAACCGAAATGAATATTTCACCGTTGCAGCCGGATGTTTCGATTGCCATACGAAACAAGAGAGCGGTGAGTTTACGGGGGCACCATTCGCAGGTGGAATGGAATTCAAACAGGAAGACGGATCAATTATTAGATCTGTAAATATTACTTTCGATAAAGAAACCGGTATCGGGAACTGGACAAAAAAAGATTTCATTGACAGGTTCAAACACTTCGAACCTGATGCTTCAAAGAATATAAAAGTTAATCATGGTGAGCTGCAGACTATAATGCCATGGACAATGTATGCGGGAATGACTGATGAAGATCTGGGAGCAATTTACGATTATTTGAAAACGATTCCGGCAGTTAGAAATAAAGTTGAACCGTTTACGTCCGCACCGGACTAAATCATGAAATGTTATTATTGAATTCGAGCACAAAACTTGTTCCGCTTCCCGGGTCTGAATCACACCAGAATTCATAGTTTAAAAGTTTTGAAAGTTTGTTGACCATTACAAGGTTCAGCTCGTTGATTGATGTAGTTTCTGATATTACATTTTTATTGAGAATAGAATTTATTTCGCTTTTGGTATATCCTGAACCATTATCTTTTATTTCGCATCTAACACTTTCGCCTTTATCAAGTAGCTTAATAAAAATCTCCTTATTTGGCGGTGAATTATTTAATGAATTAGAGATAAGGTTATCGAACACTTGTAACAATATCGCCCGGTCAGAATTTATAAATATTGTTTCCGGATCGGATTTTAGTAAGATAACAATGTTTTTTTCATTAGCCGTAGATTTGTGGGAGTTTATTACCGATGAAATTAACGAAGAAATGTTAACCGGTCCGATTTGCGCTTTCTTCTTTCCGGTTTCTATTTGTTTGTAGTCAATTATATTTGAAACATATTCCGATGTTTGTTTCGCCTGTTGTTCTGTTTCTGAAAAGAGATTTTTAATTTCCGGTTTCGTAAACTGGCTTTCTTCTGATCTGAGAATTTGTGAAAATCCTAAAATATCTATAAGTGGTTTTTTTACTTTTTTTTCCAGTATGCCTATGAGCCCCTGTATCTCGGTTTGTAATGATTCGTTCTTTGATTCTAACGATTTTATGTTATCATTCAGTTTCGATATTCTTTCAGCAAACTGATTTTCAAGAGCGGATTTTACGTCTTCTTTGTGTACGTTCATATTCTCTCTTAAATCCTTTATCTCGTTTGAATATTTTTGTGTAATAAACTTTTTCCATGCCTCTTGATATTGAACCCAGTTTTTCAGAGCATTTTTGTAATCACCTTTGAGCTCATAAGAAACCGATAGATTTTGTTTTGTATTTATAAATTCTTCCGGATTGTCTGTTTCTTTTATAAGCTCTAGTGCCTTTTTGTAATAGTTCAGCGCACCATCGTAATTTTCTGCGAGCGCTTCAAGTTTTCCTAACGAATCATAGATTGAATATTTCTTTTGACTGTCCTCAATTTCACTTTCAAACTCGAGCGCTTTTTTGAAATTGACTTTTGCTTTTTCTGCATCGTTATTTTTTATCGCGGCATTTGCAATATTAAGATATGTATTAAGCAATGACTGACTGTCCGCTCCCGTTTTCAGTTTTTTTTCAAGCGCAGATTCAAAATAACTTACAGCATTAAGGTTATTGTTTTGCAGGCTGTGAATGATTCCAATATTGGAAAGCGCAATTGCCTCACCCTGTTCATCGTTAATATTGGAGTATGCTTTTAACGACAAAACATAATTATCAAGCGCTTTACTGTATTCTTTTATATTCTGGTATGCGATACCGAGATTATTAAGTATTGCTGCATACGTTTCGTTTTTTTGATCTGCTTTTTTCGCTTCAGAAACGGACTGAGTATAAAAATCAATTGCGTTTTTATATTGTCCGCTTGCATTGTAAGTCATTCCAATAGCATTGAGAGTTGCGATATTATTTGGCGTATCGGAAATATTTTCAAACACATCAAGTGCATTGAAAAGGTCCATTAACGAATTTTCGAAATCCTGTAAGTTACATTTTGCAATTCCGGAATAAAGGTAAGCTAATCCGATTCCTTTTGAATAGTCAGTATCTTTTGAGTGAATAAATGCTTTGGTACTGAACTCAAGGGATTGTGACGGGTTTTTTCGTTTTAACGATGATGCCCGCTCAAGGAGTTTGTCTATATATGAAATATTCAGATTGGGTGATTGTGATTGGGTTTTCATATATTGACCTGATAACTCTCCTGAATGTTCTGTCATTTTATAAAGTTTATCGGGAATTAAAATTAATTCCCCGGTGGATTTATCATATCAAGTTTTATCATCTCTCTCTCTTCCGGGCTTATGGCTGAAATGCCAAGAATTCCACCCGATACCCTTGCAACCTGCTCTGCAAAAGATTTTAGACTTTTATATAATTCAATTGCAAAATCCTTGTTTAGTTTTGGCAATATTGAATTTAGTTTTTTTAATTCGTTTGATACTACCTTATTCCTTTCAACGTAGTCTTCGGGAAGTTCTGATAAAAGAACCTGAAGTTTGGAATCTATGATTTTCTCTACTGCTATATAATAATCACTTAATACTGATTGCTCTTTCTTGCTCCTGAATATGGGCAGCTTAGTTGCCCACTCAAGTTCTTTCTCCGCTATATTATGGTCAGCTCCTGCTACTAATATTGTAACATATGCTGGCGCGTTTATTAATATATTTTGCTCTTCTTGAGAGAGATTAATAAAGTCTTTTATCATAAATATTAATTGGGTTCTAGCAATTTAACAAGTATTTCAGTAAGATTAAATTTAGATATGACCACCTATTAGCTCACGTGCTGTATCTTTTGAATTTTCGCTTAACTTTTCACCACTTAACATCTTCGCAATTTCTTCAACTTTTTGTTCACCTCTAATTATGGTTATTTCGGCTGTTGTTATTTCCTTTTCATCCTTTTTGGAAACACTGAAATGATTGTCGCTAATTGCCGCTATTTGTGGTAAGTGAGTTATGGCGATAATTTGCCGCTTTTTCGATAATTCACTCATAAGTTTTCCGACTTTGCTTGCAGTACTTCCGCTGATGCCGGTGTCAATTTCATCGAATATCAATACAGGTATTTCATCTTTACCGGCAAGAGCAGCTTTTATAGCTAACATTACTCTCGATATTTCACCACCTGATGCCGTCTTTTTAAGCGAAGTAAAATCACCTCCCTTTGTTGTGTTAATTAAAAATTCTATATCATCAATCCCTTTTGATGAAAGCATTATGTTGCCATCAATTGTATATTCATTTTCTGTTTCAGCTGTGTTGTTTTTAATCATTGTTTTGAATGTTGCACCAGCTAACCCAATTTCTTTCAAATACCCGTTCGTCTTCCTATCAAATTCCTTTGCAATTGTTAATCTCTTTTGAGAGAGTTCCTTCGCAAGTTTAAATAACGTACCTTTTTTTTCAGAAATTAATTTTTCTGTTTTTTCAATTTCTTCATCGTAGTTTTCGGCGTATTCAATTTCAGCTTTAAGTATATTTGCAAATTCTATTATTTCATCTATAGAGCGGTTGTATCTCTTTTTCAAAAACGATAAAGTTCCAAGCCTATCCCTGATTTTTTCAATTTCATTTGAATCAAAATCCATATCCGCGGAAAATGAGATCAGCCTTTCGTAAGCATCTTTTAAAATTATGTATGCTTCGTTTACCTCTTTCAATATCTCGGAAATTTCCGAGTCAATTTTACCAACTCTCTCAAGATTTTTTAAGGATTTTGAAATCTGTGAAAGAATATTTTTTTCGTTTTCATTGAGCAAATTTATTGTTTCAGATATTGCAATACTTATTTCTTCTCTGTTTTCAGATTTCTCCAATATTTTCTCCAACTTTTCATATTCACCGGCTAAAGGATTAATTTCATTGATTTCTTTTAGCTGAAAATTATAATACTTTTTCTTTTCTACCATTTCACTCCTACCGGATATCATCTCATTGAGTTTTTTTATAGATTCACTGAGTTCAACAAAATTATTTCCATAATTCAATACTTCTTTTTCTAATCCGGCGTAAGAATCTAAAATAGATAAATGAGTCTCTTTTTTGAGTAAAGCCTGATGTTCGTTTTGTGAATGTATATCAACCATAATATCACCCACTAACTTCAACTGATTAATAGACGCGGGTGAATCGTTAATAAAGTTTCTGCTTACACCTTTTCTCATAATTTCCCGCCTCATTATTAAAACTTCTTCATTAATTTGAAAATCATTTTCTCTCAAAAATGTTTTCACAGATTTCATGCCACTTATATCAAACATACCTTCTATCACCATTCTGTCTTCTCCTTTTCGGATTAGAGAAAAATTAGCTCTCTCACCAAGTATCATTGAAAGTGCATCCAATATAATACTTTTTCCTGCACCGGTTTCACCAGTAAGGATATTCAATCCATCTGTAAAATTTAATTCAACCTCTTTTATAATGAGATAATTTTTTATTGATAACTTTTCAATCATTAATTACTTCATTATATAAAAAATTTAGTAATAGTATTAGTTATGTTAATTATGTTAAAAATATCGAAACGTTATAAAACATTTAAGTAAGTAAATACGTTATGAGGTATATTTAATGTGAATTAGTAAGATTACATTCTTTAAGAAAAGAAACTTTATAACAAGCGTAAATTAAAAATAAAAAATTTTGTTTATAAGTTGAGATTTTTAACTACTCTTCCACAGGTTTTAAACAAACCTATTAACAAAAAAAGCTGATCAAGTCAGCTTTCTTAAAATTTAAAAGGTAAAATTATATTAATTGTTTTTAATTTTTTCTTTGATTGAATTAATTGTTTTCATGAACTCCTTATCCTTTGCTATACGTTTAGAAACATTGTTATAAGCGTACAGTACAGTAGCATGATCCTTACCCCCGAAATTTAATCCGATTAGTTCAAGCGTCAAATCAGTCATTTCTTTAGACAGATACATTGCAATTTGCCTTGCGTTAACAACATTTTTAGTTCTTTTCTTTGAAAGTATTAGACTTTCTGAAATACGATAAAAATCGGAAACACTTTGAATAATCAAATCAACCGAGATATTTCTAACTCTGCCGGGATTTCCAACAACCCTTGTTATAACTTTCTCTGCTATATCAAGAGTTATTTCACCCTCATAAACTAAAGCGCTCTCTGCAATCATTCCAATAACGCATCCCTCAATTGTCCTGATGCTTTCCTTTATGTTTGTTGCGGTGAAATGAGCTATTTCATCGCTAATTTCTATATCTGCATCTTTAAACTTTTTCTTTACAATGGCAACCCGCATTTCCCAGTTCGGCGGTTGAATGTCAGCAGTCATGCCCCACTGAAATCTTGAAATTAATCGATCTTCAATTCCCTTAATTTGGTTAATTGGTTTATCGCTTGAAAAAATCACGTGTTTTTTCTCATTAAAAAGAGAGTTAAAAATCTGATACATGAAGTCCTGCGTTTTTTCCTTTCCGCTTAAGTTTTGAACATCATCTATAATCAACACATCAAGATTTCTGTAAAACGTATCAAGTTTTTTTGTTCCGAATAGATTTGATGAATAATCTGATATTCTGCTGTTGGCGATACTGTCGGTGAATTGTTTTGTAAAATCCGGAGCAGTTGTATAGTAAACCTTTTTTTCAGGATACTTTTTTCTAATCTCATTTCCTATTGCCTGTATCAGGTGAGTTTTACCCAGACCCACACCACCATATATAAAAAGAGGATTATAAATCTTTCCAAGGTTATTTGTTATTGCCCATGCCGCCGCAACCGCTAATTCATTACTTTCAGACCGAACGAAATTATCAAATGTATTTTTAGAATATAAATTTGGAGATGAAAATATTTCGCTATCTGAATAAATTTTCTCCGGAGTAATTTCAATCGGTTTAATGTTTTTCTTTGAAGTTGCGTTTTCATTTTCTGTAGTCAGTGAATTGTCTGGTGGAGTTACAAAAAGTTCAAGTTGAGCAACTTTGTAAACTAACTTTCCGTTTTCCCCGAGTAAACCACTACCGATTACTGCACTGATTTGTTTATTGTATCTCTTCTCTATGATTCCATAATAATCTTTACTGGGCACGGAGATTGTCAGTATATTATTATCGAAACTAATCGGTTCGATAACAGAAAACCACGTTGTAATTTCAGATGGTTTTAAACTATCTTCAAGAAGTTTTAAAAACTTTTCCCAAACAACTTTCGCTTCCTGTGTATCTTTGGGCTGATTTAATTCTTCAGCTTTTGAAACAGCAGATACTTTGATCACACTAAAGAGGTTGAAGGTTTATTAACAAAAGCAACAGATTTAAAAAATAACTTTAACTGTCGGTAAATTTTATATACAAAAATGATAAATTTAAAGTGGATTTTTAAACAATTCAGAGCCGCGATAAACCATATAAACTCAGTAAATTATAAACATAACCAGTCTTTTTTAACAACGGTTGTTAATAACTCTAAAATCACCACTGTGTCGGGTATTGTAAAAATCGCACAGGTAAAAATTATTAACAAAATTTTAACAAAGTGTTTCGGTTTATTTGAGGACAGTTAATATTAAGTAAACTGATTTTCATTGTCAAGAATCTATTTCTCACGTTTATATTTTCCGGTGAAAAATTAATAAATATTTTATACAACCAACGTTTTATAATTTTGAAAAATTCTATTATGCTACCCGATACTTACGCCGAGATAGATCTCTCACAACTCATTAAAAATTTTAAAGGAATAAGGTCAAATATAAAAAAGACCACGAAAAGTATAAAGCACGTTTGTTCTATTGTAAAAGCAAACGCATACGGCCACGGTATTTCTGAAATATCTAAAATTCTGGCTGAAAGCGGAACTGATTATTTCGGAACAGCAAATTACCGTGAAAGTATTTTTCTTAAAACCCATTTGAAAAAAATCAACCACGGATCAATTCCGATTTTATGTCTTGGTGTTCTCCCTCAAGAGAGAGAATCAATACAGGAGATAATCGGAAATGGAATTGAAGTCGGGATTTCTTCTTTCGGCCAGGCAGAAATGCTTAACAATGTTGCCACTTCGGTTAATACTTCAGTCAACGTACACATTAAAATTGATACAGGAATGAACAGGATAGGGTTAGACATAATTGAAGCTTATGATTCAATTTTAAAAATAAAAAATTTTTCGCATTTAAAAATTAAGGGTATATATTCGCACCTTGCAACATCAGAAATCCCTGACGATAATTTCACAGCCGGACAAATTAATAAGTTTATAGAAATCGTCCGCGAAGTTGAACAGCAAACCGGTGAAATAAAATTTAAACACATTCAAAATACCGGTGGAATTATCAACAACCCCTCTTTGAAATTTTTCAATATGATCAGGCCAGGAATAATACTTTACGGTTATTCACCAACGGAGGATCTCCAATTACCTGACAGGATTCAACCTGTTATGACATTTAAAACAAAAGTTAAATTTATAAAAAAAGTTAAACAGGGAGATACGATTTCATACGGCAGATCTTACAAGGTTAAACATACTTCCACCATTGCTTCGCTTCCGGTCGGATACGGCGACGGATATCCGAGACTGCTCTCAAATAAAGGCCAGGTTTTCATAAGAAAAAAACTGTTTCCGGTTGTCGGCAATGTTTGTATGGATTGGATAATGATTGACGTTACCGGAAGCAAAGTCAGACTTGAGGATACTGTAGAAATTTTCGGTAAAAATTATCCCGTACATAAAATTTCAAAAAAGCTTGGAACAATACCCTATGAAATATTGTGCATGATTGCTCCGAGGGTTGAACGGGTTTATATTAATTAATCTTTTTTATTAATATATTTTCAGAATGCAAGAGCACACCAAATATAAATATTATATGCAATACCTGTTAGAACAGGTTAAACGAAAAATTAACAACGGTGAGATCACAAACGAAAACCTCGTAGTTATAAAAGGCATTATTGATCGGCTGATAAATTCGGATGATTTATTGAAAGAAGTTTTCCTTTTATCTCAGATTCCCTCATTAAAAAATTTTTCACTCTATCTTGCATTCATCTTAAAAAAAATATCCGACCATAAAATATCTTATGACAATTTTCCGATAAACCTGGAAGAAGATTCATCTTTTATTTTATCTGAACTGAACAACATTGATATTAGCAAAGAAACCAATTTCATTATTTCCGATGATCAAAGTAAACTCGATGCAGACATAGATAGTGAGAGTTTTTCAGGAACAAAGTTCAAGGTTGAAGAAATTACAAATGAACTTGTGGACGAAGAATTTCATGAATCCGTCTCAATAGAGGAAATGTCTGAAACGATGAAATCCGACTATCGTGAACTTTCTACCAGTCGTGCAGAGATTCCTGAAGATTTGTACGGATTCGAGTCTGCGAAAATCCGTGAGGAAGCAACGCCTGAAAGCAAACAATCAAATCCTGAAACAAAAAAATCTAACGATGAAAATAAACCAATTCAAACAATACACCAAACCAAAGAAGAGATAAATTTAAGCCTGAACAAAAAACTGATAGAGTACGAAAACAAAATTTTCAACTTAAATCAAAATTTACGAAAAGACTTTAATACACTCATAGAAAAAGTCCTGCTCGAATCAATTAATGATAGCGATGCAAAGTCAATCATCAACAATATTATAACCAATTCCAAATCACTTTCAGAAGAAGCAAGTGAACTTTCGTTTACGTTAATCTCCCAGGTGTATTCAGTAATTTGCGAATACTTTTATTTGAAATTAGAAAATCAAACAGAAATTTCACAGGATAAGATTAAATTAATGATGCAAGGTTTGGACGCCATTGAATCAATATTGAATGGCGACGATTATATGAAGCACAACAACCTGATAAAATCTCTAGAGTCACTTAACCAGCAAAAAGAAAACAAACAATCGGAGGAAAAACCTGAAGAAACTACAGTACCTGAATCAACTTCAAAGGACAAACATGCAAAAAGACTACGATATTACATTTTAGAGCTTGAAAATATATTTAACCGACTTGAGGATATTAAAGGAGAATTCAAGCATTACGAAGGATTAAGATTTCTATCAGCTACTTTGCTAATTTATAAAGACATCATCAAGATTGCCAAAGAATCTCAAATTCCAAAACTGGCACAGATGGCAGACGGGAGTTACAATTTCATTAAATATCTTCAAAACTACAGAATGAACCCGTTCGACAATCTGACAAAACAGATTTACGGATACATTGTGTATAATTTCAAACTAATCTATCTTAATAAACCGACAAAAGATCTGGATACATTCATTTCGTATCTAAATGATCCCGCAAAAATTTATATAGAAACCCAAAATAAGAAAAAAAATGAATAACTATGCTGTAATTATGGCGGGCGGAATAGGACAAAGATTCTGGCCAAAGGGTACCTCTAAACATCCGAAACAATTTTTAAAAATAGTGAACGATCATGAAACCATGATACAGGCAACATACAAGCGCCTGACAAATATTTTTCATGACGAGAGAATCTTTGTTGTAACTAATAAGAGCTATAAAGCTGAAGTACACAGACAGCTTCCAAGAATTCCGGAAGACAATATAATATGCGAACCTTTCGGTCGGAATACTGCTCCCTGTATTGGACTTGCCTGTTTGTTCATCGGGCAGTTCAACAAGAAGGCAAACGTGCTTGTAATCCCATCCGACCACATTATACAGAACGTTTCTGAGTATCAAAGGGTCATAAAAAGCGGTTTGAATTTTGTAACAGGAAACGGTGGTATTGTTACTCTCGGAATTTCCCCAACCCATCCTGAAACAGGCTATGGATACATCCAGTACAACCTCGATAAAATGATACCGGTTCAATTAAATGAAAACGGTGAAAGTTCAGAGAAAGTTTTTAAAGTTAAAACCTTTGCTGAAAAACCAAACCTTGAACTGGCAAAAGCATTTATTGAAAGTGGTGATTTTTTATGGAACAGCGGTATGTTTATTTTCAGGGTTGATACTATGCTTGCTGAAATTCAAAACCTGCTTCCCGAACTTTATCAATCACTTGTCAATCTAGACGCACACATTTTATCGAACGATTTTCAGAAGTATCTGGAGTTTGAATATTCTCGGATTAAGGGTATTTCAATAGACTACGGCGTAATGGAAAAATCTCAAAATGTTTTCACAATAAGAAGTAATTTCGGTTGGAGCGACCTCGGGTCATGGGATGAAATTTATAATCTCAAAGATAAAGATGCGAACGGTAACGTTAAATTTGGCAGAACGGTTACAATTAATACAAAAAATTGTCTCATCTTAAATGATAAAATAATTGTGGCAACTGTTGGAGTTGAAGACCTGTTGATTGTAAACACGGAAGATGGATTACTGATTTGCAAACGGGGCGACTCTCAAAACGTGAAGGAAGTTACTGACTATTTAAAACGAAAAGGACTTGATGAATTTATCTGAGTAATAAAATTAATATGTAAAAAGAAATAAACCTTATTGAACGGATAAACAACATTACAATGAAACTCGATCATATAGGTATAGCAGTTAAATCTCTCAAGGATTCAGTTCCGTTATTTGAAAAAATTTTTAACGCCAAAGCTTCATCGCCGGAACACGTAGCAGAACAAAAGGTTATCGTTCAAAAAATCAGAATTGAGAATATGGACATTGAAATTTTAGAAGGTACATCTCCTGATTCCCCTATTACTAAGTTTATTGAAAAAAAAGGTGAAGGTATTCACCATTGTTCATTTCGGGTCAACGATATATTTGAGAAACTAAACTATCTTTCTGCCGGCGGGATCCGTTTAATTAACCAAACACCAAAGACCGGCGCAGACGATATGTTGATAGCATTTCTTCACCCAAAATCCACCGGGAATATTTTAATGGAATTAACCCAGGAAAAACAGGGTTAGTTTTTTTTACAGAGATGAAAAACAATAGTGACAAAGGGGCGAACGATTACCTTTCTGCGAAACTCAGGAATCTGCCAGCATTACCGGGTGTTTATCAATTTAAAGATTCAAAGGGCAAACTTTTATACATCGGTAAAGCCAAATCTCTTCGGGACCGTGTCCGTTCTTACTTTCAGTCCCGCCAGCAATCTACTCGCCTGAGTGTGATGATAAAAAAAATTTCCGATGTAGAAATAATTACCACCGATAATGAAGTTGAAGCTCTTATACTTGAACTTAATCTTATTCAGGAGCATAAACCAAGATACAATGTCAATCTCAAGGACGACAAATCTTATCCGTACATTGTTATAACAAATGAACCATTTCCGAGGGTATTTCCAACAAGAAAGAAACGTAATGACGGTTCAAGATATTTTGGTCCATATACCGACGTAAAAAATATGCGTTATGCGCTTAAGTCTGTTAGGGATATTTTTGCAATCAGATCGTGTAAGCTGAACCTTACAGAGGAAAGTATAGCTGCGGGGAAATTCAAAGTATGTCTCGACTATCATATTAACAAGTGTGACGGTCCGTGCGAGGGATTCCAGAGCAGAGAGGATTATAATAATATGATTGATCAGGTGGCGAAGTTACTCAATGGGAAAACAAACCAACTCCTGAGGGAAATGAAAAATTTAATGAATGAACATGCAGAAAGAATGGAGTTTGAAAAAGCTGCTAAACTCAGGGATAAAATTGAAGCAATCGAAGTATATTCATCAAGACAAAAAATGGTTGATGAAGAAATAAACGACCGTGATATCTTTGCAATTGAAAGGGAAGATAACGATGCCTGTGGAATGGTGCTTAAAATAAGAGACGGCAAAGTTATCGGTAAAAGTCATTATATGCTTACAAATATTCTCGAAGAATCAAACGACAATATTACTGAAAAATTTTTATCAAGCTATTACACCAAGTCCGATTATATTCCCGACCAGATTTATCTTGAAGAACAATTAGAAAATCAGAATACGCTCCTTGAATGGTTATCGAAAAAGAAAAATTCAAAAGTTGAGTTTGTAATTCCCAGAATCGGAGAGAAAGCAAAACTTGTATTCATGGTAAAAAAGAATGCAAGGTTAATGCTTGATGAATTACAACTAACCAAATTAAAACGAGAATTTATACCGCACTCGGTAGAGGCTTTGAAAAGGGATTTGAGATTGGATAAACTTCCCAAGAGAATTGAATGTTACGACATTTCGCATACGCAGGGGACTGATTCGGTAGCATCAATGGTAGTTTTCATTGACGGTAAGCCAAAGAAATCCGATTACAGAAAATTCAAACTATACAATGTTATGAATCAGACCGGGATGCCCGACGATTTTCTTTCCATGCGTGAAGTGATATACAGACGGTTCAGAAAAATTGCGGAGAGATCTTATACAACTGATGCTGAAATTAAAAGCGACGAGAGTTTCGGTTCACCACCCGATCTGATAGTCGTTGATGGCGGGAAAGGACAACTTAGTTCTGCGGTTAAGGTAATGTCTGACATCGGACTCAGTAATATCCCGGTAATCGGATTAGCTAAAAGGCTTGAAGAGGTTTATTTGCCCGGTAATTCTGAACCACAATCAATACCGCATATGTCGAGCGGATTAAAGTTGTTACAAAGATTGAGAGATGAAGCCCACCGATTTGCGGTTACATTTCACCGAGCACTTCGGGAGAAAAGAACTTTAACAACTGAACTTAAAGAGATTCCGGGAATTGGCGAAGCGACTGCAAAGAAACTTCTTATAGAATTTGGTTCGGTTGATAAAATAAAGCAGATAATAAAATCGAACTTCGATATAATTGAAAGGTCGGCCGGAAAGAAAACTGCCGCGAACTTAAAGGAATATTTTCAGTAAATTTTTGTTATATAATGCAAAGCTTGATAAAACTGGATTCGAGATTGTATTCTTATTAAGTGAGTGTATTGATTAATCGGATAGTATTGGCATTTTAATTGTTTAGGTTTAATTTAAAAAAATATTAAATGAAATTTGAATTCAGTCCGCACATTGCAATCAAAGTCAGAAAATATGACGATGCAATTAAATTTTACAAGGAAGTTCTCGGTATGGAGATTGTTAACCGAAAAGATTTCGAGACACATTTTAAAAAAGATGGGATTAATTTTTATATCGAGAATGACGAGAAGATGCCGGGTGTAACCTTTTTTGAATTCAAAGTTGACGACGTAAAAGAGACATTGAAACTAATGGAAGAAAACGGCTGTGTCCTGACACAGGTTTATTCAAACAAAAGCATAATGATGGCAGATCCGTTTGGAATTAAATATCATTTATGGGAGAAATAGTAATGAGAAAAGATTTTTCTTCAATGGTAGAATTGCTCCGATATCTGAAATCTGAAGGTTATACGGAGAACTTCAATCTGAGAGAGAATTGTATTGTTTGTAGTGGCAGGGAAGAATATTTACCTCTCGATCAGTTTAAAATAGTTGACTTTTTTAGGTTTGAGGGTGAATCAAATCCTGATGACAGTTCAATTGTATATGCAATTGAATCCAAAGACGGACTCAAAGGAGTATTGGTCAACGCTTATGGGACGTATTCAGATCCGCTATCAGACTTGATGGTGGAAAAACTGTCAATAAAAAGAAATATTTCTTAATAACCGGTTACATTTCCATCACAAATTTGCCGACGAGCTCAAACCTGAGGCAAACGATTTCGTCATCTTCGGAAAACTCCCGATCCATTAATTTACACTCCCGGTTGAAAAATTTCAAATGTGCCTCGCGCCAATACTGAAAAGAGCCGTCACCTTCTCCTTCGTCCTTTGCAAAATCTTCACTAATCTGGTTAAACGGTTTAATTTCAACTTCGGTATATTGAATCGCAGCAGCAGGTTCGTCGTTCCAATCGAGCACAATTTCAATATCGCCGACAGTAGGAACCGGTTCTTCAAATTTTTTCCATGATTCAAGCAATCCGCATGTAGCTGTTTTTTTCCCCTCCAGAATAAGGGCTATCAGATAATCTGACATTGCTTTTGAATCACCGAACTTTCCTGTGGATGGTTTCTCTGTATTGATATCAAACCCCGATTCTTTTAATCGGTCCGCGAAAAGTAAAGTATTTTCTGTTATAATCATAAAAATAGAATTTCGATAAAAATAAAAAAATATGGTTTGAATTAATATTATTTAAGGAACGATATTAATTTTTAAATTAATCAGAAAGTTCAATATAGCGCAGCCGGAAAATTAGCTTTTATAAAAACTCAGTTCTGCAGGTTCTGGATTTTAACTTAATCTTCTTGAATAGCATTTGTAATTTTGCAATCAGATTCTGTAATTGATTAGGGTAATATATTTAATAGCAGCACTTTTTATTTTTTCCTGCAATAACCGGCAGGCAAAAATTTCCAATCGTACAAATTCTGATACTTTGCCGAATAAACAATCTGGTGAAAATTTTCAGATATTGATAGGTACGTTCAGAGGTTCAGCGCAACGAAATTATTACGGCAAAAACCCGCCGGATTCACTCAATGTTAAATGGAAAATTCATCTCGGTATTGGCAAATCCTCTTCATACCGAAAAAACGGAAATCAATATTGGCAAGGTGCGGGATGGACAGGGCAACCGTTGCTTACTTTGGAAAACGATTCGCTTTATTTGTATCAGGGTTCACTTGACCACAATCTTAAAAAATTCAGAGTTTCTGATGGAAAGCTTATCTGGGAATATAAATTTGATGACGTCATTAAAGGTACCGGAACGATTTTTGCGCTGACTTCAGAATCAGATTTGACAAGAAAGTATGTTATTGCTCAGGGAAGTCGTCGCGGTTACGGAACGACACTTAGTTCAAAATATGCATTTAGTTTCAGAGCAATATCTGCTATTACCGGGGAATCAATCTGGAAGTTCAACGTCAGGCAAACTCAAAGTTTCAGCCGGGACGCAGACGGATCTCCATTATTGATTAACGATACTTTGTATGCAGGTTTTGAAAACGGGGTTTTCTCTGTGATGGATCCGTTAAGGTTTAATGATAAATTAAACTACACGACACCGCTTATTATAAAAGAAATTAATTTATTTCCAAAAGCGCCAAACCGGTCAAATATTGTAATTGAGTCTTCCCCTGTTTTATTGGGACAAAGAATATATATAGCAGCGGGAAGTGGATCAGTGTACGGATATAACCTTAATACAAAAACAATTGACTGGGTATATCCAATCGGTTCAGATCTTGACGGTACCCCTGCTGTTTCTAACGATAGTTGTTTACTCGTGCCGGTCGAAAAACAGTACATTCCCGGCAATGGCGGATTGCTTAAACTTAATCCTAATGTGGAACCCGAAAATTCAGTTGAGTGGTTTTTGCCTACAGGAAATAAAAATTTTCTTGATTGGGCAGGTGGAATTGTCAGCTCTCCAGCAGTGAATACTTTGTATGAAAAAATTAATAATCGTAACCTTGCTGTCGTTTCCGGAATTGACGGTTATCTTTATCTGATAGATACTGATTCTATCAATGCTTCCGGAAAAGTAAAAGGTTTCGATAACAGCAGATTTTTTAATTCACCTGTGATTTACGATAAATATAAAATCGGTCAGTCTATTTCGTCGCCGTTAATAATAGACGATATTGTTATTGCTGCAAGCTATAACGGATTGTACTTATTCAGAGTGAACGATGAATTAAAACTGATGCTAACTGATGACTTCAGAACAACTTTTGAAGCAACACCGATAGTTTACGACGGTAAGATTTACATAGGATCAAAAGATGGATTTTTATACTGCTTTGGAAATTAAACTTAAAACCTTTTTCTTTGTATTAAAAAAATGAAGATGAATTTTCTGGTTTTAATACTGCTCGTGTTTTTTGTTTGCAATGAAGACAGCAATGAAAACATCCGTATATCAAAAGAAATCGAGACAATAGAAAAATTGACCACTCCCGACAGTTTACTTACGCCCGGTCAAAGGAAAGTTTTAAACGGTGCTAAGTTAACGTTGCGACACGGTTATGAATACGATATGACAATGGGTTATTATATTACGGAATATAACGATAAAGGTCAGTACATCGGAGAGCGGGTTTTCCCGGGTGGTGATATTAATCCGGACATTGGGGTCTGTACGGATGTGATCATACGGGCGTTACGATTGGGTGAAGTTATAGACCTTCAGAAAGCGCTGAATGAAGATATTAAAAAAGCCGTTAAAGATTATCCAATGCACCGATGGGGTTCTAAAAAGCCAGACCCAAATATTGACCAGCGGAGAGTCATGAACCTCGAAGTGTGGTTTGGAAAGTACTGGACCCAGTTGAATACAGAAGGTGACTGGCAACCCGGAGATATAGTGGTTTGGGATATGGCAAAAAGCGGAAACAGTGACCACATTGGAATTGTATCCGATAAAATTGTAAACGGAAGGTATTGGGTTATTCACAATCACCCCGACCCGGGATTTGTAGCAGAAGAGGATAAACTTTTTTACTGGAAAATCAGTGGGCATTACAGGATAAAAGAATAAAAATTTTCTGATAAAAAATCAGAATCATTCTATTAAATTGAATCATAAAATAATGAAATGATTATTTCAATCGTCAATCTTCAAAGGTTATGGGCAGATTCCCGATTAATAATTCTAAAACTTAAAGGACGTATAAATTTCAACAACAAAAAATAAAAAGTCATTTATATCTAACTCAAAATTACGATTTCAGATTTTTATATTTACAGAAAAGTTTAATGAAACTCGAAGTAGAAAAGTTTATCAACAGCTCACCGAGAAATTTTTATAATAACTTTACAGTTCCTGAGCAAGCAACAATCTGGCAACAGATGGAAGTCAAAGCGTCTGTAACAATTGGAGGAAGTTTTGAGAATGAAAACGGCGATAAGTGGACCTATACTGAATTACGACCGTTTGAGCGGGTTGCGTTTAAATGGAACAGAAACGACCTTTCCCCCGGAAGTGATGTAACAATCAATATTATTCTAATTGACTACGAAACTATAAAAATTCTCGTTGAACACACAGGTATTCACGATGAAAATTCATTGAAACAATTAAAGGAATATTGGGAATGGACATTAGACAACATCAAGGCATTTTTAGAAACAGGATATCCGCTCAATAAAAACGATTGGGAAGGTAACCGATAATATTTAAAGTTTACCGCGTATTTATTTGCTAATTCCCTCCTGCAAAAACTTCATTTGTTTTTCAATCCATTCATCGAACGGAAAATAATCGAAAACATTTTTTTCGTACTTGTCATTTCTCAGGATTTCCAGTTCACGTTTTATATCAATCATTTTATCAAGTTTTTCGATTTCGTTTTTAAACGAAGGGAGTTTTTTTATAAATCCGAGGAGAATTGTTTCCATCTTGAAAGGACGTTTTGCCTTTTCCAGATAGCGGAACTTAGAGTTGATTAAATGCTTAACCAAAGTATGATTTCCAAGTTCGTAGTGAATGAGAATATTAACAAGCTCAGCGTAGTATTTAATATCTTGTCTTATTTTTATAATTTCATCGTTGAGTAATTCATTATTGAAATTTAAGGCTTGTTCGGTTTCGTCAGATAAAACAAGAACATTTACCATTGTAAAAAAAAGCAATATCCTGAAGTTATTATCGAAATTATTTTTTCTACTTCTCAATGAACCTAGAATTTCAGGAATTAACTCAGCAGCTTTTTTATATTTCCGCTGTTTGAAAAATATTTGAAGTAATCCATAGTTCTTAATTATAAAGAAATCATTTTCATCAATAGTCCCTTTCGAATAAAACTTTTCCGCAACCCGGATGAACTTGTTAGCCTCTCTAAAATTTTTCAACCGGATGTTTAATAATATCAGATAAATTAAAATATCTCCGTTGTAATTAAAAAGCCGGTCTTCAAACTGCAGAGGGTTATTCTGGATTATCTCAAACCTCTTCAGACAATACTGTTTCATTTTTTCAAAATCGCCCAACAAATCTGAAAGGTGCATCAACTCCCGGTAATAAGCCTCTTTTGCCATTACAGATAAAGCATTCTGTGGTGTTCTCATCAACTCGTGATTGAGCTTTGTGTTTACAAAATCGGTTAGCGAATCGTCCCTGATTCTTCCATGCAACCTGAAAAAGTTTACAGTTTCAACGATAAGGTTTGAATACGCATTGTAATTTTCTGTGATTCTTTTAACTTCTTCCTCTTGTCTGAGAATTTCTGATTCGTCTTTATATTTAATCACCTTTTTAAAAAATACCACTTTCTCCATTTCAATAAATTGAAGCTGGAAATTAAATCTCTCCGTTTTCTCCGCTAAACGTTTTCCTGTTCTGATATTTGAGAAAAACTCTTTATACATACCGCGCGCGTAAAAAATTTTGCAGTTTTGAATTATGTCGCACAGTTTCAAGTCGAGGGATTTTTCGGAATGAAACGACAGGAGGCTTTTCATTATCAGCCGGTAGAGGTAGTTCTTTGTAAAAGGGAGTTGTTTTATGAACTTTTCATTCTTAAACTTTTCTCTTATCGCACTCTCGTTGTACTCATCGAGAGTTTCAAGTTCATCGAAAAGTTTTATGTAATTTTTCTCTCCGCCCTGAAGGGATGCGAAAAGTTTAAAATATCTCTTTTCGCTTTTTGTAAGCGATTTTATGAGACCAAACAGTTCTGTACTTAATTTCATACATTATGTGTTTAAATTGATACAGAACCCTCCCCCAAAGTACCGGTAAATTGATGTAGAACTAAACATGAAACATATAAAAATACTATACGAAATAAAAGCAAAAATTAATGAAAGTAAAAAAAATCTAAATCAATGAACATTCTGGTTATAGGTGGAACGAAGTTTATCGGGTATTTTGTAACGAGGCAACTGGTTGAACGGGGGCATTCAGTTTTTCTGTTTAATAGGGGGAATAATCATACAGATTTTCCTGAAAATATTATCCACATTAAGGGAGATAGAAAGGATTTACTTTCCTTCAAACGCAAATTTGATTCTATTCAAGCGGATGTAATTGTAGATATGATTCCAATTGGCGATGAGGATTCCAATAATTTAATGAAAACCGCATCAGGAATTGTTGGGAGAGTAGTTGCAATCAGTAGTTGCGACGTTTACCGTGCGTATGGCAGATTGACAGGTCTCGAACCGGGACCACCGGATGTTACACCACTCACGGAATTATCCCCGTTGCGGGATAAACTTTTCCCGTTCAGATATCACGCAAAATCTAATGGTATGAAAAGGTATGAAAAAATTCTGGTGGAAAGAAATGTGTTAAATCACGATTCCATAAAGGGGACAATTTTAAGGCTGCCTATGGTTTACGGTCCTAAGGATTATCAATTCAGGTTTCACCAATATCTTCAGCGAATGGACGATAATAGAAAGTTCATAATTATAGATGGACGAACAGCCGGATGGAAAACAACCAGGATTTACGTTGAAGACGCTGCCCATGCAATTGTATTGGCAATTGAGAACAAGAACGCAGAAGGTGAAATTTTTAATGTTGCGGAAACGTCTATCTTTACCGAAAAAGAATTTATCCAAAGGATTGCACATATTGTTGGCTGGACAGGTGAAGTAATAATTTATCCCGCGAAAAGTGATGATGAGTTTCCTCAACAAGATCTTGTTATTGATTCAACAAAAATAAGGAACCTTTTAAAATATGAAAGTTTAACAACAGAAGAAGAAGCGTATAACAGGACGATAAACTGGGAACGTGCAAACAGGGTGAAAGAGATGAAGTTGAATTATAATTTTGACGATGACCTTTTTAAAGAATATATCCACTCTCACAGAAACTAAGACCGTTATAAACGGTTTCTGTTTCGTATTATAACTTTCAAAAACATTAACACATATACGGAATAATTTAAAAAAATCAAAAATGAAAAAAATAATTTTATTAATTCTACTTTTTCCAGTGCTGATTTATGCGCAAAGTCCGTTTGGTGAAATTGTTGTTACAACCAGATTATCCGAAACATACTACGATAAAAACGGAAATATTCTCACCGGTAAAGGTGTAGTTGTTGGTGATGTGGATTCGGGAGTTGATGTTTTTCATCCTATGTTCTTTTTTGCTGACGGTGGGAAATACGAATGGATAGACGTAGAATCAGATGGAAAGTTTACGCAGGGAATAGATGGTATCGACTTTAACGGTAATAATGTTATTGATGCAAATGAACAATTAAGGATATTAAAAATGCGGGATGAGACCTGGGGGATGCTTGGACCATCGTCTGCTTCTTTCACAATTGATAAGGATTTTCTTTATTTAGATGCAAACGGCAATGGTTACCGTGATTACGGGCCTAAATCTGGTTTCAAAGAAAGCGATCCAACTTATGGTGAATTATTGTTTATTGCTATTGATGAAAATGATAATAAACGTTTAGATGTACAGGAAACCCTGATTGCTCTCAAAACATCAAAAATCAGAGCGGTAAGAGAAAAGGATGGTAATATCAGGCGCCGGGGAATTGACCTTATTGAAACCGAACCGGATTCTGTTTCTCACGGTACCGGTGTTGCAGGAATCGTAATGGGTGGACACTACGGAGTACAAAGAATTCACGGAATTGCTCCTGATGCAGAAATGGTTTTTGCAAATATTAAATATGAATATACGCCCAGATTTGTCAGAAATTTTCCTGACCTGATTAATTTTTTAATTGATGAAGAAGTTAACGTAATCTTAATTGAAGACGGCGAATGGGGTTGGGAGTTTATGGATGGTTCAACAATGGAAGAGCAAATGCTGAACGAATATGTCCGGAACGGTAAGGTTGTAATTGGTGGCGCTGGAAACCTTGCTGGTGCAAATATGCACCTGAAGGATACTTTGAAATCAGGAGAAAAGAAATCTTACAGTATTACTTGTCCGGAAATGTCGGAAGGAAAAATTAACGATGGTGTGTTTACTTCATTCATTTGGACTGACAAAGACAATTTCATTTCATTTCAGATTGAAACCCCTGATGGAAATAAAACTCCGTTATTGACCAAAGGCAGTGAAATAATAGAAACGGGTAAGTATAATATCATTTATTCCCGTGATGTATCACAAAAGGGTACAGTAATGTTTAGATTCGGCTTTTCGAGGAGCGATTCAGGGAGCGTTGAAGGAAACTGGACGTTCGATGTTACTTCAGAGAAAGTTCAAACGATTAACGGATATGTTGTGGATGTTTCTCAATCGTGGGCTGGAAACTCTCATTGGAACGAATACACGACAGATGAGACGACGGTAACTTTTCCGTGCACTGGAGATAGTGTAATAGCTGTTGGTGCATATACTGTAAACTTTCCATTTAGTTTTGATGAAGAAATTAACGACCTCTCGTATTACAGCGGAAGGGGATATAACATTACAGGGAAAATAGGTCCGGAGATTACAGCGCCCGGACATTCTACATTTTCACTATCTCCAAACAACGGCATAACAATTTTCAGTGGTACGAGTTCTGCTGCGCCACACGTTGTCGGTGCAGTTTGTTTATTGCTGCAATATGAACCGACGTTAAATCAGTCAGAGATAAAAGAAATACTCTTTAGTTCAGCAACACAAGATAAATTTACAGGTGAAGTACCGAACAGTTCATGGGGCTGGGGAAAACTGAACATAGAAGCAGCATTAAAAATGTTAAAAAATAAATAAGACTAATTGAAAAACTTTATTTTGCAAAAATAATTTTTTGGGAATAGTTTTACTGATATAATCACGACCTCTGAAAACCCGTACCAGTAAAGGGATTCCAGAAGTTTTGTTTTTTTAAAAAAGAAACCGTTACATACTGAAAGAAAAAATTAAAATCAATTTGATTTATTTAAAAAATAATTATTGTTATTTTTGTATTGCTTTTACCATTAAATAAAGGAGAAAAAATGGCTAAAAAAGCAGCGCCTAAAAAAAAGGTAGCGCCTAAAAAAAAGGCAGCACCTAAAAAGAAAGCAGCTCCTAAGAAGAAAGCAGCTCCTAAGAAGAAAGCTGCACCTAAGAAGAAAGCTGCACCTAAGAAGAAAACCACCGCTAAAAAAACGGCAAAGAAATAATATGCCCCGGAACTTTTTAACTTCATCTGAAATATGTGAACAAGGTTTTTGATTCGGCAAGCGGTTGTAGGTTGAAGAAGTGAACCGGCAGTCATTGGCTGCCGGTTTTTTTATAACATGTTCAAACTGAATATTAACTACTACAATGATAATGTTAACTGAAAAGATAAAATCATCCGGAGAATTAATGTTCACCTAAAAAGGATTTAATCTTTTTTTAAAAAATATGAAACCTTCCGAAAATTTTATCGAAATATTACCTGGTTCTTGTTGATAGTAAAACTAATAATTTTTAATTTTGTAAACGCAAGTTATCCACGAACCCAAATATGCAGATGCTATAAAAATGAAAATAATTTTAACCGAAAATATAGTCTTCACACCGATAGTGGTAATAGAAGTATATGAAGATAATTTTATCCGGTCAGTTCCGTGGGTTAAACGGAGGAATGTAAAGATGTAATACCCCTTAGTTTTAGAATTTTAATAACCGCGGATCAAATTTAGATTCGCGGTTTTTTTTTCAGGAATTATTATTTGTTATCAATTTTATTCAAGTTTACTTTCGATGGAAAATGTAAAGAAACTTTTTCAGCTACTCGATAAATGGAAGCATAACTACGTTTTTGCATCAGTGCTGCTTATAATCGCAACGGCAATAAGAATGCTTGAACCGAAAGTATTGCAAGTTACAGTTGACAAAATTGTAGCATATTTTACAGTAAGTTCTGATTCGTATAAAGGTGGTACGGGGATGATTACGACATTATTTAATTCTATGCTTCCCGAGCTACGCACGGACAATCTGCATATTATTTTAATTTGGTTAGGTTTGATTTTTCTTTTTATTTCATTGCTACGGGGAGTCTTTACATTTTCGTCAAGCGCCATATCAGCATCGTCAACCGAAAAGGCGATAAAGAAACTTCGTGACAGGTTGTTCTCTCACTTACAGGCATTACCGTTAGCTTATCATTCAAAAACACCTACCGGTGAGCTTATACAACGTTGTACAGGTGATGTTGAAACGGTAAGGAAATTTGCTTCGATTCAGGTTGTTGACGTTCTTCGGCTACTTACGATTTTTATCGCTGCATTTATTATGATGTATGGCATAAATATTATCTATTCATTAATTGCAGTTGCACTTGTCCCGGTTATTGCAGTTGGGTCGGTTATATTTTTTAAAAAGGAAAGTGAAATATGGACTAAGCACGAAAAAGAGCAGGATAAATTGTCAATAATAGTACAAGAAAATCTTTCGGGAATTAGAGTGGTGAAAGCATTTGCAAAAGAGAAATATGAAATTGAAAAATTCACAAATCAAAATGAAACCAAACGCCAATGGGGAATAAAATTATTGAAACTTCATGCATTCTTTTGGCCATTCTCGGATTTCTTAGTGTACACGCAAATGTCAATCTCGGTTTTCGCGGGTGCATATTTCGCACTGAACGGAGTAATAACAGTCGGCGAGCTTACTGCATTTTATTCCTATGCAATGCTTGTAACCTGGCCCTTGAGAAGAGTCGGACAAGTCGTTGCAGAAATGGGAATGACAACGGTTGCAATAAAGAGAATCTTTTCAATACTGGATTTTCAGGCGGAAGACCGTACAGGTATTAATGAGAATGGTTACGGTAAACTGAAAGGTGAGATTGAATTCCGGAATATTTCATTCAGATATCCTGATGGTAACGAAAAACATGTACTGAACGATATTAGTTTTAAAATAAAACCGGGTGAAAAAATCGCACTGCTTGGACCTTCAGGTTCAGGGAAATCAACGATTATATCCTTATTGATGAGATTTTTTGAACCGGATGAAGGTGAAATTTTACTCGATGGAAAATCTTTGAAATTGTATTCAAAAGAGTTGCTAAGAAATAGAATTGGTGTGGTGTTGCAAAAGCCGTTCCTCTTTTCAAGGACATTGAAAGAAAATATTGCTTACGGCAATCCGTCATCACACATAGATGAAGTAATTGATGCAGCAAAAGCTGCAAAGATACACGATGTAATAACCGAAATCTTTCCGCAGTCGTATGAAACAGTTGTCGGTGAAAAAGGAGTTACTTTATCGGGTGGACAGAAACAACGCGTTTCTATTGCAAGAACTTTGCTCACTGATCCGGATATATTTGTTCTGGATGACTCTACATCTGCAGTCGATACAGAGACAGAGTTCGAAATTCAAAAAGCTCTTGCTGAGATTATGAAAAATAAAACCTCGTTTGTTATTGCACACAGAATTACATCCATTCAGAATTGCGACCGGATTATTGTACTCGACAAAGGAAAAGTAATTGAACAAGGAACACAAAAGGATTTACTATCAATAGACGGATTTTTTAAAAAGATTTACAACCTACAGGTGTTAATTGAGGAAGAAATTGAAAACGAGATAAAACAAGGATAAATATGAGGCGATTTCAGGAAAAAAACTTTACAAATAAAGGCGCGCTCATCCCTTTTTTCAGGCGATTATTTGGTTATAGTCTCCGGTATAAAAAATGGTTGTTTGGGTTTATTGTATTCGTTTTAATTGTTGCTGCCGTTGAAGCCATTCTGCCGGTTATCTGGATGAAATTGATTGATAACGCGGTTATCCCTGCTGTTACCAGTTATTTTGAAACGTCCAAATCCGGAATTTCACCAGATACTGACCTGACTATGGTATGGTACTATTCCGGGATTTACTTTATAATGGGTTTAGTGATTGCAATTAGTGTTTACTTTTTTATTAACTTTGCCGGAAGGGTACAGGAATTCGTAATGTACGATATAAGGCAGGATTTATTTAACAAATTGCAGAGTTTATCATTTTCATTTTACGATAAATCTGCAGTTGGTTGGTTAATGTCTAGGATAACTTCAGATTCAAATAAAGTAACGGAATTAATTTCATGGGGGATGATAGAAGCGATCTGGGGATTTGGTATGATAGTGTTCTGTGTATCTGCAATGTTTATTTTTAACTGGAAACTCGCTCTGGTAGTACTGTTAACAATTCCCGTGTTAGTATTGATTTCTCTGCGCATAAGAATGCTAATTTTGAAATATTCACGTGAGTCAAGAAAATTCAACAGTGAAATCACAGCAAGTTTTAATGAAAATATTACCGGAGTAGAAGTTAACAAAAGCATGGTGCAGGAGCAAAGGGCTTCGGTTGAGTTCAATTCATTGAGCGAGAAGATGAGAATATCGTCTTACAAATCCGAGTTCTTTTCAGCACTTTATACTCCGCTTGTAATATTTGGTGGTTCGGTAGCTGCTGCTATTGTGATTTATTGGGGCGGTAGTATGGCATTGGATTTCCCACCGGAAATTTCAATTGGTGCCCTTGCTGCTTTCTTTGGTTACGCTACGTTGATTTATGAACCGATACTTGATATCTCAAGGTTTTATGCGCAGGCGCAAGGTTGCATTTCAGCAGGTGAACGAATATTCTCTTTGATTGATACAAGTGTTTCTGTACTCGATAAACCGGGAGCAACAGATTTCAAAGATATTAGAGGAAAGATAGAATTTAAAAATGTTTCTTTTCATTACGAGAAAGGAAAACCGGTATTAAAGAATATCAACTTTATAATTGAAGCAGGTCAATCAATTGCTCTTGTTGGAGAAACCGGTGGCGGCAAATCTACCATTATAAACTTGATTTGCAGATTTTATGAACCAATTTCCGGAGTTATTAAAGTTGATGGTGAAGATTACATGGATAAAACAATTGAAAGCCTGCGCAGACGGATTGGTGTTGTACTTCAAACGCCTCATCTTTTTAGCGGAACGATAATGGAAAACATAAAATATTCGAACTCCAATGCATCAGGCGATGATGTAATACGGGCTTTAAAGTTCATAAGCGCAGATGACTTTATTCCCAGACTTAATGAACAGGTTGGTGAGGGCGGTGAAAATCTTTCTATGGGCGAAAAACAAATCGTTTCGTTTGCGAGAGCTGTACTTGCAAATCCGGCGATTTTTATCATGGACGAGGCTACATCTTCAATTGATACATTAACCGAAGCGAGAATTCAAAACAGCATTCACGAAATAATAAAGGGGAGGACTTCAATTATTATTGCGCACAGATTATCTACAATCAAAAACTGCAACAGAATTCTCATTGTTCAAAACGGAGAAATAGTTGAAGACGGTAGCCATAGGCAACTTATGATAAAGAAAGGCAAATATTATAATTTATACACGAAACAGCTAAGGGAGCAACGCGAAAAAGAATTATTTGAAAGCGATAATACAAACACTGCGTTGGTTCAATGATTTTTTTAACATAGCTTAAAACGTGTTGTTGAAAAAAAGTAAAATATTACAGTAAACTCAAAAAACATAAAAACTACAAACTGATAAATTATGAATCAAAAAGGTTACTATCGTTATCCTTGTGTCAATGGATCGACTGTTGTATTTGTATCAGAAGACGACCTTTGGCAGGTGCCGATATCAGGCGGTCGGGCAATAAGGTTAACAAATGTATTAAGCGATGTTTTAAATCCGTTGATTTCTGAAGATGGGAAATGGATTGCTTACACGGGTAGGGACGAAGGGAACAGTGAAATATATTTAATGCCATTTGGCGGCGGCGTAAGCGAGAGAATAACTTTTTTTGGAATGAGTTCCTTTCCGGTTACATGGAAGAAAAACAAGCTGATATTCAGGAGCAACTATGGACAGGCGTTTCCCTCTGTTTACGAACTTTACGAAATGGACATAGAATCGAAGGAATTTAAAAAACTCAAATTTGGAGAAGCGACGCAAATAGCTTTTAACGGAAATGTTACTTTAATAGGAAGGAATATTGGTGATCCAGCAAAGTGGAAAAGGTACAGGGGCGGAACCGCAGGTCACCTTTGGATTGATAGGAACGGTAACGGAGTGTTTAAAAGATTTCTTCAACATATTAACGGTAATATTGCCGGGACAATGTTAATCGGTACGAATGCATATTTTGTTTCTGACCATGAAGGAATTGCAAATCTTTACAGTTCAGATCTGAGCGGGAAGAGAATTCAAAAACTAACCGAACACAAAAAGTATTACGTAAGGAACGCACACACCGACGGTAAATTTATTGTCTATCATGCCGGCGGAGACCTCTTCAGATACGATGTGAATAATAATAAAAGTGAAATTATTGAAATTGATTATCGCGGAGGCAGGAAACAACTTAGCAGAAAATTCCATAACGCGATAAATTACCTGACAGACTTTTCAGTTTCAAACGATGGAAGTTCGCTGACGATAAATTCGCGTGGAAAAAGTTTCTCATTTGGAAACTGGAATGGTGCGGTAGTTCAGCATGGATCAAGGGCAGCTGTTCGATATAAATGTACAAACTTTCTTAATGACGGAAAGAGGATTGTTACCGTATCAGACGAAAGTGGCGAATACAAACTCGAGGTTTACAACCTTAAAAATCCTCAAAATGCTAAGAGGTTTGAAAAAATTGATATTGGAATTCCGGGTAAGATGAAAATTAATCCCCAAAGGGATGAACTTATCTTATCGAACCACCGGAGTGAATTAATCTGGGTTGATTTGAAAACCGGAGCTTCAAAACTTGTTACAAAAAATATTTATAAACCTATAGATGATTTCGATTGGTCACCGGACGGAAACTGGATAGCTTATGCATCATCAACTTCTATAAGAGATTCTGTGATTTTCCTTTACGACTTACAGAATGAAAAGTCACATCAGGTAACCAACAAAGTTTTATCAGATTATAATCCAGTCTTTGATCCGGAAGGGAATTACCTTTATTTTATATCAACGCGCGTGTTCGACCCTGTTTACGATACGACACATTTTGATCTAGGTTTCCCTATGTCGTTTAGGTTGTATGCGCTTGTACTTTCAAAAGATGTAAACCCCCCTTTTCTAAGTAAACCAAAGCCAATATTAGATGAAGATAAATCCGTTAATCCTGATCATGACAAAGGTTCATCGGGATTTAAAGTTGATTTAGAAGGTATTACCGATCGGATAGTTGCATTTCCGTTAGGTGACGCGCTTTATTCAAATCTTGTCGCCGCAAAGGGAAAACTTTTTTATCTTGTTGATACTATCAAAGGCTCGCTTAATACTTCGTGGGCTTCTCAAAATGGAGGTGACGTAACAACTTCGCTGTATAGTTTTGATTTCGAGGAAGGGAAACAAAAGCAGGTATTCGAACGGGTTGAAGATTTAACCATCTCCGGTAACAAAAATGCACTATTGGTTAAAATGGATAAAGAACTAAGGTTATTGAAATGTACAAAGAATGCTCCGGAATATACGAAAGAGCGCGACGGATATTCTGAAACTAATGGATGGATTGACCTCTCCAGAGTTAACCTTGAGATTAATTATCCGGACGAATGGCGACAAATGTTCAAGGAAGCATGGCGATTGCAACGGGAGTATTTCTGGAATCAGGATATGCAAAACATTGATTGGATCAACGTTTTCGACAACTATTACCCTCTGGTTGACCGGCTTGGTTCAAGAGGTGAATTTTCCGATTTGATCTGGGAAATGCAGGGTGAATTGGGCACTTCACATGCATATGAAATAGGTGGAGAGTACAGAATGTCGCCGGTTTATAAACACGGATTCCTTGGTGTTGATATTAATTACGACAATAAAACAGATTCATACACAATTGAAAATATTGTAAAAGGTGATGCGTGGAGCGAAAAAGATACAGCGCCGTTTATGAGGCCCGGCACTAATATTTCTACGGGAATGAAGATTGTAGAGGTTGACGGAGTGCGTACCGACAGGAAAACTCATCCATTCAGCCGGCTAACAAACCTTGCCGGTAAGGAAATTGATCTTAAAATTTCTGATTCAGGCGGTAAAAATTTTAAAACCGTGAACATAAAAATTTGTTCAAATGAAACAGGTATCAGGTATCGTGATTGGGTTGAGAGAAATAAAAATTATGTTCACAGGAAAAGCAAGAATAAGGTTGGATATATACACATTCCGGATATGGGAGCGAGGGGATACTCCGAATTTCATCGTTACTTTTTATCGGAGTTAAAATACGATGGACTTGTTATTGATGTAAGGTTCAACGGAGGCGGACACGTTTCACAGTTACTTCTGGAAAAACTTGCAAGGAAAAGAATTGGTTACGGAATACCGCGCTGGATGGAGGCAGAAGCGTATCCGGTTGATTCACCCGCCGGACCAATGGTTGCAATTACAAATGAAAAAGCCGGTTCAGACGGCGATATTTTTTCTCATGTCTTTAAATTAATGAAACTCGGAAAACTAATCGGTAAAAGAACATGGGGAGGTGTAGTCGGTATCTGGCCCCGCAATTGGTTGGTTGATGGTACTATCACCACCCAACCCGAGTTTTCTACCTGGTTCGTTGATGTTGGCTTTAAAATTGAAAATTACGGAGTCGAACCAGATATTGAGATTGACATTAAACCGCAAGATTACGCTGATGGTAAAGACCCGCAACTGGAAAAGGCTATTGAAATAGTTCTTAAAGAAATTATTACCAAACCGGGTTTGAAGCCAGTTAAAATAAGTAATAAAAAATAAATTGCGATATTGAGATAACCTTTTAAGTTGGTTATATGAATGTTTTACGGCAACGAAAAAAATAAAATCAAAAGATTTAAATGTATCAACAAATAAATTAATCACGCTCAAAGCATGAGGTACAAGGCAAAATACTTTGCAACAACTTCAAAGTTTTATGACACAGTATATGAAAAGCTCAGATCGCCTGTAGATAAAAAATTTTATCTCGAAGAGATTTTAAATTGTGATGGTAAAATTCTTGAAATTGGATGCGGAACGGGAAGAATTTTTGTTGATGCCCTGAGATCCGGTGCTGATATCTACGGTATAGACGCAAGTAGAAACATGATAAAAATTTTAAAACAAAAGATAGAAAAGAAAGATCACTACAGAGTTTCAGTTGCCGATGCACGGAGAGTTAATTTTGATATGACATTTGACCTTATCATTGCTCCTTTTCGTGTATTTTCTCACATGTTCACAATAGCCGACCAACAATCATTTTTGAAGTGTGCAAAATCGGCAATGAATGAAAACGCTAAATTAATAATAGACCTTTTTTATCCGAAGCCAGATTTAATCCATCACCCAACTAAAACGTTAATGGATTTTGAAGGTGAGTATAAACCCGGGAAAAAACTCAGGCGATATGTAACCATCGAACCTGATCCAGTTGAACAAATCAATAACCTTATAACAGTCTTTGAATGGGATGAAGATAGCGGGATTAAAAAATTCAGGGAAGATTTTTCAATGCGATATTTTTATAAATTTGAAATGATTCACTTGTTGAAGTCAAGTGGTTTAAAAGTAAACGAAATTTATGGAGATTTTGAAAGAAATAAATTAGTAAGCGGAAAATGGGAACAGCTATTCATTTGTTCTCCGGCTTAGGTTTATCATCCATAAATTTGAAAATAAATTGCTCACCTTCATCGAGTATTATAGTTCTTTCCGAGTAAGACTGTTTATTTGTTGATCCGGATTGGAGTGACGCGTCGTTTATCAATTGCTTCAATGCATAGAGTGGGATATCCGGATCGCGCCTGTAACTAATCGAACCGTAATGTACCGGAATCATGTAATCAGCCTTCAGGTCATCCAATAGCAATAGAGCACCAAACGGGGTAACGTGTGTAAAGTTTGTAAGCAATTCGCAATCCCTGCATGGCCCGATAGGCATTAAGACGAGATCTATATCGAACATATTTCCAAGACTTTTATACGCGACACTATCGTATGCGGTATCACCAGGATAAAAAACGGTGAGGTCATTATACTCAATAATGAAACCGGTACAACCCGGCAAATTCCACAAATAACTATCGAAGCCATATCTTCCTCCGAAATGCAACGCGTAAACAGTTGTAACTTTTAAACCGTCAAAAATTTTTGATTCGCCAACAAACCCCGCTGAATACGAATTACCTGTTTTCATTCTTATCATATCGAGGTTTGGGTAATCTGGCAGGAATTCTTCAGCTCCCTGAGGAAAGATTAACGTTGCACCCGGAAAAAGTTCATTCAAATCGCCAATAGATTTCAAACTCATGTGATCCATATGTGCATGTGAAACGAGAATATGATCCAGCCTGGAAATATTTTTCATATCAAGGCCGGCTTCGGTTTTTCTCATCATGACTACACCGATTGCATCCTCAAATACAGGATCCAAAAGTAAAACTTTATCTTCCATCTGAAGCAAAACAGTGGAGTGTCCAACCCAAAGGGCGGATAATTTCACATCATCCCTAACCGGATTAGTGATTTTATTTTTTACAACCTTTGGATTTGAAAATATTGCATCGTTCATATTTTCAATACCGATTGAAAGCAGACCGCAACCGGATAGAATAGTCAATAACATTAGATAAAGCACTAAGATTTTTTTCTTAAGAAAGTTCATTCCCAAAATTAGAAGAATTTAAAATAAAGACCGACATTATATCTCGAACGTTCGTCGAGATTATAATTCAACTGCAGGCCGAATATACCGTATAGCGCATAAATACCTCCCTCGAATCCAAAGTATCCGTTTTTCTCAGACATTTCCGAATCCCTGAAAGTATATTTTGCTCCGATAGAAGCAGCGAAAGTTTCACCGTAATTTTTTACAGGAACGAAAATTCTTGAACCGATTCCTAAGCCAAACCTGTTAAGATCTGCGTTTTTAAAACCCGCAGTTGCCCATTCAGGCTGTACAAATAATTCTATTGATCCCGTAAACCTCCTGACCGGGTTAACCATAAAAAACTGTACGTCGGATACGTATTTATTCGCGTTGAATGAAATATTAACTGGAGTAACATTCCACCTCAGGCCAAATTGTAATCTGCTATCCGATTCACCGGCATCTTCGGTATAAACCGGAACAGGCAAAGCCTGAAATATTGCCCAACTTATCCACTTTGCTTTCGTATTTTCAGTATTAGTTGTTGCGTCCGGTTTTGGAATACTTATCTGTGAAACAACCGCTGACACCGGTATTAACAGAACAAATAATACTATAATATTTTTTCTAAAGTGTTGTTGCATATTTAAATGAAAATGAACCCAAACACAAAAAAGTTTCTTTGAAAAATGAAAGTGAATTTCTATCGTAAAAAGATATACGTAAGTTTATAACCCCATTATTAAAATTAAACATATACCAAAATTGAAATTTTCTCAATTCGATTATAAGCGTCCATCAATTGAAGTTATCAGATTGCAATTTGAAGAACTGATTGATGATTTCAATAAAGCCGATACAGTTCGGAGACAGGAAGAAATTATCTTAAAGATAAACTCAATTAGAATAGAATTTGAATCAATGATGAATATAGCCTTTATTAGATATTCAATTAATACGGCAGACGTTAACAATGAAAAAGAGCAGGATTATTTCGATGAAATTTCTCCGGAATATCGAGAGCTTGTATCAAAGTTTTACCAATCGCTTGATGCTTCACCTCATAAATCAGGATTGATAAAAAGGTTCGGGAGTCAGTTATTTGATGTTGCACGTTCAGTTGTAAAAACCATAAGTCCGAATATCGTCAACGACCTTAAAAAGGAAAACCATTTATCGAATCGCTACATGAAACTTAAAGCAAGCGCAAAGATAAATTTCAATAACAGCGATTTGAGCTTACCGGAACTTGAACCATTCATGGAATCTCAGGATAGGGAAATCCGGCATGGAGCGTTCAACGCTTATTGGGGATTTTTCGCTTCGAAAGCCGATGAACTTGATAACATATTTGATAATTTGGTGAAACTTAGAACGAATATGGCGAAGGTGCTCGGTTATGAAAATTTTATCGGACTTGGTTATGCACGGATGCGCAGGATTGATTACGATGCTGAAATGGTGGATAAATTCAGACAAAAGATTAAAAAATACGTTGTACCTGTTATAACTAAATTGAGACAGCGTCAGGCAAAACGTATCGGACTTGATAATCTGAAAGTCTATGACCTTTTCCTGATGTTTAAATCGGGGAACGCAAATCCAAAAGGTAATCCTGAATGGATCGTGGCGCAGGGTGAGAAAATGTATAAGGAATTATCACCACAAACCGGAGAGTTTTTTGACTTCATGACAAATAACG
Source organism: Candidatus Tepidiaquacellales bacterium OLB4/UTCHB1 (assembly GCA_002050165.1). GTDB lineage: Bacteria > Bacteroidota > Ignavibacteria > Tepidaquicellales > Tepidaquicellaceae > OLB4. The sequence goes on from MWSW01000008.1 coordinate 44,746, forward strand.
AACTCATGGATTTATACTCACGAAAAGGTAAGGCTGATATGGGATACTGTGAATATATTCCTAAATACCAATCACCTTTTATTTTTGCAAACATGAACAAAACGGATGATGACATTACAGTATTGACGCACGAAGCCGGCCATGCATTCCAATCATACATGAGCAGACATTTTGAGTTGAAAGAATACACAGAACCGACGATGGAGTCTGCCGAAATACATTCAATGAGCATGGAGTTTATTACATGGAAATGGATGGATTATTTTTTTGGTAAAGATTCCGAAAAGTTCAGATTCTCTCACCTTAGCAATGCGTTGTCATTTTTACCTTATGGTGTACTGGTTGACGATTTCCAACACTGGGTTTATGCAAATCCGGACGCATCGCCGTCAGAAAGGAAATCTAAATGGCGGGAAATGGAAAAAGAGTACATGCCACACCTCGATTATGATGGAAACGAGTTTCTTGAATCCGGCGGCAGATGGCAGAAACAAGGGCATATTTACGAGATGCCGTTCTATTATATTGATTACGCTTTGGCACAAATATGTGCATTACAGTTCCGCAGCAAAATAGAAACCAACTTCGACCAAACATTAAACGATTATATTAAACTCTGTAAAGCAGGAGGAAGTAAGCCGTTCCTTCAGTTAGTCGAATTGGCAGGTTTAAAATCTCCGTTTGATGATAACGTTATTGAGTCGTGTGTGGAAGCTTCAGAGAAATGGTTGGACGAAATTGATGACTCAAAGTTTTAATTCATTCTGATTGATTATGACTTATCATTGAGGTTATGTCCGAAAAACAAATCTTCGGGAATTTTATTTTATATACAACATTGGCTTTGAATCAGAAAACGCTTCGAAACCGGTATCCTCCGGTACAGCGTTGATATTGCAAATGTACAAACCTGAAGCCAGACCTGTTGCATCAAATGTTGTTTCATGTCTCCCCTCCCGTAGTTTTTCGTTAACAAGTGTACGAATATGTTTACCGAGCGCATCGTAAACCGTAATAGTAACATTTGAAACTCTTCCAAGTTCAAATATTATTGTAGTCGCCGGGTTGAATGGATTAGGGTAATTCTGTTCCAGACGGAAGCTTACCGGTAAGTCGAAAATATTACCGTGTACTTCTTTTAGTATTTTATTGTCAGGGTCAACAATTATTGATTGTGGTTTTCCGGGAAGCGTAAAATTGAAAATCTGCAACTGGCTGTTATTGAAAAATTTCATGAGCGTATCTACTAAATCAGTTTTTATTTGGATCTCAATCGGCATTGTGAAAAACTGTGGATTTGAATTCACCGGTTGTGTAATTGTTAGGTCAATTTCATAATTAACCCCCTGAGTATTTTTGAAAGACCAATCAACATTGTATTTCGGGTAGTTCTCTCCGTAAATCCATTGACTGAAAAAATAATCTAGATTCATTCCGGAAACACTATCACATATTTGTTGAAAATCGGATGTAACAACAGTTTTATATGCAAATCGTGGATCGTTTGCATAAGCATGAAGTATGTCAAAGAAAACCTGATTGCCGACGATACCTCGCAACATGTGAAGAACAACCCCACCTTTTGCATAAGTTCTGAACGGATTGAAGATATTCTCAACGGAGGATACATCGTGAACGTATATAGTCCCGGTTGCTCGTTTTGCATCCACCATAATTCTGTCAATAAAGTTGCGATAGTAAATATCACCATAGCTAAATTCCTGCCATAGAGCTTCACCGTAAGTTGCAAATCCTTCGTTCAACCAGATATTGTTCCAGTCAGCACACGTAAGCTTATCGCCGAACCATTGGTGTACAAGTTCGTGAGCGATAATTCCGTCATACCATGCGCCCATTGAAGAAATTGTCTGATGTTCCATTCCTGCCAGGATACCGAACTCCACGTGTCCGTATTTCTCCTTATAGAACGGATAGATTCCAAATAATCCGGAGTAAAAGTCCAGCATTGGAATAGTTTTATCCAATTGCGGTATTAATTCCTGCAAGTGTTGCGGATAGATATAATTTTTAACCGGCATCAAATTGTTTGATGAATAATTCCAGAATTGGTCATAAAGTGCATAATCAGAAACAGCAATTGAGATAAGGTAAGGAGCAATCGGATAAGAATTTCTCCACATAAAAGTTCGGGTTCCATTATTGTTATACCTGATATAGTAAAGATCTCCGTTTGAGACACCGGATAAGTTATAGTTATGGGCTTCTGTTGTCAGCCACACTTCTGATGAATCAGCTTTATCGCCGGGAGTATCTTTGCATGGCCACCAGTCTTTTGCGCCGAAAGGCTGACTTAGCGTATAAATCGAAGGCTCACCTTCATTAGTTCCAAAAGTAAAACTTCCGTAACCGGTCGGATCGGGAACGCCATTATAGTAAACTGTTAAACTTGCTATATCTCCTTTTGAGAATGGTGAGTTAAAAAAAATTTTTAATTTGTCATTGGAATGAAGAAAATTCAACGGCAGACTTTCAAATATTACTGAATCAACTGACATATTTGAAGAGAAATCAAGATAGAAACTGTTAATTCCCGATTGAACAATCCGATAAGTTCCTGTTACTGCGCCGATCAACAGGTTCGGGGAAATTTTAATCTCCAGATCTAGAAAATAATAAACTGCGTCAATTGAGATATCGCCCGGATAATCTGAAACAGAATTCAGATTTAAACTTAGTTGATTTTTGCGGGAACATAACTCGTATCCCACTTGAACCTGAGCATCAACAGATGAGATAAAAAGGAAAATTATAACCAGAGTTAAAATGAAATTATTCCTGAATTGTAAACTTATTTTCATTTATCTCAGTTTAAAATTGTTGTCCACAATTACGGTATATCTTGAAATCATATTTGTTCTTCGGTAAGTTAATAATTGAAACAATTAAAGTAATCAACGGTTAATTTAATATGTCGTCAATAATCACCGGTTCTGAAATCATATATAATCGTTTCGTTTCGAAACTGGGTAATGTATATAAACGGGAAGCCGTATATTATCTGACGAAAAACCTTTTATGGTTTTTTATTTCCATTGTTGCGCTCTTTATAGTTCTTCTCATTCTTGAAGCTGTTTATAACTTCAGCAGTTCATTGCGAACATCAATATTTTATTTTTCTCTTTCCGCTTTTATCACAACCGGGCTGATGATAGTTGGTGAATTCTTATTTAAAATACTTCGAATATTAAAATCTTTCAATCCGATTGAATATTCGGCAAAGGTAGGGAATAAAATTCCGGATGTAAAAGATGTCCTCTGCAACACACTCTCAATTTATGAAAAGAGCAGATCGGAGAAAATATTTTCCGAAGATCTTATAAAGGCGGATCTTGAACTTGCCGATAAAAAATTCGCACAACGGAATTTGGGAAGTTTTATAAAATTTTCCTCGTTGAGAAAACAGATATACATTCTTGCCGGTGTATTAGTTACAATTGTTACTTTATTTATAATATTTCCGTCTCAACTCAGCGGTGCTCTTAACAGATATATCAATCATGGTTTCGAATTTCTTCCGGAAAATCTCGGAGTAAGGTTTAATCTTTCACCGGGAAATATTGAGATACCAAAAGGCGATAACGTAACGGTAAATATTTTCGTTACATCAAACGATCCGGAATTTGAATTTGATAATATTGATCTCTATGTTTTCGATTTAACGAAGGATGGAATGGAACTCCTCAGAGAAAAAGTAGAATGCGAACGTGTTTCAGGAAACAACTTCAGGTTTGAAATTAAAAATATTACCGGGACTTTAAGTTATTATGCGGACTTCAAGGGAGTTAAATCGGATAAATATACAATAACCGTTTCAGAAAATCCCATAGTTAAAAAGTTTAATATTGCGCTATACCCGCCTGCAATTACCGGAATACCATCAAGAGAATTAGCTGAAAATATCGGTGACGTTACCGTTCCGGAGGGCAGCAAGGTTTACTTTAAACTTGAATCGAATAAAGAACTTAAAGAAGCGGGTATAAAAATCAACGATGAAATATTTTATTTCGAAGTCAATTCCCGTTTTGCCGAAGGTAGTGTTGATGTATCCGCCTCGACCGAATATACATTTTATCTTAAAGATATTGACGGGAACGGGATAAAAAATCCTCGCAAATATAAATTAACAATTATTGAAGATGAACCGCCGACAGTTACAATTATAGAGCCTGATGAAACATACCATATAATAAACTCCGCAAGAGAGATACTCATCAGAGGTCGAATTACGGACGATTACGGGTTTTCACGTCTGACGTTGAATTACCGCAAGACTTTATTAAATACTTCCGCCGGCGGGAAATTTACAGTTGCAAGTATTCCGGTTAAAAATCTGAATGCGACGATTCTCGAAGTGCCTTACATGTGGAATTTTTCAAATACACTACCCGGAAAAAATGAACAGATTGAATATTATCTTGAAGTAACCGATAACACCGGGAAATCATCGAGGTCGGGCTCGAAATTTCTGCAATATAAAAGTATCAGTGAGCTATTGCAAACTACAGAATGGAAAACGCGGGAAATCCAGGCAGATTTATTATCTATTTCACAGGACGCATCAGAGCTTCAGAAGTTAATGACAGAATCCAAACGCCTCAATAAAACCAACGAAGAACTCGGATTAAACGATCCTCAAAGGCGTCGCCAGATTCAGGAAAGCATAGAAAATCTTCAGAACACTTTAAACAATACACAACAAAAGATAAATGAAGCGCTTGACAACCTTGAGAAGAGAAGTCTGTTAAATGAAAAGACATTAAAAGATTATATGAAGATGCAGGAATTATTTAACAAAATAAATACACCTGAACTACAGGAATTATTGGAAAAACTCAGAGAGGCATTGAAGAATAATGATCCTGATAAAGCAAGGGACCTCATGCAACAATTTAATTTTGACGAGGAACAATTCAGGAAAAATCTTGAAAAGGTAATGGAGATAATGAAAAAAATTGAGAACCTGCAAAAATTCGGTGAGCTTACACAAAAGTTAGATGAAATAACATCGAAGCAGGAAGAGCTTCTCGATGAAACACGTTTAACGAATGAAAAGGATAAGCAAAATCATGAGGAACTTTCCAATCGGCAGGATATGCTTAAGGACGACTTGTCAGATTTCAAAGAAGGGCTTAAAGAGTTAATAGATGAAATGAGGAAAATGGAAAATGAAATGAACCCGGATGATTTAGAAAAGTTACTGAAACAACTCCAGCAAATGAAAACAGATCAAAAGATGATGCAATCCAGCGAACAGCTACAACAAAATCAAAAGGAGAGTTCCGAGCAAACACAACAGGAGATCATGGATGATTTGGATAAACTCAATCAAGATATGCAGGATGCACTTGAAAGCGCTATGCAAATGCAGAATTCCGGCGGTAAGATGATGCAAAAGCTTAATGAGATTAAGCAAAACATAGAGAAGTTAAGCAAAGACCAACAACACTTAAAAGAGAAGACCGGTGAAACTCAAGAGAACAACAAAGCTGATATGCAAAGCCGTAGCACTGAACAACAACAATTGCAGCAGAGGCTATCGGAAAATATAAATGAATTATTAAATAACGCAGGGGATATGGTATCGCCGGAACTTGGAAAAGAGCTTGGTGATGCATACAATGAAATGGGGGAAGCAGGTGATAACATTAAGAGAGGTGATAAATCCGGAGCAACGGAACAGCAGGGAGAAGCGAAGGAATCTCTTGATAATGCAGCGAAAATGTTGGGAGACATGATTAGCCAGTTGCAACAACAAGGTAAGAACGGAAAAAATGGAAAAGGCAGTAAAGGCAGAATGGGGCAGCTAATGCAACAGCTCGCAGAGATTATTGCGCAACAACAAGGTCTCGCAGGGCAAATGAATCAGTTAAGCCAGAACGGAAAGTCAGGTCAAAACGGACAACAGGGGCAACTTACCCAGCAACAAATGCAACAGTTAGATAGGTTGAAACTTGAACAACAAAAGTTAAGCGAGCAATTGGGTAACTTAAACAAAGAGTTTGAAGAAGAGCGAAAAATGTCCGGTGAAAAACTGCTTGGTAATCTAAATGAAATTCAAAAGCAAATGCAGGAGGTTGTATCTGAACTTGAAGATTACGATATATCAAAAGAAACAATTGAGCGACAAAATAAAATCATATCGCGAATGTTAGATGCACAACTCTCCCAGAGAGAAAAAGATTTTGAGCAACGGCGGGAATCAAATCCCGGCAAAAATTTTGTGAGAATATCTCCACCCGAAATTGTTATTCAAGGACCGAATTCCTTTAATGCTTTCAAAGAAGATTTTTTAAAAATAAAAAGTGAAGGTTACAATCGGGATTACGAAGAGCTGATTATCCGTTACCTAAACGAATTGCGTAAGCAGGGATATTTCTCCGAATAAAAAAATTATTTGATAGTATTTCAGTTTAACCAAACCCGCATAGCCGGGTTTTTTTTATTCTTAATTGTGAAACGTTTTATTGTATTGCGGAAATTTTACAATCAAGGAAATTTCTCTTTGGAAATATATTCCATGTTAGACAATTTACTATAAATCATTTTGGTAAACCTAAAAAATCCATAAAAGGAGAAAAAAATGGAAAACAAGAAAAAAGAAGCAATTCACAAGGAAACGGTAAAAGCCGGAAGCAAAACCTATTTCCTGAACGTTAAAGAAACACAGAAAGGAGATCCATACGTTCAAATCGTTGAGTCCACGAAAAAGGACGATTCTTATGTTTACAACTCAATAATGATCTTCGATAATGCAATTCCGGAGTTCACTAAAGCTGTTAACAAAATTGCAGGTTTTATAGAAAATCACGCTAATTCGGATACAAAAGCAGCATAACCACAACTTCCACGCAATATCCCCAAAAAGAACCGGAGTTCGAAAGAACTCCGGTTCTTTCCTTTTAGAATTGTATGTCAATTTTTATTTACAGAAACCTTTTAAAATTGGCGGGATTCAATTTTGGATATATAAATTTTTGATAGTTGTAATCTAATGTGTTGTCATCGACAGAAAAAATCTGTTTCAACAGTCAGGATCTTTTTCAAGAAACTTTATAAACTTCCGCCGTGCGATTGGAGATATTGTTTCGTTATACGGGAAACTTAACTCAGTATCGAGGAGGTAGATAATTTGATTCAGGATATCATTAGCAAGCAGGTAATTGCGCAAGAATTCCCTTGGAACAATAATAACATTCCATGAGTAATTATCAACTTCGCGGGTCTTTAGAATTTTATAGAGAGTGCAATTGTAACGTAAAATCCGGAATACTTTTTGACGATTATCCGGGATTATAAGATATCCATCTTTTTTGTAATCGCTCTTTATACCAATTGATTCAATATTAATATTGTTTTCAACAAACTCATAAATATATCTGCCCTGTTCCAGCAATTCTTTCAGGTAAGGTAATATCCACTCCATCAACCTGAATTGTGATTCAATATCTTTATTATTCTGAGATTTCATTTCGTTTCCCTGAATGAAATCAGATTTACCCGCATACTCTTTAATATAGATCCCGCTACGGTTTGAGAGAATGTTTATAATAGTTTCATGTATTGTGATAAGGTTTTGAAACTCCGGGAAAATCTTAGTTTCATTAAAATTCTGTTGACTTAATTTGATTTTGTTCAATAACAGTAAACGCGACTGTTCCGAATCTCTTGCTGTGATAAAGTCCTTTAATGTAATTGACATAATAAAATATTTTATTGCATAAATATTTCTTTCCGGTTTGTTCGGTTGTTGTAAGAATTGAGTAAAGTTCATGAGCCTGATTATATAAATCAACCAACTTTTAAAGAGTTTAAGATTTTATTAACACACTTTGCCATCGGTTGCTAATTTACGGATTAAGAACCTGAATAACATTCCGGATTAAAAATATTCACACAAGTTTTTTGATGTGTAGTTAATTGTTTCAGAACGAACTGAATTAACTTTATCCGGTCACTTGTTCTTTTCCGCATATTTAAGAAAATAAATACATTTCTTTATAAATTACTCGATCATAAAATCATTCAAATACAAACGCAGTTTTCAAAGTATCAATAAAAAATTAATTTTGTTCAATTCGGAAGCAATATTGGGAAGAGAATATCAAGAAGAAGAAATTGCGGTCAGGAATCATTTCGGTTTAATTAATACTTTCGATCTAAAAACAAAAACCCCCGTGCAAACAATCACACGGGGGTTCGAACAGATTTAAGAAATGCCGTTTATTTCAGCAATGTCATTTTCTTTGTAGCAATGAAATCACCAGCATGCAATACATAGAAATAAATACCACTTGACAGACCGGCAGCGTTGAAGTTGTATTCATATTTTCCTGGCAGGAGCTCACCGTTAACAAGCGTTGCTACCTCTTTTCCGAGAACATCATATACTTTAAGCGTTACCAATCCAGAATTCGGAATCGTAAAGTTTATAGTGGTATTTGGGTTGAATGGATTCGGATAGTTCTGACCTAGTTTGTAATCAGATGGTATTTCTGATTCGATAGGTGTTACACCTGTAGGGGTCCAGTTACTATTCGGATCGAAACAATAATCATCCACGTACAACTCATCAACAGCAGTTGCACCAAAGAAATCGTTTGCAGCAAGTCGCTTTGGAACCGCGTTACCATTCGCACCTGCTGACCATTTCCAGACGTGAATTACATTATCGTTTATTATGAATTTTGCCGAGTCAATATCAAGGTTAACTATTACTGCTGCAGATTGCCATGTATCGTGCGCATATGAGAACGGTACTGCTACTGATGAACCGCCGAATAATCTTCCGTTATTTCCGGATGCGCCAACATCGAAGTAGCATTCCATACCCCAGTGGAAAGTAGGGTCATCGAATGTTGCAAGAGTATTGAAGTAACCTGCTTTACCTGTTGGTACATAGAACTTAAAGGAGATTTTTTGAATACCTGTGGTATCATTGTTGAGCGGTTTAACCAGGTCATTGTTTTGTGTAATTACCACAGATTTTGTTGGACTAAACGATTGTGTATTGGAGATAAGCGGATCTTCTGTTGTGTTACACGGATCCCCGCTCCAGGTTGTCCAGTTAACAGAATCCTGACATGCAAGCCGTCCGCCGACCGTAAAACTTTCAAAGTCTTCACAATAAACACCCGATGGACCAGCATTTACAAAATAACGGATTGATCCACAAAATTCCCGTGAAGAGAAAAAGCTTCCTGATGGTGTAAATGGCACACTTCGCGCATCACCGGTAGTTAGTGATACGTTAGCGTCAGAGTAAGTACTATAGGGTGGAGTACCTGTTCCGTAATAGCGTGGACCGGCTCCGGTAAATTTTACAGCTACACCGACAGTATCGCCTGCAGGCACAGTAATCGCAGGAATATTAAAAATTTCAGACATTCCGGCATTAACCGGACCTTGTAAAACCGAAACTGTACCAAGCGAAGTCCAACCTGCACTTGAGCTTCCCGGCCCTGAACCTACAGGTCCACCCAGCGCAGTCCCTGAACGGGTAAATATCTCAACAGAGAAAGTTGCTCCCGCAGTTGCAGTGCTTGCAGTATTCATTTGCACTACAGAAAGTTCCTGTGCACCTCCAACAAGATCGAAGAAGATCGCCCAGTTTGCCGCACCACCGTTGTTAGGTGAATTGGGATTTGCAGTGAGTGTTAATGTGTCTAACAGATTGTAACCGGAACCCAAAGTAGTATTTCCAACCATTAAAGTCTGTATGACTGGTGGGGTATATACTTTGAAATCTGTTACCTGTGAGTGTTTCTGTGCTTCTTTTAAATCAGCGTCTCTGATATCGTCGTCAGATATCATACTGAAAGATAAAAGCGAAAAGGCAAGAATAAAAGAAACGTAAAGTTTGACATTTAATAAATTTTTTGACATAAGTCCCCCATTTATTTTTTGATTTACAAGCTAACTTAACAAAACCCGAACAAACTTACAATAAAAAATAAATAACAATGAAAATTCTTTGTAGCCGGATAACAATGAAAATTTTATTTTATCACTCAAACCGGTTTATTATTTTCGTTTGTAATTTTACCCTCCATAAGTACTGCCAGCGGCTTCAATTGAGGGATATTTTCAAAAATAATTTTAACTGTTGCCGTTAACGGAACAGAGAGTATCATACCCGGAATTCCCCACAACCATCCCCAGAAAATCAGACTTATTAGAATCAATAAGGCGCTCAGGTTTAAGCTTTCTGACATCATTTTCGGTTCAAGCACGTTGCCGAAGATGTTTTGAATAATAACTAATACGATTAGAAGTATTATCGTCGTAACCAAGCTGTCAAACTGGAGCAATGCCAGTAAAACCGGAAAGACGGTAGCAATCAGTGATCCGATATTCGGTATAAAGTTCAGTATAAATGCAAGGAATCCCCAGAATACCGGAAACTCAACACCAAACAGCCACAATATTAATCCGTAACATATTCCGGTTATCAGGCTTATCAGAGTTTTAGTTATAAGGTATTGCCTGACCCGTTTGCTGATGTTATGAACTACAGAAACGATTCGTTCACTTTCGCTCTCAGTAAAACCGTTTCGGATTTTAGCTTCAAGGTCGCCGCTTCCCGCAAGGATAAACATCATAAACAACAGAACCATTACAGTATTGCTAATGATATTTATAAACGAATTTGCGATTGTTCCTGCATATTCTGAAACTTTGGAGAATGAAATGAGATCTGTGAACTTCAGTTCCTTAAAGTTTACTCCAAATGAAGTGCTTATGGATTCTGCGATACTTTCAATTTTTAAAATGAGACTGTTGAACTTCGGCTCATACAATGGCAAGGCATCAGACACATTTAACGCGCTTGAATATACTATAAGTCCAATGAGAAAAATAACAATCGTGCAAATAAAGAAAACAATCAAAAGGCAGAAGAAAATCGGGACTTTTTTAGATTTTAAATATGCGACTAAAGGATCGAATATAATAGAAATCAAAACTGCGATTACAAACGGGAGCAATACGCTGCCAAGCGATAAAAGAGTTACTCCCAATACAAAGACAGCAACTATTGCAAATAAAAAAATCAGAACGTTCAATTGCGCTTTTGATATGTTGTTCATATTAATTTTCGATTTGAATAAAAATGTGCAGGTTTAAATTATTCTTCGAATACTTTTAATAAATCTTAAATGCACCCCAATTGTTTACTGTCAAACGGAGGTTAATTCCGGCGGCTTAATCTGATACCCGAAATAACTGCATAAGCTACTCTTCCGGTGCTGCTCCGGGTAGAATATTTTAGTTTAAGTTGAAAACAACATTAACAAGTCTTCCGAATTTTTGCGGTTTTATTTTTCGGTAACTGACCGAACCGATATCTGATTGCACATCAGATATTGATTAAATGCGATAACTACTGTTCTAACTACAGGTTCACCGGTGTTGTTTAAAGAATATGAGCCGGAAAATATTCACCAAAATTTTTAACCTCCGTATGAGCATTGAAAGTACGGTAATATCCGCAAAGACACATGGATGATATTAGACTATCATTGCAGAATTTAATGATCAGTTAAAATAAGACTAATTATTCCTTTTTATAAGACATAAACGAAATTGCAAAAAAAAGGCGGTACGAAAATTTAGTGTACCGCCAAACAACAAATTTGCAACAGAAAAATTTACATTTACTTAGTAAGAACCATTTTCTTTGTAATGTTAACATCGCCGGAAGAGAGGGTATAAAAATAAATTCCGGAAGACAGATTTGATCCATCTAAAATGTAATCATATAAGCCGGCGGATAGTTCTTCATTAACTAAGGTCGCAATTATTCTCCCAGCAGAATCCCGAACGATGAGTTTGGTAACGCCTGATTCCGGAATTGAAAATGAAATCTTTGTTACGGGATTAAACGGATTTGGAAAATTTTGCATAAGCGAGTAGCTTTCGACCGTTGTTCCGTTATTGATAATGCCGGTGCTTGAGTAAACGTTGATTACTTTATTTTCAGCAAAATTCCATTGGTCGCCAGTTGTGCTGCCCGTATTATCCGAGCTTAAGGAAGTAGCGTAAATTGTATCGCTGCCCGGATTTGCAGGCGCAGTGTATTTAAAGTTAAAAGTGACAGTTCCGCTTACCGGTGACAGCGGTGCAACGTGAGTCAATTCACCGTTTTGTTTTCTGAGCGTAGCATCGGCAATATTCAGATCGCCTGACCAGGATGCGATATTGGTGCCCCCGACTACCAGCGGTCCGCCTGAAATTGTAAGGCTGAAATTAGCTGTATCACCAGTCGCGATTGAATCAGGTCCGGAAATTGTAACGCTAACGCCGGCAGATAGTTGTGAGCCGTGACACATGCAACCCGGATTAGAACCTTTTTTTGTCCGCCCGGTAATTCCTGTGGATAAAGAATAAGCAACAACCGATACGCTTACCATTATTACAAGGTAATACAAAAAGAATGCTTGTTTGGATAGTAATTTCTTTTTCATTTTGTTTTTAAATTAAAAACGACAATTGGAAATTTGGTTAATTAAAAAATCGTTCTTTGGAGTTTTGCTTATTCAATGGTGGCAATTATAGAACAGATGTTGTTATTTTCAAATGACTTTTATCACGTGAATTGGAGCGATGGACGGGATTCGAACCCGCGACGTCCAGCTTGGGAAGCTGACATTCTACCACTGAATTACCATCGCGTGTGTGTAAAATACCGGTATAAGATTTTTTCTCAAGTGAATTTTTCTTCCGATTAAATTCCCACCCCGATTTTCATATACGCGAACGAGTCAGATGTATTTATATTTAACTCAGGTTCGGAGTATTTTGTAAAAATACAATTGAGTTCTAACCTGATATTGAGCAATGGTTCATATTTCACTGATAGCGACAGCTCATCCCGATTAGCCCTGATTCCATCGAGAAATGGAGCAACTTTGGGATCCAAAGCTTCATTGAGCGGTACGTAAACATCACCGCCAACATTTTTTATCATGTTGCCGTTTTCATCAACAATATTCTTTCCTTTTCTTGTTCTGCTATATTGTGCTTTTATAATGAAGTTATCAAAGAGATAATATTCAGAATTAAATAATATCTGATCGGCGTTCGGACCGATTTCATTACCTATAATATGCCCGCGCGCAGTAAAAGTTGACTTATTGCTCCGGTGTGAATATACATAAGGTCTGATTAAAGTATATTCGGTGAAGAACGACAAATCGGGAATTCCGAATGGTTCATAAGAAAACATTCCAACCTGCAACGCAACCTTATTTGTGGATCGTGAAAAATCGAACGGATTATCAAAGATAATATTTTCGTCCATGAGATAAGTCGCCTGAAACTGTAAACCCTTTATGAAGTGAGTTTGCAAATCAAAGAACATAAACCCGTTGTCTCTGTCCTGTAGAGAAAACTCGGCGAATTTATAAAACATCAGAGGATTGAGGTATGCCAACTCAAATGGTCTGGAATATACAATCACTTCACCAATGCCGATATCGAAAAGATCATTTAAGGAAAATTTCGCACGGTTCATCGCAATATATTTTGTAAATGGCTCATTATCCTTGATGAAGTTTTCATTCGTAGATGCGGTAAGGGAGGAGAAATTAAACAAACCGTATTTAAAATTGAACTTAATGAAATCCATATCAGCATGATTTCCCGAAAATATTAACCCCTGCGAATATCCCAATCCATACTTTATTTTCTCTCTGCCGAGTTGTACTGATAACTTCATATTCTCTGAAGGTAATATTTCATATTTCAGATATCCGTTTATGAAAGTAAATTTATTTTTGTATTTGCCGCCGGAAATATCCTGTTTTTCGGTACCAAGAAAAACTCTTCTGAACGTTTTGTATGCTAACGATGTATTCCCGGCAATACCGCCGCTTTCAAATCCGAATTTGTATCCAAGGTTGTTAAAAAGCGTACCTTTTAAATTCAAGGAAACATTATAAACACGGGAGCTGTATTTATTCTGTCCGGAGAGTTCACCTGTTACTAACCCTTGCGCAGAAAGTCTTGAGAAAAATGAAACATTATCTGTTCGGTATGTAAAAAGATATCCTTCTTTGTTGCGAAGAAAATCGTATGTACTTCGTTTAAATCCGTTTTCACTTCCGATGAGTTGGTAGGAATTCTCGCTATTCATGTATTCGTAGTCGTACTTTACTCTGAATTTTGAAATGAGCTTTCGTTCAACTTCGCTGAGCTGTTTGGATTTCTTTAAGGCTGTTTTGAGAAGTTGAGAAACTTCAAATGTCGATAGATTCGGGTTATCATCGTCAATACTTCCGATAATTTTCTTTACGCTCAGCTTTTTCAGAAAGCCATAAACTTCATCCTCCAAAGGAACATTTTCAACCTGTGCATTTAATCTTGTACATAAAAACAAAACTGAACAAAGGAAAAGAACTTTTAACATTGTTGCATTCATCTTAATTTTAGATTGATATCATTTTCAATATAACAGAAACGGATTAAAAAATTTATGACAGACCACTGTACGATAACGATATTCGTTTATACCAGTTTCAGAAAGCTCAATTTATAAATTTTACATCTATGAGACTTTTCGTTTCAATTAATCCAGACGGGGATACAAAACGGGAGCTTGCAAATAAAGCGGATGAGTTCCTATCGGGATTAAATCATACACAAACCACATTCATCAGACAAGAGAGAACTGAAAAACTGCACCTGACCCTGTTTTTTATCGGCGAAGTTAGTGAGCAACGAATTGACGATATTGAAAATGCTTTAGCTATTGCACTTCACAAAGATAATACGGGTATACAACTTTTTACAGATCAGATTGGATTTCTCCCCAATCCGGTTCATCCGCGGGTGATATTTTTTAATCTCGGTGGCGACCTGAAGAAATTGTTTGGCCTTCATGAAAAGATAACAAGGGAGTTTAATGGAATCGGTATTAAACAAGAAAAGAAATTTTTACCGCATATAACTTTTGCACGATGTAAAAATAAAGAACTAAAATTTACAAAGACTGCTAATCATAATTTAAAATTCAGAATAGAATTTTTCGCAGAAAAAATTAGTTTGATGAAAAGTATCCTGAACCGAAGCGGTGCAGTACACACTGAAATAGCCGCTTGGAAAATTTAATAAATTTATCTCAGACAAATAAATTAAAAATGGCAATCTGAAAAGATTACCATTTTATTTGTAGTTTAGGTAAAATTACTTTGAGCTAACAAGGTTCTTATTTTCATTCAGAATATTCTTTCAAAACTTCTTCGACGGGTGAATATTTAAAATTGAAAGCATTCGCAACGGCTTTATAAACGATTTTTCCCTCTATAGTATTGAGTCCGAATTTTAGCTCTTCGTTTGAGGTACAGGCTTTGAACCAACCGAGATTTGCAATTTGCAGAGCATAGGGGAGGGTTGCGTTTGTAAGGGCAATGGTTGAGGTAAACGGAACTCCACCCGGCATATTTGCAACGCAATAGTGAACTATGTCGTCAACGACGAAAGTTGGGTTTTCATGCGTTGTTGGTTTACATGTTTCAATGCAACCGCCCTGATCAACTGATACATCAACAACAACGGCACCTTTCTTCATAAGTTTAAGCATATCTCGTGTAACGAGTTTAGGGGCTTTAGCTCCGGCAATCAGAACAGCGCCAATTACGAGGTCAGCCGTTTTGATTTTTTGTCTGATATTTACCGGACTGCTCATCATGGTTGTAACATTTTTCGGCATTATGTCATCCAGATATCTCAACCGGTAAAGATTATTATCCATGATAGTTACACGTGCCCCGAATCCTGCAGCTATTTTAGCAGCATTCGTCCCTACGATTCCGCCACCGAGGACGATAACTTCAGCCGGTTCAGTCCCCGGAACGCCGCCGAGCAAAACGCCTCGTCCGCCCATTACTTTTTCAAGATACTTTGCACCTTCCTGCGCAGCCATCCTACCGGCAACCTCACTCATCGGAATCAATAATGGCAACGATCCGTCGCTCTTCTGTACAGTTTCGTATGCAATTGAAATACATTTATTGTCAACCATTGCTTTTGTCAGCTCTTTGGACGAAGCAAAATGAAAATAGGTGAAAACAATCTGACCTTTTTTGATTTTCTTATACTCAGGTTTAATAGGTTCTTTTACCTTCATAATCATCTCTGCAATATCAAACACCTGCTTCGATGTTTTAAGTATTAAAGCACCTGCTTTTTTATAGTCGGCGTCAGTATAACCGCTGCCAATTCCGGCGTTCGTTTCAACGTAAACCTTATGACCGTTTTGTTTAAGAACTTCAGCGCCTCCGGGAGTTAGTGCAACCCGGTTTTCATTTGTTTTTATTTCTTTCGGTACACCAATTATCATGTCGTTAAGATTTATTTTTGAAATGAAAATATCTCATTTGTTTATGTGATTCAATTCAGATTAAGTTCTGTATTTGATAACCGGCTGCTCAAACTTAATTGATAATGAAATCGCAAGGGAAATTTTGTGTTTGATACAGACCATAAAAACCCTGTACTTTTTCTACGCTTTAAGGTGTAATCAGGAAAATTTATATTCACTAAAAAACTCAAATGATAATTCAAAAAGATCAACTTATCAAAAGAATTGAATCCTTATCGCTTGCATTGAAGAAATATATCAACGAAAAAGAGACAGAACCGTTTTGTCATATCCGGGATGAAGCGGTTTCGGAGTTCAACAAATCTTCAATTCTCGATTTTGAAACTATTTGTTCAATGGACAATAATTCATTCGGTCATTTCGCAGCGATTGAATCTACTGAGCTTGACCCGAAAAAACTTTATATTGCTCATCTGTTACTATCGGATATTCTTGCCCTAAAGTCAAGCGGTGAAATAGTTCCTGAGTACAAACTGGAAAAACTGAGCCTTTTAAAAAATACAATTTCAGGTTTCGAATCGGACGATGTTCAGGAAATAATTAAAATTATGGATGCTTTTGAGCTATGACAGTCCTGTTTTTATCTAATGAAATTTAAACGAAACCGAAGCACATATAGCAGTATAAGATGAATAATTATTGATTAGAAATCTTTTGTACATTATGCTAAATTTAAAGCATGTACAAAAAAGAAGCGCTTTCCGAAGAATTCATCAGATTTTATAGACTTGTTAAGAAACTAAGGGTTGAGTGTCCTTGGGACAGGGAGCAAACGCACGAGTCACTGCGCCGTTGCCTGTTGGAAGAAACATACGAAGTACTTGAAGCAATTGATACGAGAGACGAAGTTGAATTGAAAAAAGAACTTGGTGATTTAATGTTACAGGTTATTTTCCATTCAGTGCTTGCTGAAGAAGCAAATAATTTTAATCTTTTCGAGGTAATGTCAACCGTAAGGGAAAAGTTAATTGACCGCCATCCACACGTCTTTGGCGATGTTAAGGTAAATGGCGCCGAACAGGTTAAAGCAAACTGGGAGAAGTTAAAAAAGCGTGAAGGAAGGACTTCCGCACTTGACGGTGTACCGGCTGAATTACCTGCGCTGTTAAAAGCGTACAGAATTCAGGAGAAAGCCTCGAAAGTTGGATTTGACTGGAATGCTCCGGAGCCGGCTTTTGAAAAAATAAGGGAGGAGCTTGAAGAACTTCGCTTTAATGTCAACAACGGAAAATCCGTCAGAGAAATTGAAGATGAATTGGGGGATCTGCTGTTTTCAATTGTGAATTATTCACGTTTCCTGAAAGTAAATCCGGAAGACGCATTAAGAGGAACAATTAAAAAATTCTCCGGACGATTCAGAAAAATTGAAAGCAAAGCTAAATCAGTTGGAAAAGAACTTGATTCAATGTCGCTCTCTGAGATGGATGCGCTTTGGCAGGAAGTAAAATCTGAAGAGGTTTAAATGGTACTAGAAGATCGTTCATACGGTTTTGTGATTTTCAGGATTAATGAAGGTGAAATTGAATTTCTGCTTATAAAACATAAAAAAGGTCATTGGTCGTTTCCAAAGGGACACAAAAATTATGGTGAATCTGAGATAGAGGCAGCAACGCGGGAGCTTGAAGAAGAAACAGGATTGAAGAATATTGATATTAAAGATGAATCGATTTCATTTGAAGAGAAATATAATTATCATTTCAAGCAAAAGCCGATAAAAAAAACTGTGAAATATTACCTTGGACAGGCTAATACACGTGAAATTGTCAGGCCCGATAATTACGAGGTTATGGAATATACCTGGTGTGACTTTGATAAGGCTAAGGAATTAATTACATTCGACAATACAATCGAAGTTTTAGAAGATTCAAATAAAATTATAAAGAGTTTAATTCAATAATAAAATTATATTTGAGGATTATTAAAAAATTTAAAATTACCCTGCTGATATTTTTTATTTTCAGCAACGCAAAAGCCGGTAACATATATGAGGAAAAAATTGACTCAATCTTTTCAACGATTGGCGGAAATGTGTCTTGTATTGTGATGAGCACTGAACACGGAGATGTAATTTATTCTCTCAATCCTGGTATGGAAATGATTCCGGCGTCAGTTACAAAACTTGTTACCTCAATTGTTGCAATGGATGTGCTTGGACCGGATTATAAGTTTAAGACAGTAGTATATTCCGATGCAAATGTTACCGGTGGAGTAGTAAACGGTAATCTTTACCTGAAAGGATTTGGAGATCCCGATTTGTATTCCGGCGATATTTCAACGCTTGCAAAAGAGGTAGCAAAAACAGTACGACAGGTGAACGGAAATATAATTTACGATAATTCATTTCTGGATGATAATTATTACGCTTTAGCAGACTATTATTCCGGAGATACAAAAAAACAGTATTGGCCTTATGTTGCAGGGATTAATATTGACAAGAATAACATGGGTGGCGATCCGGGATTTTATGCGGCGGATCTTTTAACCTCCGAATTGACAGTTAACGGCGTTACAATTTCGGGCGAAGTCGTTTCCGGAGTTACACCACCGCGTGCTGTTCAGATTGCCGAGTTTTCTCATTCGCTCAAAGATGTCCTTATCCAAATGAACAAAGCAAGCGATAACCTGTCAGCAATTTCCGTGTTTAAAGTAATTGGTGCGGTAAACGAATCCCCGCCGGGCACATTGCAAAAAGGAACGAACGCAGTTATTGATTATATGACAAGAAAGGGGGTTGACCGGAACGAATACGAAATCCTCGAAGGATCGGGTTTGACAAGATACAATATAGTAACAGGAAATCTTTTTATGAGGCTATTGAAAATTATGTACGATGATTTAAAAAATTTCGATATGTTCTATAATTCCCTTCCTATAGCCGGTTATGACGGGACGTTAAGGAAAAGAATGATTGGCACCGAAGCAGAGCGAAATGTTAGGGCGAAGACTGGATCGCTGAATTCCGTTAGCGCTCTGGCAGGTTACACTGTATCGCGGGATAATGAGCTTCTGATGTTTTATATTGTAAACAATGGATTTTCCGGCGGCTGGCAACATGCGAGAGATGTGCAGGATGCGGTTTGTGAAGTAATATCATCGTTTACCCGTAAGAATCAATAAATGATTTATGGAAGAAGTGAAAACATTTTCCGGGTCAGGAACTGGTCAGGATGTCGAGAGGAAATTGATTTTATTTAATTCGAATCATTTTTGGGAAGAGGTGATTACACAATTGCAAAAAGCAACCGGCTTTGATCTTGTACACTGTGAACAAATCGCAATTATAGCACATACCAAAGGTAAAGCAGTTGTGAAATCAGGCGACATGGAAGATTTAATGAAAATTGAATCCATCCTAAAAGAAATTAACCTTGTAACAAAAATTGAATAGCATTTAACTTCACATTCTCATCTGATATAATATTTTCATAGTTTTCATTCGATGAATTACAAACTCATTTCGGGCTATAAACCTACCGGTGACCAGCCCCGTGCGATTAAAGAATTAACTGAGGGCATTCAACGCGGAGACAGGTACCAGACATTTCTTGGTGTAACCGGTTCAGGCAAAACTTTCTCGGTTTCAAATGTTATACAGAATATCGGTAAACCCGTTCTTGTAATGTCGCACAATAAAACGCTCGCCGCACAGTTGTATGGTGAATTCAAAAGATTTTTTCCGGATAACCGGGTTGAGTTTTTTATTTCGTATTATGATTACTATCAACCTGAAGCTTACATTCCATCAACGGATACATACATTCAGAAAGATCTCTCAATCAATGAAGATATTGACAGATTGAGACTTCGTGCCACAGCTTCGATTCTTGAAGGCCGGAAAGATGTCATTGTTGTATCATCAGTGAGTTGCATTTACGGTATCGGGGCACCGGAGGAATATGCCGAACAGGTTCTGGTTTTAAAGCTAGGTCAGAAAATTAAAAGAAAAGCCCTTTTAAATAAACTTATTGATATTCACTACGTCAGAAATGATTATGAATTTTCCAGAGGAACATTCAGGGTTAGGGGAGATACAATTGAAATTATTCCGGCTTACGAAATTGATACTGCGATAAGGATAGAGCTATTCGATAACGAGATTGAGAAACTTTCCTATGTAAATGCAGAAGACGGAAAAATAATCGGTAAAGATGTCAGCGTTGTACTTTATCCCGCCAAGTATTTTGTAACGAATAAACAAAAGCTTGAACTTGCAATTGATGATATCAGGGCAGAACTTGAGGAGCGCATTGCATTTTTTCAGAAAAAAGAAAAATATGTTGAAGCGCAGAGACTGGAACAGCGCACTAATTTCGATATTGAGATGATTCAGGAAGTTGGATACTGTAACGGAATCGAGAATTACTCGAGACATCTTGATCGCAGACCACCCGGTTCGAGACCTTCGTGTTTGTTCGATTACTTTCCGGAGGATTACCTGCTTGTAGTGGACGAGTCACACGTTACCGTTCCGCAGATTGGCGGGATGTATAACGGCGACCGTATGCGAAAGAAAACGCTTGTAGAGCACGGATTTCGTTTACCCTCAGCGCTTGATAACCGACCGATGACCTTTGAGGAATGGGAGTCAATGATTAAACAGGTTATTTTCGTAAGCGCGACTCCGGGTAATTATGAACTCGAAAAAAGTGAGGGAGTAATTGTTGAACAGATAATTCGTCCCACCGGATTACTTGATCCGGAAATTCAGGTTAAGCCGGTTAAAAACCAGATTGATGATTTGCTAAATGAAATCAGAAAACGTGCTGTTCAAAATGAGCGGGTACTGGTAACAACGTTGACCAAGCGAATGAGCGAGGACCTTACAGATTACCTGTTGAATCTGAACGTTCGGGTTAAGTACATTCATTCGGAAATTAATTCCCTCGACAGGGTCGAAATACTTCGCGATCTGAGGCTTGGTAAGATTGATGTAATAGTTGGTGTTAATCTCCTCAGGGAAGGTCTCGACCTGCCGGAAGTCTCACTTGTAGCAATACTCGATGCAGACAAAGAGGGGTTCCTCAGATCTGAAAAATCACTTCTGCAAACCGCCGGGAGAACTGCCAGAAACGTAAACGGTATGGTTATATTTTATGCAGATAAAGTTACTGAATCAATGTCTAAGGTTATCAGCGAAACTGCCCGACGCAGAAAAATTCAGCAGGAGTACAATGAAGCAAACAATATTCAACCTGAGACCGTTTATAAATCTTATGAAGATATAATATCAACTACAATTGTTGCCGATTCAATTTCGAAAAATGAAACATATAAAAGGAAATCTAAATCAGATGAATCCGTGAACACTGCACTGAAAGCTATGATTAAACCGGTGATGGACGAAACATCGAACGAACAGAGAAAGGAATTAATTGAGCAATTGCGGAAAGAAATGATAGAGGCTGCAAAAGATCTGGAATTTGAACGTGCGGCTGAACTCAGGGATGAATTGCAACGATTAAGCAACTGAAATTTACAACCTGAATATCCTTTAAACGCACATGTAACGGGACAAACTTTTTTAAAAGTTTAAATCTATCCCACCGTAAAAATTTCTCCCGGATTGCGGAATTTTTAACCAATCAAGGTGATTGTAATATTCCTTGTCGAAAATATTTTCTACCCCGAAATTAATCTTTACAATATCATTGAAAGTGTATTCACCTCTGATGTTCATAAGTCCGTATCCTGCTGAGATACTTTCACCAGCATCGGTATTAACCCGGTGTTGTTTCGCTGCCAGTATCTGTTCCAGTTGTACCATATAGTCTGGTTTAGTGAACCTGATTGACAGTACACCGTTAAGTGGGGGGATAAGTGGCAGTGGGTCGCGGTTTGCAAGTTCGCCGTATGAATAACTTATTCCGGCGGAAAAAACAAAATTTGTTTTAAACAAAAAAATCAAATTAGCTTCAAACCCCGCCAGCAATGCATTATCGAAATTTTCGTACATTTTAACGCCAAACGAACCCGGCGTCATTGGTCCGACTGAAACCATTCGCTTGCCAAGTATATAATCGGTGAACCTGTATATGAATATACTCGTCCCGACGGCGATATCACTTTCATTGTAATCTGCCCTAAATTCAAACTGAATATTCTTCTCGTTGGAAATAGCGGTATTACCGATATAGTCAAAGTTATCTAACCGGTTATACAGGTAGAAACCGAATTCTTCACTGACGGTCGGAAAACGTTCCGAATAAGAAGATGAAAGCGATAGCGTTAACGGATCGAACAATTGATAGTATAGATTTATTCCTCCGGAATAAATATTTCTCGAAGATTTTTTAGATACATTGGGATTGAAAATCTGAAGCGAATTAAATCCGAGCTCACTCTCTATATCGGATGAAACAAACGCAAATCCTGCAAACGGTTCAACACTGAACTTATCTGATAAATATTTTCTCAATGAAGTTTTAAATGAAAACTGGTTCTTTCTTACGTCAGGCCAGGTTACCATATACATTGGATTAGAATTTCCGAAGTACATTGTCATGTCCGCACTGTGGAGTGAGTTAAAGAATTCAAGTCCCGCAGTAACAGCAGTCGTTTCATCAAACAGCACACCTGCAGTCAGTGAACTTCCGAAAGTTTTAGTTTTACCCGGCATATCCATCCTGAACCCGTTATTGCGCTTCGAATCGTCCATAACGTGGTCAATAGTGTTGAAGTAAACTTTAAAATTAAGTGTGTTGAAAAAATCAAAAAGATCCTTTGATTCAAGGTCAAGTCCGGCAATTCTGGCTTTTGCGGATCCGACGTCCATTAATAAAGCCGGATATCCGATATCATAAGCATCGTCCCAAATTCCGCTAATGCGAAGAATATTAAATTCGTCTAATTTGTAAGCGCCGTTGAGAGAAAAATTGTATTTTTCAAACCCGGAATTTTCAATTTCATTACCGCCGCCGGTTTTGTAATCTCCGGAATTATTGTAACCGCCGTTAATATTTAATGCGTAATTTTCATCTGATAACGCAACTACAAGTCCACCTTTGTAATTTCCGGAAGTGGATCTGTAACCGGAGAATACTTTACCGTTAAATAAAAAGTGTGAACTAAACTGCGGCGTAAGCATATCAAGATTGATTTTACCCCCAATATTGGATACGACCTCAGAATGGCAGGAACCTTTTGAAATATCAATTGCCCCGAGATTTTGCGTTTCAACGTAAGAAGTAACCGGATCCATTTTATCGGTACACGCGCTCATTACCCGCATTCCGTTTATTGTTACATCTATCTGGTTCGTGTTTAATCCCCTGATAACCGGTTCCGGTGCGTAGTTTCCCCGCCTGATAAACGATACACCGCTGAACCTTGAGAGAATTTCTTCAGTAGAACTCAGGTTACTGCTTTTGTGAAAACCAGTCTCCTCCTTTGTGAGATCTATCCGGTTGAAGTTTACGTTTATCTCCTTTTCCAGAATATATTCTTTAAATAAAGAATCGTTTTCCTGTGCAAATACTCCCGAAAATGAAAAAAGACAAATGAATAGAAATTTCAGTGTAAGATTCATTATGATTTTATATAAACGGAATTGATGCTTTCAGAGATTGAATGTATAACTAAAATTCAAGGTCGAATGCTACGCTATCAACC
Source organism: Candidatus Tepidiaquacellales bacterium OLB4/UTCHB1 (assembly GCA_002050165.1). GTDB lineage: Bacteria > Bacteroidota > Ignavibacteria > Tepidaquicellales > Tepidaquicellaceae > OLB4. Next base: position 68,753 of record MWSW01000008.1, read on the forward strand.
GGTGTTGCATTTTCATTAAATATCAGGTTAATCCTCCAGTCGCCGGTCATTGTAAAGTTTACTTTGCCGGTATAATAACCGTTCCCGGTGTAAACCGGTGAAATATTATTGGGCGATCCGTGTCCCATTGAGGTCATCCATGGATACATATCAAACGTGTAAGTAGAATCGTTCGGATAGTTTGTAACAGATTCCATGCGGTTTACTTTAATGACCATATCATTTATTCCAACTCTTGGTAACGACGGCTCGATCATCGAAACATAGTATGTCGTTCCCTGAATGGTTTTTTGCTTTACAACGGGATATAGAGGTTCTGTTACATTAACCGGAAATGATACATTTGTGTTTGAATTGTTCTGCAGGTTTGTTATGCTTACTTCAATAGTCCAGCTTCCGGAAGATGAAGGCATGATGAAAACAACAGCACCGGAAAATTTTCCGTCTGCAGCAGAAGTACCGGAAGGATTTTCAAACGGAGCCGAATAGTTTGTTGTGCCGGTATTCAATAAAGGCATTATGGTAACTATGGCGTTTGTTACAATATTGCCCGAAGCATCGTCCGTTACTTTCAGAAATAATTTATTGAACCCAACAAACGGATTTTTATCCGAGTATAAAACAATTGTCATACCGTTTCCGGATTGTGTTCCAAGGTTAATCAGGTTATCATCCGGTGGCGGTGGTGTTACCGGATTCTCGGATTTAGAGCATGAAACTATTGTGAGGGCAACGAAAATAATCGCTGCAAATATTGTTAACTTATTCATTCTTTGGTTAAAGTTAAAGAAAATGAACAGAACTTTCCATGTTCTATAAAAGGCTCCATTGTAAACAATGATCTCCCCTCAGTTTATCTGTACGACGTAAACGGATGAAATTTAATTTTCTTTAGTTTGAAACAAATGGTCTTATATTACTCAATTATAATTAAGTTGCATTGAAAGGGGAAGAAAATTTAAAGATATTGCGGAAAAAAAATGAGATCAATAATAATTCTGGTTGCGATTTTCATTGTAGTTGGTTGCAACAACAAAGACAAAATATCCATTAAAGAGGGCGAGAAACAGTCAGGCGAGATCGTTCGTGAAACTAATGAAAAGGCTGGGGAAGTTAATGAAGTTATTTCAGAAGAAGAAAAACCGAACGGAATAAGAGACCTGCAGTTTGATGTACAAATCCCTAAAAATATAAAGTACAAAGGTATTCATCAGATTTCCGCTTCATGGAAAGATAACAACGGCAACAATCTGATTTTTATAACACTGACAGATGAGTTCCCCACCCCGAATTCCAACGGTGAAGATTTCAGGGATAAAGAACTGTATGCATACCACTATTTGATGAACGACGGCGAATCAAAACTATTGTGGAGAGTAACAGATTTCATCAGGGAATGTCCGGTTGATATTCGTCTCGATTATTTTCCGCGTTCGCTTTCGGTTACTGATCTTGATGATAATGGGATTGCTGAAACTGCATTTATGTACGCGCTCTCCTGCAAAGGTGATGTGAGTCCGGATGATGTAAAACTAATAATGCACGAAGGGAAGACAAAATATGCAATCAGGGGAAGCAATGTGGTCAGTCAACCGGAAGCTGTTTCGGAATATGAGGGGTTGATGAATGTGGATCCATCTTTTAACAGTGCGCCGGATGAATTTCTGGTACACGCAAAAAAATTATGGAACAGGTTCAGAGATTTATAATTTACCGTAAGAATACTTCAGTCTGCTTTCTTTAATCATCATCAGGCCGGCAAGTGCAAATAGCAATGCCGAAATAACAAGGTTAATTTCAATTGAAAAAATTCGAATTATCAAATATCCGACGAGCGGGGCGAACAGCCCCCTCACGCCGGTAAGCGTTACGTGAACTGCCTGGTAATTTGAGACTTCATATTCGGGAGCGTAAAATATTGACCCCAACGCCCATGAAATCGTAATTCCGCTCATCCCGATTCCGAAAATGAAAAAACATGCGTAAAAGAAAAACATTTCCAGATCAGTCAGTCCGTCATCGCCGAGGTATCCCGCAAAAATCAGCGTTAATGGAAATAACATCAAAGAAATAAAAATTAACCCGGTGAACTTCGCCGGATGTCCTGACCCTTGCAACTTGCCCATGAGCGGAGTAAAGATTATGTGCGCCGAGTGAAATATTAATCCCCGAGCCAGAGAAATGGGGGTGTAGTCAAGTTTCAATTGTTCAACGAGAAACAGAGGAATCGCAACGCTCATTATCATAAATGCCATTCCGTACAAAAAGAAGTAAACCTCAAATCTGAAAAACGGTTTGTTCTCCTTGCAAATCCTGAGGGTATTTTTCAACGGCAGAATTAAAACCTCCTTTACGGTTTTTAAATCAACTGACATTGCTGCGATGGATTTATGTTCCTGCGAGTCAGGTACAAGTTTCATCATCCGCGATAGGTTGAAGTAACAAAGCATCCCGAAAATCCCTGCCATCGGGAAAATGTATTTGTAAAGAGTATCGTTTTTATCGAGGAAAAAACCGAACAAGGTTGTAATAATGAGCAACATTACCGTTTGCAGACTTGAAGCATAAGAGAAAAGTGAACTTCGTTTTTCGGTTGAATAGTTATGTCTGAACACAATATTCCAGACCGGAAGCAACATCGCATCTATGTAGCTTGAAAAAGCTATTGCGCCTATGTAATAAAACTTTGATTCAAAAAATGGAATTAGTAAAAGCGGAGTCCTCCCGATAATTCCTAAAGTTAAAATTGTCTTTGACCTTGTGGTTGCGCGGTTGATGATTTCCGCGCCATAGATTGAAACCAGAAATGAGGTAGAAATCAGGTAAATCAGGATGGTAACGTCAAAATCAGAACTACCGAGAGATTTTTTCAGGATAATGTCCTGCAGGATCAGTATGCCGGTTGCGACACCGCTGAAAATCTGCGATATCAGGTGTAGTATGAAAGTTTTCCGCTCGCGCAGTTTAAATTCAAAGGACGGATAAATTGTCCTGTCCAATTCAGGTATTGTTTAGTTCTGGGAATTCGTTGTGAATAACTTCAACCCGAACCTCCGGAAAATGTTTGAGAATGAACTCTTTTGTTTTCTCAACTGAATAAACTGACCGGTGTTGACCGCCGGTGCAACCGAAACAAACCATGAGATGAGAAAATTTTCTGTTGAGGTAGTTCATTATGGCTTTCGTGAGAATTGAATTAACTTCAGCCAGAAATTCCTGCATGGCGTTATCTTCGTTAAGGTAATTTATGACCGAAGTATCTTTACCGGTTTGTGATTTAAACTCCTCAAGCCTTCCGGGATTATTTATGAACCTGCAATCGAAAACAAATCCACCGCCGTTACCCGTTTGGTCTTTTGGAATCCCCGAGTTTAAATACGAAAAAGAATGGAGGGCTATTTTTAAAGGCATGTTGTAAAATACTTCTTATGGATGAGATTTTCGTGATAATAAATTCTGTTGTACTAAGTTGAGTTGGTTTGTCGTTATATGAAATTTTTTTGCTATTTTTAGTTTATTTAAGAAATCTATTTTAAATGAAGAAATTTATATTTTTGTTAAGAAACTATGCTATGTTTAACTATCCGTCAATGTGTTAATTAATAAACTCCGGTATTAAAAAACAAAGCATAATATAAAAATGAAAGATAAAACAGCGAAACCGTTTTTAAAATGGGCAGGTGGTAAAACACAGCTCATAAACGATATTGAAAAGGCTTTACCAAAAGACATTTCAAAGAACAAGTTTACCTACATAGAGCCATTTGTTGGAAGCGGAGCTGTTTTGTTTTGGATGTTAAACAACTTTCCAAACCTTAAAAAAGCGGTTATAAACGACGTTAACGAAGACTTAATAAATACCTACAAAACGATAGCTTCGAAACCAAAAGAACTGATTTCAATACTTCAAATCTTACAAAACGAATTTCACGGACTTGAAGGACAGGACGAAGCCAAAAAAGAATATTATTATAAAAAACGAAATTTGTTTAACAAAAGGAATGAAAGACAAATTGAACAAGCCGCTTTGTTTATTTTTCTCAATCGGACTTGTTTCAACGGACTGTATCGGGTGAATCGAAAGAATGAATATAATGTTCCAATAGGCAGTTACAAGAGACCGACTATTTGTGATAAAGAAAATATTTTGGCAGTAAGTCAAGTGTTACAAAAAGTGGAAATCCTTTGTGGCGACTATGAAGAAACTCTAAAATTCGCTGACAACAACACGTTATTTTACTTCGACCCACCATACAAACCTTTGAGCGAAACCTCAAGTTTCAATTCGTATGCAAAAGACGAGTTTAACGATGCAGAACAAATCAGACTAAGAGATTTTTGCCACAAACTTGACACTTTGGGACACACTTGGATTTTAAGCAATTCAGACGTTAAAGGCATAGATGAAAACGATAATTTCTTTGACGACTTATATTTTGACTTCAACATACAAAGAGTAGATGCGAGACGAAGTATCAATGCCAATCCAGAAAGTTTTATTTGGGCATTCCCCTATCGGGTCGGGCTATCCGTTACATGTCCTCGCTTCGCTGCGGGCTTTCCACTTCTATCCCTAACGCAACTTACTGCTAAAAATGAACTTGTCGTTTAACTTAAAACTTGCAGAAGGTTATCAAAGTAATTCTCAAAAAGCGAGAATTCTCACAGAAAATTGGGTTCTAAATAATTCTTATTGTCCAAGTTGCGGTGATTTGCCTTTAAATGAATTTGAAAACAATAGACCAGTTGCTGATTTCTACTGCAAAAAGTGTTCTGAAGAATTTGAATTAAAAAGCAAAGGGGGTAAACTCTCCAATACAATTACTGATGGCGCTTACTCAACAATGATAGAAAGAATATACTCTGAAAATAATCCGAATTTTTTCTTTCTAACATATTCAAAGAATTGGAGTGTTAACGACTTTCTGATTATTCCAAAGCAATTTTTTACAGAAGAAATTCTAATAAAAAGACCACCATTAGCTCCAACTGCCAGAAGAGCAGGATGGATAGGTTGTAATATTGATATTTCTAAAGTAGCTGAATCAGGCAAAGTATTTTTAGTTAAGAACACCAAGATAATTGACCCTAATGTTGTCAATCAATCCTTTAACAAAACTCTATTTCTAAGACAGAAATCTAGTGATGCAAAAGGATGGATTTTAAATGTTATGAAGTGTGTCGATGAAATTACTACTGATGAATTTAACCTTGAAGAAGTTTATAAATTTGAACCAAAACTCAGATTGAAATATCCTAACAATAATTTCATTAAAGATAAAATAAGGCAACAACTACAAATACTTCGTGATAAAGGCATAATTGATTTTGTCGGTCGTGGTAAATACAAAAAGATTAAATATGGAAACATTTAAAATTGAAATTCAAGAGTTTTTATCAAGAATAATTGAAGTAGAAGCTGAAACAAAGGATGAAGCAATTTCAAAAGTTCGTCAATTATATTAAGAATGAAGAAATTGTTTTAGACAGTGAAGATTATGTTTCAACCGAAATTGAAGTTTATGAAAATGAATGACCCAAGAATTATTTTAAGAGACCAACTGATTGCAAATGGTCTATTATTTAAAGATGCTAATCTAATTGCACTTGATGCAGGAAGTTCACAAACTTATGTTGATAGTGAATATTTAGAAGGTTTCGGTCTTTCTAAAACTCTTTTTAAAATAACTCTAAAACTTGTATCTGATTTTTATTCAGGAAAATTATTCTTAGATTATTAAAAATTTTAAGATTCATTAAAAGGGGACATAATAGAACAATTGCCTCAATTTGATCATAAGTTTGATATGGTTTTTGCCGACCCACCCTATTTTTTATCCAACAACGGACTTTCAATTCAAAGTGGGGAAATAGTTAGTGTAAACAAAGGGAAATGGGATAAATCACACGGCTTCGAATACATAAATGATTTCAATCGCAAATGGCTTTCATTGGTTCGTGACAAAATGAAAGATAATGCAACTATTTGGATCAGCGGAACAATGCACAACATTTTTTCGGTTGGTCAAATTCTAACAGAATTAGGCTTCAAAATTTTAAATGTTATAACTTGGGAGAAAACAAATCCACCACCAAACTTTTCTTGCAGATATTTTACATACTCGACTGAGCAAATCATTTGGGCAAGAAAAAGTGAAAAAATTCCTCATTATTTCAATTATGAACTGATGAAGCAACTGAATGGAAACAAACAAATGAAAGATGTTTGGAGACTCCCGGCAATTGCACCTTGGGAAAAATCGTGTGGTAAACACCCGACACAAAAACCGCTTTCGGTTTTGACAAGACTTATTTTGGCTTCAACGAAGCCGAACGCTTGGATTTTAGACCCCTTTACAGGTAGTTCGACAACAGGAATCGCTGCTAATCTAGCAAACAGGCGATTCCTCGGAATTGACCAAGAAGAAGAATTTTTAACAATAAGCAAAAAAAGAAAACTTGAAATTGATAACCCAAAAACAGCAGCCTCATTCAGACAAAAAATAGGCGGTTTCAACAACAAGAACGAACTTGAATTATTTTTATTTGAGGAACCAAAAGAAGAATATAAAACGGAGCTAAACTTAAAAACAAAAAATCCTAATCTAAGAGTACCACATTCTAACAATAATGAGTAATATGTTTGTTGTGTAAGTTTTGTACAGTCAAACAGGTTGCAATTTAAACCTTTGAAAAATTGTTCCAGAATTATACAAAATCCTGATTGAAAAACAGAACCTCGTTTAAATAAAAATTTAACTCAACTAAAATTTAAAAGGGAAATAAATGGATCATGTTGTTTATCTTGACGCGAAGGCGAATGAGCTGGAGAAACTTCTTGATGGAAGTAAGACAATGATCATCCGCGGTGCAACCGGCAGGAAATTACCTTACGGCAGGGTGAATCAGGATGACACTTTATATTTTATCAACAATAACGCTGAAGGCGTTGTAAAAGCCAAAGCAACGGTTAACAACGTTTTTAATTCCGATAAATTATCGCCGGAGGAATCAGTTGCACTGGTAGAGGAAAATCAAAGTGAACTCAATCTATCCGGTAACCAGATCAAAAAATGGGCGGGGAAAAGATATTTAGTTTTAATTGAGTTAAAGAAAATTGAGGAGGTGAAAGCCTTCGAAATAGATAAAAGCAATTACGGAAATATGGATGACTGGCTCCCGGTTGGAAAAATCGAATCGGTGAAAAAATAATATACGGTTTTCATTTTATCGAACGAAAATAAGGTTATAACAAAGTACATCTAAAATCCACACTGTTTCATATACCCGCTCAGCCTTTATTTCTCCTCCATTGGCATTTTAATATCGAACTTTTTCTGTTCGCTTTTCGCGAGTTCGTAACCTGCGTCTGAATGGCGCACTATTCCCATCCCCGGGTCGTAAGTGAGGCAACGTTCGAGCCGTGCTTCGGCTTCGGTAGTACCATCGGCAACGATGACCATCCCGGAATGAATCGAGTTACCTATTCCAACCCCGCCGCCGTGATGGAGCGAGCACCAGCTTGCGCCGCCAATTGCGTGCAATCCGAAGTTTAGAATCGGCCAGTCTGCAATTGCATCGGATCCGTCAAGCATTTTCTCCGTTTCACGATTAGGCGAAGCGACGCTTCCGCAATCAAGATGGTCACGCCCGATAACAATCGGAGCTGATACTTTCCCGTCTCTTACCAGGTCGTTAAAGATTTTCCCCGCTTTTGCCCTTGCGCCGTAGCCGAGCCAGCAGATTCTCGCGGGCAATCCCTGAAAATGCACTTTCTCCCGTGCCGCTTTCAACCAGCGGTGCAATAAATCATCTTCCGGGAACGCCTCCATTATAGCCTCGTCGGTTGTGTAAATATCCTCCGGATTACCCGAAAGCGCAACCCACCTGAACGGCCCCTTCCCCTCACAGAAAAGCGGGCGGATATATTCGGGTACAAAACCGGGAATCTCAAACGCGGATTTGAAACAACTATCGTACGCTTCACCGCGCAGGTTATTACCGTAATCGAATACAACAGCACCACGTTGCATGAACTCCCACATTGTGCGACAGTGAACCACCGCCGTCTTCCGAGCCAGTTCCTGATACTTTTCCGGGTCGGAATTTCTTAACTTGAGTGCCTCGTCAAATGACATTCCCATCGGAACGTAACCGTTGAGCATATCATGTGCGGATGTTTGATCTGTTACAACATCGGGTATAATTCCTCTTTCTAAAATTGCAGGCAACACATCACCCGCATTTCCCACAAGCCCGACCGATAGCGCTTCACCCTTTTCCTTTGCACGTAAAACATGTTCGAGCGCTTCGTCGAGGTTCTCGGAAAGTATATTACAGTAACCATCGTGAATTCGCTTTTCAATTCTCGATTTGTCAACATCAGCACCGATGAATGCCGCCCCGTTAAGTGTAGCGGCAAGCGGTTGAGCGCCTCCCATCCCGCCGAGACCGCAGGTAAGGACAAATTTGCCCTGCAACGAACCACCGAAATTTTTTCTGGCGCACTCTGCAAACGTTTCGTAAGTTCCCTGTAAAATTCCCTGTGTACCGATGTAAATCCACGAACCCGCAGTCATCTGACCGTACATAGTCAATCCGAGCGATTCGAGCCGCCTGAACTCGTCCCAGTTTGCCCATGCAGGCACGATCTGTGAATTTGAAATCAGAACCCGTGGTGCATCAGGATGAGTTTTAAATACCGCAACGGGTTTGCCTGATTGAATCAGCAGCGTTTCATCGCTTTCAAGTTGTTTGAGTGTTTCAACAATCTTGTCGAAACACTCCCAGTTCCTTGCGGCTTTCCCGCTCCCTCCGTAAACGACGAGATCATCCGGCCTCTCCGCAACTTCGGGGTCGAGGTTGTTCATAAGCATTCGCATTGCTGCTTCGGTAATCCAGTTCCTGCAGGTTATTTTAGTTCCGGTCGGCGCTTTTATGGTTCGTGTCATTTGGTATGTTTTAAATTTAATGTGAAATAAAATAGAAAGAATGGAAATGAATTAATATTAAGAACGGATTTTCTTTAAATTGTTGAAACTTGCTACCAGGTTGGAATTTTAACAACAGACCACCTGCAAACAACCTTAGTGAATTTGAATGAAGGATATTGGCAGTAAAAACTCAGTTCATATTTAACGGTATTAAATTATACTCTTCCAAATCACATCGCTATTACTGATGTGTTGTAGACCTGTATTTAGTTAAAGAAAATATTCTCCTTTCTGAAAAGCTCACTTTGAATTAATTTGAATCCATAGCATCCGCTTGTGCACCGGAATTGTGAAAACGGAAATATTCATATTTACCTACGAGTAATTTTCCACTTGTTTATAAATTTAGAATAGAATACGTTTTATTTGAATTCAAAAAGCCAGGTTAAATTGTCTGGATTCATTTTAATAGTAATCTTAAAATAATTTAAGGAGTATTAAAATGAGAATTTCACACACACACACACAAGTAAAACAATACTTGATAAACTTTTCTTACCTGTTTTAATTTTTTCTATGATGTTACTGCCTGCAAAATCTTACTCTCAAATTGACAACTATGTTTTTAGTGCCGCTCCTCATCTTTACTGCGGAGATGTTACCGTAAGCGGTGCAATGTGTAGCCAGTTTCCTTTCTTTCCACTTCAAAATGATACGTTACGAGCCTTGGTAGTATTTGTGAATTATCCTGACGGAGATTATGAAACTCCGAATGGCTCAGTATTACAACAGTTTTGGCCAGCTTCATCTTATTTGCAAAAACCGACATGGGCAGATTCGGTCATTTGTCCGACCACAACTAACGTCTGGCATCCTTCTTTAACTGGGTTGTTCAGGGATATGAGCGGCGGAAAGTTCTGGTTAATAGGTGATGTCTATCCTGACTTGGTAGTTTTAGATAACGAAATTAGTTACTATGCATATCCTACCAGAAATTTGGGATATGTAACAAAAGAGGTTCTTGAAAAAATTGATGAACATGTTGACTGGTCGTTATACGACAGGTTAGACCCCTGCGATTACAATCAAAACAGTAACAAAAATGAACCTGACGGTGTAGTTGATTTTATTTTTATTGTTTTTAGATTCGCAAATGCTCATATAGTAGATGGGCAGAGTTACACCGGTATTGCGTGTCTTGGCGGACTGTCTAGAAGTTTTGCCGGTCAACCTGACTATACAACCAAAAGCGGGCACAAAATTGACGCACGATTTCCCGGATCAGGCAGCATACAGGAAATGACGGATAGGTGGTCAATAGGTGTAATGACTCACGAATTTATCGAACATTATACGTATGGCTCAGGTCATAGCGGAGTAATGGGTCAATACAATATGAACGGCGGAAATTTCGCTTCAGCGGTTGATAGAGAAAAATACAATTGGAACTTTGGCAATAACTATACGCCAACCTCAAACACTACTATTACACTAAGAGACTATGTAACCACTGGTGATTTTATTAAAATACAAAGAACAAGTGATGCAATTTATATAGAGAACAGGAGGAGGTATAGTTACTATGCAACCGAGAATTACCGCTCATGGAAATGGGGAGCCGATGATCCCCGTTATCCCCTTCAATCTGACTCCGGTTTGGTGATTTACAGAAGAACGGGAACAAGAATTTTTGAAATCCAAAGTGCGAACGGAAAATGGAACTGGCAGCAATGTTTTGTCAGCCCCTATCAAAGGCATAAAATAACTTACTACACGCCTTCACACAACATCTGGCATCACGACACGCCTGACAGACTTGGCGGGCTTTCAACGTTTTATCTTAATAAAAGGGTAATGGATATTTCTTGTAATCCTATTCTTAATCAGTTTAACCCAAATCCTTTTGCTACGATTGATTCAATAACCTATAGAGGAATAGGCGGAGACAGTAACACTTGTTTTGATGTGGGGTATAACCAAATCTATTCACCGTGGAGCAATCCTGCTTTACCGGTTACCAATCAAAATGACAGTCTGCTTATAGAAATTGTGGACAGCGGAGCCAGACCCGGTGAAGTTGTAGTCAATATTTATTTCAACAACCTGCTTGACGCTCCACCCTCAAAACCAACCGACGTACGAGGTGAATACCATATTGACACAACGCTTCCTGATGTGGTCTATACAGCGGTTAGCTGGGTTCATAACATTGAGCCGGATATGCTCCGTGCCGGTGATTTAAAACGGTATAAAGTGTATCGTGGGATTTCACCTAATATGAACGAGCCAACGAGTTACAGTTGCTTGACTATGGTTGATATACACAAGGATTCCACGCCGTATTATGTTGATACGATTTTAGCGGCAGGTAGTCATGTAGGAGGAACACCGCCACCTATCCATTATTTAGTCGGATATAAAATAATGGCAGTTGATAACACTGACCAGGAATCTATTTTATCTGACAGAGGGAAGGTAACAGCAGTATCGCCTAATAGCTGTTCATTGTGCGGAGAGCAAGATAACATCTCAACGGGAAAAGATAACGTAATAATGGCTATGAACTATCCGAACCCATTCAATCCGTCAACAATGATTAAGTTTAACTTACCTCATGACGGGTTTGTATCATTGAAGGTGTATGATATGATTGGCAGAGAAGTGGCTGTATTGGTAAACGAGTTTAGGCAGCGAGGAACGCATGAAATTATTTTTGATACCCATAATTACACATTATCAAGCGGAGTGTATTTTTATACATTCAAGGTAAATAGACAGACAAAAATTGAAAGGTTGGTACTTCTAAAATGAAAACGATTATCATATTACTTTTTTTATTTGTGGAGACGGTTTACTCGCAAACCCCGTGGATAGAATCCAATATCGGAACAGCGAAGCTCACCTCCATAAACTTTATCAATGCCCAGACCGGTTTTGCTTTCAGCTGGTCATCTAATTTGTATAAAACAGCAGACGGCGGTGAAACGTGGCAGGCATACGAAACACCAAGCTGGGCGGCAAGCGGTTATTTTTTAGATGACCAAACAGGCATATTGATAGGACATTATCCCTTTATGACGAATGATGGTGCTGAAACATGGGAATATGGCGGAGGTATAAATCCGGTTCCCGGTAGTACGTTTGCCACAATAATAATGAGAAAGGGATTGATACTTAATAAAGACACAGCGTTTGTCTGCGGAAACGAATTTGGTCAATACGGTTTTCCTCCGCAATTTTATGTAACTGGAAAAATTTACCGAACTACCAATGCCGGTAAAATGTGGGAATTAGTATATCTTGGTGGAGTTGATTTTACTGATATAAAAATAGATCCGGACAATAAAATATATGCTATCCGAACTGGTCTTATAACGTCATCTAATTATGGTGCGAATTGGGACTATATAACAGCCATTGGAACATTTGCTCCTTCAATATCTCAAATTTTCGGAGATACAATGTACGTTTCAGGATCTAGTGGTAGAATAGGAAAATCTTTTAATGGCGGATATAACTGGACGCTCTGCCAAACGCAAGCAGGTGATACGCTCAACAATGTCTTTTTTATAGACAACAAAACCGGATGGGTATGCGGAGATAGCGGATATATTCTACACACGAGCAATGCCGGAACGGACTGGGTAAAGCAAGAGACCGGAACGACAAAGGATATTAAAAGTATTTACTTCATCAATCAGGATACCGGCTTTGCGGTTGGAGACAGTGGATTGTTTTTAAAAACTTACACGGGTGGTACTGTCAAGGTGATGAATATTTCTACAGTAGTTCCGGAACAATACATACTTTATCAAAATTATCCTAACCCCTTCAACCCATCAACTGTAATTAAATTTTCATTGCCCGAAAACACTCATGTAAATCTAACAGTCTATGATCAGCTAGGCAGAATAGTTGAATCTTTGGTTGACAGTGATTTGACTACAGGAACATATCAATTTATTTTTAATGCCAACAATTTGTCGAGTGGATTATATTATTATCGTTTGAGCACAGTTAATTACAACCAAGCAAAAAAGATGGTAATATTGAGATAGGGATTATTTACTTTATAGATTATCACTCTTGTTCTAAAGTCATTCAAATCTCGATGGTTAATAAATATTTGCTGACATTTAATTGGAGTTTAAAAAACAAAGAAACAAACTGTATTATTTTACCAACACCATCTTCCCTGAAATTTTATATTCCCCTGATTGCAAAATATAATAATAAATTCCGCTCGAAAGGTCTGAAGCATCAAACTCATATTCATAACTTCCCGGGTTTATAACCTGATTTGCCAAATCGGAAATTTCCTCCAGTTTTAGGATTAAATTTTATAGTTGACATTTTCAAATAATAATTATACGCTACTACATATTTTTCAGTTTTGTAATCTTATTCTAGAAATTCAAAACTCAAGAGGTGGATATTAAAATGTTTTCTCTTTACCTACCTTATCATCTCAAATTTTTAATTCATGTAATACTCATTAACATTTTATTAGTATTCTTTGCTTTTTCCAACATTACAAAGGCGCAATGGACAGAATCCGATTATATAAACGAATTATCAAACAATTTATGCGCAACCGAAGAAAACCCTGAAGCCACCTATCCATACTTTCCAGTAATTGATGAAACTCTAAAAATTTTAGTTATATTTGCAAAGTTTCCAGATGATACTTGGGACCCGGCTTCATCTTATATTATAACCCAACACTGGCCAGGCAGCAGTTTTGATGAAAAGCTTACTTGGGCAGATTCGATAATTTGCCCGACAACAACAAACGTCTGGCATCCGTCTCTTACAGGTTTATTCCAGCAAAGCAGTAACGGTAAATTTTGGTTGATCGGCGATGTATATCCAGATCTTGTCATGATTGATAGTATTGAAAAATATTCACCTTCAAATGGAAGAAATATAGGATATGCAGTGAAAGATGTTCTTGAACAGATTGACGGAAATATTGACTGGTCTCTTTACGACAAATTTGATCCTTATGATCTGAACAGTAACAATAACCGACGAGAACCTGACGGAATTGTTGATGCTTCTTCATAATTTTCAGATTTAATTATAGCGCAACAACTGATCCATCTAGTTACTCAGGTATATCAATGCTTGGGGGTCGTAGCGGAAGTTTTGCAGGTGAGCAAGAATATAAAACTCACGATGGATATACGATAAAAGCATGCTTTCCGGGTTCAGATGCGATTGTCGAGAGGTTTATCAAAACAGATCTTGGACCCGCGGCTCATGAGCTTGCTCAACATTATTCTTACGGAGCGGTTCATCATGACGGGCTCGGATGGAACAACATAAATGGAGGTGGAATTGCATCAGCAGACGACCGTGAAAGACTTGGTTGGAACATTCAATCAGCAAATATTTATACACCAACTTCTAATGCAACAATAACCTTGCGGGACTATATTACCACAGGTGATTATATTAAGATCAGTAGAAGTGGACACACATTATTTTTAGAAAATAGAGCAAGGGAAAATTTTTACTCGTCCCTTGATTTCAGGGGGTGGAAGTGGACAAATGATGATCCCACTTTCCCACATCAGGCTGATTCCTCCTTATTTGTTTACAAAAAATTCAGCTCATTTGTTTTCTCAACAGAACATGCAATGGGAAGGTGGAATTGGGATAAATGCGGTGGAACACATTACAAGGTCAAAAGAACTCCATTCTACAACGAGTTTGTAAGGACATCTCCGTCTGCTATCTCAGGTGAAAGAGTTATGGACTTAAACAAAAAATTAGTAAAAGATTTAAACTGTAATACCGTTATAAATCAATATACCCAAACTCCCGTGTATAAACTTTCTTATGTTGGGAAAGATGGTGATTCTAATACTTTTTTTGATATAGGTTACAATCAGGTTTACTCTCCATGGAGTAATCCAAGGGTTACTGTTGCCAATCAAAATGACAGTTTTGCAGTTGAAATTATTGGCAAAGATCAGAATGGGGATCTGGAAGTCAAAGTCTATTTCACAAACATAACCGACGTTCATCCATCAAAGCCGTTGCATGTAGTCGGTTCAACCGAACCATTGAATCCGATGATTCCAAACGATTTTTACCCGAGAATAGATTGGGAGGCAAACATTGAACCTGACTTGAGCTATTATAATGTTTATCGCGGATATGTTTCGGTTCCGGGTCAAGAGCCCTCAAGTTATTCATATATTGGAAGTACGGAAGATAATTATTACGTAGATAATTCTCTCGTATTATATTACGGACAAGGTGGAAGTGGAATTTGCACATACCAATATCATTGTTATGCTTACAAAGTAACTGCTGTTGATGATAAATCACAAGAGTCGGTAATGTCGGAAAGAGATACTGTTTGGGGATATACTGATCCCTGCGCCCCTGAAACGATGCCTTACCCGACAACAAACTTAACGGAAGAACCGGAAAGTTTTTCACTCAGTTAGAATTTTCCTAATCCATTTAACCCCATTACAAATATTAGCTTTGCTATTAAAGAGGAAGGTAATGTTTCACTTAAAATTTTTGATATCACAGGTAAAGAAGTAGCAGTTCTTGTTAATGAATTTAAGGCACCCGGGTATTATGGTGTTCAGTTTGATTCCGGTAAATACGGTTTTTCAAGTGGAATTTATTACTATGTTTTGACACAAACATCAAACGGTAAATTAATGAACCGTTCCGTAAGGAAAATGCTTTTGTTAAAGTGATCTAAAACATTCGCCTCAGGTAGCACTGATGATATTAGTGCTACCTGTTTTTTAACAGTCAAAAAAACATCTTAACATGAAAAAAGTTATTTTAATAATAATTGCAACATTTGTCCTTTCAAGTAATGCTAACTCACAATCCGGTTGGCAACTGGTTAATCTGAATACAAATAAGATCCTTTCAAAAATTTATATGTTTGATAACATTGGTTATATATTGACTGATAGTATTTTGTATAAAACGCTAGATAAAGGTGATAGTTGGTCGATTATTTTTACTGGTCTTCCAAATTTAGACATTTACACAGGTTTTTTTAAAAGTCCTGATTTAGGTGCATTGCTAAAAACATATCCGTATAGTCCAGTACCTGGTAAACTTACTACAAATGGAGGAAAAACATTTGACGAGATGAATCCACAATTGCCAGGTATAGGTGGGATTATATCAGTTTTCTCGATTTATCCAATAAATCATAATGTTATAATCGCAGCAGGTGAGGAATTTGATTTTTTTCCTGTATGGCATGATGGTGTTATATTTAAAAGTACTAATGGTGGTCAAACATGGACATTAGTTTATAGACTTCCATCTAATCCTTCTGGAATAATTGGATTAAAGTTTAAAGATGAAAACTCAGGGTATGCAATTACTAGTACTGGTTTACATATGACTACAAATGGAGGAGGTCATTGGGCTCCGAAGGCTGGATTTGCATACTCCTTTAACGGTAAAGTAGTTTGTTTATCAGATTCATTTAATGATACTATTTATGCCGCTGGTAATACTTTATCTGCCGATAGCTATTATTTTCGCTACATTCGTTCTATTGATGATGGTAATACCTGGTCGCTAATTTATCAGAGCGAGTATACTGCTCGGATAAGAGGAGCATTTTTCCTAAATTCACAAACTGCATGGGTGGTCGGTGATGCAGGATTGATACTACATACAACCAATGGTGGTGCAGATTGGAATAAACAAATCAGCGGAACGACAGAAACTTTATATGGTGTTAGTTTCATTAATTCTGATACTGGCTTCGCAGTTGGTAATAACGGTACTCTACTGAAGACATATACCGGTGGACTTGTAGGGATAAATCAAATTTCACAAAATGTTCCAACAGAAATCGGACTTTCTCAAAATTTCCCTAACCCCTTCAACCCATCAACTGTAATTAAATTTTCACTGCCCGAAAACACTCATGTAAATCTAACAGTCTATGATCAGCTGGGCAGAATAGTTGAATCTTTGGTTGACAGTGATTTGACTACAGGAACTTATCAATTTATTTTTAATGCCAACAATTTGTCGAGTGGATTATATTATTATCGTTTGAGTACAGTTAATTACAACCAAACAAAAAAGATGGTAATATTGAGATAGGGATTATTTACTTTATAGATTAACACTCTTGTTCTAAAGTCATTCAAACCTCGATGGTTAATAAATATTTGCTGACATTTAATTGGAGTTTAAAAAACAAAGAAACAAACTGTATTATTTAGTATTACGACACCTG
>MWSW01000011.1 GCA_002050165.1 Candidatus Tepidiaquacellales bacterium OLB4/UTCHB1
GTACTCCTGAAGTAAGGCAGGAAGTTACTTAAGTAAACAACTAAGATTAACGGACATCTCTAATTATAGATGTCCGTTTTTAATTTCAATTGAATTGAAAAAATAAAAGCACATTGAAACGGCTCTTAAACATCAAAAAAAGCGACTTTTGAGTCGCTTTTTATAAATTCTAGCGTAACAAATATACTTACATACTTGGATCTATGTTACACGTAATTTTAAGGACTTGTTGAGGATTCGCCGGATCATTCGTGAAAACCAGAACAGTTTTTTCCTGTTTTCCTTCTCTTCCCTGAGTTTTGAAAGTAACTTTTATTTCGCCGGTTTCATCTTTCGTAAATGTATCTTTGTCGCCGCTGGTAGCTCCGGTGCAACCACATGAAGAAGTAATCTTCTCAATTTTCAATGTACCGCTTCCTGAGTTTTTGAATTCAAACGAATGAGATACTTCCGGACCCTGTGGAACTGTCCCGAAATCAAATGTAGTATTGGTGAATACTATTTTAGGAGAATCGCTACTTAGTGAAGCGGTAATCTGAGAATTAGTAAACACGACAAACATGATTGCTGAAATGATTACAATTCCCACACCAATGAAAGTAAAACTTTTACCTCGTGTTGGTATTTTATTCATATTTTGAAACCTCCGTTAATTTAATTTGAAAAATGTAAACTTCCTGTTACTTAAATAAATTTTATGGTTATATAAATAATAAAAATCGTTTTTTGGTAATAAGATATCAAGTGTAAAATGTAATGAATTTAAAAAAATATTACAATTTTAGGTTTTGCTATGCGATGAAATGTTATTTTAAAAATACAAAACATTTAAATTCGGAATTATGTCTGTAACCTAAGGATTGAAAAGAATAGTATTTCGATTTAGACTAACAAACAGATTATAACTTGATAGTATGATTAACAAATACCTTGATTTATTCATTGAAAAAATCTAAATCATAAAAAAAGAACCCTCATGAAGACAATAATATTTATTTTCTTTGTGTATTTATCTTATGCAAGTGCTGTCGCCTCCGGAAAACCGACCATTCTAATATCACCCAACTCGATTGAGATACAGCAGGTAAGGTTGCTTTCACCAAATATGGGATCATGGTTTCAGAACACCGGTATCTTTAATCAGTATAACCAAATTGGCTCCCCGGGGCTTGAGTGGCCTTATAAAAGCGGAAATTTTGCTGTCTTCTCTTCCGGGCTTTCAATTTCAGCTTTCATAAGTAACAGACTTGCTCAGGTAACCGCTTCATTCAGTGGCGAATATACCCCCGGATATATCATGAACGATTCAGGTATTACAAATAGTGATTTTAAAGTTTATTTAGTGAGGTTTAATGATAACGCCAGCACGAATCCGGATTATGCGAACTGGTATAAAATGGTTCCATACGGAGCGCCTTACAATGATGTGAACAATAACGGAGTTTTCGATATTAACCTTGACATACCCGGCAAACCAAACGCGTATCAAACAACATTCATTGCGATGACAGATGCTTTTGTTGATCAAAGGAATGCAGTTGAAGGATTCGGTGGCGGTGTAAGGGATCCGTTGCTACTCGCTGATATTAGATGGACCTCCTGGACGTACACTCATCCGGGTTTAGCGGACGCGCAGTTTATTGAATGGAAAATAATTAATCAAAGTACAGATACAGATAGAGTATGGAAGAGAACACGAGTAGCGTTATTTACTTTACCGGAGATTGGAGATTTTTCAGACGAATATATAGGGTGCGATACAAACCTTAAACTTGGTTATGGCTATAACGGAAAACCTAATGATGGTTCCGGTTTTGCTAATTCATATGGTCAGTATCCGCCTGCATATGGATTTAAAGTTTTAAAGGGTATGGTTGATAAAATCACGAACATTGATCAATCATTTACGAGCTTCAGCACATTTATGGATATTTTTGGATCATACCCTCCATGTGAATCTGAACCAATTGGTGACCCATTAGGAACATATAACTTAATGTCAGGGGTAAAAAAAGATTTAACCCCGTGGATAAATCCATTAACTGGTGCGCCCACGAAGTTTATTTATCCCGGTGATCCTGAGACCGGAACAGGCTGGACAGAGTTCAAAGGCTCGGTTCAAAACTGTAATGGCGAGTTAACAGGAAATATTACAAATGTAAATCCTCCCGGTACTCGATATTTACTTATAGGTTTCGGAAAAGACGATTTTACTATCTCTCCTGGTGATACACAATTGCTTGTAGGTGTTCAAATGGTTCGTGCGGGTACCAATCATTTGAACTCCGTAACGATGTTAAAGCGCTACAGCGAGGCAATGCAGAAATTTTACGATAATGAATTTAATTCCTTTTACTCTACACCTTCGCCTCAGGTGAAATCAAGTATAACTCACCTGCCGGGAGATAAGTGTGAAATTAATTTACTTTGGGATGACATTGCCGAAAGTTTTCGTTATCACGATACCTTGTTCTTTGCAGGCTCCGATTCCAATATCTATGAATTTGAGGGATACGAAATTTACGAAGTAAATACAAATGCACTAATTCTGCCTGATTTTAACGCCCCGTTTGCCATCAACCCCAATATTATAAAACTAATTGCAATATACGATAAGAGGAATAAAACAGGATTTATTTACGATACACTTTTGATTGGAAATTACAACGAATTTTCTAAAGTTCCGGTAATTCCTGCATTCGGTTTCAATCAACCTGAGAATTTCCCGAACTTTGGATTGAACAGAAGTCAGACAATTGCCCAAACCATGTTTCCCGAAAATTACGGTAATGTATCTGAGCTTCAGTACAACAAGAAATATACCTATCTTGTAATGGGATATTCTGTGAGCCGCAATCCTGATATTCGCAGAGGGTTCAGGGTAAACCGCAGTATATTAAAAAACAGCCTGATTACAGTTATCCCGAGGCGGCCGGGCAATTCAACGTTTAGCTTTGTGAACGGGGATACGCTGGTAACAAACCGTCGTGACCTTGGAGTTGTACCGGTAGTGTTAGGTCAGGAATATCTACGGGATGCAATTTACAGGGTAATTTACGATACACCCGATACGACATATTCAATACACCGTTCAACCAACAACGGCGGATCATTTTCTGTATTGAAATCAGGTTTGAAGTTTACTCTAAATTCATCTGCACAGGATTCCTCACGGATTATTGACGGGATACTTATAGATGTTGAAAAGATTGTTAATCATGGAGTAATTCGCGATCCTGGTCCGAATTCGCAGTCACGGGATTATGGCTGGTCGTATCAACCGGAGAATAACAGGTTCGTTGAAGGTGCATCGGCATTCAGAATAAGAGACTATCAGTCGGAGTCAATGTCGTTGGTATATCCGAGCATAGGTTATTATACACTCGTTCATTCAGGCTTACCCTGGGAGGAGTTAGAGATAGTGAAGATAGTTTTCGATGAGGACAACGGGCAGTTAGCGTACAGATATCTCGATGAGGAGATTTCAGGCGATAATTTTTATATATATCAGGATATGACAAATGTCCCGTTCAGGGTTTACGGAACGACAGATCTTACCGGTTTAAATGGGTACAGGCAGTTAAATTGCGCTTTTGTAGAATCCAATGACATAAACCCTGCAACCGGGCAATGGAATCCCACATCAGATTCACTCGGTGGCAAATTGTTGCTGTATGTTTTCAAATCATCGTACAGTCCGATACCCGATACAGCATATACGACAAAGAATTTATTCATTTCTGTAAATATAGATATTCAGTATGTCTGGGCGCCACGTTTAATTCAGCCGGGATTATTACCACAAAAAGGGGACTCGCTTAAAATATATCCGTACCAGGTTACCCGGGAGGGTACGAGTTACGAATTTAAAACTACAGCTCCGTACCTTGATTTCGATACAATAACTCCACCGATACCACCGGAGGTACCGCTTTCGTATTCGCTCGGTCAGAATTTCCCGAACCCGTTCAATCCGACAACAAGGATAAAGTTTTCTGTTCCTGAACCGACCAATATAAGCCTAAAAATTTACAATGTACTTGGTCAGTTAGTTTATACTCTAATCAACAATGTGAATTACCAGCCGGGAGAGGTAACGGTTGAGTTCAGTGGTAATGACCTCTCATCAGGGATTTACTTTTACATGTTAGAAGCGAAGAACTTTGTTAAAACAAAGAAAATGGTATTAATAAGATAAAGGGATTCTGAACAAGGTTTTTTGAATTACGTATAAAATCCATGACAATTTAGTTAATAATCCTGCAATCCATCAAAATTCCGTGACATCGGTTTGATAGATACAGTTAACTATGCTCGGATTCAAGGGGAATTTTCTCAGAGTGAGGTTTATGAAAAAATAAAATAATTAATACCCCGGCAAGCAGAAACACATCCTCAACTATTCTGATGATAAGATCTGATTTTGTTGAAGTATCAGTAACTGAGAAGCATCCGCAGTTTATATCAAGCCCCCTAATCGCTGCTTGAATCAGCGCAACGAGGAACAATAAAAGCAGAACAGTAATTGTCATTGCACTTCCTTTTTTATAAATCCCGAAAATTAACATTAACCCGGCAACCAGTTCCATCATGGGAATCACAATTGCAAAAAAGTTTACAAGTGAAAGCGGCAACATATCGTAATTTTTTACAGCTTTTGCAAAATCCGCAGGATTAGAAATTTTATCAATTGATGCGTAAATGAAAATTCCGCCTATGATAATTCGTATCGTAAGCAATAAAAATTTATTGGACAGAAAATCTTTCATTTACCTTTCCTCCTTTAAACCATTTTCAGTCCACTCTTTCCAACCGCCGAGATAAATATTTACACTGGTGAAACCGAGTTTTGCGATGTCATAGGCTAAGTCAATACTTACTTCGCAATCACCCCCGCCGCAATACACAACTATAATGCCGTCTTTATTATATTTATCCATTATCTCAAGTTTTTTTTCGTTCGGTAGAGACGTAAAATTAATGTATGGAATATTAATTGCGCCAGGAATGTGGCCGAGTTTATACTCTTCTTCGGTACGACCATCAATAAAAAGCGCATTCTTTTCGTGCAGGAGCTTTGTAAAATCCAGTTTAATGTTTTGAGGTTTTACAAATCCTTCTTCGGTAAGATTTGGGTTCTGAATAAGGTTTGTATTTTCTTTTGATGTGGTATCGGTTGGATTATTCATAAAATCCTGCATTAATTTATCGCTCTGTTCGGTTGAATAACGACTTTCGTCCATCACTAAAGGAATACCGTTTGGGTTAAGCCAGTTTACAAATAATCCGAGCAAAACGCTGAAACCAGTTACAAATAATGTTTGAGATGCGAAACGGTTTTTCATAAAATTTTATTGCATTAAAAAGCCTTTAAAAATATCCTGTAAAAAATAAATTTAATTCTGAAATCTACATGTGAAAAATCGCAGATCAGTCATTAAACAGCCGGTGTTGTTCCTTATTTTGTTTTTTAGTAATACCGAGGTGTTTATAAGCAAGTTGTGTTGCCTCTCTGCCTTTTGGAGTTCGTTTAATAAAACCCTCAATCAGCAGGAATGGTTCATAGACTTCTTCCACGGTTCCCGGATCTTCACTAATGGATGCAGCAATAGTAGAGAGACCTACTGGTCCGCCATCGTGTTTGAGAATAATTGTTTCAAGAATTTTTTTATCAATATTATCAAGACCGAATTCATCAACTCCGAGGGATTCCAATGCATATACTGCGATATCTTTATCAATTTTTCCTCTCCCTTTTACAATTGCAAAATCACGTGTTCGTCTCAACAGCCTGTTTGCAATCCTCGGGGTTGCGCGACTCCGCTTTGCAATTTCGATACTTCCGGATTTGGAAATTTCAATTTGCAAAATCTCTGCCGATCGATTTACAATTTGGGTTAAATCTTCAATTTTATAATAATCGAGATGACATGTAATCCCGAAACGGTCCAACATAGGAGATGAGAGTAATCCCTGCCTTGTGGTAGCGCCAATCAAGGTGAACTTTTCCAGTTTTAGTGGAATACTTCGCGCTGCCGGTCCCTGATCTATCATGATGTCGAGTTTGTATTCCTCCATTGCGGAATATAAAAACTCTTCAACAACTTTGGGAATGCGGTGAATTTCGTCAATGAAGAGAATTTCATGTTGCCTCAATTTAGTTAACATTCCGGCAAGGTCACCCGGCTTTTCAATAACCGGTCCGGAGGTAGAGATTATTTGTGTTTCCAGTTCATTTGCAATGATATTGGCGAGGGTTGTTTTTCCAAGACCCGGCGGACCGGTAAACAAAATATGGTCAAGCGATTCACCGAGAACCTTAGCGCTTTCAATAAATATTTTCAGATTTTCCTTGGTTTTATTCTGCCCTGTGAAATCGTCGAATCGCTTTGGTCTGATGCGTGAAGTGAAATCGGTTTTGTCTTCCGGTAGAAGCTCTGATGAGTTAGCCGAGCCCCGTTTCTTCATATTGTTTTAGTAGTATTTTTTTAAAAATAATATTATTTTGACTTACAAACAATTTTATTTATGAATTCAGAAGTATCACTTGTCGAAGAAGTAAGGTTTTCTGTCCTCTCAAGACGGATTAAGATTATCGGTATCGTGATAATAGTTGCGCTTTTTATAACCTATCTCGCAGGCTTGTTCGTTACTGCAAGTTACGTTAACAAAGACTTTGCAATTCTTAACCTGATTTCGCTCATTGCTTGTACTGCCATGTGTATAGTTTCGATCTATATACGTAAGGCTTTATTAAGCAAAGTAAACTCGAAAAATTTTATCAACAAATATTTTTCCACTCACATCATTTCTTTCGCAATCTGTGAAACTGGCGGACTTTTCAGCATTACCACCAATTTATTTATTAACTCAAATATAATGTACGCTTCAGTGAGCGTCCTGATTGCTATAATTTATGTATTTTTAAATTTCCCCCGGCATGGTGATCTCGGTAAGCTCAACCTTGAGAAAGGTGTCTGATGCACTACGGTTATAGTTTAGTCAAACGGTAAATATATGGATACAGTTTATTCTTAAACTTCCTTTTAGAAGTTACAACTGGTAGTAATAATAAATGAAAACGAAGAGCAAGTTCAGGTAACGGATAAATATCAAACTGCTTTTATCTACTTTAGAAAAAGTACCCGCATTAAGAGATACAATGAAAATCCGTCCTTGATTTCATTTCTCAGAATCATTTCTCTTAACTCATCTTTGGAAAACCATCGGCGGTCTAAAATTTCATTGGTATCAAGTTTATCGGTAACAACTTCAACGTCATTTGTATAATAACAACTGAAAAGCTGACTTGATGATCCGATTGACGGGAAATAATCTCCGAGAAATTTGAGCGAACTCAAAGATGTTTTACATCCTGCTTCTTCAAACAGTTCCTCTACAGCACATTCGGCAGGGGTTCTATCAGGAGGTACAGTGCCGGCAGGGAGTTCCCAACCGGTGAAATCATTTATGTACCGGTAACTTTTTATCAGTACTATTTTCCCTTCGGAATTCTCAGCGGCAATTGCCGCTCCGTTTCGATGATAACGTAAGGCTTCAAAAGTTATATTTGATCCGTCAGGTAATTCAATCGTATCTAAATCAAGGTCTATCCACTTTCCGGCGAACCCTTTTTTTGAACTTATAATTTTCCAGAATTTTTCTTTAGTCAATAAAATTATTTTTACAATTAACCCGAAATTTGCTCTAAAGGTAAACTACTCAGATTCCGGTTTACCCTTATTTTCATTCGCTGTTGAGCGCTTTACAATTAACCGTAGGTTATTTCTGGCCTCGATAACGACAATCTCACCGGATTGTATTATTTCCTCCGCATCGGCATCCCAATTAGTTCCGTTAAACTCGACTTTCCCGTCAATCCCACCCGGAGTAATTGTATTAATTACCCTCGCACGTTTACCTTTTATGTCATCAATTGATTCATTCTTTCCTAGCCTATGCGATACGTTGCCTGAGAAGTAAGTGCTCCATCTCTTTCTGAAAGTGAGGAGCGAAATAACAGACGAAGCAATGAATACAATAATCTGAATATTGAATGAACTAATAATCCCGAATTGTGTAAGCAAAGCGGTAATCAAAGCGCCAACACCGAAAAACATAATTATAAATCCCGGTAAAAAAAGTTCAGCTATAAGAAAAACTATTCCAAGAATAAACCAAAATAATCCAAGTGAAGTAATTTCTGACATTGTACTTTAGGATGTTTAAAAGTTTTCCTTATTTAGTTTTCATTTCGCTGAAAACCTTACTGAGTGACGCAACCATTCCGGCCACATCGCTTATATTGCCGGGAATAATCATTGAATTATTCGTTTTAGCCAGCTTACCGAACTCGGACAGATATTGTTCAGCAATTCTGAGATTAACAGCTTCGGCTCCGCCCGGTTCGTTAATTGACTTTGAAATTTCACGGATACCGTTTGCTGTTGCAAGTGCAATACTTTCAATTTCTGAAGCTCTACCCTGTGCTTCATTGATTCGTTTCATCTTTTCACCCTCTGACCGTGCAATGGCCTCCTGTTTATCACCTTCGGCGCGGTTTATTTTCGCCTGCTTCTCACCTTCGGATTCCGCAATGATCGCGCGTTTTTCCCTCTCTGCTCTCATTTGTTTCTCCATCGCATCACGGATGGTTGCTGGCGGAATGATGTTCTTGATTTCGTACCTTGTAACCTTTAAACCCCATGGATCAGACGCCTTATCAATTGCAGACACAATGGACGAGTTTATGCTTTCACGTTCTTCGAAAGTTCTGTCGAGATCAATCTTTCCAATCTCACTTCGCATCGTGGTTTGCGCAAGCTGTACCGTGGCGAACCTGTAATCGGTTATTCCGTATGAGGCTTTAACCGGATCAATTATCTGAACGTAAAGTATTCCATCCACTTCTACCTGAATGTTATCCTTTGTAATACATGTTTGCGGCGGAACGTCAATTGCCAATTCCTTCATCGAATGTTTATAAGCTACTACATCAATGAAGGGGATGAGAATGTGAAAACCAGCGTCTAGCGTTTTACTGTACTTTCCGAGTCTCTCGATAATGAATACAGTCTTTTGCGGAACTACCCTCGCTGTTTTGAAAAATATTATTATGATGAATATGGCGAGAACAACTAATATTATTATTTCCATTTTAACAGTTTATTTTTTAAATCTACGAATTTTATACCTCTTTTAAAACCATGAATTTTAACTTTAGTAAATAAAAAAGCCTTTCAGTTTCGAAAGACTTTTTAACAGCGAACCCGAGAGAATGGATTATTTTATTTCAATCAATTCCACTTCAAATTCGAGAGTTGCGTTTGGCGGTATAACCCCACCGGCACCACTTTCACCATAGGCGAGATGTGGAGGAATGATTAGCTTTCGTTTACCGCCGGTCTTCATAGACATTATACCCTCGTCCCATCCGGGAATAACCTGGCCTTGCCCTATAACAAAACGGAAAGGTTCCCCGCGATCAATCGAACTGTCGAATTTTACACCATCAGGAAATCTTCCTGTGTAGTGAACGATAACTGTATCCCCCGGTTTTGGGCTACGTCCCGTGCCTTCGGTGATATCAATGTAATTTAAACCTGATTTTGTACTTGTGAGCTTTTTTTCTTCCATTCCTTTA
Source organism: Candidatus Tepidiaquacellales bacterium OLB4/UTCHB1 (assembly GCA_002050165.1). Taxonomy (GTDB): domain Bacteria; phylum Bacteroidota; class Ignavibacteria; order Tepidaquicellales; family Tepidaquicellaceae; genus OLB4. The sequence continues at coordinate 9,644 of MWSW01000011.1, forward strand.
TCCCCGCAACTTGTGATTAAAACTGCAAACAAAAGTAAAACTGAAAAATTTAATTTTAGTAATTGCATTAAAGTTTGGTTTAAAAATATTATTGAAATATTGAAATCCAATCCGGGATTACTGTCTTCTGTATTCCTGCTTCATCCCGTTTCCCTCCCCGTCCATAAGTATGAGGGAGTTATCTGTTAGTTCAAGTATCGTGTAAATCTTCTGAACCTCCATTTCATTCCCGTTTTCGTCTTTTTGCATTGAAGAGATTCCGATGAAGTTACCATCCGCCTTCCATCCGGTATATTTTATTTTGCCGGGATCCAATGAGGTCATATTACCATTGTCTCCCAGAACAAATCCCGTTCCGCCGTCTGCGGAAACCCATTTCCCCTTCAGTTCAGCTTCAATCTCCTCAACTGATTTTTGGTTAAGTTCAACCTGAGTTTGAACATTCTTTTCACCGGATGAAGTATTGTTGGAATTAGGTTGATTTTCGCCCGATCTTTCCCCGTTGTTATCTCCACAGGCGGAAAATAAAAAAATTAAAATTATTACCGGTAATAAATTTCTCATACTTTATTGTTAGATTAATATGTTTAAAACCATTTAAATTCTCCGAAAAATTTTTCAGCTCATCGTCTGAAACCGGTTATACCCGATTTCAAGTCTAACTTAATATTTCAGAGAGCTCTTCTTCAATCTTTTGTTTAATACTACCACGGAAAAAAAATAACGTAGGGGGCAGGTCACCCGATATTTTTACACTTTCATCGTTTACTTCTATATCGCAACTGATTTTAAACCCTTTGATTCCAACGTCAATTTTACCGTGATTACCATTCCAGTTCTCTACCTTTTGCGTGATGACATCGCTATATTCCTGATTAAGCTTTTTTAAGTGCGATCGGATTTTTTCACATGCATTGTTAGCTCCTAACTTGTGCGGATAGTTGATTTCAAAATATGACATTTATAAAAGATAGATTAATAGTTGGTAGCCTTGAAGTGTCAAATATAAAGATTGATTTTTGCAAGTTAAACATATTCTACTTGCCTAAAAACATTTGAGAGAGTTTTAATTTTTATGTTTAACTTCCAATTATTAAAAAATATCTTCGATTACGAATAGAATTTATGTCACAACTTTTGTTTGTATTTTTGGTAATCCTGAATTTTCAATGTGCAGAGAATTCAGGTGACGGATCGACTCACGAAGTAGTACATGATTCAACTGATGTTGTCATGGAAGTAACGGAAGTTGTTCATGTGAATACCGAGATTCCCCAGGGTCTGCGAAGGTTACTCGCCGCATATCCTGAATTTCTGGATTCAGCAGACGGTAACAATTTATACTGGAAAGACGGGACAGTCATGGTATATGATGACGGCTACGACAAGACACACGAAGAGAAACTAAATAACCCTGACCTTGAAGATATGATGTCTCAAGAATACATTCCGGGTGTTGACTGGGATTCACCGCCACCCGAAGATTTCGAACCGGGCAGGATAAGGTTTGAACCGTTTTTTAAAAAGATGTACGGCGCTTCCTCCGATCAGGTCAATGAAAACCTGGTATCGCTCAAATGGATTCCCGGGATATGCGGAACGACTGTCAAGGTGAATACAGTCAATGGTGTTGCCGAGAAACTCAACAAAATTTCTGAGGAGTTATCACAGTTGCCTGCGGAATTCCATAAATACTTAGCCCGGACAGGGGGAACCTTCAACTGGCGGAACATTGCTGGTACAAATCGTCTCTCAACGCACGCATTCGGAACGGCAATTGATATAAATACGGAATACTCGGATTACTGGAAATGGAACAACAGTACACAATATAGAAATAAAATCCCCATTGAAATCGTCGTTATCTTTGAGAAGTACGGATTCATCTGGGGAGGAAAATGGTTTCATTACGATACCATGCACTTTGAGTACAGACCGGAACTATTGAATCAGGCCGAAGAGGAATAGCTTTATTTTTTCAAGTTCCAGCTTTTAATCTCATCCAGAAGTTTATGCGCAGTAAGATCGTAATGAATAGGTGTAACAGAAATAAAACCGTCAACAATTGCTTTATGGTCGTATTCCCGGGAGTTGTCACCATTGAGCATCTTTCCTGCGAGCCAGTAATACTCGCGTTTATTCGGATCAAGTCGCTTTTCGTACCAATCTTCCCAATCTGATTTACCCTGCTTTGTTACAAGGACTCCCTTAATTTTCGATTCGGGTAACGCGGGGACATTAACATTGAGCAGAACGCCTTTAGGTAATCCCCTTTTCAAAACTACCTTAGCCAACTTTGATGCGAACTTTGCCGCAGGTTCAAAATTCTTATACTCAAAACTTCCAAGCGACACTGCGATTGATGGAATACCTAACACCGTACCTTCCGTTGCTGCCGAAACAGTACCAGAATATATAACATTAATTGCTGTATTTGACCCCTGATTAATCCCGGAGACAAGCAAATCAATTTTCCTGTCTATAAGTAAATTCCGGACAGCAAGTTTTACCGAATCAGCCGGAGTCCCTTCCACCGCATATCCGTAAAACCCTTTGTCAATCAGGTTTTTTCTAACCCTTATCGGGCTTGACGTTGTAATCGCATGTCCGACCGCACTTTGTTGTGTTAGCGGAGCTACCACAACCACATCGCCGAATTTCCTTAACTGTCGCCAAAGCGCCTGAATGCCATCAGCTTCAATACCGTCGTCATTTGAAATTAATATTAACGGTTTCTTTTTCATTTTTTATTGATTTGATTTAATTTCGTTATCCTCAACCTTTGTTTTGATTAAAAGTTTCCAGATGAGGTCTTTAAGCTTATTAATATTGTATCCCGAGACTGAAGAAATTCCAATAGCAGGAACATTAGTTTCAATCTTTGAAATTAGTTTTTTTGTAGTTTCATTTATTGCATCATATTTTGTAAAACAAATTAAACGAGGCTTTTGCGTAAGGTTCACATCATATCTTTCAAGTTCATTTACGAGGATCAGATATTCGTCGAGTGGGTTTTTCACTTTTCCCGACTCGATATTAAGTGCATCAATCAAGAATACAAGAATCCGCGTTCGTTCAATATGTCTGAGGAATTGCAACCCCAGCCCTTTACCTGAGGAAGCGCCCTCAATTATGCCCGGGATGTCCGCAACGACGAACGAATCGTAATCTCCGTATCGCACAATTCCGAGGTTCGGGACGAGTGTGGTAAACGGATAATCTGCAATCTTAGGTTTGGCAGCGGAGATATTTGCGATGAGGGTTGATTTTCCCGCATTGGGAAACCCGACCAATCCAACGTCAGCAATTAATTTCAGTTCAATTTCAATTTCGAGTTCAATACCTTTCTCACCTGGTTGGGCGAACCTTGGTGCCTGATTAGTAGCAGATTTAAAGTGTGCGTTTCCTTTGCCGCCGATACCACCTTTAGCTACGAGGAGTTCTTCACCGTCGTTCAAAATTTCACCGATAGTTTCACCGGTTAAAGCATTTTTTATAACCGATCCCGGCGGCACCATTACAATCTCGTCTTTTCCGTTTTTCCCTGTTTTGTCTCCACCCATTCCGTGCGTACCGCGACCGCCCTTGAAAATTTTATTATACCTGAAATCAAGCAATGTTGAAATGTTAACGTTACCTTTAAATATAACGTCTCCACCTTTACCACCGTCTCCACCATTAGGACCACCTCTCGGAACAAATTTCTCCCGCCGGAAACTGATACAGCCGTTTCCACCATCACCAGATCGGATTTTTACTTTTGCGTAATCTATGAACATCCTAAAGCTTTTATGAAAGTTTCGAGAGAGCAGCTTCGAGTTTTTCCATCACAACAGGAATGTCATCATCCCGGCAGGTCCCGACCGAAAGACGATACCAGGTACTTTCCTGATTAGAGCCGAACGCGTAAAACGGTACTAATCCGAGTTGCGCTTCATTCATCAGGTAAGTCGTAATATCACCGGTTGAGTTCAATGCTTTTCCTGAAGGAGTTTTAAAACCATGAAGGTCAAATTGTACGGTTAGGTATATTGCGCCTTGCGGTGCAATCGAATCTACTTTGTATCCCTTTGATTTTAATGCTGTGATGCCGTTATAGATTTTTAAAAGCTTTGAGTTGATAGTTGCCTTTATCCATTCAATGTATTTGTTAACCTCGTTAGTTTCATTAAGGTACTCCGCAACGGCAATTTGTTCAGCTTTAGGTGCAAATGCACCCATGTGTGAAATAAAAGATTTCATTTTGTCAATAACACCTGAAGGTCCGAATCCCCAGCCAACTCTTATTCCGGTAGAAGCCAATACTTTTGAAATTCCGTCAACGAAAATTGTATAATCCCTCATCTCGGGAATCAATGTAACAGGATTGAAATGAGTTGTCGCGCCATAGGAAAGCATCCAGTATATCTGATCGTACATTACATACAAAGGTTTTATTCCTTTGTTCATGCGCATTTTGTTCTCTTCAACTATCCGGGTAAAAATTTTAATGAGGTCTTGTTCACCGAATGCGGTTCCGGTCGGGTTTTGCGGTGAGCATAGCGCCAGTAGAGATGCTTCTTTGATGAAGGGTTCTATCTGTTCAATTCTCAACATGAAATTCTCTTCAGGTAAAGTTTCAACTTCGATTCTCCCGGCGCGGGCAAGGTGCGTGTAATGATTATTGTTCCAAGACGGAACCGGCAAGATTACTTTATCTCCCGGATTGAGTACAGTTTGGAATATCGCATAAATAATCGGTCTTGCACCACAACCTATCAGAATATCCTCCGGTGAATAATCTAAATGCTCGCGATGTTTGATAAACCTGCTGACGGATTCACGCAGTTCGGGTGTACCATTGATTCTGGGGTAATTGGTAATATCGTCTCTGTAGCACTGAATGATTTTTTCTTTTAACAACTCCGGTATCGGAAAAATCTTCGGATCGAAATCTCCTACGGTAAAATTATAAATCTTTTTTCCCTGTTTTTGAAGGTCACTGATTTCGTTTGAGATTCTTTGAATGTGAGATCCGAGCAGGCTCTCGGCCATTTCGGAAACTTTCAATTGGTTAGTCAAATTTTTGTGTCGTTGTATGGTTCAGAAATATTCACAAATATACCATAACGCAATTTCTAATTTGAGTTAATTAATTGAACCTTGCACTTCTGGCGAACCTGTAGTGGAAATTTTATATTACAAATTAAATGACTTATATAATTTAAATTTGGGTTTTACTTTCAAAAAATTTAAATACAACCATGAAGATTTTTATTACGCTGCTGTTCATTGTCTTTGTTACCGTCTCCGGGGTTCATCCCGGAGATCGGTTAGTTTATATTGAAGCATTCACAAGTAGCACCTGCGGTGCGTGTGCGTCGTTAAATCCTGCGTTCAATAACTGGTTTGCAACGCAAAATCCAGAAGAAGTTTTGAGGGTTTATTATCACATGAACTGGCCGTCGCCTGGAAATGACCCGATGTATCACCATAACTCGGCGGATAATAATGCGAGGCGTAGTTTTTACGGTGTTAATGCTATCCCAAATGGCTTTATGGATGGAACAACCGAAATTGAATATTCCGGATCTTGGTTAGCAGCAAATCTCAATTCAAGAAAGAATATTCTCAGCCCGATTGCCATTACTGTTTTAGACAGCGTTCAAGGTGACTCGGTTAAAGTAACAGCGGTAATTTATTGTGAACAAATGATGAGTTCACCGCTCGTAACTGTTTACATGAACGTTATCGAAACGTTAATTACAAATATCAACCCGCCTCCCACAAATGGTGAAACGGAGTTTCCACATGTAATGCGTAAGATGTTGCCGTCTTCTTCCGGCAGGCAAGTTTTACTTAAACCGGGTAATACTGTGATACTTGAAGAGCGTTTTAAAATGCACCCTGACTGGGATCCGTCAAAAATTGTAGTTCACGTTTGGGCACAGGCTCCCGATAAAGAAGTACTAAATGTAGCAACATCCATCAGTTCATATTCCCTTATTCCGGATCCGGGCTACAGAATTGTGGAGCTCGGACAGGCAGGTTCGGAGTCATTCAATATAAACATTCCGTATTTTGCAGAAGGATACAATTCGCCTGTACAGTTTTCAGCTGAAGTTGAACCCGCAAACAATAACATCAATGTATCATTTCCTTCAGGCAATACAATAAGTTCATTCCCGGGATCGGTTACGATGAACGTTTCATCCGGTGCACAGGTACCTGCCGGATTGTATAAAATTATTGTAACCGGTACTAACTCAATTAACCGTCCCAGAAAAATTGTTGTAAATTATCTGGTAGGGAAAAACTTCGTTGAGATTGGTACCAATAAAGGCGGAATTCCGTTCACTATTAACGGTTCGAGTTTTACTATGAGTCAACTCTACGCATGGGATATCGGAAGTCAACAGAATCTTGAAGCGCCTTTAACTCATACAGTAGGGAATGTTAAACACGTTTTCGAAAACTGGAACAATGGCGTTACCACTAATCAACAAACTATTACTGTTAACTCGTCAACGGGTAATTACACTGCAAATTATAAAACTCAATTTAAAATATTAAGCGCCGTGAACCCCGGTGGTATCCCGGCAAATATTGTCAACGGTAATATGTTCCATGATTCGGGTTCATCTGTAACTGTCAGTGTCGAACCTACACAGGTTCAGTACAATGGAAAAACCTATTATTTCAATCGTTGGTACGGTAGCGGAGAGGGATCTTATAATGGTACGAACCCATCATTCACGGTAAATTTATCCAATCCGATAAATCAAATTGCAATCTTTGACACAGTTAATGTTGGCATTGCAACGCTCGGAAGCGAAGTTCCGGATAAGTTTTTCCTTTACCAAAACTATCCCAATCCATTTAACCCTGTTACAAAAATAAAATTTGATATTGCCAAATACGGTAATGTCTCGCTTAAGGTTTACAATGTATTGGGTGAAGAGGTAGCGATATTGCAAAACGGGAATATGTTACCGGGGAGATACGAATATTCGTTTGATGCTTCCGGCCTGTCAAGCGGGATTTATTTTTATAAGTTGACCAGCAATGAATTTGTCAGCATAAGGAGATTTGTAATATTGAAGTAAATTGATAATCGTCCAGGTGCGATTTTTACTTTCAGAGAACCGGTTGATTTGAGCTTTGTTCAACCGGTTTTTTTTATTGCGTATCAAATGTTGTTCCGTTTGGTCAACATGTCAATGAAACCATGTGAACGAAAAATAGCATCTGAACAGATCTGAAATCTTTCCATTTAAAATTCAATCATGTTAAAATCTAAAAATTTTTTCTGTGGATTTCAGTAATAATTGACAATTAGTATTGTGTCAATCTGGATTGAAATTAGATTTTAATAATTGATTAAAATTTTTACTATAAGGTAAACAATTTTAAAATGAGAAAACTATTATCTTTCATTATTTTATTTTCGTTCACAGGAATAGCTGTTTCACAGTGGTCATCAAACCCTGCAATTAACCTCGAGATTTGCAATCTGACCGGCGAGCAAACACTTCCGTTAGTTGCTCCCACATCGGATGGAGGTTGTTATATATCGTGGTTTGATAACCGCAACGGTTCTTATGCTGTTTACCTTCAGCGGTTATCTCCGGAAGGTATAAAATTATTTGCACAGGACGGGTTGCTGATAAGTTCAAATCCGCAAAATAGTTCATTAGTTGGTTACGATTTAAAAGTGGATGCAAACGACAATGCGATTCTGGTTTTTACCGATATGCGTGCCGGATCGGATATTAATCCCTACGCATATAAAATCAGTCCGTCAGGAAATTTCGATTGGGGTCCAAACGGGATTGGATTAACCGATTCAACAAATATATTTCAGGCGAACCCTAAAATCGCAGTTACCTCAGACGGGAATTACGTTTTTACCTGGATGTACATTTCAACTCCGAAGAAGATTGCGATTCAAAAATTAGATCAGTCAGGTAATAAAGTTTGGGGTTCATCACCAATAAAGTTAAGCGGGAGTCCACCGGAAAATTATGACTGGCCAGGAATTATCGCCTCGGATAACGGTTCGGTAATTTTACTATGGTCGGGTTACTCGGGTACGTTCCTTAATCCTCAGAATTATAAACTATACACACAGAAATTTTCTTCAGCAGGTACACCGGTGTGGAACTCCACGCAGGATACAGTTTACAGCCTTGGACAAGTTTCAGGTTTTTACAACCCGTTGATTTTCCCTGACGGCAACAACGGCGCTCTGTATTGCTGGCATGATGACCGCGACCAGAATAATCTCATGTCGGCACATGTTCAGAGGTTTAATTCAAGCGGGCAAAGGTTATTTCCGTTGAACGGCACAGAGCTCTCAACACAATCCGGCAGGAACAACTATAACCCTGTTGGTGCGGTTAATCCGGTTAGCAATGAAACGTTTGTTTTCTGGAGCCCGTCAAATTCAGGTCAGACTTTAGCCGGCGGACTTTACGGACAGAAGATTGACGCTACGGGGCAACGACTATGGACGGATAACGGCATCGAGTTCAAACCAATGGATAATAATACTATCTCCGATATGGGAGTTTATTTAAAAGATACCAACGTAATTGTATCCTTTAACGAATCGCAGTTCGGGAGTATTGTTTCTCTGATTAAAGCGTTCAGTACCGGACCAGCGGGAGTTACCGGGTGGAGCGGTTCGATATTGACTGCAAGCTCAAATACAAGCGAGAAAGTTGGTTTCAATAGTAATATAACCGAACAGGGGATGTCAATTCTGACGTGGTCAGACAGGCGAAGTTCATCCGGCGGGATTTATGCGCAGAATATTAACCTCAACGGTACGCTCGGTGGCGGGACCGGAATTATTCACCAAACAAATATTCCGCAGGATTTCCGTTTATTCCAAAACTATCCCAATCCGTTTAATCCAGTTACCATTATAAGTTTCAATATTCCGAAATCATCGAACGTTAAACTGACAATCTCTGACGTACTGGGGCGATCTGTAGCTATCCTTATTGATGAAGTTCTAAGCGCTGGTTCATACAACTATCAGTTTTCAGCCGGTAAATTTAAGTTGAGCAGCGGGATTTATTACTATACTTTGCAAGCGGAGGATTTCATTGAAACAAAACAAATGATGTTATTGAAGTGAGACGTGATTCAAATGATCGTTTCGTAATATTCAGACAAATTAAAAGCTAAGGGCTCTTCACAGGCTGGTAAACCGTAAACAGTTAATGAAGTATGAATCCGGGTTAACAGACAGGTAAAAACACAAACTGAATTTCTTGAATTTTTAACTATTTTTCTGCACCACTAAAATTGTTTCAATGAAATTGAATGAAATCACAACCGACAAATGAAAACTTTAATATCAAATGCACGGATCTGGTTAGGGAGGAATTATTACGCGTCGCACATCGGTTTCGACGATGAAAGCGGTAAAATAGAATTTGTCGGGAATTCAGATTCACTCAGCAAATGTAAAATTGATTTCGATGAGATTTTAAACCTCCCGGACAAACTCGTAATACCGGCATTTCACGATGGTCATTGTCATCTCTTAGCCGGAGCGATACTGAACTCACATCTCGATTTACGCGCAGCCAGTACCATCAAAGATTTTACCGATTCAATAAAAAATTATTCCCGTGAAAATACCGGCCAATGGACGTGCGGCGGATACTTTTCGGATTCAAATTTCGTTGAACACATTCCACTTGGATTGGATTTCTTCAACAGTATCGAAAGCGAAAAACCTTTATTTATCCCGCGATTCGACCTGCACTCAGCTTTCGTAAATTCAAAAGCACTTGAGTTATCCGGTATCATGAACAAGTCCGGTTTATTTACACGGGATGAGTTAATCTATGATGAGAATGGAAATCCGACAGGCGAGCTGAAGGAACGTGCGATGGAATATGTACAAAGCGTTATTCCACAAAAATCCTTATCTGAAAAATCGCAATTACTGAAGAATCAGATAGCGAAACTGCACAGTCTGGGGATTACCGCCGTTACGGATATTGTAAGGAGACCTGACCTTGAGGTTTACAAACTGCTCCTTGAAAAAAATGAGTTCGGTTTATTTGATTACGCCGTGCTACCGTTTAGTGAATTTGAGAATATTGAAACAATAAAAAAGGAATTTGCAGAGTTTCGTTCTGCCATTGTTTTTAAATGTTTCAAAGCCTTTTATGACGGATCATTATCGAGCAAAACAGCGCTCATGCACGGAAACTACAAGGGGACAAATCATTGCGGAATCAGAACAGAATTTGTTGATTCGGGTAGTTTCGATAAATATTTTGAGATGATAGATCTCGCTGATTACGGGATGGCTGTCCATGCGATTGGTGATAAAGCAGTTACCGAATTACTTGACAAGATTGGTAACTTAAATAAAAAATCCGGTATCAGACCACGAAGATTTAGAATAGAACACGCGCAACACATTCAGCCTGCAGATTTTGAACGGTTCAGAATTTTAAACATCATTGCATCGGTTCAACCCGGACATCTGAGCAACGATGCGAAAACTTCAGAAGAGATTCTCAATGACATTTCAATTGTTCACAACTATCGCGAATTACTTAGCAGGGGAGTTACTATAAACTTCGGTACAGATTTTCCTGTCATAATTGAAAATCCGTTTGAAACCATTTATTATGCTCTGACACGGGCAGGATTACCGGGTGATCCGTTTACTCCGGATGAATGTCTCGATGCTTACACAAAGGCAAATGCGTATGCTACTTATACCGAAGAGACGAGAGGATACCTTAAACCCGGGTTCATTGCGGATTTGGTTATTACTGAAAACCTGTTCGAAATGAATTTTGAAGAGATTAAAAAATGTAAAGTAATAATGACATTTAAAAACGGGAAAAGGGTTTACTAATCTTCCGTTGAAAATTACAGGTTACATCAATTACTTCTCCATGACTACATCAATAACGTAAGGTTCCTTCAGTTTGCTAAATTCGTCCATACTAATTTTCCAGGTAAGCGTGTTTCCGTTCGTCTCGGTAGCGTTAGACGAAATTATTTCGTATGGGAATTCGATTTTGAATGTGGCAAATTTCCCGTTAAGAAAATTATCGAAACCTTTGGAAAGAGTATTGCCGCCATCCTCTTCATCTGCTGCAGGTATAATTGTATATCTGAAATTAATCTGTTCGTCCGTTTCATCCCATACTACAGAGTAATTGTAATTTGAATTATCACGGGAATTGGACGTTCCTATCGGGTCGTTTAGAGACATGACGTTATCGAAGTTGTATCCAACAAAAATTGTTTTAGATGAGTCTTCGTTTGTTGCGGAATTTATTACAAGATCAGAAATTCCTTGAACATCCTTTGAGTCCTTTCTTATATCTGAAGTGAAATATTCATCGTTATATAATGAATCTCTGAAAGTAGTTATTCTGGTTGAATCAAGCGAAGCTATAAATTCAATGAGGGAATCAAAGAAAACCTTTTCGATATGAAACGTAAGTTCTTCCGATCCGGATCCGTCTTTATTTAACTTTATGTTTCGTTGAAACTCCATACAGCCTTGAAAAAGAATGACCGGAATTATGATTATTAAAATCAGATATAAAAATTTATTTTTCATCTGCATTTAAATTTAGGAACAAAATTAGTGAACTTAATTTTAAATTGCAGTTATAAGATTTAAACAAATGGATTTTTTTTATCCGAACAATAATCAAATCAAACCCATACCGGTTATGATAAAAATCTCAGCAACAGTTTTTATGATTATGATGTCAGTAATCCATGTCATCGCAATCACCTTTATCGCGAAATTAATTTTTGCATTTCCGACGCCGGAAAAGATAAAGGAACTCAGCAACCGCCTGTTAGAAAAGTACGGGGAAGAAACGTTCAACGATGATCTGAGGGTTGACAGCGAACGTACAATTGCCATGCAGGATCAATTCGACGTCAGGCACAATGAAATCAGAATCACCGTAGATACGGATAATAAAAGTATATCAGGAATAGTAACTTCAAAAGCGCGGAATGAATCTGATACATTAAATTCCGTCTGGATAAATTTTTACGATAATCTGAACGTCAGTCTGGTTTCGCTTAATGGTGAAAATGTAGGTTACGTGCGGGAAGAGAATATGTTGAAACTGTTTACATCGGGTAAAATTAATAAGGGTGATGAATTTGAAATAAAAATTGAATACAACGGTAAACCCGAAAACAAAGGATTCGATTCGTTTTCGTTTTGGAAATACGACGGCTATCCATGCGTTTATACGCTAAGCGAACCAACTTTTGCTCCGACATGGTGGCCTTGTAAAGACAGACCTGACGACAAGTTCACTTCGGATATGATTATCAATGTTGATTCAGCATTAACGGCAACATCCAACGGTTTGCTAATAAACGAAACAATTGAAGGCGACAGGAAAATATTCCACTGGAGATCTTCTTATCCGATAACAACTTACCTTGTTGCGATGACGATTGGCAGATACAACCAATGGCAGGATGAATACAGATTGTCCGACAATACTGTGATGCCGATAACGTATTACAGTTTTCCGAGCCTTACCGAAAAAGCTAAAACCGATTGGAGTAATACACCGGAGATGATTGATTATTTCTCAGGGCTTTTCGGTGAGTATCCGTTTATAAACGAGAAGTACGGCATGGTTACATTTGGCTGGCTTAACGGAGCTATGGAACATCAAACAATTTCAAGCATGGGATACATGACAATTACCGGTGATTTTAAATATGAAAATATAGTAGCTCATGAACTTGCACATCAGTGGTTCGGTAATTCCGTTTCTCCTGCAAGCTGGAAAGATATTTGGTTAAACGAAGGGTTTGCATCTTATTCGGAAGCGTTGTGGGCTGAACACAGGAAAGGTAGAACAGGTCTAAGCGAATACATGATGCAGGAAGATTTCGGTTACTTCAACAGCACGGTTTACAATCCGGAAGGATTTATTTTCGGATCATCGGTTTACCAGAAAGGCAGTTGGTGTCTCCACATGCTCAGAGGAGTTGTAGGGGATTCAACTTTTTACAGGATACTCAGGAAATACGCCGGCGAGTATAAATTCAAAAACGCAACGACTCAACAATTTCAAGCTATATGCGAAGAAGTCTCAGGAACAGATCTTCAGTATTTTTTCGATCAATGGATTTATAAGGGTAAAGATCGTCCGGTGTACGAATTCTCCTGGAAAGCGGATGAGTTTGACATTCCGGGACAGCCTCATACTTACAACCTTAGAATACATCTCGAGCAGGTTCAGGAAGGTTACAAACTTTACAAGATGCCGATTAGAATTTTGGTTGAAACCGGGTTTTCAGTTATGGAACTAAGATTCTTTAATGACAGTGTGGCTCAGGATTTTGTGCGACCGATACAGGGGAAACCATTGAAAGTTACATTCGATGCAGATAACTGGATACTTAAGAAAGTTATAAATAAGGAGTACAAATAAAAAAGGCGCCGGTAGAGGCGCCTTAACATAAATATTAAAGTTACTTTTTCTTCGAACCGTTAACGAATGAATCAAATTCTTTTCCCGCTTTGAACTTCACGGATTTCTTTGCTGCAATTTTAATATCAGCGCCGGTCTGAGGATTCCTTCCCATGCGGGCTTTCCTCTTTGTGTATGAAAAAGTTCCAAATCCTACAAGTCCTAATCTATCACCTTTCTTAACGGTTTTCTTTACTGAGTCAATGAATGATTCTAATGCTGCTTTAGCTTGCACTTTTGTTATTTTAGCGTCCGCAGACATTTGTGAAATCAGTTGTTCTTTGTTCATGATTTATTTTTTAATTGGTTTGTTACAATTACAAAAATAACTCCATATTGAGATAAATGCAAAGTGATTATGAAGTATAAATATTTACGGTAAGTTTAATATTTTTATCCGACTTTATGTTTTTAAAGAGTATAATTATTTTTAACTAATAAAAAAGTTGTCATGGCAAAAAGAATGTTCATCTCAAATAAAGATGAAACAATCAGACTTTTTAAAAATCCCATACTGGAATATTTCTCGCACATCCACCCGGCAACACCGATAGTGGTTTACCTTCCCGCGTCAATCGCGATGCTATATTTAGCTTATAACAGAATATCAATTCCGGATATACTCTGGTCTTTCGTAGCAGGTGTATTTATTTGGACGATTTTTGAATACGCATTTCACAGGTGGGTATTCCACTACGATCCGAAATCTGAAACGGGTAAAAGGATTCACTTTCTGGTACACGGAATTCATCACGATTATCCGCGCGACAGTACAAGGCTTGTGATGCCACTACTGGTGAGCCTCCCGCTGGCGGTGTTGTTCTTCTTCATTTTTCAATGGGTGTTTGAACCGTACAATTATTCCATTTTTGCAGGGTTCATTATCGGGTATATATCCTATGACTCGATTCACTACGCGACGCACCACATGAAGATGCAAGGGAAAATTGGAAGGTTCCTGAAAGAATATCACCTCAGGCATCACTATAATGATGAACATACAGCGTACGGTGTAAGTAACCCGCTCTGGGATTACGTCTTTAAAACCGTTCCCCCTCACATCGAAAAGGAAAAGGAAACTCAGGTTTTGTAAGCCGGTTTAATCACCGGCTTTTTTTTGTTTTTGTTAATGTACAAACTGTCACTGGCGAACTGATATTGTTTTCTACCAAATGTTATTTGTAGCGTAGCGCTTAAAACTAATCTGTTGTGAAAGTATTGACAAAATCCTTTCATTCTTGTCGTTAGCTTCTACCGTCTTTTCCTCGGGTTCACCTGATTCGTTTTTTTCTTCTTCAGTAAATGGCAGATGCTTTTTTAAATCTTCGAGATTTGAGTTGTGCGAAAGCGAAGAAAGAAAAGTTTTAATTTCTGATTCACCTTGAAAAATATCTTCATCTACAAAAGGGTTTGCAATATTCTTTGTTCTGATTTCCGTGAACAAACGATTATTCAAATTCTCAAGTGCAGTATTAAATTCATTGAATAGTCTTAATCCTGCTGGTCTGAATTTAAAGTCATTTCGGTTTTTCAAATGTCGGCTGCCAATTTCACCATCAAAAACAGCAAATTGGTTAAATACACCATTGCCAACATCATCAGGATATTTAAGAGGTAAAGCACCTTCATCAGTTGTAAATTGAAAAGCTTGGCTTGTGGGTCGGCTTGTGATATTGGGGCAAAAGCAAATGTGCCATTTGCGTGCTGGCATAAAATTTCAAAATATTTTGTGCGGAGGGATAAAAAATACAGAAGGGTCGGCAAAGAGTGTCTGCCTACTCGCTGTCCGTTTGAAATATGGTCTGTATGTTGTCGTCCCCCTGTCAAAACTTGTTTCTCTCTTTTCAGTTTTCACTCGGTAAATGTCTGCTGTGTCGTGTTGTTTTACGCTTGCTGCCAACGTCCCGCTTGTTCTTTTCCGTCTAACGGATTTTTGTCTTCCTTTTTGGCTTCCAAAATAACGAGTGGAAAACCTTTCTCATCAAGCAATAAAAAATCAATAAATCCGTTTTTTGTAGATTCAAAATCTTCGCCGAAAGCGTCAATGTCCCTTTGGGTAAGTTTTACATTCGGTTCAAGCGAAATATTCGCTTGTCCATTTTCATTATCAAAAAATCGCCAGCCCGCCTGTTCAAGCAGTTTGTTTATTTTTATTCGTGCTTTTGCCTCTTTGGAATTTGCCATACTTTTATTTCATTAAGTTATCTAGCGAAACGCCGGGCGCGTTCAACAGTGTTTTTCGAGGTTTGATTCTTTGCGGTGTGCTTTCGAAAAAATTCGAACTGATTTCGCCCAAAATTCGTAGGGCGGGCGGAATTCCCCCCAGACCGCCCTTCCGCCCGCCAACGGAAGCGACCCTTTCGGATTGGACGATTTCAAGTTTTTCGTTCCGCTTTTAGCGGAACTCCGAGCTTCGCTCGGTTTGGCGGCAAATTCTTTTTATTAAATTCCGAATAATTCCCAGTTAGAAAATTCATCAGGATTAAGTTCAGATCCTTTTCCTTTGTAACACATCCAGCGACCGGAAAAATCTTTTGAATTTGTGTTTGCCACAATTCCGCCGGAAATGTTTTTGTGTTTCTTTATGTATTCTTGTAAACCATCGCTTTTTTCTCGTGCGTCTTTAATCGTGTTTCCGCTTTTCGTATCAAACAAACCAATTTTTCCGTTTTTAAACTTCACGATGAAGTCAACATAAAAAGGTTTTTGCTCGTCATTTTCAACATAAGGCACGGCAAAAAATGTCGCATCTCGATCGCCGTTTTTAAACCACCATTCAATTTGATCTGATTTTTCGAGAAATTTGATGAACGCTTCTTCGGTTTTCCATTTGTTGTCGTAATAAAACGGCTTCATTGCTGATAATTCGGTTTTAAACTCAGTGAAGTTTCCACCAAAGTTCAACATTTCAGGCAATTCCCAATCTTCTGATTTTTGTAGTTCTGCTTCTCGTTTCTGAGTTTCGGCAATGTATTTTTCTTTAGTGCTATCAATGACATTGATAAAATGCTGGCTATTTTTCGGACTTAACACAATATTGATTATTTCAGCAAAGCGATCTGTATATTCCATGCCCAGGCGCATTCTAAAAAAGTAGTAAATTGCTTCTTTTAGTCTGCCGATTGAGCGGTCTTCGGGATAAAACGGAGAAAGATTATTTTTAACAAAAAAATCATAAAGCTTTTGTAAATCAGCTTCATTTTCGGTGTTGATTTTGGCTTCGCCTTTGATTTCTGCATTTACTAGTTTATCAACTCCTTCTGCTTCATAATCTGAAATTAAAGACAGTTCCAGTTTTTGCCCTTTGGTTTCAATTTTCTTTTCAAGATCATATTTTTTAGCCTCATCCAAAAAGATATTGATAAACTTCGGGCTTAAACGAGTTTTTTCTCTTTGACGTAAACGATAAACTGATTCGAGTTTGATTGGTTTGTAGTTTTCAATTCTTTGGCTGGTGTAAATCGTTACATAGTTTCTTGCCACGTCTTCCTTAATTTCAATATCGGCAAGGTTTGTAAACACAAAGCCATGATTCAAGATTTCCTGTTTGTAATGCCCTATATCTGGCTCGGGCATACGCATAATTCGTCCGACTGTTTGGACCGAAAACGTTAGACTTTTCCAATCTCTAAAAAGCACCAAGACTTGAGCGCGAGGGCAATCCCAGCCAAGAGCGATTGCTTGTTTGAAAATCAAAACTTCGGTTTCGTGATTGTTCTTTGCGATATTTTCAAGATTTTCTTTTCCTTCTGACAAATAAATCGCCAATCTTCCGTTTTCCGTCGTCATTCCGTATTTATCTTTCAAAATACGCACAACATCATTTTTAACTTGATCTTCCACTTGCGTTTTGCGATCAGGTAATTGAATAAGCAAAAGCGGGTTTATATCAATTCCTGCTTCTTTGTACGCTTTTGCGATTTCTGCTCGCTTTTTTATACCTTCTTCAAGCACCATTGCATCTGTTCCGTCCGCAAGTGTGGTTTTCAAGCTATCACCCGATAAAACATTTTTGAAATTTGGATTAAGAATGACTGATTTTTTGATCATGCCTTCCAATTTCACATCTTCCAATGGCACGGAAACAATCTCATCGGGGTTTGCGATAACTGGAGTGGCGGAAACTTCAATCGTCAGCCTTGGGGCAATGTCAGAAATTAAATCTTGAGAAATTTCACTGGTGGCGTGGTGATGACTCTCGTCAATAATCAAAACGATTTCTCGTCCTTCTTCTTTGGTGTTTTCAACAATTTTGCCGAGATAAAATTCTTTTTCATTTTCTTTGACGATCGTGTTTTTGTCTTTTTTGTTTATACTTTCCCAGTTCAAAAACAAAATTTCATTTTCGCCAATCTGTTTGTCGGTCAAATCTTCAAAGTCGGAACATTCCAAAGCCCTTGTATCCTCATAATACTTTTCTAGTTTTTCCTTGCTTTGAGTGTGCAATTTTCTTGGAGCAGTCCAAATAAACGAAAGCGGAGTTTTGATTTCCTTATCATCAATGAGTTGCTTCAAAAATTCCGCCATCATTATGGTTTTACCCGATCCTGTCGGAGCTTTAAAAATAACTTTCTTCTCTCCGCTTTGTTCAAGCAGTTCCTTGCTTCTTGAGAGAAGTTTTTTTATAGCCGTATTTTGATAGTCTTTTAGCTGCATAGTTTTTCCAATTATTTAAATACTCTGCGATAAACTCGGAGTATTGCCTCCGGTATAGGTGATAATTTTACTTTTTTCTTCATATCTTCGAATTCTTCGTCAAAAGTATCATCGCCAAGCGAGAAAATATAAAGACTGAATTTGCCGTCAATTTTGGCAATTTCTTTTTTAAAATCATCTATTGCTTGATGATCAAAAACAATTCCAGTATATCGCTTCTTGTTTCTGTAAATTTTATATTGCTTTGTTGATTTTACTTCTTCAAAAGTATCTTCTTTTATGCAAAGCATTTCTGTCGCTTTTTCGGTTAGAGCAATTTTGTTTTTGTCTGTTGGCTCCGCTGGAACAAAAGAAGTTTTAAAGTATTTTAGATTTCCGCCTAAGCCTTCAATTTTAGCCTTTTGAATATCCGCATACCCTGCAATAACTTTCTTAATTCTAGGATAACAAATTTCTTCTGCAATATTTCCTTCGTTGTTTGTGCACAGAATAAACTTTCTCCTGCCTTCGTCTTTTGAATTTAAATTCAAAACAGCGTGTCCCGTTGTTCCGCTACCAGCAAAAAAGTCTAAGATTATACTATCTTTAGGATGTACTGAGGCTTTTATTGCTTCTTCAACAGCATACAATGATTTTGGGAATGGAAAATCTTTATTTAAGATATTTTTAACAAGCTCGGTGCCATATTTCTTTGCGTTGTACTTTGGTGAGATCCAAACAGTTTTATAATTGATTTTATTTTTTGTTCGAATTATTTGGGGCTCTTTTGTCCTAGAATTTATTTTTACACTTAGCTCATCAATAATCTCTTCAACCGAGTTTCTGGAAAATAACCATTTTCTTTCAACCCCGTCATTGTCTATTGGGTATATTTCTAAAATTTTACCATTTTGGACAACTCGTGATTTGGGGTGAAAATTTATAGCGCAAACATCACCAAATCCAACAACTTTATTGTTTTTTACCAGTATAGGATAAAAAGAGTTATTACCAGATTCTCTTAAATAGCTTTTTGTGTTACCTTTTGCTCCGTTTATAAACGGTCTTACATCTGCGCTATCTTCATCTCTTTCTTCTAGTGCAATACTTTTTTCTGATCCATTATATACAAAAAACAAAAATTCATTGTTATTTGAAAAATTTTTCCCTTGTATACCGCTAGGATTGTGAATAACCGTAACGGGTGTGATGTATTTAGACGGAAATAGTTCTTCTAGAAGTACGCCCAGATGCGATATTTCGTTTTCATCAATTGCACAAATCAAAACGCCATTTTTTTTTAATACATTTTTTGCAATTTTCAATCGATTATTCATCATTGAAAGCCATTTGCTATGTCTCCAACGATCATTTATATCAACATAGTCATTATTATACTTCCAATCTTTAGCTCCTGTGTTGTACGGCGGATCAATATAGATCACATCAATTTTGCCTTTATGTGTGTAATTCAAAACTGAAAGAGCGTGGTAATTATCGCCTTCAATCAAGATATTGGTCGGCTTGTCGGGATCGGTGATTATCTCTTTGCTTTTTACTTCTTCCAAAACCGGCAATTCCGTTTTACATTGCTCAACAACATTTTCCGGCTTATCTTCCCAAACAAGCCCATATTTTTTGCGTTTACGAAGTTGCTCAATCTCTTTGATTAAGTCTTTTCTGTCCCAATTTGTATAATCTTTTTTTGCCATAATTAAATCTTTATTAAATCATCAATGGTAATCCCTAAACCATCCGCAATTTTCGTTATTGTCTGCAAGGAGGGATTTTGAATAACATCACTTTCTATCTTGGCTAAAGTCGTATAGGGAATATCCGCCTTTTTAGCTAAAGCGTCTTGCGTAATGTCTTTCTTTTTACGCCATGCTTTGATTTTCTGGCCTATTGTTTTGACTTGATTCATTTTCTTTTCTTCCATAAAATGATAGTATTAATATGATGGCGTATGTATATCATCAGTATTATACTAACAAATATAATAAAAACAATCAAATTAAAAATTCGGGAAGCCCGCTTTTGGCTAGCCCCTTCGGGGCAAAGATAAAAAATTCCAATTTACGCTTAAAATTGGCTGGCGAGCCCTCGCAGAGGGCGAGCCAACAAAGACATTTCCTAACTGGCGGAGAGACAGGGATTCGAACCCTGGATACCCTTGCGGATATGCCGGTTTTCGAGACCGGTGCTTTCAACCACTCAGCCATCTCTCCGTGTATTCCGTCGGTGTTGTCTTTGAGCAATTTGAATTTACAGTTCCGCCTAAAATGTCAATTTAAAATTTAATTTTTAATTCAATTCGCAGGAATTAGTTTTAAGCGGTAATCGTTAATTTACCTTATGAAAGTATTATCAGTTTTGACAATTTTAATTTTAGCGATTGTGTTGCTTAAGCCTCAGTCGGTGTACAATATAGTCACACATTTAAGACCATTAAACAAATCACAAAACTATTTTACGCACATGAAACCGGATCAGATTAACGACAGCCTGAAGTACAATAAGCTAAGCCCTGAAGAGGAGCGGGTAATAATACACAAGGGTACGGAGATGCCTTTTACGGGTGAGCTTCTCAATAACAAAGAACGCGGGGTTTACATTTGCAGGCGATGCAATTCACCGCTTTACAGGTCGGAAGATAAATTCGATTCGCATTGCGGGTGGCCGAGTTTCGATGATGAAATTAATGGCGCAGTAAAACAAGTTCCGGACGTTGACGGAATCAGGACGGAAATCATCTGCAACAATTGCGGCGGTCACCTCGGGCATGTATTTTCCGGCGAAGGTTACACCGATAAAAATGTACGTCATTGTGTGAATTCAATCTCAATGAAATTTGTAAAAGATGGCGAATAGTACCGCCACAACAATCAAGCCGGTATTGTTTGTAAAGAACATCTCCCGCGAGGGTCCGGGAATCTTTGAGAAAGTTTGCATAGGCAAAAATCAACCCTATGAAATTATTGACCTCACTTTATTAACTTCGATACCGCGAATAAATAATTACGGCGCAGTTGTAATGCTCGGCGGACCTGCAAGCGCTAACGATAACTCACACGTCATTCGCCTTGCGTTTCAAATCGTTGACGAAGCCATCGGGTTAAATTTACCCTTTCTCGGAGTATGCCTCGGATTACAGATACTGGTGAAAGCTACCGGCGGCGAGGTTGTTAAATCGGTTAAAAAGGAGATTGGATTTTCAGACGGTGATTCCGGGTACTATGAAGTTGAATTAACCGAAGAAGGGAAATCCGACCGGCTGTGTGATTCCGTAAGCGAAAAGTTCAGGGTATTTCACCTTCACGGCGAAACAGTTATACTTAGCCCGGGCACGACTTTGTTAGGTGTTGGAAAAGAATGCAAAAATCAATTTGTACGTGTAGGAAGTTACCAATACGGAATTCAGGGTCACATTGAAATTACCGGAGAAATGCTTGAATCATGGATTGTTGAAGATACGATGTTGAGAACGGCAAACCGGCCGGAGTTATTAGCCGGCTTCGAGATGATTAAAGATCAAATGCGTTTAACGGGTCAACAGATATTTGAAAATTTTTTACACCTTGCACAGCAGAGAGTGCGGGATTCGAACCCGCGATGACGTTACCGCCATACACGATTTCCAATCGTGCTCCTTCAGCCACTCGGACAACTCTCTGTATAAAACGATAGAACGGATTTGCGTTCAGTGATTACAAAACTATACAATACGTGAATGAATGTGAATTCACAATTGAACACCTCTTAAGCGCCGGACATCCTGATGATAGTTTCCCATAAATCATCTGTTACGGGCATTGCTGATAGTCGCGAAATTCTGACTAAAGGAAAGTCCGCAAATCTTTTGTCACCTTTTATACTTTGCAGCGTTACCGGTGATTTCAATTTTTTTACGGGCTTTAAGTCAAAGACTACAAACCGTGGGTTTTCAGCCGTAGGATCCGGATACGGGTCTGATGTTATTTTTGCGATGCCGGTAATTTGCCGTTCAGACCCGGTGTGGTAAATGAGCGCAAGGTCGCCTTTGCGCACGTTCCTCATGTGAACCAGCGCGGTGTTATTTCGCACTCCGTCCCATACGGTTTTTTTATCTTTAACCAGATCATCGAATGAATAAACATCCGGTTCCGTTTTCAATAACCAGTTTGCCATATCAAATTTCGTTTACTGTCATTTTTGCGTACTTCAAAACAATTTTCTTTAATCCGACATCTTCAAAATAAATTTCAGCTTTCTTATCCAAACCTTTTCCGTTAGTGCCGAGCACTGTACCTTTGCCGAAAGTATTGTGAACAACAACTACACCTTTTTTAATATCGGGGAATTTATCGTTCTCCGGCGCGGAATTACTCCGCCGTGATTTATAATGTTCGTACCTGATTGATGCGCCGGTTGCAGAGTGGGATTTCTTTTTCGGTTCGATATTTGGATTCCTGACGTTCAACTTTAATCCAGCGTGGTCAATTATGCTATTCAATAAATCGTTGCTGATATCTTTAAGGAACCTGGATTTCATTTGGTAAGATTGAACTCCGAATTTGTACCTTTGATTTGCATGGCTCATGTAGAGGTTATTCATGGCGCGGGTAATTGCAACGTAAAACAATCTCCTTTCTTCTTCGAGTTCATCATCTGATAAAAATGAATTGCCGACAGGGAATAAACCCTCTTCCAGACCGGTGATAAACACAACGGGAAACTCCAATCCCTTTGCGGAATGAATTGTCATAAGTGTTACAGCGTTCTTCTGGTTATCGAGGTTATCAATATCTGCAACCAGAGACACTTCCTGTAAGAATTCTTCAAGCGTAGGGTTGTCATTATTTTCGGAATATTCAGCAATTGCGGAAGCAAGTTCCATGATGTTTGAAATGCGATCTTCAGACTCGGGAGTATTTTCTTCCCGGAGTTTTCTAATGACGCCGGCTTCGTCAATTACCATCCGCGCAAGTTCGGAAACTGATACTTCGTCCTTGAGGTACTGATATTTCCTGATGAAGTTAAGTACACCAACGAGCCGGTTTTTAACCGCGCCGCCGAATTCAGGGTTACCGTCAATATTTTTCAGCACATCGTAAATTGAGGTTTCCTGAATTTCCGCTTTTTGGATTAACCTGTCAACCGAAGTTTTACCAATCCCTTCGGTTAATCCGAACAAACGCTTCAGCGCTTCATCGTCTTTCGGGTTTACTATAACTTTAAGGTTACATAGAACGTCCTTGATTTCCTTTCGCTGGTAAAACCTGATACCGCCAATGATCACATAGGGGATTTTATTATTTCGCAACGAATCCTCAAATAACCTCGATTGCGCATTTGTCCTGTAAAGAATTACGAAGTCCTTATAGTTAATTTTTTTCCTGCGCATTTCGTTGTGGATAATCGTAACGACTTTCAGCGCCTCGTCACGGTCGGTCATTAGTTCATTGATAACAATATTGTCGCCGTCGTCGTTATCAGTCCACAAAGTTTTTTCAATCTGCCTTTTGTTTCTCTTGATTACATCATCGGCGAGTTTGAGAATTTTTTTCGTTGAGCGGTAATTTTTTTCGAGACGGAAAATTTTCGCATCGGTGAAATCAGAACTGAAGTCGAATATATTCTGAATTTCCGCACCGCGCCATTTGTAAATTGATTGTGCATCATCACCGACAATGGTGAGGTTCCTGTACTTTGATGCAAGCAGTTTAACAATTAAGTATTGCGCTTTGTTCGTATCCTGATATTCATCAACTAAAATAAACTTAAACCGATCCTGATATCTTTCCAGCACATCCGGAAATTGCCTGAATAAATAAATGGGGTTCAGCAGCAAGTCGTCGAAGTCCATTGCGTTACTTTTTCTAAGTACCTGCTGGTAATCTTTGTAAATTGTTGCGACTTTCAGTTCAAGTGGATTTTTAGCGATTGAGGAGAATTCGTGCGGCAGCACCATTTTATTTTTCAGGTTGCTGATGTACCCGTAAATAGTTTTCGGTGTTGGGTTTTCGGTTGGGATACTGCATGAAATCATTGATTGTTTAACTGCGTTAACAGCATCATCGGAATCGTATATAGAAAAATTCCGGGTGTAGCCGAGTTTATCGCCGTCAAATCTCAGGATCTTCGCAAAGATTGAATGAAAAGTTCCCATCCACAATTTTTGAGAGTAATGTCCGACGAGATTATCAACCCTCTCTTTCATTTCCCTTGCGGCTTTATTTGTAAATGTAAGCGCTAAAATTTCAAAAGGGTTTACGCCTGATTCTATAAGGTGTGCAATTTTATAAGTGAGTACCCGCGTTTTTCCGCTCCCCGCACCAGCTATTATCATTGAAGGACCTTCGATTTCCTCAACAGCTTTCCTTTGCTCTTCGTTTAGTACACTTAGGTCAATGCGCATTAAAAAATACGGTATTAGTTTGAATGGTAACTAAGATAATTATTTTGTTTGTGACTTTAAACCAAAAATTTTTTTAAAGCGTTGTGAAAGATATTGATTGAATTTATTTCATAGATACAGCATTGGTTATTGGCTAATTTTACGGATACAAATATGAAGAGAGATTTAAGGTCAATAACAAAGGAGCAATTAGAAGCTGAAGTTTCAGATGCTGGTTTCGAAAGATTCAGGGCGAGGCAGATTTTCCGGAGCGTTCATAAAAATAAAGTTAAGGAGATTGGGAAAATTCACGGACTACCAAAGGATATTAAGGAGTTCCTGAACACCGGCTATCAAATCAAAATTCCGCACGTATTGCAGACGAGCGTTTCGGGGAAATATGAAACGTTCAAATATCTGTTGAATATGGGCGGGACGAAAAACGGAAACAGGATTGAAACTGTACTGATCAACGAAGGCAGAAGAAACACCGTTTGTGTTTCGACTCAGGTTGGTTGCAACGTAGGGTGCGAATTTTGTGCTACGGGGAAAATGGGGTTCAGCAAAAATCTCAGCGCCGGCGATATTGTCTCACAAGTTTATACCGTATGCGACCAGACCGGACTCGACCCGACAAACCTTGTATTCATGGGCATGGGTGAACCGTTCCTTAATTACAGTAACACGATTTCATCATTGAAAATATTGACCGATCCCGAGGGGCTCGCTGTTTCTTCGCGCAGGATTACCATTTCAACTGTCGGGTTTAAGGGAAGGATAAAGAAATTTGCGGACGACATTTCATCAGAAAAGAATTACCAGATTCGGAATGTAAAACTTGCACTTTCACTCCACTCGACCGACCGTGGTTTGAGGGAAGCTTTAATACCAACCTCAAAAGTGAACGAACTTTCGGCAATTTATGATGAGCTGATATACTTTTACCGGAAGACAGGAAACAAGGTAACTTTTGAGTACATCGTTTTCCCCGGTTTGAACGATACTGATAAAGACGTTGCACGAATTGAAAAGATTTCAAGAATGGTACCATCTAACGTAAACGTAATCCCTTTTCATCCGATAAATTTCAAATTATCCGAACCGATATCTTACTTAAACTCATTTTCGGATAAACAAAATTCACTTTCAAAAAAAAATATAAATAACTTTATTGCAGCCTTAAGGGATCGCAGGGTAGTAGTAAACCTACGTAAGAGCAGCGGTGAAGATATAAACGCCGCATGCGGACAATTAGCAGCCATTGAAAAAATAAAATAAAACATGTACAGATTAATAATTTTCGGTCCACCGGGCGCCGGTAAAGGTACTCAGGCAGAGATTATTGCTGACAAACTGAACCTGGACCATTTTTCCACCGGACAAATATTGCGGGAAGCAGTTACAGCCGGAACAGATCTCGGTAAAAAGGCTAAAGCAATAATGGATTCAGGTCACCTCGTACCGGACGAGATCATGATTGGTATAGTAGAGCAAT
This sequence comes from Candidatus Tepidiaquacellales bacterium OLB4/UTCHB1, assembly GCA_002050165.1. GTDB lineage: Bacteria > Bacteroidota > Ignavibacteria > Tepidaquicellales > Tepidaquicellaceae > OLB4. The sequence goes on from MWSW01000011.1 coordinate 35,637, forward strand.
CTTTAGCGGAACGGTCTGAGAGTAACGGATTTATTCTCGATGGATTTCCACGAACTCTTGCGCAGGCAATTGCGTTAACCGGTATTTTTTCGAAGCTCGGTTTCGATGACGTTAAGGTAATTAACCTTATCGTAAAAGACGAGGAATTGATCGAACGTATGCTCTCAAGAGGCAGGAGCGATGATACTGAAGACGCGGTGAAAAACCGGCTTGCAGTTTATAAAGAGTCAACCGCGCCTGTGCTTGACTATTTCAGGAAAAACGGGAATGCTATCTTTGATATTACCGGGGCAGGTGAAATTAACGATATTAACGACCAAATTCTAAAATCCATAACCTTAAATCACAGGTCGTGAGACAACTCTATTATTAAAAATACTTTGTAAATTGCAATTTTCTTTATAATGATTTAATTTGTCCAACAAAAATTTCAATTATGGCAAATATAAAAATCGAAGAAATCTCAGATAAAGGTTTGGTTGTTGTTGCACCGAAGGGAAGTTTTGTAGGTGGAGATGAAACTGATGATTTAAGAAACACAATAAAGAAATTATCTGATGAAGGTAATGTGAAAATGATAATTGATCTTGGCGGAGTAAACTATTTAAACTCAACTGCATTGGGTGTGTTGATTTCAGCGCATGCAAATTACTCAAAGCGGGAAGGTACCATAAAGCTATGCCAGCTAAATAAAAACCTCGAGAATTTGTTTGTTATCACCAAACTGTCTTTGATATTTGACTCATATCCGACACTTGAGGAAGCAATAGCAAGTTTCTGATATATTAAATGATCATTTCAAAACAAAACATAATCAAAAAATCCTAAATGGAAATCGGGAGGTTAATTTAATGAAACAATCAATGTTTGCAACAGTTCTGATAATCGTTGCACTAGTAGTTTCAAGTCTTATTTATTTCTTTGTGTTCGGGAACCCGGCAAACTTCGATCCTGCAAATCCAAAGCAACCAATCAATCTGGTTGGAACGGTATATTTAGGCGGACCGGTTGTTATAGCGCTCATGACGCTTAGCATTATGGTTATTACTTACACAATAGAAAGACAGCTTACCTTAGGTAAAGCGAAGGGAAGAGGTCCGATAGAATCTTTCCTGAAAAGATTTCAACAACACGTTCAAAGCGGTGATATTGAGTCAGCGAAATCGGAATGTGATAAACAAAAAGGTTCAATTGCAAACATCCTGAGGCAGGGGATTGAGCGATATGAAACCCTTGTTGTAGATGATCAGATGGACGCCGAGAAGAAACTTGCAGAAATTTCAAGGGCGGTGGAAGAAGCGATGTTGCTTGAAGTTCCGTTGCTCGAGAAAAACCTTGTTGTGCTTTCTACAATTGCTTCGGTTTCGGTACTTGTTGGTTTGTTCGGAACGGTTATCGGAATGATTAGAGCATTCCAGACCCTTTCCGTTGCAGGTACACCAAATGCCGCTGAACTTGCCGCCGGTATTTCAGAAGCTCTGATTTGTACAGCAGGCGGACTTATTGGCGCAATCATCGGAACTATTGCATACAATTTCTTCGTCACTAAAGTAGGAAACATTACTTACATGATTGACGAGGCAACTTACAATATGCTTCAGTTGCTTGCTATCAAGATAAAGTGAACTTTGGATTTTCAAGTTCAATTTTGATAATTAAACGGTAAAATTTTACAATGAAAAAGCCAAAGGCTGCCAAAAAGCCAGGTGTTAATATTGATATGACTCCGTTGGTTGACGTGATTCTCCTTCTGTTAACTTTCTTCATGCTTACTGCTACTTTCAAAGCAGCTGAATCCGAAGGTGTAGAAGTTTCGTTGCCGGAGTCAATTAATGTTGATACCACAAAGCTGCCCGAAATTGACGTGATGACCATAACCCTCTCGCCCACCGGCGACATTTTCCTGGACGTAGATAATTACCTTGTCAGAGAAGAAGTTTTCGGAGATAAATTTGCCATTGGCGTATGGCATCCCGACAGCACTTCCAAAAGTGAGATTATTGAAACCGGAAAGGTTGGAGATGTTGTCTTGCGAAGGAAACCTGTACTGTTGGATAAAGACCAATTTGAGAGAACTATGAACGAGCTTAGAGTTGCCTTGAGGAATATGACTGACGGTAAATCAGATTTCAGGATTGTTGTTAAAGGCGATAGAGACGGGAAATACGGTGCGATGGAAGATCTTATGGCGGCATTGAAAAATTCCGGTAACACGAGATTTGCTCTCGTTACTGAAATTAAACATGATTAATATTAATCAATAATAAGGAGTTTCCACAATGGCTGGAATGGGTGGCGGAGAAGATACCTCCGCACAAGGTGACCGGTTTAAAAAGAGTTACAGCAAAGGTAAGAAACCCGGAGTAAGGATTGACATGACGCCGATGGTTGATGTTATCCTGCTCTTGCTTACTTTTTTTATTCTTACAACTGTATTGGCTCAACCTCAGGTTATGCAGATAAACCTCCCGAAAGGTGACGAAAAAGACAAGGTAAAGGTTGACATGTCAAACGTCCTTTACATAAGGGTTTCCGGTGAAGGTAACATTTACTTTTCTCTTGGAAAAGCCGACGGTACTGAGAACCCCCCTGAATTCGTTGCCTTCAATAACGTTAAAACCAGACTCGAACAAATTTACGGAGCGAATGACCAGACGCTGATGTTACTGAAATTCAGCCGGGATATGAAATACAGCCTGATGGTTTCGATTATTGACGAAATCAACAGGGCAAATATTGAGAGACGGTATACATTTATGCCAATGGAAGATATGGATAAAGAAATTGTACGACTTGCCGGAGGTTAAACCTTAAAACCAAATAATTATATTCAGGCGATCTATACGGGTCGCCTTTTTTATTTAATATTAATTTCAACACAGAAGAACTATTTTACTTTTTTTAGTTACCGATGAGATTTATTTTCAACACGATAGTTTTAGTCTTATTTTTAACGTTCCCCTTACATTCACAGCAAGGGAAATCACTTGGCACTACTTCGTCACGGCTAATGTATTTTGTAACCGATGAAACCGGAACTCTGACCGAAAGTGAAATAAGCTCCCTTGATAATAAACTGAAAGCATTCGCTGATTCCACTTCCAATCAGGTTGTTGTATATATGATTTCATCGCTTCAAGGTGAACCGATTGAAGACGTTTCATTGAGAATTGCAGAGGAAAATCTGATCGGACAAATGGGTAAGGATAACGGAGTATTACTTCTGATTGCGAAAGACGACAGAAAGCTAAGAATAGAAGTTGGCTACGGATTAGAGGGCGCTTTGACAGATGCTCTCGCAAATTCAATTATCCGGAATGAAATAACACCGGAATTCCGAAACGGAAATTTTTATAAGGGTATCAATAACGGCGTTGATGCGATAATTCAGGCAACGAAAGGTGAATACGAAGCTGAGGAGACTTCAAATGAAAGTTTTAATATCCCGTCGTTTATAGTAACTGTTATTATTTTCGGATTCATATTCGTTATGGTCATTATCAGGATAATTGCGACAATAGCCGGTGTGGGTAAATCTTACAGAATTGGCGGAGGCAGATCAGGCTTTTCAGGCGGATTTTGGGGAAGCGGCTCAGGGAGTAGCGGTAGTTCGTTCGGGTCTTTCAGTGGTGGCGGCGGATCTTTTGGCGGGGGCGGTTCAAGCGGAAGTTGGTAATTAATTTAGCAAAAGTATGACTCAAAAATTTTTAGCGAAATATCTTAACGATAACGACCTCAAACGAATTGAAGAAAAAATTTCCGGGGTGGAATCGAAAACCTCAGGCGAAATTAAGTTGTGTATTAAAGTCACCAGGGGAATTTATGAAGATACCCTTAGCCCGAGAGAAATAGCAGTCTCGGAGTTCTTTAATCTTGGTATGCAAAACACTAAAGACAGGACAGGAATTTTAATTTTCATCTTATTTGATGAACGAAAGTATGAGATTATTGCCGATGAAGGAATTTACGAAAAAATTCCCGAAGAGAAATGGCGCTACGTTAAAGAAATTATCGTGAATAATTTCAGAAATGGTAATTATTGCGACGGAATTATTGACGTAATTAACGAAATGGGGAATATGCTGATAAAGGAGTTTCCCGCCGATGGTGTGAACCCCGATGAACTTAGTAATGAGGTTGTTGTGAAGTGAATGGTTTTGAGAAGTTCAATATTAATTCTCATATTTTTTTCCGTATTCTGTGAACTGCTATTCTCACAGGGAAATCCGGTTGAGACTCCCGCCGATACCGTACACGGACAAAATGATTCGATTCACGAATATCCTGTTGCAGAATCGGAAATCACTGATATCATCAATTATATCGCAAGCGATTCCGCAGTATTTGATTTAAAATCAAATCAACTTTTCCTTTACAACAAAGCTGAACTGACCTATCAGGATATGAGGCTAACGGCTGGTAAAATTGTAATTGACCGGCAAACGCAGATTCTGGACGCTACCGGAGTTGCAGATTCAACGAACGAATCGGGATTCAGTCAGTTGCCGGTTATGATACAAGGAAGTGAAGTTTACGAGGGTTCGCATCTTACATATAACTTCAAAACCCGGCAGGGGAGCGTATCTCAGGGATTTACCGAAGCAGATGTAGGTTATTACTTCGGCGATAAAATCAAACGCGTTGCCGGCGACCTTTACTACGTCAAAGGTGGACTTTACACTACTTCCTCCTATCGGGTTAATCCCGAATACTTTTTCAGTTCCCCCGAAATGAAAATTATCCCCAATGACAAGATCATCGCCCGGTCGGTCTTTTTGTATATAGAAGGTGTCCCGGTGTTCTGGGTACCGTTTGCGGTATTCCCCAATAAAAAAGGAAGGAACTCAGGAATTATAACTCCGACCTTCGGCGATGATGGAACTTATGGTAATTACATTGCCGGGCTTGGATATTTCTGGGCAATCAACGATTATATGGATATCAATGCGACGCTATCATATTTTACGAAAGGTAGATTAGACCTTAAATCGAAGTTCCGTTATGCTTTAAGATATAATTTTTCCGGGGGAATTGAAGCAGGTTACTCAAGGATAAGGCTGGGCGAAGATACCGATCCGGATAAATTTTCGTCCGATGCCTGGATGATCAACATCAGGCACAATCAGAGAATTGACCCGACCCTTACGATTGACGGAAATGTTACGTTCACAAGCGGGAAGAGTTATTTCGATAACATTACAAATAATCTTAATGACCTACTACGTCAGAACATTGTTTCAAATTTTACACTGACAAAATTTTGGGAGGGAACGCCGTTCTCGCTTTCACTGAACTATTTCAGGGATCAGAACCTGCAAACCGGAGATATTAATGAAAGATTACCCTCAATTAATTTTTCCAATACGGAAGTATTTCCATTCAGGTCAAAAGACTTTACCGGTAGTAACGCGTCAGCAATTGAATATTTGTCCTATTCATATAACCTCGCTGCAATTTATAATAGGCAAAAAATTAACGTTGAAACCACAACCGGAGTTGACAGTGTATTTAAAGATTCCCGTCCGGGAGTAAGACACGATTTGAGAATAAATTTCACACCGCCATTTGATTTCATTACCATTCGACCATTTTTCAATTATACTGAACTTTGGTACGACAGATCGATTAGAAAATATTTCGAGCCTGCCGATAGTTCAGTTTTAACTACAACTGTTAACCGGTTTGAAGCAGTGCGGTTCTTCAATACCGGGATTTCGTTGTCATCTAAACTGATAGGAATCTTCACACCTGAGATATTTAATATTACCGGTATCCGGCATACGATTACGCCTTCGATATCTTACAGCTTTCAGCCGGATTTTTCGAGTCCGGGATTTGGATATTACGGTGAATATAAAGATGCGGAGGGTGATATAGTAAAGTATTCACATTACGAGGGAAGCCTTTTCGGTGGTGCGCCGGCAAGCGAACTTCAGTCTTTGAATTTCTCAATCGGTAACCTTTTTGAAATGAAAACTTTAGAAAATGATACAACCGAAAATAAGTTTCAGTTATTTAATCTGAACACAGGATTGAGTTATAATTTTGCGGCGGATTCGTTGAGGTTCTCAGAGTTATTTACAGACTTTCGTACTGCTATCGGGGGGATACTTAATATTGGCGGGAGCGCAAGATTTAATTTTTACAAATTTGATCCGGTTTCAAATAGAAGGATAAATACTTTTCTCTGGGATTCCGATGGGAAACTTGCGGAACTTACATCATTTTCAATCAACCTTTCAACCGGATTTAATTTTGGTTTCAGTAGCTCGTCTGATTTAAACCTCGATTCAATTGAGAGGCTTCCGAATGAAACAGTGTTTGATAAATTGGATCATGTTGTTTACGATATTCCGGTTTCGGTTAGTTTCAATTACAATTATTCTGAGAATAAATCGAATCCTTTTATACCGAGCCGCATTTCCAATTTACGCACGAATCTGAATTTCAGTTTAACCAGAAACTGGAAGTTCACCGCATCTGCAAGTTACGATTTCATTCGTAAAGAAATTGGCGCGCCGTACATTACTGCATACCGCGACCTGAATTCATGGGAAATGTTATTCAATTGGTACCCTACGGGATTTTACAGAGGATTTCGACTTGAAATAAGGATTAAAGCACCCGACCTTAGAGACATTAAGATTACCAAAGAAACAAATTCAAGGGGTGCCTTTTCAGATTTCTAGTATGGAGGATAAAAAATATTCAGGTGCCGGAAATAAGTTTGTAATGCTTAACAACCTTGACGGGCAATTCTCCGATTACGAAAAGGTGGTTAAGGAGAAGGTCGAATTGCACAAAGAAATTGACGGTGTAATTTTTCTGGAAAGCAGCCGCAAAGCAGATTACAAGATGAATTATTACAACAAAGACGGAACAGGTAATGCACTCTGCGGTAACGGGTTGAGATGTACTGCCGGATTTATTTTTGATGAGGGATTGTCCGGTAATCATTCGCTATTGATTGAAGCGGTGAACGAAGTTTATCGGGTCAACCGGTTGAACAATGGAATTTATTCCGTTGGATTTCCGCCACCAAAAGTGTTTAACCCGGATGTGCCGTTAACCGTAAATACTTCAGGATGGTGGATAAGCATTAATATTTCTTATGTTGATGTCGGATCGCCACACGCGGTAATTTTCAATAACGAGGTTAACTCGTCACACTTTAAGGATATTGACAATATGGATGTTGATATGATCGGCAGAGTAATCAGAAACCATAAAGACCTTCTCCCGGAAGGGGCTAATGTAAACTTTATTGAGATACAAGAAGAATTTCTGAAGATAAGAAGCTACGAGCGTGGAGTTGAAGGTGAGACCTTAGCGTGCGGGACAGGAGCACTTTCAGGGGCTTTCTCCGCATTTGCGAAATACGGAATCGAACCACCGATAAAATTACTCACCAGATCAGGAGATATACTGGAAGTAAATTTTAACTTCGATAATGGATTTAAAAATATTGAGCTTTCAGGACCGGCAAAGAGATACATCTAAAAGTAATTGAATATCCAGTTTAACACATGGTCACCCTGATACCTTTGCGAAAATAAAAGTTGAAGCCAGTTTTGTGTTGTTATTCTAAGGAAGTCCGATTTCTTCTGAACAATTTTATTAAAATCAGAATCGGGAAACATTGCAATAATGTTTCCAAGGTTGTAGGAATACATTACTGAATCCATGCTATTGCCAACCTTAGTTGTTTTTTGTGTCTTGTTTAATAATGTATCCATAGCAATTGACGAATCCGGGGAAACGTTTCCGGAATCTGAAAGCATAAGCTCCCTTGAATACGGTTTGTCACCCTTAAATACCTGCAAATCAGTTTTCAGTTTATTGTCTCTGACTTTGAGCGACAGGTCGTAAACTCCGCCTTCAAAGGGCGATGATCCGTACTGTCTCGAATATTGTAATAGTGCAAATGGTCTGAGGACAATAATATTTTTAACACGGTTATATTGTAGCAACTCCTCGATAGCCCGATCTGAAAAGATATTTGTTGAGATGTTGTAAACTGATGAATCGTTATCGATATTTTTGATTTCAATTATACACTTGTATCTGTTGAAGTCAAATTCTTTGTAAGCAAGGCTGTCAATGATATATTTATTAGTTGATGCCCATTCAATTACAACGGTTTGAGGATTTAAACCGAAATTTGTGTTATCAATTTCATAGCTTTTTATAGCAAGTAATTTACCGAAGTTTATTACGGTTGAATTGCTATCGAGCGATTCAATATTTCTGGCTTCAAGTGAGATTGTGGAATCTGAAATCGAACTTTCCCTATCTTTCACGTAGAATACTTTATATTCGCCAATCTCATCATACTTTAGCATAAGTCTAGAGAGTTTATCACGGTAGCTGTCCGAACGGACAATAGCTGCCTGCACGTTATTATCTTCAAGGAAATTTTTTACATCGAGAATGTTCGGATCCAGATCTTCACCTGAAGGTTTTGATTTGAACTTCGTTTTAGATCTTGAAGTAACCGGAAATATACCGAGGAGAAACTTATCCGGTGCATTTGAAAGTGCTTTAATAGCCCATACATCATGATAACCTGCAATTTCTTCAAAATAAATTTTTCCGTTTTTGGAGATATAACCACTGTTGATTAAATCCTTTGTTAAATATCCAACTTCGAATGTATCTTCCCTGTAAGGCTGCGGGTAATAAAAACTCCAGATGGCATTAATTAAAACAGTTACAAATATAATCGTAACAGCAACGGGTTTTTTAAATAAAAGAAATTGATATACGGATAACGGTAGCAATAAAATCGCATTGAGGATAATGTATCTTGAAATCATATTTGTCCCGCCTGTTCCCGAAATGCTGTGTATCATCAATAAAACAATCTGTATTAATATAAACAGGACAAAATATTTAGCAAGCGCAAATTCCCTTCGTCTGAGAATATCGTAAATTGGTTTAAGCGCGAAAAAAGTTGTAATCGGAGCAGTGTAAAAAATGAAAGTTGGATATTGAACTAATCTTTGAAAAAATCCCGCAGAGTTAAATTGATTGAAAATTTTTGTTGTTTCAGAAGCGAAGAAAAACCCGTTACCGTGATCAATGTAGTTTTGTATAATCCACCAGATAATTGTAAATGTGGATATGGCGCTAATGGACAGGTGTTTCACTAACCTGAAAGACAACTTTTTATCCCGGAGCGACTCTGCAAGCACGAGTATAAGAAACGTAAACGTAAACAGCCAACCCTCGTAGCGGAATAGATTACTTAAACCAAAAGCAATACTGCTCAGTACAAGCAGCAGATTTCGGTGTCCGTGTTTTTTCCACAACAAAAAGTAATAAATACCGCAAAGCGTAAAGAAAAAGAAAATAGTTTCCGGTAAACCTGAAATTCCCAGCCAAACCTGAAAGTGAAAGATTGCAAATATCAACCCTGACCAGAACGCAATGACCTTACTGAATACAAGTTGACATAACCTGTAGAATACAACTAATGCGAGGGTTGAATAAATGTAATTTACCAGTGCAACTGCCTCAAGCATGTTGCCCATAAAGTTTATAAACAAACCGTTAATCCAGAAGTGAGGAGATAGCCACACGCCCGAATAAATTTCCGGGCTTTGTAGCCATTCAAATGATTTTACCGTGCGACAATAATCATCTGCTGATAGCATCCGGTATCCGGATTTGAGAATCAGTAGTTGAAATAAGGTTTTTACGACTACGAGCAGTAAAATGAGGAATCCCGTACTGCCGAAAAATTTAGATGCTTTATTTTTTAAATCCGGTTCGATGTATCGTTGTTTTGTTTGGACAATTTTATTCTGAAAGTTGTCCCCTTGTTAATATCAGTATCAAGCAAAATCAGTTTACCTTTGTGGTAATCTTCGATAATTCTTTTTGACAGGCTCAAGCCGAGACCCCAACCGCGTTTCTTTGTGGAGTATCCCGGTCTGAATACATCCTTTTTAAACTTGTTGTCTATCCCTTTACCATTATCTGTAATATCAATTATGGCATCTTCTTCGTTTTCGGAAATTGTAACGTTTATCTCACCGGATTTCTTATCCATTGCATCCAGCGCATTTTTAAACAGGTTCTCAACAACCCATTCGAATAGATCTTTATTTACGAGCGCAAATACATCGTGGTTTGAGTTTACGCTCATCTCAACTTTTTTCTTTACGTCGCCTGCAGTTGATTTTAACGAGGGGATTCGTTTCTCGAAATATTTTTTTACGTTGACAATAAGTTTGTTCAGGTCTTCTTTTTTGAGTTCAGGTTTTGAGCCGATTTTTGAGAACCTGCCGGTAATTTTATTGAGCTTTTCAATGTCATTTTCAACTTCGCGGATAATCTCCAGCGCTTTGTCATTGTCGCGTTGGTTTTCTTTGAGCAGTTCAACCCATCCCATGAGGGAAGAGAGTGGAGTTCCCAGTTGATGCGCTGTTTCGCGTGAAAGCCCAACCCATATATTGCTCTGTTCGGTTCGTTTAATATAGGAAAATCCTATGTAACTAATGAATAAGAACAATACTGCAATCGTTATCTCCACGATAGGAAAGATCTTAAGTTCCCTCACAAGGTTTGACTGGCCATAGTGAACCAGATTAAGTACAATCGAATCCTGATAAGTAACTTTTATGGGTGGATTAATTTCTGCCATGGATTGAGCGAGCTCAAATAATTTCGCGGTATCAAGTGCAGTCCATTGTCTGTTGGTATCTAAGTTAACATTGCGGGTCATGGTGATGTACCGGTAGTTCGGGTCGGTGGCGATCACCGGAAAATCAATCTGGAAAATTATCTCATTAAAAATGAAGTTGTATTCGCCGGATTCATTTTCATCGTTTGCCAAATATTCGAGTGAACGGGCATAAAGTCCAGCTATCTGCTTTTCTCGATTTTCAATTTTTGTAACGATGGATTGGGTATATAAAAGAATAATAATTATGATTAACAATCCGCCGAAGATGAGAGCAATCTTTATTTTAAACGAGCCGAATTTGTTCATTAAATAAAATTGTTGATGGAGTTAACTTGTAAAAGTAAACGGATTTAGTCCATTGAAAAAAAATTTCCTCATAATATCGGGTTTGCTTTTACTCTTAATGGTTCTGGTAGTTGTATCATTGTTATCCGGTAGTGTGAAGATAAGTGTTTCAAGCCTTATCTCGCTTTCACTCGATGAAGTTCAGGCAAAGATATTTTACGATATCCGTTTACCTCGTGTAATAATATCAATATTGGTAGGAGCAGCCTTAGGAAGCGCCGGAATAATACTTCAATCTTTGTTAAAAAATAACCTTGCAGAACCCGGATTGCTTGGGATTTCCGCGGGTGCGGGGTTCGGTGCAATTCTGATATTCTTGCTCCCATGGTTAATTTCATTCTATTTCGTTACCCCTGTTTCCTTTGTTTTTGCGTTCCTTACAACTTTGTTTATTTACCTTATAGCAAAAGGAATAGATGATAAATATAGTAATTTTATCTCATCAAATAAAATCATCTTAGCGGGAATTGCTGTTAACGCTTTGCTGGCATCCGTAAATGGATTTCTCCTTCTACGCGCCGGCAGGTCAGTAGCTCAAATAATATTCTGGCTGAACGGCGGTCTTTCAGGTAGAGGTTGGACTGAAATTTATATGGCAGGTGGGTTTATTCTAACCGGCGTGTTTGCTACTGTTCTGATCTCAAAAGAGCTGAATATACTCAGTATGGGAGAAGAGCTTTCAATCTCTGTTGGTTTGAATATAAAAAGGGTGCAAGCATTGTGCATATTTATATCTTCCGTCCTTGCCGGCGGCGCTGTTGCAATCTCGGGTATAATTTCTTTTGTAGGGTTGGTAGTGCCAAACATTGCTAAAATCATGGTTGGGGCTGACCATCGCGCTGCCGTTGTCTGTTCGGTTTTGCTTGGTGCAATATTTCTGGTGATCTCCGATCTTGTGGCGAGAACAATTATTGCTCCGTCTGAACTTCCCGTTGGTATTGTTACATCATTTATTGGCGCGCCGGTTTTCATCTGGATTATTTATAGGTCGCAGAAATTTAAAACTATATGAAGAAAAACCTGTATGACACAATAGCCGCAATTGCGACTCCCGCCGGTGAAGGCGGTATTTCGGTTATCCGCGTTTCAGGGGGAAATGCGTTCGCTTCATTAGGTGAAATATTTTATAAAGATAAGGGGAGAAAATTATCCTTTAACGCAGAAGCGGTACTTAGCCATACTATCCACTTCGGGTACATTTTTGACGGCGGGAATCTGCTGGACGAAGTGCTCGTGTCAGTTTTTAAAAACCCAAATTCATATACCGGTGAGGATATTATAGAAATTTCGTGTCACGGTGGCCAATATTTGACACAGCGGATTTTATCTGCATTATTGAAATCCGGAGTGCGACTTGCTGAAGCTGGTGAATTTACAAAACGAGCTTTCCTCAATGGCAGGATTGATTTGTCACAGGCGGAAGCAGTTGCCGACTTGATTAAAGCGAAAACGGAAAAAGCTCAGTTTTCCAGTATAAGACAACTTGAAGGCTCACTTTCTGATTTTGTTAAACAAACCCGGAAGGAACTTATTAACCTTACGTCACTGGTTGAACTCGAACTCGATTTTGCAGATGAAGGATTGGAGTTTACTGATAAAAGCGAGATGCTGAAAAAATTTCAACTCCTTAAAGACAAACTCGAACAAGTTATAGATTCATACATTGCAGGAAAGGTAATAAGGGAAGGTGTTAAACTTGTCATTGCCGGGAAACCCAATAGTGGCAAATCATCACTGTTCAATGAACTGTTGAAATCCAATCGCGCGATAGTTAGTGAAATTGAAGGTACAACGAGAGATTACATCGAGGAGAGCCTGATTATCAAAGGTTTCCTGTTTAGTCTGACTGATACGGCAGGATTGCGTTTTGCTGAAGATATTATTGAGAGCGAAGGTATAAAGCGAAGTATGGATAAAATATATGAAGCTGATGTAGTTTTGTATTTAATTGATTCAACCAAACCCAAAGGGACAATTCTTGATGAAATCAATCAGGTGAAAAGTATTGTTAAACCGGAAAAGTTACTCATTGTGTTATCTAAGTCAGACCTTGCAAATTCAGATGGACAACTAAACGAGCTGAAAATTTCAATAAAAGACAGCAACACGATAGAAGCGTTGAAATTGAAAATGGTTGAGATTGTTTCGAATGAAATTACGGTTGGCAAATCATCAGAGATAACTCTTACTAATCTCAGGCACAAAATATGTCTTGAGAACGTTGTTGCGTCATTGAGCAAGGCAATTGAATCATTGAAGAACAATATGAGTGGTGAATTTATTTCCATTGATCTCAGGAATGCGATGGATTACCTCGGAGAAATAACCGGTGAAGTAACAAACAATGAAATATTGTCAAATATCTTTGGAAAATTTTGTATCGGCAAATAAATCTGAAATACTTTCCCATGTAGAATTTATTTCAACTAAAAAGTTTTATATTCATTAATCGTAATACCTGTCTAAATTATTTTGAATGTTTCGGGTATTATCCATAACTTGTTTTTAAATGTTCATTACATTTGAAGGTATAGACAGAAGCGGAAAATCAACTCAGGCAATTTTACTTCACAATTATCTCAGTGGCATAGGTTATAGGACAAAACTTATCCGCGAGCCCGGTGGAACTCGGGTATCAGAAAAAATAAGGAAAATTCTGCTGGATAAATCCTGTAAGCCGATGGATTTCCTGACGGAATTTCTGTTGTTTTCTGCATCGAGGAAACAACTTACCGAAGAAGTTATCAAACCATGTTTAAATCAAGGTGTGATTGTAATTTGTGACAGGTATTTTGATTCTTCAACCGCGTATCAGGGATATGGCGGTAAAGTTGATATGAAGATAATTTCAATGGTAAACAAAATTTCATCTGCCGGAGTTAAACCTGACTTAACTTTCCTTATTGATATTACTTACCCGGAATCCATTAAAAGGAAAGGTTTAATGTCTTCATCAAATGACAGGATCGAAGATCGTAGAGCGGGGTATTTTAACAAGGTTATCAAGGGTTACCGTGAACTTGCAAAAGTTAATAGCAGGATTGTAAAGTTAAATGGTCTTAAACCTGTAAATGAAATTCATAATAAAATTAAACTGTTAATAACAGGAAAACTAAAATCTTTATCATGAGGAATAAATTTTTCAGTAAAGTTTTTCTAATATCGTTTTTTGTGTATTCAGTTGTTGCATCGAGTAAGTTGAATTCAAAACCACCTGATGATATTTACGACAGGATAAACAGAAATCTTCAAAAATTCGGCGAGGTTTACCGGGAGGTAACTCTCAATTATGTAGATGAAATTAATACAGACATGTTTATGAGGGCAGGGATTGAAGGTATGTTATCAACTCTCGATCCTTACACCGGATTTTATGACGAGGTAAACGCAAATGAGATTGACCTGATAACAAACGGTAAGTACGGCGGTATTGGAATAACTGTCGGAGTTCACGGGAACAGTGTGGTTATTACCGATGTGATGAACGGTTATGAAGCGCAACGACGAGGTCTGAAAATAGGGGACAAAATTATCACTATAGACGGTAAGGAAATTAATCCTTCGATGTATAATGAGCTAAACAAAATTGTACGGGGGACAGTCGGAACTCCTCTCTTTGTGCAAATTAAACGGGACGATGAGATAATTGATTTTAACCTGACTCGCGAAGAGATAATTTTAAAAAATATATCTTATTACGGATACATTGGCGATGAACAAACCGGTATCGGATATTTCAAACTTGACCGCTTTACTGCCAATACTGCGAATGAGGTTGATAACGTAATTAAGACAATGAAATCCACCGGCGATTTAAAAGGTTTAATTATTGATCTTAGGAATAACACCGGAGGTTTACTCGATGCTGCTACCGGATTGCTTAATAAAATACTCCCGAAGAACAGCCTGATTACAATCATCAAGGGTAGAAAACCTGAATCTGAAAAGAAAATATTTTCAACCGAAGATCCACTGGTTTCACCTGAAATACCGTTAGTAGTATTAATAAACGGTAATACGGCATCGGCGTCAGAAATCGTTGCAGGCGCAGTGCAGGATCTCGACCGCGGAATAATAGTTGGCGAAAAATCGTTTGGAAAAGGACTTGTGCAGGTAATAAAAAATATTGGCGACGATGCGCAACTGAGAATTACAACATCGAGATATTTTACACCTTCAGGACGATGGATTCAAACAAAGAATTATTTTAAAGAGAACGAAGGCGGTGTGTTTATTAACACAAGGGAATTTTCACAACAGGAATTCAAAACGCTTAATGGGAGAACTGTTTATGCATTCGGCGGAATTACACCGGATATCGAAGTTAACCTGATGAGCGAATCAGATATTCACAAAGAGCTTTCAAGGAACGATATGTTCTTTAAGTTTGCATCATATTATCTCGACAAAAATCCGTTATCAGGTGTCTTTAAGGTTGATGAAAATACCTTTATCGAGTTTAAATCATTTCTCGCTCAAAGTGGGTTTGAGTATCATTCAAAAGTTGAAAAAGAACTGGCGGAACTTAAAAATCTTGCAGTCGAACAAACTTATTCGGAAGAGTTTATCAGTTCAATTAGCCGGCTGGAAGCAGAAGCAGAGAATAAAAGCGAAGAAGAAATGCAAACGTATCGAAATGAAATTCTAAGGAGCATAGAGTCTGAGATTAACAAAAGATTGATTGAAGAATTCGAACAGGTGAAATCCACACTCGGCTCCGATATGCAATTATTTGAAGCAGTTGAAATAATTAAAGATGTTCCGCGCTATAACCGTACTCTTGGTAAATAAAATCGCCTGCTGTAATGGGACATACTTTGAAGAAGATAGGAATACTTGGAGGAGGGCAGTTAGCGAGAATGCTGGTTGAATCTTTTAACAGATACGATGCATCTTTCAGGATTTTATCTAAGGAAGATAATTCGCCCGCCGGTAAGATCAACAAAGATGTTGTAATCGGCGATTGGGACGAGGATGAGACCTTGTTGAAATTTGCCCGCGGTTGCGACGTGATAACACTTGAGAACGAATTCATTAATCACGAACGGATAAAGTTTCTTGAAGCATTGAACATTCCGGTTGCGCCGACATCTGAAGTCGTACGGTTAATTCAGGATAAATACACGCAAAAGAAAACATTGAAGAATCTTGGAATTCCTGTTGCAGGATTTTCACCGGTAAATAATACCGATGATATAAAAAAATTTGCGGAGGATAAATCTTATCCGGTTATACTTAAATCACGGACGATGGGATATGACGGTAAAGGCAATGTTGAAATTAATTCATCGTCAGAGATTGAGTCTGCATTCGAAACACTTTCTGACAGGGGAGACCTTTTCGTCGAAGAGTTTATCCCTTTCCTGATGGAACTTGCGGTTCAGACAGCCAGAAATACTAAAGGCGAAATGGTTTTGTATCCGATTGTTGAAACAATTCAGAAAGATCATATTTGTCACATTGTAAAAGCCTGCAGGGACAGGTTCTTTCATCTGAGGGAAAAAATACATGAATATTGCAGGTTGATTATGACAGAACTCGATTACGTCGGCATGATGGGGATTGAAATATTTTTACTTGCAGACGGCAGCATTAAAGTAAATGAGCTCGCGCCACGAGTACATAATTCCGGACACTATACAATCGAAGGGTGTGTTACGTCTCAATTTGAAAATCATATCAGGGCAATTTGCGGATACCCGCCCGGGTCAACTGCAATGACTATGAACTCAGCAGTTATGATAAATATCTTAGGTGAGAGGAACGGTGATGCTGAACTACATGGTTTGGAGAGTATGCTTAATGTACAAAACACATTCCTGCACATATACGGTAAAACCCAAACTCGTGTTGACAGAAAAATGGGACATATAACCGCACTTGATGATAATCCCGAAGTTGCGTATGAGAAGGCAATCAAAGCCCGCGGTTTAATTTCAATATAAAAATTATGTTGTTTCTGGAAGTACATGAAACCTATAATCCGATTGAAGCAAGCCTGGTAAAAGCCAAGCTCAACGATGATAATATTCCTTTTACTGTAAGCGGTGATTTCGATATTTCATATTCAATGGAGGCATTCAACACTACTCTTTCAAGAATGGCGCTTAAGCGACCAATAAAGTTTTTTGTCCCGGAACAATACTTTGAAATTGCAAAAGTTTCCATAAACACAGACAATTCCTCAATGTTGAACGATGAGTTTGAATATTAGTAAAATATCACCATTAATCCGAAATGGAATAGTAATCGTGACAGTGACAATTGTTGTTTTTGTATTGCTGAGTTACAAGGATTTGCTCTCTAAGAAAGAAAATTTTATTACGAAAAGTGAAACCACAGAAATCATGAATTCAGACTCAAATCAAGACACAAATATTTTTAAATTTCATTACGACAATATCCTTGTTGATACACACAACGATTTTCTCTGGCAATCATTTTACAGAAATGCGCCTTTCGGGAGAACTGATTATTCATTTGACTCCGATAAAGTAAGATTTAAAGAAGGCGGGGTAGACGTTCAGGTCTTTGCAGTGTGGATACCAATGAACAAAGTAAAAACGTCATACAAATTCGTCGTTCAGCAAATCAACAAGCTCGAACAACTGGCATTAACTTATTCTGACGATTTGGAGCTTGCTAATTCTTATGATGACATAATTCGCATCGTTGACTCCGGAAAACTCTGTGGACTTATAGGTGTGGAAGGCGGTACTGCAATACACTCCGATCTGGAGAACGTAAGCCGGCTCTATTCAAAAGGGGTAAGGTACATCGGATTAACCTGGAACAATTCAAACAACATTGCAACTTCAGCGAAAGATGAAAAAGTATCAGGTGTATCAGGGGGATTAACCCCTTTCGGGAAAAGTGTCATAAAAAAAATGAACGAACTCGGTATAATGGTTGATGTATCGCACCTTGGTGAACGCGCGTTCTGGGATTTGGTAGAAACTACCAATGACCCTATTCTTGCCTCGCACTCGAATGCGTACAGTATAAATCCTCATTACCGCAATCTGACTGATGACCAGATAAAAGCAATAGCTAAATCCGGCGGTGTGATTCAGGTTAACTTTTATGATTTGTTCTTGAATAAAAATGTTACCGACAAAAAGTATCCGGATGCACGGGATTTGTATGCAGAGCAACTTGATTCAATTTACTCCGAATCAAACGGTGACCTTATTAAGTTCAATGAACTACGCTATGAATTTCTCATGAACTACAGATCCGGTAGCGTTACAACCGTTGACTTGCTGATCGACCACATTGACCATATTGTAAACCTCGTAGGTATTGATTATGTCGGTATTGGAAGTGATTTCGATGGTGGGATTTCCACACCGTTTGAGCTTTATGATGTATCAACTTATCCGGTTCTTACAAAGAGATTATTCGATCGTGGTTATACAACCACCGATATAAAAAAGATTCTTGGTTTAAACTTCCTGCGAGTGTTCAAAGAAGTATGCGGATGAAATGTGATTTTTGAATTTATTCACGCCTGACAAGCGCAGCTACGTTTATCAGATATTTCCCTTTCGATTCGAGGTCCACGCAAACTATACGTGTCCTTCGTTTAATACCACGGATGTATTTCCTGCCATTGGACAACAATAAGAAAAGTTCACCCTCTTTAAGTTCTCCCAGAAATATCTCAGATTCGTGTTTGATATCGTACCTGTTAAGTACCATTGCCAATTTATAATCCGAATACCGGCTTGCTTTTGGATTTTTCATGTAAATTCTGATTGCATTTTTTACGTCTTGTGGTAGATTGTATTCGCAAAATAAATTCAACAGGTTTGAAAAGTATGATTTCCAAATGATACCGTGCTTCTCTATGCGATTACCCAAATCCCGCCAAACCATCAGGTGAGCGATTTCATGAAGGAGTGTTACTGCAAAGGAATATTGATTGAGGTTTGAATTAATTGTAATGACGCCTTCATTTCCTTTAATAACTCGAAAGTCTCCCAGACGGGTTTTCCGTCGGCGGGTTATTATTTTCAGGCTAAAGGGATATTGCTTTTTAAGCGAAAGAAAAAATGAATATGTTCCTTCCGGGACGTAATCTTCAAATGGAGAGGAATTTTGCATATGTGCTTTTTAATATAAATTGTCTGAAGTTCAAACGTAAAATATTATAGCTAATCACTTCGGTATTGCAAATCTGAAAACCGAACCGTTTCCCGGACTACTTGAGACGCTGATTGATGTTGAATGTATTTCCAAAATATGTTTTACAATTGAGAGTCCAAGACCGCTTCCACCTCTGTCACGTGACCGGTTTTTATCAATCCGGTAAAACCGCTCGAAAATTCGCGGTATGTCCTTTGCTGGTATTCCGATTCCGCTGTCTTCAACCTCAAATAAAACGTCTTTTCTCCGCTCAATTGCCCTGACAATCACGTTACTACCTTCATGCGAGAATTTAATTGCATTGCCAATCAGGTTAATGAAAACGTGTTTCAGTTGTTCCGCATCGGCAAAAATTTCACACTTGCTGCTCGTTTTATTCATAAATAAGATCTCAGATTTGTTTCCGGCAGCAAGGTCTTTCATTCCCGAAATAATTTCCTTTATATATTCCCCAACGCAGAAATATCGTCTGCTTAGTTTCATTCCGGTTTCAATTTTCGAAATGCTGATGAGGTTATCAACCAATTCTTTCATACGCCCGGCTTGTTTGTTTGCCCTTTCAAGAAAATCCTTGTTAACCCGTTTGTCGTCAATTGCACCGTCTAACAACGTTTCAAGTGCAAGTTGAATGGCAAAAATCGGAGTCCTTAATTCGTGCGCAACGTTTCCGAGGAATTCATTTCTGTTTATCTTAAAAGTTCTTGCGGTTGAAATCTCGCTTTTAAGCTGTTCAGTTAATTCTGTTATTGTCTCAATAGCTGAAACAGTTTCCTTGTTGAATGAATTTTTAAAATTGAATTTGATTAGTTTATCTGAAATCTCGGTTAACTCGTTTAACTTTTTATCGAGGTCATCTGAACACAGGTTGGATTGTTCCGGTCCGCCTGAAAAGAGTTTAACTGAAATTTCTTTAAGTTGGGTTAACGGGTTTGTTACTTCGTGGTTCAAAAATATGGCAGTAAAAATCACAAAAGATAAAATGGAGATCATCACAACCAAAATTAATTTATAATCTGAACCGTTCAATAAAAAAATTGATAATATTAATATCAGCAGGAAGGTAGAAAAGATAAAATATTTTGTGATGAGATTAAGTTTTCTGAAAGCTGGCATTGGCAGTGCGATTACGCCCCCTTGAGCCTGTATCCGAGCCCTTTAATAGTCTCGATATAATCTGAATATTCTCCGAGCTTTTCTCTTACTTTGGCAATATGAACGTCAATTGTCCGGTCGGTTACATAAATATTTTCTCCCCAGACATGATTGAGCAAGGTTTCGCGGGTGAAAACCCTTCCGGGATTTGAAAGCAGGAAGTGGAGCAGTTGGAATTCTTTTTTCGGGAAAAAAATATTCCTCCCATCTATTCTTACAGAGTGAGCATTGCCGTCAACTTCAACATTTTTAAAGTGGATGACCGACTTAAATGCAGGGCGGGAATCATTGTCAGCAGTTGTTCGTCTTAGAACAGATTTAATACGGGCAATTACCTTCCCCGGTGAAACGGGTTTCTGTATGTAATCATCGGCGCCGAGGTCGAGCCCGTTTATTTCATCAATTTCATTTTCTTTTGCGGTTAAAAAAATCACAGGGATATGGGAAGTATAATTTTCGGATTTTAATTTTTTGCATACATCAAATCCGCTGATTTCAGGCATCATAATATCGAGGAGAATCAGATCAATCTTTTCGGTTGTAACCACATCCATTGCCATCTTTCCGTCGTATGCTGTTTTTACGATGAACTCATTTCCTTTTTCGAGATTATACTTCAAGAGCTCAACAATATCCTTTTCGTCATCTACTACGAGAATTTTTATTTTATTGCTTTTTTTAATGTGCGGTGATTTAAAATTTAAGGTATTAAAGTTGAGGTTATTTAAATGCGATTTCTTTCCCTGACTTTGCCGATTCATAAATTGATTCGATAACGTGCATTACTTTCAGTGCATCTTCACCGGTTGAGAATAGTTGACTTTTCCCTTGAACTGCAGAGATGAACGAAGATAGTTCGAGCTCATAACTGCTCTTAAAGAGATTTGATGGCATTTTAACATTTTTCGGAGTGATGTCAAGCAAACTTCCCGACATTTTTTTGTGGATCTTTAACGGGTTGATTCTTGTACTTCCGGTTGTTCCATATACATCGCAATAAAAGAAATCGTTTGACAACATGCTCCAGCTTGATTCCATGCTTAACAATGAACCGTTTTTAAACTTTATGGTAGCGATACATGTATCTTCGACGGATTTCGTGTTATGGTAATAAGTAATTGCCGAGACGGATTTAATCTCAGGGAAACCGAGCATCCACAGTCCGATATCAAGAATAGCAATCCCGTTATCAAGCATTACACCACCGCCGGATTTATCTTTTTCAGTTGACCATTTTTTATCGGAGCTTTTTGCTTTAAGCCAACCAGCTTTTATATAATAAATATCGCCAAGTTCTTTTTCGCGGATGAAATTCCTTGCGAATATCACGTCAGTCCGGAACCTGTTATTCATACCGACCATTAGTTTTCTCTTCCGTTTTTTAGCAACGTTCACAACATCTTTAGCTTCATCGTAATTTCTTGCGAGCGGGCGTTCCACAAGTACATCTTTACCGGCGTTTATTGATTTAATTGCTATGTCTTTATGTGCGTCAGTATTCGTTGCAACGAGCACTGCTTCAATCTGCTCTTCATTTTTCAGCATATCATCAGGACTTTTATAATAAGATTTTATTCCGTGTTTGTGCGCAAGTGTCTTTGCTTTGGAGTAATCCATATCACAAATTGAAACTATTTCAATGTCTTTGAACTTGCTTAGAATTGGAAGGTGAATAACCTGCGAAATTCCACCCAGTCCGATGATACCGATTTTAGTTTTCTTCATGAGTAAGCGGAGCGAGATATTGTTAAAAAAAGGTCAAGACACCCGGATCACATACTCGATTACTTACCGCTGCTTCCTTTCAGACCTGACGGAGTTGGGTAATTTCATATTGTCCGGGGCTTGACAAATATAATTGTTGGTTCAATTAAGTTTTAATATAATCAGGATGATTTAAACATTAAATACAAACCGAATATTCCGAGCACAATATCGGCAATCCACATACCGAGAAGTGGTGAGAGCAAGCCTCTATCAGCGAGTTTCTCCCCACCGATAAGCGATGCCCAGTAAATCAGAAAAAACAATAAAGAGAATCCCGCAGAAATACCGAAGCCACCCTTTTTAACTCTGTAACCGAGTGGCGCTCCAATAAGTACAAAAACTATGCAGGCGAATGGAATGGAATATTTTTTGTAAATCTCCACTTCGTATCGGGAAACCTGAGATAGCAGGCTTCTGCTGTTTAAAACAATTCCCTGTCGTTGCGTTTTTTTCATAATAACATTGTCGTAAAGACTTATGATATTTGAATTAGCTTGATTTAAGCTTTGGCCGAGGCTGTCTGAGGTTACCCCCGTTCGCCTGATAGTTAAATTCCGGTAAGGAATTTTTGCCAGTTCCAGTGCGAGTTCTGATGATGCGCTGGAAAGTTTCCCGGACATATCATTCACCTGTGCAATCAAAGAATCGCGTATAGACACCATTGAATCGGCGGATAGTTCCCGGTCGCCCCTGAATGAACCTTCGCCTGACTGTTGCAATCCAAACCCTTCAGAGCTTAATGTTATCCTGTGTTTATTAAATTTCACCTTCTTGTACTTTTGCGAAGGGTTAATAACGTTCAATTGATGAATCTCACCGTTCTCAAGGTTCATGACAATATTGTTGAGATCTGCTGTAAACCCGATATCGCCCGATTTTGCAGTGAAAATATTTCTCACCTGTGGATTGGAGTAATCGTAAATATAAATATCCTCGAGCTTGTTAGATACCGGATCAATTTTCCTGACCAGAATTTTTGCTCCACCGATATCATCGCTGAATTTTCCGGGTTCGAGAATGAATGTAGGTTTCGTACGAGATATGTCACCGAGCAGAACTCTCGCCTGATGGTTAGCCTCGGGTAAAACTTCGTTATTGAATTTTACCATTAGATAGAAAAGAATTATACTACAAAGGATAACCGGTATCATCATTCGCCTTAAACTTATCCCGCCGGCTTTGATTATTGTTAGTTCATTTGTTGACGCGAGATTTCCAAACGCCATTAAAGTTGCAACTAAAACTGCCATTGGGACAGCCAGCGTTACTATCCACGCCATGTTGTATGAAATGAGCTGAACAATGAGCCAGATGCTTAGCCCCTTACCTACCAACTGATCAATTGTTTTGTAAATGAACTGAAATAGAAAAAGGAACACAACTGTTGCAAATGCAAACAGGAACGGCCCGATGTGGGATTTAAGTATGTACTTATATAGAATCAATTAGTTTTAGTTTGATTCCGATAGCATGTTATTGGCTATCCTTGACTTTTCAATAAAACTGAAATTCGGATTCAGTTAATCACATTGAGAGCTTTACCCACTTTTGTAAAGGCATCTATACATTTATCCAAATGATCTTTCGTATGTGCCGCGGAGATTTGTACTCTGATCCTCGCCTGACCTTTGGCAACTACCGGATAGAAAAATCCGATTACATAAATTCCTTCGTCCAATAACTTCGATGCCATTTCCTGTGATAGTTTGGCATCGTAAAGCATGATAGGTACAATCGGGTGGTCGCCCGGTTTAATGTCAAATCCGGCGGTTGTCATTTTCTCCCTGAAATATTTTGTGTTATCCTCGAGCTTATCTCGAAGCTCGGTTGTCTCCGATAACATTTCGAATACCGCAATTGACCCGCCAACTATTGCAGGTGCAAGTGAATTTGAAAACAGATAAGGTCTGCTCCTTTGTCTTAGCATTTCAATGATTTCTTTTCTACCGGATGTAAATCCGCCCATTGATCCGCCGAGAGCTTTCCCCAACGTACCGGTAACTATGTCAACCCTGCCCATTACATCGCAGTGTTCAATTGCGCCACGACCGGTCTTCCCGAGAAATCCGGTGCAATGACATTCATCTGACATAACAAGCGCATTGTATTTATCAGCTAAATCGCAGATACCTTTCAAATTCGCAATTGTACCATCCATTGAAAATGCGCCATCGGTAACAATCAGCATTTGATCTGCGCCTTTATCTATTGCCTCAGACAAACAGCGTTCGAGATCTGCCATATCGTTGTGTTTGTATCGGAATCTCATTGCTTTGCACAGCCTGACGCCGTCAATAATACTTGCGTGATTTAGTTCGTCGGAGATGATTGCGTCATGGTCGTTTAACAGCGGTTCAAATACACCACCGTTTGCATCGAAACATGCTGCGTACAGTATTGTATCGTCTGTTTGAAGGAATTCTGAAATTTTCCTTTCGAGGGTTTTATGTATGGTTTGCGTACCGCAGATAAACCGGACTGATGACATACCGAATCCCCATTGTTCAAGCGCGCGGTGAGCCGCTTCAATTACTTTCGGATGAGAGGAGAGCCCGAGATAATTATTTGCGCAAAAGTTTAAAACTTCCTTGCCGTTTGATTTAATCGCTGCGCCTTGCGGAGTTTCAATAATTCTCTCTGTTTTGTATAACCCCGCGGATTCAATTGACTGTAATTCAGCCTCTAATGTTGGTTTAAGTTTATCGTACATAGGTTTTTTCGCCTAAAATAATTTATTTGTTGGTGCAGATTAAGGCAAATCAATCTCATATAAAAAATTCAATTCTGAATGTAAAACCCGGAGATCAAGGTTAGATTAACGAACCTCTTAATTTGTCAAAAATCCTTGCCTTTAATAAAAAGCGCAATCAGATTATATTTAGTGTTCGACCGGAAAATTACTAATTAAAAATACAACGATGATATTAAAAGATAAACTTGCATCCCAAATACCGGCGCTAAGGGAAGAAGCGAGATCAATTGTAGCCAACAACGGCGATAAAGCAATCAGCGGTGTTACAATTGAACAGCTTTTCGGCGGTATGCGTGGCGTTAAAAGTCTGATTTGCGATACTTCTGAAGTCGGATTAGATACCGGGGTAATAATCAGAGGTTATCCTATACTTGAGCTGACAAATAAAATCCCCGAAGAAATATTCTATCTGCTCGTCTCAGGCGAGTTACCCGATAGCGAAGGTTTAAAAGACCTGCAAGCGGAATTGCAAAAAAGATCTGAAGTGCCTCAGTACATTTGGGATATGTTAAACACACTCCCTTCCGATTCTCATCCTATGATGATGCTGAACTCATCTATACTTGCGTTGCAACACGAGTCAATATTTGCGAAAAGGTATGACGAAGGAATCAGTAAAGACGATTACTGGGATCCGATGTTTGAGGATTGTCTGAACCTCATAGCGAAGATGCCTGTAATTGCAGCTTACATTTACCGTAAACGTTTCAATAAGGGTGAAAGGATAGAATCCGATAAAACGCTCGACTGGGCAGCGAACTTCGGTCACATGCTTGGCATTGCTCCGGGAAATGAGTCGTTCAAAGCGTTAATGCGACTTTATATGGTATTGCACTCCGACCACGAAAGTGGCAATGTAAGCGCATTCTCGTGCCAGACTATCGGTTCCACTTTGTCTGATGTGTATTATTCGGTAAGCGGAGGACTAAGCGGATTGGCCGGTCCGCTACATGGACTTGCCAATCAGGAAAATCTGAGATTTATTGTTAACATGCGGGAAGAAATCGGGCATTCACCGACCGATGAAGAAGTTAAGGAATATTGTCTCGACGTTCTTGCACAAAAAAGGGTAATCCCGGGGTACGGTCACGCAGTGCTAAGGGTTACCGATCCAAGGTTTACGGCATTTCTTAACTTCGGTAAAGAGGAAATGAAAGACGATGAAATATTTAAAATCGTTAGACAGCTTTTCGAAATTGTCCCGAAGATTTTAATTGAACAGGGTAAAGCGAAAAGTCCGTGGCCAAATGTGGACGCTGTCAGCGGAAGTTTATTGTATCACTTCGGATTGAAGGAATATATTTACTATACTGTCCTGTTCAGTTTGTCGAGAACGCTTGGCCTAACATCACAGCTAATCATTGCAAGAGCTATGCACTCACCGCTGATAAGACCTAAGTCAGTTACAACAAAGTGGGTTAAAAGTCAGATAGGAAATTAATACTGCCTGAATCTGATTTGTTTAATAAACTAAAAGCCGTGCCTGATTAAGGTGCGGCTTTTTTTTTGGAGAAGTTGTCCTTAATTAATTTTGATTGAGAAATGATCACACATACATTTTTAAATTTCTCAATTTTTAAACCGCAATTTGAAATCTTAAAAGGAAACAGTTAATTGATTACTTCATTTGAGGCATAAATAATAATCGAATTTGCGAATCAAAAAACTGTGTAAATTAATTTCTTATTAAAGATGGAAATTGCATTTATTATATATGTAAAAAATATTACTATTCGTGCTAAAACCTCTTTTATCCTACTTGAGAAAATTACGATACATTATATTTTTATCTGTTTCAGTTTTATTGATATTAATTGCATCGTATTCTTATTACAGTTACTCCAGAAACAGGATTTACAATGATTACACGCATCACCTAAGATTAACAACAGACTTTAAAAAAAATCAAATCTATGATTGGTTAAAGGAGAGAAAAGCCAATAGCAAGGTAATATCATCTCAGCCCGGTGTGATAAAAGAAGTAACCGAATTACTGAAAGATACATCAAATTCTTCTGTTAAAGAAAACATAAAATCCCTCCTTAATCTCGCAAGGATTGAATACCAATATAATAATATTTTTATCTCAACACTTGACGGGAAAATCCTGCTTAGCGTTAAAGAATCCTCTCGCGATATTATAAATGAGTTGAGTAGCATTAACTTTAAATCAGTTTCAAAAGACAGTATAATCATTTCAAAAGTTAATAGCCCGGGGATTACAAATGAAATCAATCTTGAGTTTATTACACCAATTTCCGGTAGTGATGGTAAACCGATAGCTGCTTTTATATTGCAGGTTGTTCCAGCTCAATACCTGAATGATAATTTTTCAGACATTTCATACATCAATGAAAGTGGCGAAATTTTAATTTTATACGCTACAGGTGATAGTATATTTTATCTGAACAAAACAAGCTTAGCGATTAATGGAAATAAAATTATAGGTGCACCGATATCGGATACAAATTTAAGTGGTGTAAAAGCAGTTCTTGGGCAGCGGGGAATTACAACCGCAATGGATTACAGGGGAGAGGTTGTTTTTTCTTATCTGGATGAGATTCCGGGAGCACCATTCTACATTGTAGTTAAGTTTGACGATAACGAATTAGTATCAGAACTGAATTTTTATACTGCGATAGTAGTAATTTCGGGTACCTCCGTTATTCTGATTTTAATTCTCGCTTTGGGTTATATGTACAGTTCGAGGCAGCATGCGTTGTATAAAAATCTCTTTCTTGCCGAAAAGGAATCGCGCGAGCAGGAAGAGGAATATAAAACTACTTTATACAGCATAGGCGACGGAGTCATCACTACCGATAAAGCGGGGATAATAAAACAAATGAACCTCAATGCCGAAAAGCTTACCGGATACACCGAAATTGAAGCAGTCGGGAATGAACTAAATAAAATTTTTAAGATTGTTAATGAAGTTACGGGTGAACCGATTGACGACTTAGCGGCAGAAATTATCAACGGGAGGAAATCAATTCCTTTAGCCAATAATACTTTGCTGATATCTAAGGATGGAAAGAGAATTCCGATTTCAGATAGCGGATCACCCGTCATTAACGATGAAGGGCAAATCACCGGTGTTGTGATTGTTTTTCACGACCAATCGAAAGAGCGGGAAATTAAAAATCGTTTGCTTGAATCCGAAAGAAGGTTATCCACAATGATTGATAATATCCCGGGACTTGTGTACAGGTGTCAGAATAATGAAAACTGGACTATGGAATTTATTAGTCATGGCTCAGCTTACTTAACGGGATACGAACCGTGGGAGCTTATAAATGACAAGGTGATTGCTTACAATGATATTATATTCGAGGAAGACCGGGAATACGTTCGGGAGAATGTGAATCAGGCTTGCAATAAAACAAAGTCTGCATTTGAAATAGAGTACAGAATAATTACGAAATCAGGTGAAATGAGATGGGTCTGGGAAAAAGGTACGTGCGTTTACGATGGTAACGGAGAACTTATCGCAATTGAGGGGATAATATTCAATATACACACAAGGAAAACTGCCGAGCTGAAAATAAAAGAAAATGAAGAATTGATTAATTCGTACGCTGAAATT
This sequence comes from Candidatus Tepidiaquacellales bacterium OLB4/UTCHB1, assembly GCA_002050165.1. Lineage (GTDB taxonomy): Bacteria > Bacteroidota > Ignavibacteria > Tepidaquicellales > Tepidaquicellaceae > OLB4. The sequence continues at coordinate 64,074 of MWSW01000011.1, forward strand.
GCAAAAGTTGGGGGTTGGCAGTTTGATCCGGTAAGTCTGATGGGTACATGGACACCCATAGTTGCGAGGATTCACGATCTGGAACCGGATGTTTTGTATGGCTCAATTGTTGGTACTTACAAATACTATATAGGTAAATCCGGGGAGATGCTCAAGCAGGCAATACAAGACGCAATTAAATTCGGCAAACCCTACGACCTTGAAGTTGAGATGATAACCGAAATGGGAAATCGCAAGTGGGTGAGGACGGTTTGTGCACCCGAACTTCGAGACGGGAAAGTTGTAAAGATTAAGGGAGCAGTGCAGGACATAACTGAAAAGAAGATAACAGAGAAGAAATTGCGCCATAGCGAGGAGAGGTTCCGGTCAATTGTCGAAGGCGCACCTGATCCGATTTTCATACAAAGGAAAATGAGGTTTGTTTATTTGAATCCCGTGGCATTGAAATTATTAGGAGCTAATTCACCGGAAGAAATTATTGGTAAACGGATTATGGATTTCTTCCACCCCGATTTTCATAAATTGGTTTCGGAAATTGTCAGAAAAATGGATAAGAATTCACAACCCGGTAAAGCTCTGATAGAATTAATAATCATGAAAGTTAACGGGGAGCAAGTGTGGGCTGAGATCACGGGGCAACCGATTTACTACGAAGGAATTTACGGCGGGCTTGTATTCGTCAGGGATATAACAAACAGGAAATATGCGGAAGATAAGCTCAGGGAAACGAGCGAGTACCTTGAAAATCTAATTAATTACGCGAATGCGCCGATTATTGCGTGGAACAATGACCTTAAAATTACGAGGTTCAATAAATCGTTTGAGAAGTTAACCGGTCGGCCGGCCGGGGAAGTGATTGGCAAGAGTATCGAAATTTTATTCCCGCCTAAAGAGAAGAACGAAACGATGAACTTAATTGAGAAAACTTCAATAGGTGAACATCTTGAAGCGACCAAGATTAATATTTTTAGCAAAAACGGAGAGGTTCATACGTTATTGTGGAATACTGCCAATATTTTCGATCAGTCACATAAATTTATTTTAGCTACTATCGCGCAGGGTTACGATATTACCGAGCTTGAGAAAGTTCAGGAAGAGCTTGTGAAATTTTCTAGAGCAATTGAACAAAGTTCATTCAGCATAGTGATTACCGATAACAGCGGCAACATCGAATATGTCAACCCATATTTCTCAAAATTAACCGGTTTCGATAGACAGGAAGTAATTGGTAAGAAGCCAAGCATTTTAAAATCAGGACGTCAGGATAGAATTTTTTACAAGAACCTTTGGGATACCGTTTTATCCGGCAATGAATGGCGCGGTGAGATGATGAATAAAAAGAAAAACGGCGACTTGTTCTGGGTAAGCGTACTTATTTCGCCGGTATTTAATCAAGCCGGCGAGGTAACAAACTTCATTGCGCTTGAAGAAGATATTACCAACAGTAAGAAAATACTTGAAGAATTATTAATTGCAAAAGAAAAAGCTGAAGAGAGCAACCGTTTAAAAACCGCTTTCTTAAATAATATATCTCATGAAATCCGTACGCCGTTAAACGGAATTGTAGGGTTTACCAATTTCCTACTTGATCCCGAAACTACAGATGAAGAGCGTAAAGAGTACGCGGAAATTATTACTCAAAGCAGCGATCGCCTTACTATGATAATATCTGATATTATACAGATGGCTTCACTTGAAGCAGGACAGGAAATAGTAAACGAACGGAAAACTAACCTCAATAAACTAATGTCAGCATTGTTCAGACAGTTGCAATTGAAAGTCCGGTCAAAATCAGTTGAACTAAAATATGAAACTTTCCTGAAAGATAGTGATGCGGTTGTAATGATAGACGATACAAAAGTTACTCAGATTCTGACTAATCTGCTTGACAACGCGATTAAGTTTACCTCAAAAGGAGAGGTCAAATTAACATGCAGATTAAATGATGAAGGTACTTATCTGCATTTCATCGTGAGTGATACGGGGATTGGAATTGCTGAAGAATATCAGGAAGTGATTTTTGACAGATTCAGGCAGGTCGAAGCCGGTGCAACGAAAGTTTACGGCGGTAACGGACTTGGTTTAAGTATTTCGAGAGCTTATGCTGAATTGATGGGGGGGATAATCCAGATCGAATCAACCATTGGTTTGGGAAGTACATTCTATGTAACTTTACCGTATAAGCGGGTTGACGAATTTGACAGTGTTACCCGAGAAAATGCAGGCACTAAAAATACAATTAAGCTACCTGCAGGGAAAATCCGCACTGTATTAGTCGCTGAGGATGAGGAGAGCAATTTTCAGCTTTTAAAAACAATTCTCAAACCTTTCAACTTTGTTTTGCTGCGCGCATATAACGGTCAGGAAGCGGTGGATGAATGTAAAAAGAATCCTGACATTGACCTCGTGCTTATGGATATACGAATGCCCGTAATGGACGGGCTGGCAGCAATGAAGAAAATTAAAACCTTCAGGGAAAATCTGCCTATAATTGCTGTTACAGCGTTTGTATCAGATAATGATAAATATAAATTTTTGGATTCAGGTTTTGATGAATATCTGACCAAACCTGTCAACATAGCAGAATTCAATGAAATTGTGGAAAAATTTAGCAGATGAATTTTATAATGGCTTTAAATTTTGTTTAAATTATTATTTGATTATCCACACTAAACCCTTCCGATAATTTTGTTCAGGTTAGATCTATCGGCAATAACTTTTACTTTTATACCGTTTTTTAAATACCGAACTTTTCTGACGTCGCCGATTCTGTGAAGTTCTGCAAGAGTTTTATAATCCCCTGCATTAAGTCTGATTTCGCTTTCAACCGCGCCATTGCTGAAAACTTTTTTGATTTTGTTCAAGAGGTCATATACACCGATACCTTTTTGCGCAGAAATGAAAACAGCATCGGGATGATCCCGGTTAACATCTTGCACATACTCTTTGTCTTCAAGTCTATCAACTTTATTGAAAACGTTAATTACCGGTTTACCGTCGGCACCAATTTCTTTGAGCGTTTCATTTACTGTTTTAATCTGATTTGAAAACTCCGGATTGGAAATATCTATTACGTGTAGCAAGAGATCAGATTCGACAACCTCCGAAAGGGTTGACTTGAACGATTCAATTAATCCATGTGGCAAGTTTCTTATAAATCCGACAGTATCCGAAATAAGTACTTTTTTGGGGAATCTCAGTTCCGCGCTTTTTTTCTCAACCTTATTCAGATTTAACGCGCGTGTGGATGTATCAAGCGTTGCGAACAGTTCATCTCTAACGTACACATCTGAATCGGTAAGTAAATTAAGCAACGTTGATTTGCCTGCATTTGTATATCCGACAAGCGAGATCCGGTAATAGTTGCTGCGTTCTTCAGATTGTGTTTTCCGTTGAGATTCAATTTTCCTGAGCTTACTCTTAAGCAAGGTAATCCTTTTGCCGATTAGCCGCCTGTCAGTTTCTATCTGTGTTTCACCCGGTCCCTTTGTCCCGATACCACCGTATTGCTTCGATAAGTGCAACCACGCTCTCGTGAGTCGGGGTAATAAATATTCAAGTTGTGCAAGTTCAACCTGCAGTTTTGCCTGAGAGGTTCTCGCATTGTTTGCAAATATGTCAAGAATTAGAGTTGCCTTATCAATTATTTTGCATTTTATCTCCCGCTCAAGGTTTCGTTGCTGTGACGGTGAGAGGATATTTTCGAAAATAACCGATTGTATATTATGCGAAGCAACGTATTCCGCAATTTCATCAACTTTACCCCTGCCGATGAGATACTTTGAATCAAATGCACGGTTTTGCTGATAAAAGCGCTTCAGTATATTTGCACCGGCGGTTTTTGCAAGGAACTCAAGTTCATCAAGCTCAATTTCGCGATGAATATTTTTTTCGTCTGAGGTGTTCGAATAGCAGACAATCGCTACGCGCTCCGGCTCTTTTTTTGTTTCAATCATTGCCATCAGTAAAGTTACCGGTTTATCAGTCTCTCTTAAAGTTAAAAAATACCGTATTGGAAATGGCGCAGGGAACAACCGGAATTTGAAAATATTTCATGATAATCATATTTAAGATACAATTTCATTGCGCTGGAATTCGTTTCCACCAGAAAACACATCCTGAAAAAATCATAATCAATGATAGTACATATTTTATTTTAAAGAAATCCTCCGCTATTGGAACACCTTTAACAAGCAACAAATTATCGGGCATTGCGGCAATGAGAAAACCGGTCAATATAAGAAAGTAGTAATATTTCGGGGAATTCCGGATATCGTCAAACTGAACTATTAGTAAAATTATTATCGGAACAAGCCAGACGAGGTTCATAACCCACGTGAAATTGCTGCACAGTAAAATTACTACCAGAGCAGTTATCCAAAAGAAAATCTGATTAATTTCTGAGGACAAATCCTTCCTGCGGGTAAGAAAAAAAACAATGAAGAAGAAACCCGAATATAAAATAAATGAGACGACTGCAAGAGGAATATCAAGGTGCAATTTCTCATTCAGTACGGAAAATATTCTGAGGAAAGAAGCTTTGGAATTAAAACTTATTATTTCTGTCCGGTACATTTTACCCTCAACAATTGAGACTGAAAATTTGCTGAGTTGAAAATATTTGCTTAATGCCTCAGATGGAATTTTCATTTCGTCTTTGCCGGATTCACCGAATTGTGATAATCTTGGCGCCTCATCAAACACATATTGAATATTCCTGTCAATTCCGGTGAACATAGCGCTTACCAGAATCAGCGCTACCAGCCCGCTGAGGTAACCATAAACTGCTTTAGGTTTTTTCAAAAGAAACAGGAAGGGAATAATTAAAATGATGTAAAGTTTAAAAAGTGTAGCGCATGCTAATACTAAACCAGCAATGAAATTATCGCGGTTTTTAGTAAGAATTATTGCGACTGAAATCAGCAAAAGATTTATACCGTCAACCTGTCCGCGCTCAAGCATAGCAATAAACGGGAAGAAATTTAAAAGAACGGTAAATGCAATTATGAATTCATCTACTTTAATCTTCTTTATAAATGCTCTCATCATAATTATAAGCGCAATCAGGACGAAAACGAAATTCAGGACATTCCAGAAATATTTTGCAGCTGAATATCCGAAATAGGAGAACAGTGAAAATACAAGTGCCGTAAGTGGAGGATAGAGAAACCTGCTGTGATTGAATACAGCCACACCGTCCCACAGAAGCCAACTGTTCTCAATTTGATTTTCATAAATATCGGCGCCGGATAGAAGGACTTTGCCGGCGGTGTAATAAGCCGTAAAGTCCATTTGCAGGCTAGCGTTGGAGGTGAAATCAATAAACGAAGTAATCCTGAAAAACGATATCATCAGAAGGATTACAAGAATTGTCCTGATGAAATTCGTCTTTCTCCTCATGTGAACTTAATTTTCCGCATTGCAAACACGCACATCCTGAGGAGGAGTAAACCGTCTCTGAACCTATTAATATTGGTTGTTCCGTAACTTCGTTCACCGTAGCGAACGGGGATTTCAATAATTTTCAGGTTTAGCTTAGCCGCCCCGAACAGCAAATCAAAATCTCCGAAGGGATCGAAATCGCCGAAATATTTCCGGTTATCCATTATCCTTTTGTAATCGGTCTTGAATAATACTTTCGTACCGCATAGGGTATCGGTAATTCTTTGGTCAAGCAGATAGCTGAAGATCTTGCTGAAGAAAATGTTACCGAGTTTATTCAATGCCCGCATTGCTTTACCTTCCATCTGATAAACGAGCCGTGTACCGTTAATGAACTCTCCTTTTCCGGTAGCAATTGCATTATAAAACTTTTTCAAGTCTTCCGGCGGTACGGTCATATCTGCATCGAGAATCATCAGTATATCACCCGTTGCATTTGCGAAACCTTTCCGCACTGCATTACCCTTGCCATTACCATCCTGCTTTAAGAGTTTAATATCACGTTCCGGATTTTTCGATTTCGATGATACGATTTTTTCGTAAGTATTATCAGTTGAATTACCTTCCACAAATATAATTTCGGTATGCGAACCAAGCTCTGGAATGCGGGAAATTATCTCGTCAATGTGTCCGGCTTCATTTTTTGCCGGAACGAGTACAGTTACCGGATAAAGCGGAACAACTAAATCCTGCAAAGTAAATTTTGCGTTTACTATCCCGACGAGGCACAATCTCTTTAATAGTGGAAACCTTGCCAAATACCGGTTAAATAAATTTGAAATTAATGGAATTTTTAACGGGAAAAGCAAAATCGATTCACTCTTTATAACCTCAAACCCCGTTAGGCAAAACAGGTTTTTAATTTCGTCAATGTAGAGCCAGTTTTTTGTTCCCTCAGGTAATTTTAATTTCAACTTTTCTGCAATTGAAAGCGGTAGGTTCCAGAAGTAGTTATAATATGTTACAATCAACTTCGTCCTATTGTGGCAAACGGATTTTATCAGCTCAAAGACAATTTGAATATCGTTCAGTGTTCCGATAAGATCAGAGATTATTACATAGTCAACTTTTTCGCACTTACTTAAAAAATTGTTGAACTCACTAACATCGTTTAAGTCAATACAGTGGAATTGAAATTCGGGATAAATTTTCTTCGCCTGTTCAATTAAATGCGGGTTAAAATCAACGCCAATCCCGAGATAAGGCGAAAGCATATTGATTGTATCACCTGCAGCACATCCGAGCTCCAATATATTTGCGCCTTCGGGAATTGATAACCGGAGGTGAGATTCAATTGAGTTGTAGTAATATTTATTCCGGCGGCGATACCTGAGCTTTAAGTCTGCGTATTCTTTGCTTCGCTTGTCCATTATGTGTACATCAAATAAAATTCCGATGACCAGGTGCCAAAGAGGAACAAGCTTCCCGCAATTCCTATTGTGTACTTCAAAGGATTGAGATTTTTCGTTGCAGTTTTGAAATTCATTAATAGGTTAATAAAACCAATAGTGAAAAACGGTATGAGTACGTAATGATATCTCGAAAGCGCAACAAAAAAGAAAATCGTTATCATCCATGAACAAATGAATGCGATGAGGAAAAAATTTCTACGGTTGAAAATTAACAATCCCCAAAGACCGCCAATCATTATTGCAAAGTAAGGCAGATTAACAATTGCAATATAAATTGGGTTTAGCGATTTATAAACTTCAGTTGAAGTCTTTGACTTGCCCTGGTCATTGGTGAAATAAAGTAAAATCATTCGCTCGCTTGAGAACAGGTAAGCAAGTTTTTTGAATCCCGTTAAGACAAATCTGTGCGGATTAGCTATCGCGTACTCAAATCCTCGCCGATAAAATTCACGATCACGTTTCACTTCGTCTTCTTCGGAAAACAGTGGATCGGATTCTTCTATCTTATGATACCATGTTCCGGTTGCATTTGGATTACTGCCTGACCAGAAAGTAAAACCTCCCTGCGTTGCGAGCGTAAACGAGTTAAACTCAATTTTATTTCTGATGAGCCATGGTGACAGGATTAATAACACACCAACCAGAAACAAAGCGGAAAACTGTACTGCTTTCCGCCAACGGTTAGTTTTAAATCCCCCGAAAAGTTTTTTCCGCTTAATAAAAAGGAAAACCGGATATAGAATTACCGATGGCGCAAATGAACTTCTGATAAAAATTGCAATTCCCCAAATCAAACCGGTGAGAAACGAAAACCGGTATGCATTCTCCAACAAAAGAATAAAAAATAGCGCCATTGCGAAAAAACCGAATAGCGGCTCTGTTAAAATCGTTTGGGAATAAAGTACGTTCGAGGGGAAAAATGCAAAGATTAATAATCCGGTTAACGAATATTTTTCAGTGAAAAATTTCCTGAGTACAAGAAAAAAAATAAAACAGGTTGCAGTATCAATAAGCGCTTGAATAAGTTTGACGAAGATCTGTTCGGTACCGGCGAATTTATAAATCGCTGACAGGAATAACGGATAACCTGCAATTAATAGCGCAGTGGTTTTCCCTTCGAACGAATATTTACCGTTGAATGCAATGCTTTTTGCAAGCTCATCGTAAACCATGCTATCCGAACGAAGTTCTACCGAAAGGATAAATGCAAATAATATCCGAACTATTAACGCACCGGATAAAATGAGAGTTAATTGTCGTTTCCCGTTATGAGATAATTCTTTCAACAAACTGTTAAATTTTTTCAGCAACAAGGGTAATTCCTGTACCTCCTTTGTTGTCGGTATTTAAATCAAGCCACATCAGAATAAGTACCCACCATAGGGTGAAAATATAATAAAATGGTAGTAACACCATGAGGAATTTACTTTTTCCTACAATCATAATTGGATACTTAATTCCGAATCTCCATGCTATCGTTCCGAATTTTCCGTACCCGTATTTGAAGGACAGCAACTTAAAACCACTTCGATTAAGTTTTGCAGTTATATCATCTTTAGAGTATCCGTCGCGTGCATGTTCCTCGATGAAGCTTGTATCACCTTCGTCATGAACGTCGCTACCACCGAGATCAGACGGAGTATTTATGAGGAGTTTGCCTCCCTTTCTAAGCGCTTGTGCGTAATTACGGAGCACTAACTCATCTTCTTCAATGTGTTCCATTACATCAACACAAAGAATAAAATCAAACTGCTCATTAAAATTTATTTGTGTAAGATCTGCTATCTTAAACTTCACATTGTCAAGGTTTGATTTCGAGAAAAAATATTTGCAATCTTTCACTTGCTCTTCTTTGACGTCAAGTGCAAGTATATTCGATTGCGGAAATCTCTTCGCCATAAAATAAGTGTACTGACCGAAACCCATTCCGGCATCGAGGATGTCCGGTTTTGCGCCGAACGGATAGAGGTTGCGGATGTCCCGTTTAACGTACCATGAGCGTAGAAACATCAAATCAAGTAGGAAATAAAATAACTTCCTCAGGAAAATATTTTCCGATACTATCTTACCTAAAAACTTTTTTGTTGGATCGTATTTCATTTATTTGGAATTTACAAATTCAATTAAACTTTCAGTGAACGATTCCCAGCTGTATTTCTTTTTTTCGTGTAAAATGTTCGATTCAATTCCAGTTCGCTGCCCTGACTGAAAAAATCTGATTACTGCTGAAGCTAACGATTCGGGATCGTTAGTGGGAACAACATAGCCGGTCTTTTCGTCATCCACGACCTCAGGTAATGCGCCGACATTTGTTACCAATACAGGTTTGTCGTAGTAGTATGCAACCGGTATTATTCCACTTTGAGTAGCGTGATGATAGGGGAGTACTACGAGGTCGCACGCAGAAAAGAAATATTTTACATCGTCGTTTGGGATGAAATCTTTTACCAGAAAAATATTACCTGCAGAGTTCAACTCCGAGATCGATTGCATGTATTTTTCTTCATCATCGTAAAATTCGCCGGCGATTACTAATTTTACATTATGCTTTGTATTGACGAGCGGTATCGCTTTTAGTAAAACGTCCAACCCTTTATATTTCCTGATGTAACCGAAGAAAAGTATTACATCGTCATTAGTGTCAATTTTCACATTGTAGTTTTCTGACAGAAACTTGCGCGAATCTTCCAAGCCTTGCTTTTCTCCGTAATTGTCGTAAAGCGGGTGATGAGTAAGCAGCACAGGTTTTGAATTAACATTGAATTTTTCGAGGTCATCTGCCACGTTCTTCGATTGAACGACAAAATAGTCAATCGGTTTGAACGCATACTTTGTAAGTAATTTATCACCCGGTCGTTGCTCGTGTGGAATAACATTATCGCAAATGAACATTATCTTAGCGGAAGATTTATTTTTTATGATTCGTGATATTTTTCCGAAACAAGGCGCAAAAAATGGCATCCAATATCTGAAAATAACAAGGTCAGGAGATTCTGAAGCAATTTGTTTACCGACTTTCAGCCAATTACACGGATTGATGGAATCAATTGCGATTATATTATCATCTTCAAAGACAGGTACCGTTTCAGATCCTTGTTCATACTGGGTTTTCCCGGGGAACAGGAAATCGGGATACTGCCGCTTAAATGAATATATTTTTACACTGTGATTTTTCCGGAGGTGTTCATACAACATAGCGTTCAATTGTGCAAATGCACCTCGCATCGGGTAGGCAGTTCCGCAAATGATTATTTTCATCTGGGCAAAAATATAGAAGTAATATGAGGAAATAGTAATTCAATTAAATTATTCGTCCCAAACTGCCTAAACGTTTGCCAATTATTGTTTGAAATGAGCAAATCGGCAAATCCAACTGCTGTAGTTTCAACATTGTTATTGATTTTTATTTTTAAGTTAGATAATATTGAGCCATGTTTAAACAGGTAAGGATTAAGCGCGTTCATTAAATAGAAAAATTTCCGGTTGATATTTACAGAAATTTCGAATTAAGATTGTTGAGTTAATTTCAATTGAAGTTGTGTACTTTAATTAGGGAAATGAATAATTTGAAAAAGCTCACACAAGTTTATTACTTCAACAAATTACACATAATTTTTATTTAGCAAACCCCGATTATCTGAACCTTCGCTACAACTTAAAAATCAAATCAAGGAAAATGAATAGACTCGGAATATTGTCATTTTCTCTATTCTTGCTTTTCATATTGTCTTCACGAGGCAATTCACAGGTTGAACTTTGGGAAACATTTTCTGATATGAAGACAATCAATTCGATTGAAATAGTATCAGATAGAAATCTCATTTATTGCGCTTCGGAAGGTGGACTCTTTTCGTTAAACTTAAATACCGGTGAGGTATTAAAGAAATATACAAATATTACCGGACTTGCTACGCTGAGCGCAAAGTCTATTAAAGTTGATAATCACGGTCGCTTATGGGTTGGCAGTGGTGATGGTTCAATTTCTATACTTGACCTGAGTTCAGATAACTGGACATATATTTTTGATATAAAAAACTCTACCGAACAGGATAAAGCAATTTATGATATGGAGCTCTACGAAGATTTTATTTTTGTGGCTACAGGTTACGGAATTCAGAAAATATCCACGTCAGATTTTAGTTTTGTAGATGCACCTTATTACAAATTTGGTTACCTCACCGAACGGAGCAAAGTTACAGATATAAAAATTTCAAATGATGTAATTCATGTTGCAACTTCTACCGGTTATGCCAAAGCGAACCTGATAGGCACGAATCTCAATAACCCGTCAACATGGGAGGCGTATAACGGGAGCCCATTGAATATTGACGTGCAGGCGGTTGAAGTTTATAATGGAAATGTTATGGTCGGATCAAAAACAGGCTTACTGTACAACAATGGGAGTTTCTGGCTCATATATCCTAACAGTACTGTAATGAACGCTAATATAAAAGATATTCATGTTGTCGGGCAGGATTTATATTTTATTTCAAATACCGAAATTTATAAAACCAATTCTTCGGATTTCTCGGTGATTACACAAGTAATTCCTTCAGGCGCATACACACGGATTGAGACGCTTCCTGACAATACGCCCGTTTTCGGTACTACTGACAAAGGTGTACTTGTGAGAATCAATAACAATTATGTAGATATTGCGCCAAACGGACCGAACAGAAATTCTTTTGACAATCTTTCGATAGACTCTGACGGAATTTTATGGGCAGCAGGTGGTGATGCAAACGGCGGGTTTTATAAGTTTGACGGATTAACATGGACAAATTATACAACTCAAACTCACCCGGAAATCGGTAATGGAAATTTCTTCAGGAGAATCATTGCCGGTAATGGTATTGTTTGGGCATTGAATTTCGGTGGCGGTGCAACAAAAATAACGGGCGACCAGATTATAAACTACAATCCCGGGAATTCAAACTTACCCGGAATTTCGGGTAACCCCGACTTTTGTGTTCCATTCGGTGGAGCTTTTGATAATAACGGTAGATTCTGGCTTACCGTTTATGTCTCTAATGTTAATATGTCTTTGTGGACTTATAACGGCGATAATACCTTCACCGGATTTACCAATCCAAGTTCGATTTCTTCTTCAAATCTTGAAAACGTTGCCATTGATGAATTCAATACAAAATGGATAGTTTCAGGTGAAGCTACGCCGCAGGGTTTGTATTTCTTCAATGAAAACGGTACGGTGAATAACCCCACCGATGACATCTCCGGCTTTTATAACAACAGCGACTTCCCGGGTGGCGGAGTTACAAACATTAATGATGTCATTGTTGACGGCAATAATGAAGTCTGGGTTGCGACGAATAATGGTATCTTCATTATAAATAATCCAAGAGCGGCAATTGTAAATCCTGCTCAGAAACCTGCGCCGGTTAAACTTAGATTAATCTCCGGAAACTTAGCTGTGCCTTTCACCGAAGTCTGCAATACTTTGACAAAAGATGTCCTTAACCAAAAGTGGGTAGGTACGGTAAATAACGGCGTATTTCATATATCCTCAGATGGAGCGACTTTGTTGGACCAATACAATGTTGACAACAGCCCGATACTATCGAATGAAATCACATCTATTGCGGTGAACCCTAAAGACGGAGTTGCGTATTTCGGAACTCTGAAAGGATTATCAGCATTGAAAACAAGCGCGATAGAGCCGCTCTCAGAGTTTGATGAAATTGTATGTTCACCGAACCCGTTGATACTTCCCTCGGCAGTAGATTTGAGAATAGACGGATTAATTGAGAATACCAAACTGATGATAATGACATTAGATGGCAGGATAATTGATGAGTTCGATTCTCCGGGTGGAAAAATCGCAACATGGACTAACAGCCGAAACCTCAATCTTGCCTCAGGGGTTTATATAGTTGTAGCTTTTAATAAAGATGGAAGCAAAGTTGGTAAAGGGAAATTTGCTGTCATTAAAAAATAACAATGTTAGTAATACCTGTAATAGATATAAAGGATGGTAAATGTGTCAGGGTTGTTGAAGGCCACTTTGACAATTCGAGTTATTACAACGAATCGCCTGTATCTCTCGCGAGGTTATTCCGGAAAGAAAATTTCAAAGCCCTTCATATTACAGACCTTGATGGCGCACTCGAAGGTGAAATGAGAAATTACTCGATTATTAAAGAAATTTCCGATTCAATTGATATTCCGGTTCAATATGGTGGCGGTGTAAGAGACATTTCAACTGCCAAACGCGTCATTGAAGATCTCGGAGTTTACAGGCTTGTAATCGGAACGGGGGCATTAGAGGATCCCCAACTGGTAACACAATTTCTGGAGCTCTATGGTCCGACAAAATTAGTTATCTGCATTGACGAAAAACTTAATAACGTTGTAAAAAACGGTTGGATTAACTACGCTGATATTACGCCACTTTCTTTTGCAAAGAAAATGGAAGAAATTGGTATTCAGCGAATAATCTATCAGGATGTAACACGGGTTGGTAATTTCAGCGGTCCGCACCTGAACAGGTTAATTGAAATCGGAGAACAAACTAATTTGAAAATTACTTCAGCCGGTGGTATCGGATCATACAAAGACCTGAAAGTTCTGGCAGGACTTGAAAAGTATGGAGTTGATTCAGTGATGATCTCAAGAGCGTTATACGAAAATAAGTTTCCATGTCAGCGAATGTGGCGGGAAATTGAGGTCGAAGATCTCTCGCTCGATTTACCTAAAATTGTAGATTAATATTCGTGTATTACCTTTCCCTTTTTTATAACGTGAGAAATCATGTTCACCCCGAAATGATATAAAATATCCCTGTAATCCTCGCAATCAAAAATTATCAAGTCCGCTTGTTTACCCTCCGATAAACTACCCAATTTATGCTGACGATTTATTGCACAGGCAGCATTATATGTTACTGCGTTGAGAATCTCATCGGTTTTCATTTTCATTTTAGCCGAAGCCAGCGACATGATAATTTGCAAATTTTCAGTATTACAACTGCCGGGATTGAAATCCGTCGCCAGCGCAACCGGTACGTTCCTTTCAATTAATTCTTTTGCGGGCGGATAAGATATGTCCAGAAAGTACGATACTCCCGGGAGAAGTGTGGCAATCATGTAATTTTCTTTACTATTATACTCTGAGAGTTTTATCACGTCATCAGAATTAAGCGCTTCAAGGTGGTCAACGGAAATTGCTCTGGTTTTTATAGCTGCTTCTATTCCGCCGATAGAATTGAATTGATCAGTATGCAATTTGGGAACTAACCCGTGTGATACTCCGTAACTGAGAATTTCGATAGTTTCATTTTTGTCGAAATAACCTTTCTCACAGAACACATCAATGAATTCGGCAAGTTTCCCAATTGTAACTGTCGGTATCATTTCGTTAGTTAAAATCTTTATATATTCATTTTTGTCAATGCCCGGAGGTACATCATGAGCGCCGAGAAAAGTCGGGATGATATCGAGTTCAAATTTATTGGACTTGGCCAACTTGTTTATTACGCGCAATAACTTAAGTTCATTTTCAGTATCAAGACCGTAACCTGACTTAGCCTCAATCGTAGTTGTTCCGTAGCGTACGAAATTTCTCAACCTATTTTCTGAGATGTAGAATAATTTATCTTCATCCGATTCCCTGACAGCGGTTACAGTGTTTAAAATTCCACCACCGGCATTTGCAATTGATTCATAAGATTCCCCTGCAGTTCTCATCTCGTATTCATTCCGACGAGAACCGCTGAAAACAAAGTGAGTATGTGAATCAATAAATCCGGGTACAACCGTCTTCCCGAGAGCATCAATTTCAAATCTGTCACCTGCCGGAAAAGATTTTATAAATGAATTGAATTCCGGGTCATCTCCGGCAAAAATTATAGTATCTCCCTGAATGTAAACATAACCATTTTCAATGAGTGAAATATCTGATTGGTCATTTCCGCATTTCGGTGTTTTATTATCCCAACGACAAGTCAGTAAATTTGAAATATTTTTAATTATTAGGTCCATTAGTTAAAGTATTTTGAATAAAATCTGTGTAAATTCATTTTAAAATGCAGTTCATAATAAATTTTATTTTTTAATTTTATATAACGCAAAATATAATTTATGAAGATAGGTATAACTTGTTATCCCACATACGGCGGAAGCGGTGTGGTTGCAACTGAGCTTGGCAAAGCGCTTGCATTGAAGGGACATGAAATTCACTTCATTTCATATGCAATGCCATCACGGCTACACGGATTTATTGAAAATATTTTTTACCATGAGGTAGAGATGTTCAGTTATCCGCTATTTGATTTTCCGCTTTATTCATTGTTGCTTGCAAGTAAAATGGTTGAAGTGACCAAGATTAATAATCTCGAACTAATTCACGCACACTATGCGATACCACATGCCACAAGTGCGTTTATGGCTCGGGAAATATTAAAAGGGGAGAAAAAGAATTTCAACAATGGCTTAAAAGTAGTTACCACTCTTCACGGTACAGATATTACATTGATCGGACTTGAACCGAGCTTTTTGCCAACGATGAAGTTCAGTATAGAACAATCCGACGGAGTTACTGCTGTATCGAATTTTTTAAGAGAGAAAACTATAACCAATTATCAGATAAAAAAAGAAATTGAAGTCATTCCGAATTTTATTGATATAAACAGGTTTAGGCGGGTAGAAAACAAACAGACTCAATGTTACCGAAAAAACTTTGCCCCCAACGATGAAAAAATACTTATCCACACTTCAAATTTCCGTCCGCTCAAACGAGTACAGGACGTTATCCGGATATTCAACGAAGTAAATAAAAAAATCCCAACTAAACTTATTCTGATTGGTGATGGACCTGAACGAAGCGATTGTGAAAGGCTGGTGCGTGAACTTGATATCGGTAAGGATGTAAAGTTCCTGGGGAAGCAGGATTCTCTTGTCGAGTTGCTTTCTGTTGCTGATCTGTTCCTTATGCCTTCTCAATCGGAAAGTTTCGGATTATCTGCGCTCGAAGCAATGAGTTGTGGTGTACCTGTAATTTCATCCAGTATTGGCGGTCTCCCGGAGTTAAACGTTCACGGTGAAACGGGATATATAGCTGAAATTGGGGACTTGGAAAGAATGGCTAAATATGCAATCGAACTTTTGACGAATGAAAAAAAATATAATTATTTCAGTGAGCAAGCCCGTCATAGGGCGGAATTTTTTAAAGAAGATGATATCGTACCGTTATATGAAGACTTTTACAGAAAAATTCTTGATAAATAGATAAACTTAGTCCCGGGTTTAAGCACTTAAAAACTGTTCAGGTAAATCATGAATTTTTTATCTGAAAATCTGCAAATGCTTCAACACCTCTCTCACGCTCAACTGTTTGAGATTTACACGAAAAAAAAGTTTTTCAATTGAGCTCAACAGATTTTAATCAGGTAAATTCACAAGTTCGTTTTCTGCAAACTCAATATCTACCTCTTCCTGTCTGACGGTGCGGGAGAAGTAGGAATACACTGCCGGTACGACGTAAAGGGAAAGGAAAGTAGAAAAAATTAATCCGCCCACCACTGCAATACCCAACGAAGTACGACTTTCAGCTCCGATACCTATAGCTATTGGAAGTATGCCTAAAACCGTTGAAAGCGTTGTCATCAGTATAGGTCTGAATCTTGCAACTGCACCTTCCTGTACCGCTTCAATAACTGATAAACCTGTTAACTTCTTCTGATTTGAAAATTCGACAATCAGTATCGCGTTTTTTGTTACCAATCCGATGAGCATAATAATACCTATCTGTGAAAAAACGTTCATAGTTTGACCAAAAAGCCAAAGTGAAAGAATTGCTCCGGTAAGGGCTAATGGCACGGTAAACATTATTATGAACGGATCAACAAAACTTTCAAATTGTGCAGACAGAACAAGAAAGACAACCACCAATGCAAAAATAAATATGAAGACCAGGCTCGATGAACTTTCTTTATAATCTTTTGATTCGCCGGCGAGAGATGTACTGAAATTTGGTCCAAGTATGAGACTTGCAATTCGATCCATTTCGGTTATTCCGTCACCGATTGTGTATCCCGGTTCAAGCCCAGATGTTACAGTTGCAGAGATGAATCGGTTGTATCGGTTTCGCGTCGTAGCTGTAACGGTTTCCTCTATACTTATGAGGTTGTCGAGTTGAATTAATTTCCCCTCTTTATTTTTCACGAAAAGATATTGTAAGTCGTAGGGATCGTTTCGGTTTTCGCGTTTTACCTGACCTATAACCTGATATTGTTTTCCGTCCTGAATGTAGTTACCGTACCGGTAACCGCTCAGTGCCGCTTGAAGTGTCCGGGCTATATCAATTGTACTTACACCGAGAAGATTTGCTTTCTGGCGGTTTACTGAAATTGATACTTCGGGTTTATTAACTTTCAGGTCTGCATCAGCAAATTGGAGTATATCACTTTTATTAGCTTCTTCAAGAAACTTTGGTAAAACTTCAATGAGGCTCTCATAGTTCGGCGCTTGAATAACGTATTGTACCGGTTGTCTTGCAAATCTGGATCCTATTGTTGGTGGTTGTATCGGAAAAGCTCTTATACCGGTAATCCCGCCAATCATTTTTGATAATTGCCCGAACACTTGTTGTTGAGTCCTGTCCCGTTCAGCAGGTCTTACGAGGTACAAACTAATAATCCCTATATTCGTAGCTCCAGGTCTGCCCCAACTTGGCGCTATAATCTCTGTAGGATTCGGTGCCTCGGGAATTGAATCAATGATCATGTCGGTGAGATCTGCCATATATCTTTGGGTATAGTCAAAGGTAGCACCTTCCGGTGCAGTGACAGAAAGCCTTATATTTGACCTGTCTTCCAATGGCGCCAGCTCCGATGGCAAGCCACTACCAATTATATAAATCAACACTCCGCAAATGAAAATTATAATAAATGCTGTCCAACGGTATTTCATGAAAAATGATAACTGAGACCGATAAACGGAAATTAGTTTTACAAAAAACGGTTCGGTGAGGTTGTAAAATTTATTTGTTTTATCGTGCTTCTTAAGTAAACGTGAACTTAGCATTGGTGTAAGTGACAGAGCGACAAAGGATGAGATGAGAACAGCTGCGGAAATTGTAACTCCGAATTCACGGAATAAACGCCCTACTAAACCTTCCAGAAATAAAATTGGCAAAAATACTACAACCAATGATAGTGTGGTAGAAATCACTGCAAAATATATTTCTCTTGCACCGAGGAATGCGGCTTTGCGAGGTGGAATACCCTGT
Organism: Candidatus Tepidiaquacellales bacterium OLB4/UTCHB1; assembly: GCA_002050165.1. GTDB lineage: Bacteria > Bacteroidota > Ignavibacteria > Tepidaquicellales > Tepidaquicellaceae > OLB4. The sequence continues at coordinate 82,172 of MWSW01000011.1, forward strand.
TCAATTTTAGTGTAAATATTTTCAAGTACAACGATAGCATCATCTACTACCAGTCCGATTGCCAGAATAATACCAACCAGCGTAAGAACGTTAATGGAAAAATCCACAAGGAATAAAACGAAAAAAGCTGCGATTATTGAGACCGGAATTGAAATGACCGGAATGAAAGTAGATCGCCAATCGCGCAGAAATAAAAATATTATCATTATCACCAACACGAAAGCTATGAATATCGTACTTTCAACTTCATCAATTGTTGTCCTTACGTATTCGGAAAAATCAAATCCAACTTCGAGGCTAATATCTTCCGGTACCTCTTTTTCCAGCTGAGCAAACCTTTCCCAAAAGTCATCGGATATTTGTATTAGATTTGAACCTGGAATAGCTTGAATGGATACTCCAATCCCAGGTACACCACGCTGTCTGAAACCTGTTCTGTCATTTTCGGGATAAATTTCTGCATTTCCGACGTCACTGAATTTAACCGTATTAATTCCGTCATCTTTTATAATAAGGTTGTTGAATTCGTCAACTGTGTTCAACCTTCCAAGTGTTCTGATAGTAAGCTCCACATCGTCCCCTTCTATCCTGCCTGACGGTAGTTCGATATTTTCACGGTTAATTGCGTTTTGAATATCAATCGCAGTAATTCCATGAGCAGTAAGTTTCACCGGATCTAACCAAAGTCGCATAGAGTACTTCTTTTCCCCGAAAACGTTAACTGAGGCTACTCCGTTAATCGTTTGCAATCGCTCTTTGATAATGTTGGTAGCGAAGTTACTTACCTCCATCAGGTTTCGTTTATCGCTTTTTACGTAGAGGAAAATTATCGGCATTGCGTCGGCATCAGCTTTTCTGACAACGGGGTTATCTATATCAGGTGGGAGATTACGTTGCGCTGATGACACGCGGTCACGAACATCATTTGCAGCATCTTCAAGGCTACGCTCAAGTTCAAATTCTATTGTTATTACGCTAGATTCGTCCCTGCTGGTTGACGTTAAAGTTTTAATTCCTTCTATTCCATTTAAAGATTGTTCAAGTGGTTCGGTTATCTGAGTTTCGATTACATCTGCATTTGCACCGGGATAAACTGTAGTAACCGTTACAATCGGTGGGTCAACATTTGGATACTCCCTTACTTCGAGATTTGTAAATGCAACGATACCAAAGATGATCAGGATTAAGTTCATCACTATTGTCAGTACCGGACGTTTTATGGAAACACTTGAGAGGCTCATAAAAGCTAATTAACATTTACGATTTTTACCTCAGCGCCGGGTCGTAAACGGAGGATGTTTGTTATCAGTAGGGTATCACCGGGGTTAATTTCAGGTGAAATAATCTGTACTTCTTCATCCGTCCTCGTTCCTATTTCAACTTCAAATGGTTTTGCTTTACCATCCTTCAAGATATAAACTTCGTGACCTTGCAACTTTGGTATTAACGCCTGAGATGGTATTAACATTGCATCTTTTACCGGATTAAGCTCAAATGTAACATTTGCAAAGGTTCCCGGTTTAAGCTCACCGGAAGTATTTCGAGTGATAGCCCTGATTATGACTGATCTTGTATTGAGGTCAATTGATGGTTCAGATGCATAAATCTCTGCAATGAATTTATTTTCTGATGATTCAATTGTGAATTTAATATTTTGCCCCTTCTTCAGTTGCGATGAATATCGTTCAGGGATGGAAAAGTCAATTTTAACTTGTGATAAATCCTGTATGGTTGTGAGAATATCGTTTGGAGTTACAAAGCTACCACGACTGACATTCCTCAAGCCGATTATACCTGAGAACGGCGCACGGATAAAAGTCTTTGAAATTTGAACTGATAAAAGTTCAATATCAGCCCTGATATGCTCAAGTTCATTTAGAGAAATCTCGTATTCCTCTTCGGGAATTAACCCACGTTCGCGAAGTTTTTCATCACGTTCAATTTTTTTAACGGAAAGGTCTTCCTGTATTTTTAGTTTCTTTAGTTGCGCATATAGTTCAGAGTTATCTAGCGTGAAAAGTAGTTTTCCCCTCGACACAAATGTTCCTTCACGAAAATGAATGCCCGTTAGCCTTCTGGAAACTTCAGACCTGACCTCAACTTCCTCATTGGGAATGATGTTTCCAGTTGTCTTAATTTTATTTTCCAATACGTGTTCTCTTATTATATAACCGTCTGCTAACACCGGACCTTGTTGTCTGTTGCCTCCGGGTGAATTAGTCTTATCCCTGGATAGTTTAGGTATTAAAATTACTGAAGCGATTATTACCAGTATTATGACAACGGGAATTACTACAAATTTTTTAAGTTTTTTATTCAAAAAAAGAAATGCTTTTTTATGGAAAGTGAATTATAGATGTATTAAAACTCACATATTAGTCAAAATAATTTCTATGTAACAACAATAAATGAAGATTAAGAAATTTATAGTGCTATTAATATATTTTGCCATCAACGGGGTTTCTTACGGGCAGATTGAAAATGCGTTAGGAGTTATTACTGAACCAGTCAGAAAGGTTGGATTTGAAAAATATGACTTGTTCGATTCAACGAGAATGTACGACGAAAAGCCGAGACATTTGCAGTTACTCATGTGGTATCCCGCAGATATTGATACAAGCAGTCAGTCTATTACATTGAAATATTACGCTGAACTTAAAGCAAGTGAGATTAATGTTTCCGATACATTGAAAAATGCAAAAGAAAAAGCTGTGAATGAATATGTATCATACAATTCAAAATTAGGGGTTGTAAGTTTTAAATTCAAAAAAGGGTTGGCGGATAATACTTTGTCGCGAAGAAATGCAAGAATAAAAAAACATAAACACCCGGTAATTTATTTTGTTCAGGGTAGGTCAGGTTCGCCAGTAGATAATTTTGCAATGTATGAATTTCTCGCATCGAACGGATATATTGTGCTGACCACTCCCGCATATGGCAACACAACACGTTACATGACATTTGACAGTACCGAGTTTGAAACCCAATTACTTGATCAGGAAATGGTTTACGATTTTGCCAACGATAATCTGAATATTGACGCTAAAAGACAAGCTTATATCGGATATAGTTACGGTAGCATTACATCTGTTTTTTCTGCAATGAAAAATCCGAATATAAAGGCAGTTGTTAGTTTAGATGGCTCTATTGGATATAAAGACAGGATTCCGGAAGTCAAAAAGTTCCACTTGTATGATTCAACTTCATTCAAAATACCTTTGCTTCATTTAAATACACCGAAGAACTCAAAGCGTAATGATCTCTCTTTGATTAGTGAACTTAACGCACCTGTGAAAATTGTAATTTCGTTCCCAACTTTTTCACACGTTGATTTCACTTCAATCGGGCTTTTAAGGGCATTTGCAGGAGTTGCGCGATCCGAGCCCGATGATGATTTTAAAAGCGAGCAAATTTATTTTTATAAGTGTGTATTGAATTTCATTAATACAGTTTTTTCGGGAGACAATATTCCTGCGACGAAATATCGGCGAAAGTTAATGGCAAAGGATTTTCCAGAAAGTATAATCTATCGTGAGATCAAATAAAAATGGTTATTTCTATTAACGGATTAACTAATTAAATTTAGCTTAAAATGAAACTAATCCTGCTATTCATTATTGTAATTGTTTTAAACTCTTGCAGTGAAAATAAAATCAGTCAGGTGCGGCAGTCTAACCCGGAAGATCTCAAAGGCAGCTGGATACTCGTTTCCATAGATAATGACAGTGTCCCTCCGGCGGAAGTATATCCAAACAATGTAACTCTGACATTCGAGGCTGATAAAGATAAGGTTCACGGGCAGGCGTGGTGTAATACATATTTCGGGAGTTACAGTGCAAGTACTGAGGGAATAATTTTTTCCGCAATTGGATCTACTAGGCGTTCGTGCGAGAGATTGCAGGAAGAGCATTATTATTTCCAGTTGCTTGATAAAATCGAAATGTACTCAGTCGAGGAAAATAAACTGACACTTACAGGTAACAGCCATATCTTAGTTTTTTCCAGAGCATTTACGAAGTGAAGTTTGCATTATGAAAGCGGTTTTAATCGGAATATTTATTTTGTTTCCGTTGCCAGGGATTTCAAAAATTTGTGATATTCCCGTTACGGTCTTTAATTCAAATCATATCAGTTTCGGCGATTCCCTCGATCAAGGTGAAGTAAAAGTTCTTGACAAGGGGAGAATTATACACAGGAAAATTACTTTACCTGAAAAGAATAGCAACAGAAAGATAACAGCAATTCTTCGCATAGCATCTGCCGGCGATCCATGGGACAGGTTCGGGAGCATATTTATTGCGGGTGATAATGCCCCTGATGTTGAGTTGACAAGATTTATGACAGGTTTCGGAACAGGTAGAAAAGACGTTGAAGTTCATCCGACAGTAAAGAACTGGGCGGATTATTCCGAATGGGAAATTGATGTCAGTATGCTTGATGTTTTGCTTCAGGGCGAAGTAATCATAGGCGCAATGATTGATACGTGGGTAAATCCCGGCTGGACAATTTCCTTCTCATTAATTTTTTCAGAAGATGAAACGGCAATAAATCCGTTTGCAATCATTCCACTGATAAACACAATAGGTGAATATAAAGGTATTAAGTTTTTCAACGAACAGATGCTTGAATCAGAATTCAACCTGGAGGAGAAGTTTACTGAAGCCAGATTGATAATTTATACTTCAGGACATGGCGGTACATCCCTCGGTGATGAGTTTCATCCGAAGCATAATGTGGTTTATCTCGATGGGAAGGAAATTTTCAGATTCATTCCATGGAGGTCAGATTGTACACAGTTCAGACCATTTAATCCCACTTCAGCAAAGTGGGAGGGTGATGTTTGGTCATCGGATTTAGACAGGTCGGGTTGGTGTCCGGGTGATATTGTTGATTCGTATCAGATCAATTTAACCGGTCTTAATTCCGGTAATCACAAACTCGCTTACAATGTTGAAAACCAGTCTTCGCTTGATATGAACTTTTGGAATATAGATTGTTATCTCGCAGTGTGGAGATAACCATTTATATGAATACGTGTAAAGATTTGGAATTTATAAAACAGCTTCATCCTTCAATTCAGTAAGAGGGATGAAGCTGATGTAATTATGAACGAAAAAATATTAAACCGGTTACTGCGAATCTTTAAACATTCTTGTGAGTAGCCTCACGCCTACACCGGTTGAAAATTTCGGAACGTAATCGCCAGCTTTCGGGCTCATTCCGGTTCCCGCAATATCTAGGTGAGCCCAAGGATAATCTTTTACGAATCTCTTAATGAAAAGAGCTCCGGTAATTGTTCCTGCAAGTCTGCCCTGTCCGATATTGGCAACATCTGCAACTTCAGAGTCAATTAACCTATCGTAATCGTCCCAGTCGGGCAATCTCCACAAGCGTTCAAATGTATCATTTCCGGCTTTTATCAGTTTCTCTGAAAGTTCATCGTTGTTTGAAATTAATGCAGTTGATGTGTGCCCGAGAGCAATAAGCGCCGCACCGGTAAGTGTTGCCAGGTCAATTATACATTTTGGTTTAAATTCCGTGGCATAGGAAACACAATCTGCCAGAACCAATCTACCTTCTGCATCAGTATTCAATACTTCGACGGTTTTACCATCGTAAGAGGTAATGATATCACCAGGTTTGTAAGCAGATCCTCCCGGCATATTTTCCGTTAATCCGACAATACCAATTAAGTTAACCTTTAGTTTTAATCTCGCAACTGCGTTCATCGTCCCGATTACAGCGGCCGCGCCATTCATATCCATTTTCATACTCTCCATCCCCTGAGAGGGTTTGATAGAAATTCCACCGGTATCAAATGTTACGCCTTTTCCTACAATCGCATAAGGCTTTTGTCCTTTCTTACCGCCGTTATAGGTCATTACAACCATTCTTGGTTCATTTGCGCTACCTTGTGCCACTGCCAGCAGACAACCCATTTTCATTTTCACTAAAGCTTTTTTGTCGAAGGTCTTTACATTGAAACCATATTTTTTCCCGTAGGAATTGATTACACCGGCAACATATTGTGGAGTTGCAATGTTTGACGGTTCGTTACCTAAATCCCGTGCATTTATATTTGATTCGGCAATTATCACAGCAGTGTTGATGTGTTTCTCGACGTTTCGTTTTTTAGCCTGAGATGTTAAAAAGATGATTTCATTAATTTGGTCTTTAGGGGTATCCTTTTTGTTGTGTATGTATTTATTGAATTTGTACAAAGACAATAAAGATGCCTCTACTTGTCCGGTAATAATTTCTTCAAACGAATAATCAATTAACTCACCGTCATATAAAAACAAGGCAACGCTTTTATTCCCGTTTGAATCAGCAGCCTTCATTGCACGGGCAGTTGAACACCGTAGAATTTCAAGTGTACAAAGTTTCCTTTTCCCTAATCCGGTGAGAATAAATCTACGTCCGGCATGATAGAATGATTTCAGTTGTGAGTTCTTACCTTTGAAGTCATCTTTAATTAATCCGTCAACAGGTTTGCCTGTATTTGTCTCTAGAAAGTTAAATGATTCTTCAAGTAATTTTTTATCTTCAAAGCAAGCCAACAAATAAGCGTCAGCTTTAATCCTTTCCAGATTTAATCCCTTTGTCGTGATTTTCATTTTAAGTTAGTTTGTTATTAAAAAATTTTTCTGCAGATTTTAACAAAGTATTAATGATTTGTCCGGTTGGTAATTTATCAAAGACAACCCCGGCAGCGTTAAGGTGACCGCCGCCACCAAATTCCCGCGCGAGTTCGTTAACGGGAATGTTTCCCTTTGAGCGAATGGAAACTTTTACACCCTTTGGAAACTCAGCTAAAAGAATTCCCATCTTTACATTTTCAATTCCCATCAGGTATGAAGTAAAACCTTCTACATCATTTAGTTCAGCGCCGGTCTCCTTAAAATCCCTCTCTGATACATGGGAAGTAACTACTTCATCGTTAAAATGGAATTCAAAAGATTTTAAAAACCTTTGAAGTAAATTTAATTTCGGTTTTGACATCCGGTCGTAGATGTTTTCATGGAGTAAAACCGGATCTGCTCCTTTATCAATTAAATCTGCACAGATTCTCATAACCTCAGAAGTTGTTCGCGGGAAACGAAATGAGCCGGTATCAGTCATTATGCCGGCATAAAGGTAGGTTGCAATTTGATGGTTAATGAAATTTTCGTTATCAAACTTTAAATAATCATAAATGAACTGGCATGTTGCAGCGTATTGAATATTACAAACTGCAATATCAAATTCAGATTCTATCAGACCGGTATGGTGGTCAATACAGATTTTTACTGCAGATGATTTCCGGATATAATCTTCCATTGAACGAGTCCTCGAATACTCGTTAGCATCACATAGAATAATTACCTCGGCATTTTCAATCTGAATTGCAAGGCGTTCTGGTTCATCCGGAAAAACTACAATAAGATTTTTATCATCGAGGAATTGAAGCACCTTCGGTGTTGGGGAGTGATTAATAATCGTAACGTTTTTCCCGTTTTGTTTCAGATAATTATCGAACGCCATAACGCTACCAATTGCGTCCCCATCCGGGATTACGTGCGTAGTAAGAATAAAATTTGAATTTTCTAGAACAGCTTTTTTTAGCTCATTGAATGATTTTATCATCTCTCTCCGTGCATCAATTCAAAATATCCAAACGGTTCAATAGCTTTCATCTTTAGTAGGAAAATTTTTATCTTTGACATCTTTTTTAAACCTTCTGAATGCATCTCTCATTCCTTCTGCCGTGTTAGCATATCTGCGGACAAACCGTGGTTTAAATTCCTCAATCATTCCGAGCATATCATGGGTAACAAGTACTTGTCCGTCGCAATCCGGTCCGGCTCCGATGCCGATTGTAGGAATTTTCAGTGCTTTTGAAATTTTCTTTCCAAGTGATGCCGGAATTTTTTCAAGCACAAGTGCAAATATACCTGAGGATTCAAGAATCCTGGAGTCACTGTAAATTTTATCTGCTTCCTCTTTTTCAGTTCCCCTGGTTTTATAGCTCCCGAATTTATTGATTGATTGAGGAGTAAGCCCGAGATGTCCCATTACCGGGATTCCAATTTCAACAACTCTTCTGACAGTTTCGGCAATGTAATCTCCACCTTCCATTTTCACCGCATCGCACCCCGTCTCTTTCATTACCCTTCCACAATTACTAATAGCCTCCTTGACTCCAACCTGATAACTCATAAAGGTCATGTCAGCTACAACAATCGCATCACGAACAGCTTTTTTCACAATCTTCGTGTGATATATCATCTGGTCAAGTGTAACCGGAAGAGTGGTCTCATTACCTTGAATTACATTTCCGAGTGAATCTCCTACAAGTATTACCTCAATACCGGCTTCATCCAGAAATCTGGCAGTTAGAAAATCATAAGCAGTCAGCATAGAGATTTTTTCACCCTTTTGCTTCATGTTATAGAGTACTTTTGTTGTAATATGCTTTGAGCTACCTACGTTGATAGACATTCCTGATTTTTTGTTTTCTGTAATGTGTGATTAAAAGTGTTCCTACTTGTCATAAACACTCCTCTTATAACTTCAGTTACAATGAATCAATTTTTTTCTTACTTTTGAAATACAGAGCCGGATAATTTTTTCATAAATCTCTTTATCCGGTCAAAAAAACTTAACCCCGGATCAAACCTCTTTCACTTCTTTCGATAAAAGACAGGATTTCGTTAACCTCGGAAGTAAGTTCGAGGCTCTGTTTAATTTTGTTCGCTCCTTCAGTAATATTAAGTCCAGACCGATACAGAATGCGATAGGTCTCCTGAATCAATGCGATTTTCTCCTTTGAGAATCCGTTACGGTTCAATCCGATTACATTAATACCTTCATATTTTACCGGTGAATTACCCGCTCTTACGTAAGGTGGAATATCCTTTACAACTCTTGAATTTGATGCAATGATAACGTAGTTACCGATTTTAGAAAATTGATGAATTCCTACTAAACCGCCAATAATTGCAAAGTCGCCTATTTCCACGTGTCCGCCCATATTTACCGAATTTGCAAGTATAACGTTATTACCAACGATACAATCGTGCGCAATGTGAGCGTAAGCCATTATGAGGCAATTCCCGCCAACGGTTGTTTTACCGCTGTAATTTGTCCCCCGGTTTAATGTTGCGTATTCTCTGATTTCAGTTCCAGCTCCGACTTCGAGAATCGTGTGTTCACCCTTGAATTTCAAATCCTGCGGGTTTGTGGATAAAACCGCGCCATGATGAATCCGGACGTTATCGGAAATTCTTGCGCCGTTAGCTATTAATACATTCGAGCCGATAATCACATTATTACCAATTTCAACATCATCTTCAATGATGGTATATGGTCCAATGGAAACGCCGGTGCCGATTTTTGCTTTCGGACTTACTGAATTCATTTTTTAAATAGTTTTCTCAATAAGTATCTTTTCATTTTTAATATTGTTTTTTGTAATCATCTCAGCAATTAACCCGAGGGAAAAAAGCTGAACGCCAACAATTATAAAAAGAATACCTACTATGAACAGAGGCCGGTCGCTCAATGGTTGTCCCTCGAAGTATTTCAAAAATGACAGATATATCGTTACAAGGAAGCCGATGAAAATTGAAAGTATTCCAAACAACCCGAACAGATGCAATGGTCGGTTACTGAACCGTGTTGTAAACATTACAGTGAACAGGTCAAAGAATCCGTTGAAAAAACGGTTAATTCCGAATTTCGTTTTTCCGAATTTTCTGGAACGGTGTTTGACAGGTTTTTCTGTTACCCTGAACCCGGACAAGTTCGCCAGAGCCGGTATGTACCGGTGCATTTCACCGTAAACTTCAATTGATTTTACAACTTCCTTTCTATATGCCTTCAACCCGCAATTGAAGTCGTGAAGTTTTACTCCCGATAATTTACCCGTAACGTAATTGAAAAGTTTTGAAGTGTGCTTCTTGATGAACGGATCATATCTTACCTTTTTCCAACCTGATACTAAATCATATCCTTGGTTAAGAACTTTAATTAACTCCGGTATTTCTTCGGGGTCATCCTGTAGGTCAGCATCCATTGTAATTATTATGTCGCCTTTTGCAGCGTCAAAACCTGCTGATAGCGCAGCGGATTTTCCGTAATTGCGCCTGAATTTTATACAATGAAATCTCCTGTTCCTGCTGTGAATCTGCTCAATTACCTTAAATGAACCGTCAGTGCTGCCATCATCTACAAAGATTACTTCATAATTGCACTTTAATTCATCGAATACCTTTTTCAGTGCAAGCGACAGTTCCATCAGCGATTCTTCCTCGTTTAATAAAGGAATAATCACTGACAACATTTGATTTGGCTTAATTAATTGCGGGAGATTTTCAGTTTGTATTAACTGTTTCTCCGCTGATTTTACAGCCTCTTTATTTTTATTGCGAAACCTTCTGCGGTAATGAATTTGATGCTTATGTTTTTTATGGGCGATATTCTTCTTATTCTCACCGGATTCCTTAGACGATTCCTTTTTTTCGTGTTCTTGATCCAAACTAAAATATTTATATAATTATTAAACTAACTAATATGTTTTTCTAATACAATTTAAAATACTTTAAATTGCCTTTAATGAAATGACGTTCTCGATGTGATAGGTGTGAGGGAACATATCAACAGGCTGAATTTTCTCAATTTTGTAATTGCCTTTTGAACAAATTATCTTCAGGTCGCGTGCCTGAGTTGACGGGTTGCAACTTACGTACACGATTTTTTCCATTCTTGAATCGGATAGAGCAGTGGCTATATCAGGGTGAATTCCGGACCGAGGCGGGTCAATTATTATTTTATTAAATTCATTAATATCGTTTCCTGCGATAAACTTTTTGATATCAGAACAAATGAAATCTACATTGAAAATCCGATTAATTTTTTTATTATCATTAGCGTTCTTTATGGCATCTTCGACGATTTCGACCCCCAAAACTCTTTCTACAGCATCTGCAATAAAAATAGAAATTGATCCCGCCCCACAATATAAATCAAGCACCCGGTCATGTTTTGAAAATTCACCGAAATCTTTTGCAATCGTATAGAGCGTGTTGGTCTGCCTTGAATTAGTCTGAAAAAAAGAATTCGGTGAAATTCTGAACTCGAAAACTTTACCGGAGCTATCAAATAGCTTCTCAGTTATAAACCCACCACCCGACAGGATATATTGTTCCTCAGCGAAAGCTACCTGCGCTTTACTTTTTGTAGTGGAATTTATTAGCGTCGTAATTTGCGGAATCTCACCGGTAAGTTCAGAAGAATATTGATTCATTAATGTTCTGTCGTGCGAGAGAGTAATTAAATTTACCATTAAATCATTGGTGTTGGTTGATTGCCTGATAACAAGAAATCTCAACATCCCCGTGTGTGTAGCAGTTGAGTATATTGAGATGTTTCTCTGCTTAAAGAAATCCCTTGTAAAATTCAGAATTCTGTTCGATAGCTCAGATTGAAGTAAACATTGGTTAATATCAACAATCTTTGAATGAAAATTTGGGACGTGGAGGCCAAGTGCAAAACTGTCTGTCCCCCTTTCATCAGGATTTGTAAACCATTTATCGTTTGAGAATGAGAACTCCATTTTATTCCTGAAATGATAAATGTATTCAGAACCAATTACATCAGGTATTTCCGGAATATTGAAATTCCCGATTTTCCTGAATGCATCTGAAACCGCCTGTGCTTTGAAGTCGAGTTGTTTAGAATAGGCGTAATTCTGAATTTTACATCCGCCGCATACCCCGAAGTAACTGCACTCGGGTGAGACTCTGTCAGGTGAGGGGGAGATGAGGTTAATTAACTTTGCCTCCGCATACGAAAATTTTTTCTTGGATACCCGTGCAATCAGGTAATCCTGAGGTAAAGAATTTTCAACGAAAACCACGAAACCGTCCGCTGTTCTGGCTAAGCCTTTACCTTCAGTACTGAGAGTTTCAATCGTTAGTTCAAGTTCATCACCTTTTTTCATTCTGCGTTCAATGAGAAATTTATTACTTAAAATTCGGCAATTTTACACTTAGTTTTAAGCCAACAACTATTGCACAAAGTAAACGTGATAGAGAAGTTAAGTGAAAAATAAAATAATATCGAATGCGAAGAAAGTTGTTTCGTTGGAAAAATCTGCGATTCAATCGCTCGAGCAACGGTTTGCCGATAAGAAATTTTCAGCAGCCTTCACCGAAGCAGTCGAATTAATTTACAAATGCAAAGGGAAAGTTGTAGTTTCCGGTATGGGAAAATCCGGAATTATTGCTCAAAAGATAGTTGCAACTTTTAACTCAACGGGGACATATTCAATTTTCATGCATGCAGCTGACAGTGTTCACGGTGATCTTGGTGTTTTGAGAGAAAATGACGTTGTAATTTTAATTTCAAAAAGTGGGGATACCGGTCAGATAAAAAATCTTATTCCGGTAATTAAGTCGCTCAAATTAAAGATTATCGGCATTGTTGGAGATGTGGATTCTGAACTTGCCCGTCAGTCAGATATAGTGTTAGACGTTTCAGTAAAACAGGAAGCGTGTCCGCATAACCTTGCACCGACTTCGTCAACGACGACAACGCTTGTAATCGGTGATGCAATTGCGGTTTCGTTGCTCCAATTGAACGGTTTTACGAAAGAAAATTTTGCATCGTTTCATCCCGGTGGAAATCTGGGTAAAAAACTTTTACTGAAAGTACAGGACCTGATGTTTAAAAATAGTGATATACCAGTTGTCAAAGAAAGCGCTGGAATTAAAGATGTGATTTACGAAATTTCGTCCAAGCGGCTTGGATGTACCATAGTAGCAAGGAACAAGACAGTAAGGGGAATAATTACAGATGGCGATATAAGGCGGCTTCTTGAAAAAAGTCTTGAAATTAAAAATGTTAAAGCTAACGAGATAATGTCAAAAAATCCAAAACTCATTCCGCAAACTTTACTTGCTTCTAACGCACTTGAAATTATGGAAACAAATAAGATAACTTCCCTCATTGTCGTTAATCCGAAAGGAAAAATTACCGGCTTACTCCATATACATACATTGATTGAGCATGGTTTATAAAAAGGAAATTATCAGTCTGCTGATAATCATTTTAATTTCTGTTTCAATTTATTCCTGCGATGAAAAATTCAAACCTGTCAAAACTTCACTTGATACCGAAAATATTCCCGATTATGAAAGCTGGAATTCCGAAGTTATATTTTCAGACTCATCGAAGATAAAAGCTGTACTTAGAGCGGGATACATTGCAAACTTCAGCAAACTTGGATTTACGATAATTGACAGTGGCGCAACTGTTGACTTTTATAAAAACGGGACGGTTGTTTCAACGCTCACCGGAGACAGGGGAAAAGTCTTTGAAAAAACGAAAGACATAGAAATCAGAGATAACATCACAGTAGTAAATAAAGAGGGAAGTAAACTCGAAACCAGCCGATTGTACTGGACTGAGGATACTCAACGGGTTTCATCCGATACGTTCGTGGCTATTCAAACACCATCAGAAAATATTCAGGGTATTGGTTTTGAATCTGATCAAGGCTTAAAGAATTACAAAATTTTCAAAGTTACGGGGACGTTCAGAAATTGAACAAGATTGTTGTTTATACTACAATATTCCTTTTATTGTATGCGGGACTTTTAAATGCACAGGATGTTATAGAATTGAAAAGTGCAAACGAGCTGTCGGGTAAAGTGGTTAATGGTAAATCTATAAGGGAGGCAAACGGGAAAGTTCACCTCGTACAAGGTAACATCAGCGTTTATTGTAACTCAGCTACTCAATGGATTGACGAGAATAAAGTAGAGTTGAGAGGTAACGTTCGTATTGTTCAAGACACGCTCACATTAATAACTTCGCAAGGTATGTATTACGGCAATGAACGGCGCGCAACCGGTCAGGGTGGGATTATATTACAAGATCCGAATGCGACTTTAACTGCAAATAACGGCACTTATACTTTCCTCGATGGAAAAGCCATTTTCAGAAACAATGTTAAAATTGTCAATCCCGGATACACCATAACTTCCGATGAGCTGACATATTTCAGGTTCACGGAAGATTCTTATGCAAAGGGTAATGTCATGGTAACGACAGACTCTGCAGTAATAACCGCAAACTCAATTGATTTTCTCAGGCGAAGCGGAATTACAAAAGCTTTTGACAGGGCAAAAATTGAAAGTGATTCCACAATCATTACCGCCGATTCACTGTTAAATTACAGACGGGAGAGTCGTTCAATTGCATCAGGAAATGTTGTGATAATTAGTTTAAGGAATAATGCGATTATATCAGGAGATTACGGTGAAAACTTTGAATTGATTAATTACTCTTATATTCGCGGTAACGCACAACTCGAGCAGATCGAGCAAGGCAGCGATACACTTATTATCTACTCTGAAGTTATGGAAGCTTACCGGAATAATCCGGAGTATTACGTTGCGAAAGATAATGTTGAACTTATACGGGGTGAATTCATTGCACGGTGCGGTCGTGGAGTTTATTTGCCTGAACCGGAAACTGTTGCGCTCACTTTGCAACCGGTAGTCTGGCAGGAAAATTCACAAATGACCGGGGATTCAATCTATGCTGAGTTTCCGGGTAACGTACTTCAGCAGATCTATGTGAGTAAACTACCCGATATGAAAAACTCAGTCAGATCGTTCGTGCTTACAAAAAATGAAAATCGCTTTTTCGAGGATAGAACTGATCAAGCATCCGGTAATTACATTACGATGAACTTTAAAAACGATAAACTAAATTTAGTTGAGATTTTTGGCGACGCGAGTTCAATTTATTTCCTTTACGAAAAAGGGATGGCAAATGGAGTAAACATCATTAACGGGAGAGATATGGTAATTTATCTTGATGAAAGTGAATCTGTCGAAAAAATTAATGTGATGGAAAATCCAGCAGGGCAGTATGTGCCGGAAGCAAAAATTGATGAAGTAAACTTGCGACTACCGGGATTTGAAATCAGAAACGATCGCCCCGTCAGGAAATCAAATTAATTCAAATTCCAAATAAACCCGATTGAACACGAATCAAACACCAGCCGAATGAAACGAAATATTTTTATTGTGATTTTGATTTTCAGTTTGTTCTTGTTTACTTGTGAGAATCAATATACATCCGCGCAGCCTGAGTCAGATGATTTTATGCTGGGTAACGAAACCTTGCTGAATATTAATGTTGATTGGATTTCCGGAAGCCGATTAGCTTTGATAACAAACAATAGTGGAGTTTTAAGCGACGGAACAATGTTGATTGACGCAATCTCGTCTGTTCAGGGAATTGAAGTTGTTAAAGTATTCAGCCCCGAACACGGGTTCAGAGGTGATGACAGGAATGATGATTATATTGACGAAAAGACCGGCCTCCGAATTGTGACTTTATACGGCAACAAGAAAAAACCGACACAATCCGATCTCAGTAATGTTGATATTCTCATTTACGATATTCAGGATGTTGGTGCCAGATTTTATACTTATATTAATACGATGTTCTATTGCATCGAAGCAGCGGTTGAAAACAATAAAGAGATTATTATTTGCGACAGACCGGTTATCCCGGATGCAAATTATATTGACGGGTTTATGCTGGAACCGGAGTATAGTTCATTTGTGGGTATGTTGAAACTGCCCGAAGTATATGGAATGACCTGCGGCGAGCTTGCGCTCTATATAAACGATATTTACTTTGAGGGACAAGCAAATCTCAGAGTTTCTGAAATGCTCAACTATAGCCGTGAGATGAGTTACGAATCGCTGAAATTAACGTGGATAAAACCTTCTCCGAATATATATTATCCATCGAGCGCTGTAACCTATGGCGGGACCTGTCTCCTCGAAGGTACGAATTTTTCTGAAGGCAGAGGCACGGATAAACCGTTTGAATATGTAGGTGCGCCATGGTGCAACGGTGATGAACTGAAAGCTGAGTTGGATAATTTTGGATTTCAGGGAGTGGAATTTGAAGCGATTACATTTTTCCCGTCATCAATTACTTCACCTTCCAATCCTCCCAAATATGTTGGCGAAAGATGTGAAGGCGTTTTCATTAATGTTACAAACCAAAAATTATTCGAACCGGTTAAAACGGGAATTGCACTTCTGATTTCTGTTGCCAAACTGTACCCTGAGTTTTCATTCACAAAGAAAAATTTTATTGACAAACTTGCCGGAACCGACAAATTACGCCTGATGATTTCTGCTGGTTTTACTCTTGATGAAATAGTTGCGGCGTATGAACAGGAATTGAACAGATTCAAAAAGATAAGAAACGGTTATCTAAAATATTGACGGTGAATAAAATCAGTATTAACAATTTTATGCATTGGGAATATAATCCAAGTGAACCATATAAAAAATCTTTTGGGATTTTCAGACTATGTTCAACAGGAAATTTTCGTGAAAGATATTTTACCCTATTGAAGAATTAATCTGCTTTGCGAATCAATAAAGTTTAAAAACTGCTATAAAAAGCAAAATAGCAAAACGGGTTTTTGAGTTTACTTTATGAGATTAATAATAAATTTTTCACCCTGTAAACCGCGTTCATTTCATTGAATATCCTTTATATAATGGGTATTTTTAGAATCTAAAAACCAGAAATCCCAGCAAATGAAATTTCAGATAAACAGCGATAATTTCGTTAATGCATTATCGAAGCTCAGTTTTGTAATTCCTGCAAGAACTACCCACCCGCAACTTAATAACATTTTATTCAAATTAGAGGGAAACACGCTAACTCTTTTAGCGACCGATCTGGAAATTTTTATCCGGTGCAAATTGGAAATAGCGGGCGAGGCAGACGGGATTATAACCATAGATGCGAAGAAGCTCATCGAACTGACCAAAACACTTCCATCCGAAAACCTTATTATAGAAACCGATGATTCTAACCGGTTCAATATAAAAACCCGGAGAGGAGGATTCACTTTACCGGGTCTGAGCGCTGACGATTTTCCGGAACCCGAAGAAGAGAATTATAAAAGCAAAATTTCAATTGACGGCGGAATCCTAAGAAGCTTTTTCTCAAAAGTTATGCACGCTACATCAAGCGAGGAATTGCGTAGAAATATGACCGGTATTTTAATTGAAATTAATGGAGATGAATTAAGGGTTGTGGCAACCGATGGTTTCAGGCTTGGGAAGATTGTCAAAAATGGTTTCAATCATCCGGATATTGCCGACAATAAAATGATTATCCCAAATAAGACGAGCACTTTGTTCATGCGTCTTAACAATAACAATGAATGTGAAATATCATATAACGAAAACTTTATCAAGTTCTGTTTTGAAGAGATTGAAGTTTTCTCGAGGCTGATTGATGATATATTCCCAAATTACGATTCGGTTATTCCAAAAGACAACGATAAAACACTAAAGGTGCTCAAAAGAGATTTGGTTGACTCTTTGAGGCGGGCTGAGGTGATTGCCGACAACGTTACCAAAAGGGTTAAGCTCGATATTAATTCTTCAGTACTGAAAATCAATTCCGTTAACTCTGAAATTGGCGCTGAAGCTGATGAATCTATAGAGTGCGAATTTTCTTCAAAGGATGGTTCTGAAAATTTTGATGAAAATCCGTTTTCAATTGCCTTCAATGCGAAGTATCTTTTGGATTGCCTGCAACAAATAGATTCTACAGAGGTGAAGTTTACATTTTCAACTTATTCAAAAGCATCAATCGTATATCCCACCGAGAAGAATGATGACACCATTGAACAAATGGAGCTCGTCATGCCTATTAGAATGGGATGATTTATTCTTACCTGTATTGATACTTAGTAAACTCAGAATTGTTAACTTTAGAAATTATCCCGAACAGAATTTTGAATTCAGTTCACGTTTTAATTTCATTTACGGTGATAACGGTCATGGTAAAACCAATATTCTTGAGGCAATATCATTTATTACATTTGCCAAGAGTTTTTTAGGCTCTTCTGAAGCAGATTGCCTGAAGTACGGCGAAGAGTTCTTTACAATAAAAGGTTTGATTGGAAGTGAAACCGATAATTTTTCTGAAGTGCTGTTAAGTTACAAACCGGAAACCAGAAGGAACTATTTCGTAAACAATCAAAATGTTAGAAATATTTCAACTGAGATTTTTGGGCGATATCCGGTTGTATTTTTTTCACCACATAGTTTGAGCATAACTTACGGTAGCCCGGGCGAGAGGCGGAGATTTTTTGATATTTTAATTTCTCAAACAAGTCCGGTCTATCTTGATGACCTGAGGAAACTAACGAGGATAATCCGGCAAAAAAATGTGCTGTTAAAAAATTATTTCAACCATCACAGTGATAAGAGTCAAACCGGTGGATTGCTCGAGAGTTACAACGATAAACTTGCAACGGTCGCAACTTCTGTTATACAAAGGCGTCTTGAGTTTTTGAGTGAGTTTGAAAATTTCTTTAAAGAAAATTTCAAAATGATGGTTCCCGATTGTAGTTGTGGTTTAATAAGTTATAAATGTGAATCGCTGCCAGACCTAAGTG
Organism: Candidatus Tepidiaquacellales bacterium OLB4/UTCHB1; assembly: GCA_002050165.1. GTDB lineage: Bacteria > Bacteroidota > Ignavibacteria > Tepidaquicellales > Tepidaquicellaceae > OLB4. Next base: position 100,674 of record MWSW01000011.1, read on the forward strand.
ACTTTTCAAACGCTGATGTTCAGTTTAGGGAAGTTTTAAATTACAGGTTGGATGAAGAAATTCAACGGGGTTCGGCGATAACCGGTCCGCATCGGGATGATTTCGATTTTAAGTTACTTAAAGGTGGTGAAACATTCGACCTGAAAAATCACGCTTCACAGGGTGAACATAAAACTTTTATAGCAGCTTTGAAATTGGCTGAATATAAATTTATTCAGGCAAAAAAAGACCGGAATCCGATAATGCTGCTCGACGATATTCTGTCAGAACTTGATATAAACAGAGTTTCAAACATAATTGCACACTTAAAAGATTTCGGACAGATATTTCTTACAACTACCGAAAGGAAATATCTGGATCAGATAGGGAAGTTCTATTCTGAAAATGAAATTAAAACTATCAGAGTGAACAATGGCGAAGCAAAACAAGAATAAGAACACGAAATTTAATTTAAGTAAACGGATCGGCAAGACAGTTGAAATCGGAACGGAGATTGAAAATATTCTGGAATATTACAATCTGGACGATAAGATGGAAGAACTGAAAATTCTTAATGTCTGGAAGGAATGTGTTGGTGATTCAATATCTAAATATACTACTCCTGTCGGGTTAAGGGATAATAAGCTCCTCATAAATGCAGAGGACGCAACCTGGCGGTTTGAGCTTGCATCAAGAAAAAATGAAATTATACATAAGCTCAATACTTATTTACAAAAGAAGGAAATTAAAGAAATAGTTTTTATATGACAGAAAAAGAAAAAAAATCTCACCTATATCAGGAAAGCGATATAAAAGTTCTTAAAGGTCTTGAGCACGTAAGGAAACGTCCGGCGATGTATATCGGAGATGTCTCGTCCAGAGGATTGCATCACCTGGTTTATGAAGTTGTGGATAACGCAATTGACGAAGCTCTTGCGGGATTTTGCAATAAAATAATCCTGACTATTAATAAAGACGGTTCAGTTACGGTTGAAGATAACGGTCGTGGTATTCCGACGGGGCTTCACCCTACTGAAAAGAAATCAACACTTGAAGTTGTCATGACGCAGTTAAATGCGGGCGGGAAATTTGATCGTTCGTCTTACAAAGTGTCCGGTGGTTTGCACGGAGTCGGTGTTTCAGTTGTAAATGCATTGAGCGAGTGGATGGAGGTTGAAGTTTATCGCGACGGAAAAATTCATTATCAAAAATATAAACGCGGCGAACCTGTTGGCAATGTAGAAGAAACCGGGAAGGTAAAACAAAAAACAGGAACGCGCGTAACGTTTCTCCCTGACAAAGAAATTTTTAAACTTGGCATTAATTTCAAGTATTCTACTCTCGAAGCTCGCCTTCGTGAACTCGCATACCTGAATAAAGGCATTACGATAAAGATTGCAGATGAAGCCGAAGGGAAACAGGATGAATTCCATTTCAAAGGCGGAATAATAGATTTTGTGAAGTATCTTGACGAAGGGCAGAAATCAATTTCAGGAAAACCGATCTATCTCACGGCTGAGCGTGAAAATGTAATTATCGAAGTTGCTTTTCAATACAATGAATCATATAACGAGAACATTAATACCTTCGTGAACAATATTAATACTCACGAAGGTGGAACGCACCTAGAAGGATTTAAGTCGGCGCTTACCAGAACACTGAACAATTTCGGCACGAAGAATAATATTATTAAGACCGATAAAATTACATTAACAGGAGACGATTTTCGTGAGGGTATAACGGCGGTAATAAGTGTTAAAGTACCTGAACCACAATTTGAAGGACAGACTAAAACAAAGTTAGGTAACAGTGAGGTAAAGGGGATCGTACAATCAATCTGTAATGAGCAGCTAAGCGATTATCTTGAAGAAAATCCATCGGTGGCAAAAAAGATTTTGGAGAAATGTATTCTGGCAGCTGAAGCAAGAATGGCTGCCCGGAATGCACGTGAACTTGCCAGACGGAAGAATGCACTTGAGATTTCAGGGTTACCCGGAAAGTTAGCAGACTGTTCAATTACTGACCCGCAACAATGCGAAATCTATCTTGTCGAGGGAGATTCAGCAGGAGGTTCGGCAAAGCAAGGGCGAGACAGGCGGTTTCAAGCTATCCTTCCTCTCAAAGGAAAAATTCTCAACGTTGAGAAAGCAAGATTAAATAAAATTTACGAAAACGAGGAAATCAAATCCATCGTTACTGCAATTGGCGCCGGATTGCGAGGCTCCGATGAATATGACGATTCAAAAGTCCGATATGGGAAAATTATTTTGATGTGTGACGCGGACGTTGACGGCTCACATATCAGAACGCTCTTGCTGACTTTCTTCTACAGGTATATGCGGGAAATTATAGAATCAGGGAAATTGTACCTTGCGCAGCCTCCGTTGTACAAAATTAAAAAGGGTAAACAGGAATGGTATGCGTATAATGAATCCGAAAGAGATGAGATTTTAAAATCGCTAAAAGTAAAAAAAGATGAGATTGTAAATACAGAAGAGCAACCGGAAGAAACTGAAGGTGAACCGGAAGAGGATAAACAGTCGCCAAGGAATGTTATAATTTCACGGTTTAAAGGTCTTGGTGAAATGAATCCGGAACAACTATGGGCAACGACTATGAACCCGGAAACAAGAACTATTATACAAGTTACAAACGAAAATGCGGCAGCTGCTGATAAGATATTCAGAATTCTCATGGGTGAAGAAGTAGAACCCAGACGAAAGTTTATAGAGGAAAATGCAAGGTATGCCAATATTGATGCGTAAGCTTCCGTTACTTGTATTTATTGTTTTCAGTGTGTCAGCTAATGCTCAAGACATCCCGGACAAAAAAATCATCCCGTTTGAGCAACAGAATAAGAAAAGTAATTTTATTTCAGTTTATACAGGGATGTTAGTTGATATTTCATCCGGCACGAACCTGAAAGAATATATTGAGACCCGATTACCAGGATACAGCAATCTGCCAAATGACCAGACTTTATCAACGTTTGCTACCGGATTCGGTTTTTTTGCCGGAGGTGATTTCCAGATTTCAAAATCAATTTCAGTAAAGATTGATTACTCTTACAGGGTAAAAGATATTTCAGTTGATGCAATTCCAAATCATACGTATTCAGTTTTCACTCATCGCCCGTCAATAGGAATTAATTACATCATACCTGAGAATTACGCTTTCATAAAGTTTGGCGGTTCGGTAAGCTATGGTGTGAGTAATTTCAGGCGGAAAGAATTCGGACTCGAGAGTAATTTCACCGGTTATACTCTGGGGTTCAATCTCGATTTAATGCTTAATCTTCAGCTGAGCAATATGCTCGCAGTATATTTTGGCGGAAGTTTAACCGGTGATACCGGCGGAAAGTTAAAGGATGAGAGCGGAACAGTATTGATTAATCCTAAAAATGGCAACGAAGTTGATTTGAGTAGTTTCGGCGCAGGTTTAAAAATCGGACTAAATGTGTATATTTTTTGAGAAGGAAAGAATAACAATTGGAAGAAATTTTCAAAGCAGTAATTTACGGAATAATTCAGGGAGCTACCGAGTTTATCCCGATTAGCAGTTCGGCGCATTTGCGGGTGTTTCCCGCACTTATGGGTTGGGAAGATGAAGGCGCTGCATTCACCGCAGTTATTCAGTTGGGTACACTGATTGCAACTTTGATTTATTTCAAAGGTGACATAGCAAACCTCACTAAGGGATTTCTTGCAGCGTATAAAAAGCGGGATTTTCTATCCAATCCGGAATCAAGAATTTTCATTTTAATTGCAATCGGAACAATTCCGATTATCATCGCCGGACTTGCTTTTAAAAAGTTTATTACCGGTGAAGCGAGGGGATTGTACGTAATCAGCGCATCACTTATAGTCCTTGCTGTTTTTCTTTTTGTTGCGGAGAAAATTTCCTTAAAAGAAAAAGATATAAAAGATATAAGTATAAAAGACGGATTAATCATCGGTATTGCACAGGCACTTGCGTTAATTCCGGGAAGTTCGAGGAGTGGTGTAACTATAACTGCCGGACTCTTCTGCGGTCTGAAACGAGATGTAACCGCCCGGTATTCTTTTTTGCTTAGTATTCCCGCTATTGCCTTGAGCGGTTTATATCAACTTTATGATGAACGCCATGCAATTCTTGAAGAAAATTTTCTGGAAATTATCGTTGCGACTTTAGTATCGGGAATAGTCGGTTACCTTTCGATAGATTTCCTCATCAAATATCTTAAAAAGAACAGCAATCTCATTTTCATTATTTATAGAATAATTCTCGGGCTAATCATTATTATTTTACTTCAGGCAGGTAAACTGACAAACCTTGATCCACGTGATGTTGCAGCCAGAAAGCCTGTTAACAAACATTTCGTGTATTTTCATAAATAGCACACGGTTTAAGCCGTGCGCTATGAAAATTCAATTATATCCTTTCAAACCTTGCCTGGAAGAACCGCAGATATTTCGGTTCATAAACCATTTTCAATCCCTTGATAGATTCTCTCTTTTCGTAAACCGATAGAACTGATTCGCTAACAACGTCCATGTGAGCCTGGGTGTAAACCCTTCTTGGAATTGTAAACCTTACAAGTTCGAGTTTCGGGTAATAATTCGTGCCATCGGGTTTTCTTCCCGCAGATACGATCCCGCGTTCCATAGTTCTTACGCCTGAATCAATGTAAATCTCCGCAGCGAGCGTTTGTGCGGGAAATTCATCCTGACTCAAATGCGGTAGAAATTTTCTTGCGTTGACAAATACACCGTGTCCGCCGATAGGTTTAACAATCGGAATGCCATAGCTCAACATTTTCTCTCCGAGATATTCAACCTGACCTATTCTGGCGCTGATGTGGTTGTCGTCAATGCTCTCCGCAATTCCAATCGCCATAGCTTCCATATCCCTGCCTGCGAGACCGCCGTAAGTATGCAATCCTTCAAATACAACAACGAGGTTTCTCGCTTCTTCAAAGATATCCCAATCGTTTATTGCAAGGAATCCACCGATGTTTACCAGGGCATCTTTCTTTGCGCTCATCGTTGCGCCGTCCGTGAGGTCACAAATTTCACGTACAATTTGCGCAATTGATTTATCTTTGTACCCTTCCTCTTTTTGCTGGATGAAGTAAGCGTTCTCTGCAACCCTTGTCATATCGTGGATTACCTTAATACCTTTTTCGTTTGTATAATCTCTGAGCGCCTTTAGATTTGCTATGCTGACCGGTTGTCCGCCCGCCATATTGACGTTAGTCGCGATACACACGTAAGGAATTTTGTCAGTACCGTGGACTTTTACCAGTTTATCTAATTTCTCAAGGTCAACGTTCCCTTTGAATTCAAATTCGTTGTCGGGATCGTGCGCCTCGTCTATTATAATATCGGCGAATGTACCACCTGCCATTTCCTGATGCAGCCTCGTTGTGGTGAAATACATATTCCCCGGAACAACATCGCCCGGTTTAATCATTATTTGTGACAGAATATGTTCAGCGCCCCTGCCTTGATGTGTAGGGACTATATATTTATAACCGTAGTATTTATGAATAGCATCTTCAAGGTGATAATAATTTCTGCTACCTGCGTACGCTTCATCACCCCGCAGAAGTCCTGCCCATTGCTGATCGCTCATTGCTGATGTTCCGCTATCGGTAAGAAGGTCAATATAAACATCCTCTGATCTAAGCAGGAAAGTATTGAAACCGGCTTCTGAGATTGCCTTCTCCCTGTCTTCACGTGATGTTGATTTTATAAGTTCAACCATTTTAATTTTAAATGGCTCTGCCCATGATCTGTGTTTCATATTTTAAAATTGGATTTATTAATATTTTGAAAATTATAGTTGTTTAAATTTTGCGGTGAAGTGCCGCAAGAACTCGGGTTCGTATGTTATCTCAAGTCCCTTTGTTGAATCCTTATTTTCAATGAGCTTTGAGAAAACCTCAATTACATATTCAATGTGGCTTTGGGTATAAACCCTGCGTGGAATTGCAAGTCTTACGAGTTCCATTGGCGCAGGTATCAGCTGTGAATTTTCATCATATTTACCAAACATAACCGAACCAATTTCTACCGACCTAACGCCACCAACAAGGTATAACTGGCATACAAGCGCCTGCCCCGGAAACTGGTGAACCGGTATGTGAGGATAAAACTCTTTCGCGTCAACGTAAACCGCATGACCGCCGATGGGTTTAATAATCGGCACACCAAGTCGTGAAATATTTTCGCCAAGATACTCAGTACTCTTTATTCTGTATTTCAGGTAATCATAATCGAAAACTTCCGTGAGACCAATCGCAATTGCTTCCATATCGCGCCCGGATAGACCGCCGTAAGTTGTGAACCCTTCAGTTATTATCAGTAGGTTCATGCACGCGTTTGAAAGTTTTTCATCTTTTAGCGCGATGAATCCACCCATATTAACGAGACCGTCTTTCTTTGCGCTCATTACAGCTCCGTCGCAGAAGGAGAACATGAGTTTGGCGATTTCTTTATATGACATATCAGCATATCCTTCTTCGCGATGATTTATATAATAAGCATTCTCTGCAACGCGGCAACAATCGAGAATGAGCAATATACCGTTCTGTTTGCATATTTGGCTGACTTCTTTAACGTTTGCCATGCTGACCGGTTGTCCGCCACCACTGTTATTTGTAACTGTAATAATTACAGCGCCGATATTTCCCTGCTTGTGTGTATTGATAAGTTCCTGAAGTTTACCAGTATCCATATTTCCCTTAAACGGGTGATACAGGGAAGGGTGATTAGATTCTTCAATGGGGATATCAATAGCCTGAGCGCCGGTATATTCAATATTTGCGCGCGTAGTATCAAAATGCGTGTTGCTGATAAAAATTTTATTTTCGCCTCCGAGCGTACCGTAAAGTATCCGTTCACCGGCTCTGCCCTGATGGGTTGGGAGAATATAATCAAACCCTGTAAGATCTTTGATCACATGTTCCATTTTTGCCCAACTTTTTGATCCTGCGTAAGATTCATCGCCGGTCATTACACCAGCCCATTGATCAGCGCTCATTGCGGAAGTGCCGCTATCAGTCAGCATATCAATAATGACCTCATCAGATGAAAGTTTAAACGGATTGTAAAAAGCCTTTTCCAGGTATTTGGCCCGCTCTTCCGGAGTTGACATAAAAATCGGTTCGACTGTTTTAATTTTGAACGGTTCAATAATTGTTTTAAATGACATGGCAAGAAAAATTTAATAAGTGAAAAATATTTACCGCAAATAAACCGGCGTTGATATAATACCTTCTGAAGTTTTGAACGGTAAACGGGTTGAATTGATTTAATAATGAAACAGACAAATAATCAGATGGATGATAAAATATTTACCTTAGTTTTTTACTCTCCTGAAATAGTATCCGCTTTTCTTCCTCAGTCAGATTCTCATAACCACCGGTGCTCAATTTATCGAGAATAGCATCAATACGCTCCTGTGCTTTTTGTTCTCTTGCTTTTATTTCGCTCTCGTAATTGTGCGTTGGTTCGGGTTCAATTTCTTCGTAACTGCTTTGAGGTACATTAATTTTTTTATCGAAACCGGATGGAGAATTATTTTGCGGACCCCAGGTATTTCTGCGTTTAAACATTCTCCCGGACCAGGATGAATCTGAATCGTCATAATCCCTGAACAGGAGCTTTTTCTTTGCATTGGTTGATATGAGATAAATCAATCCGACAACTGCTCCGCCGAGGTGTGCAACGTGTGCAATATTTGAATCGGTTCCGGAAAGGATATTCATCAGGTCAATTGCCATATAGAATATTATAACATACTTTGCTTTTACCGGAAAGAGGAAATATATATATATTGGTCTGTTCGGGAAAAGGTAAGCGAAAGCAGCGAGGACACCATAGATTGCCCCTGAAGCGCCCACCGTCGGTCCGACGCTGGTAAGAAACGGCGCTATGAACTGATTTGCCAGTCCTGCGCCGACGCCACACATAAAATAGTATAACAGAAATTTCTTTGAGCCCCACGTGTTTTCCAATTCCATTCCAAACATCCACAATACAAACATATTGAGAAAGAGGTGCATTAATCCGCCGTGAATAAACATATATGTAAATATTTGCCATGGATAGAAAAGCCCTGAGGCAACCGGCCACATATAGAAATATTCCCTGAACCATTCCAAAAGATTTACGTTGCCTATCCAGAATGCCGATAGGATAAAATTCTGAAAAATGAAAACGGCTACATTTACAATTAGCAATATTTTTAGCACCGGTGGGAATACGCTGAAACCACCCATCATACCGGAGCCTCTGTTATATGCTGAACTCATTTTAGATTTTGTATTTTATTGCTAACTCCCTTGCAGTATCAAGATCACCAGGAGTATCAATCTCGATGCACTTATATTCAGAAACGTCAATTGCGTGGATACAATTCCTTTCATCACCGGACTCAAGCGCTTCCTGAAATGAAAGTTCATAAAATTCATGTACGATATTTTGTGTAACGATCTTTCGATTCAAGATACCAAAGAGGGTTTTTAAATAATATGAACTAAACAGTGCTATTCCTATGGATTCTCCTGCTGCAAGAGGAATTGGGACATCCTTCCCGATACGTTTCAGTTTAACTCCGTTTTCCAGTTCGACTTTAACCTGCTCATCGTCGAGCTGATTTGTGAAATTTACAGCGATGGGGTTATTGTGATTAGATAAAATCAACTTTTCAATAATTGCTTTTTCAAACAAAATATCCGAATCCAGTAACAGCATATCTTTCTTAACGAAACCCAAAGCAAGCCAGAGAGAATATGAATTATTGTTGTTTTCGTAGTCGGGATTATTAATAAATTTCACGTCCAAACCGGCGTAGTTTTTAGCAACGAAATCAATTATCATTTCCTTCCTATAGCCGGTAACGATAATGAACTTATAGATTCCGAAAGCAATAATAGCATCAATTGAACGTTGGAGCAAATTTTTACCATTAATATCGAGCAGACATTTTGGCGAAAGATCAGTTAGCGGGCGTAATCTTCGCGAAAGACCGGCAGCAGGAATCACGGCGGTTATTTCATCAACATTTCTCATGCAATTTTCGGTGCGAGGGATTTAATTACAGATTTCTGCCATATTGTTAACATTATTAAAACGAAATTACCAAGTGTGACGGTAAGTATAAGGTAGATATCAAACCTGTTGAATAAAGTAAAGGTTATTAAAAAAACCAAATGAGTTGTTGATCCGATCCACCCCCACAACCTGAGCAGGGTTTCATTTTTCTTTCTGTAATTTTCAGGAGATGTTTCAATCTCAACCGGCTTTGCGGTATTCATTTGCATTCTCGAATAGAGCAGGTACAAATCAATTAAAAAAACTTCGAATCTGTTTCCAGTGTTCTTGATGATCCGGTCTTTTTCATCTTTAAACTCCGATATCTCATCATTCAGTTTGGAGACTTTTCCGTACACGTATTCAAGGTATAGATTTCTGTAATAATCGAATTTCATATTTTGAAATGCTTTCGATAAGCCGGCTGCAATTGTAATACCCCACGAATAAATCGGATTTCCGGTAAAGTTACTCAGCGCAATTCCTATCCCGAGAAATACTGAAATTGATGTCAGATAATCAATGAATCCGTCAATTATCCTTCCAATCTTTGTTCCGTTATTTTTTAGTCTGGCAAGTTGACCATCTGCACAATCAAGCACGTTGCAAAGGAACAGGCTAATAACGGCGAGAATCATTGATTCATATGAACCAAACGCATAAAATATACCCGAGACAATCCCGAATAACAGAGCAATTGATGAAATCTGATTCGGTGTGATTTTTGTCCCGTAAATTAGTTTTACGAATACAAAAGAAATCGGCCTGAAAACATACAGGTCAAAAAATTCCTCTGCCTCTACGGATTTTAGTGAGCGTTTGTAATCTGAAGAAATACCCATGGAAAAACTTTTAATATAAAAATAGTGATTCACTATGTAAACCCATAAAGAACAATTGTGATAAAGGAGAATAAACTTTAAAAATGTTTATTAATGAATGTTACGTCACCTCATAAAAAATTCATCTGTAAAAATTTACAATAAATCAGTTTCTGCGAACGAATTTTTTAATGGACTGAAAAATTTATAAAAGGGATAATTTCATCAGAAAAAAATTGTAAGTGGCAGAAGTTAAAAAATCTCTGCCACTTACTTTGCAATAAAACTAATTTTGAGGAGGTGGGGCAGTGGTTTTTTCGGTTTTTCGTCTTGGTTTTTCTTTATTTTTTATTTCACCGAAGTTGTAGGAAACCGATAAGTTCAAATTTTGCATAGAGAATTTATTGTCAGTGTTTGAAGTGAACCCATATCCGTTCATTTCCCAGTTGAATCCCCCTTCGTTGAGAATATCCCGTGCAGAAAGAGAAACATTCAGTTTATTCCCGAGGAACCCTTTTGAGATGCCGGCGCCGAGATTATGAAAACCGGTCATTTTACCCATCGGTGTTACATTGTCGCCTTGATAATTATAAAATACCTGCACTCTGAAATCTTCGGGAAGAGTTATGGAGGAACTGATATTTGCGCTCCATTGGTATCCTCTGGCATCAAGTCCCGGTGGAAGAGTTTCTTTGTTAAACTCCCTCCGGTAATAGCTCAAAGTTCCGTTTAAACTTACAATCTCGAAAAGGCGCCCGCCCATGATGAAGTCAATTCCGTAATCGGAAGATTTCCCGATGTTTTCAAATGTCGTGTAAGTTACATTACTATCGGTGAGAGTTGTAATATTTGAAATGTTGTCAGTTTTCTGTCTATAAAAAATAGTCGGTGTAACCGAGAATGTTCCGAAGAATTTCAGATAACTGAGCTCAATGCTGTTGGTATATTCAGGATTTAGTTCGGGATTCCCGCGATTGTAACTTTGTGGTGAAGTTTGTGTAGTGAATGGATTCAATTGCCAGTCCTGTGGTCTGTTGATTCGCCTGCTATAGCTGAGTCTGATTTCCTCGGCAAAATTAAATTTTTTGCTGATTGATAAAGTTGGGAAAAAATCAGTATAATTTTTCTTAAAAGTTTCACCGGAAGTTCTATTGTTTCCGTCACTAATTGTATGCTCAACTCTCAAACCAGCTTTTACCCCTAAATGTAATAGTTCTGTTGTGAAAACGGAATAAAGCGCCTGTACATTATTGTCATAATCGTAATCATTGGAGAGATTTGCATCTGTTACAAAAGCTCCGGTCTGAGGTTCAAGGTAGCGGGATAAATAGTTTGCTTCGATTCGTTTAATTGCACCGCGATAACCTGCTTCGAATTTATCTGTTTCGTTTATCGGAAGTTGATAATCAATTGTACTAATAATATCCCTGAAATTTACATTCCATGAATCAATTACCTGAATCCTGTCACTGGGATTTTGAGGTGTAACAGAATTTCCATTTCCGTCAAAATAATATCTGAATGAATGATTGGAACGGTCAGTTTGGGGTATATTCACAGAAACCTGCACGTTTAAATCGTGTCCGTTGTCATTGAGTTTCTTATAAAAAAATATTCCCCCGGAAATGTTTTTCCATGTGCCGGAATGTTTTGAATTGTTATCGAAATATGATAAAAGTTCGTTTGAAGGTGAAAAATTCTCAGTTACTGTTTTTGAGTCATATTTCCAGTGTGAGTTAGTGTATTCGCTGAAAATTTCAATATAAGTATTTTCTGTTATATTGTAGTCGAGGTTCAAGCCACCGAAATACCAGATTGACCTGTTAAATGCATTTACTTCACCTACGATGTTTGCAAGTGAGTCATTGAAAAGGTTTGTTCTGGTATTTGTGCCCGTTAGATTATTGTACCATTGTCCGGTATAAAACATGGCAGAAGCGCCGAATTCATTTTTATTAAAGTTAAAATCCATTCCACCATTGAAGATATCCCTAGTTCCGTAACTCAGGTTTAGATTTCCGTTTGTTCCTATGTTTTCATCTTTTTTCATTATAAGATTCAGAATACCTGCAATTCCCTCAGATTCGTATTTTGCAGACGGATTAGTGATAACTTCAACTTTCTTTAACAGGTCAGCCGGAATCTGTGAGAGATTATTAAAAGATTTTGTATCCCGGCCATCAATTAGAATTTTCACGCTTGAATTACCTCTTATGCTTACGTTGTCATTTTCATCAACGCTAATGAGAGGTGTTCGCCTCAAAACATCGAGCACTGATTCACCTTTTGCGACCACATTTTTATCAATATTATATATAAATTTCTCACCTGAAATTTCAACGTTGGGTTTCTCGGTAATTACCTCAATCTCTTCAGTAGAAAGCCCTTCTGTATTCATACCAATATTACCGATGTTGAAATTAGGATTTTCTAAATCTAACTTTATTCCATTTTTTATAAAATCATTGTATCCGATATATTCTATCTCGATTGTATAAACCCCGAAATCAAGAGAGCTAATTTCAAAATTCCCGGAAATATCGGAAACCGTTCCGTTAATGAACCCGTCGTTTGAGTCAAGCAAACGGATAGATGCCCCAATCAATGGTTCGCCTGTAATTGCATCGGAAACTTTACCCGAAATAGACGCAGACTGTGCATGAGTTGTGTACAACGGGATTAGAACTAATGTAAAAATCAGCAGAAAAAATCTATTTGTCATTGATGTTTTTAAGTGAATGTTACGGAGAAATCTGCTTAAAGTTAGAAAAATTTTCCTGAGCGGCAAAACTGAATATGAATCAAATGCACTTTTAAAACAAAATCTTAGGGATTAATTTGCATAATACAAACAAAATTGACGACAGATTTTCTCATTATTGGTAGCGGAATTGCAGGATTAACACTTGGGTTAAAGCTAAGCAAACTCGGTAAGGTTACCATAATAACGAAGAAGCGAAAAGCTGATTCAAACACAAATTGGGCACAGGGTGGAATTGCAAGCGTAATTTCCGAAGACGATTCTTTTGACCTTCACATACGTGATACACTGGAATGTGGTGTTGGTTTATGCAATAAAGAGGCAGTCAGGAAAATTGTTACAGAAGGTCCTGCAATGATAAATGAACTTCTTTCGCTTGGTGCGAACTTCAGCCATAAAGATGGAAAAATTGAGCTCGGGAAAGAAGGTGGTCATTCAGTAAGCAGAATTGTTCACGCTGATGACCTGACCGGTAGAGAGATTGAAAACACTTTACTTGAAGCGGTTAACAATTCACCTAACATTGAATTACTGGAATATTTTTTTGCAATTGATTTGTTGATTTCAAAGAATATTAAGAGCAAATCCCGTAAAAAATTCAGTTCAGATGAATGTTTCGGGGTTTATGCTCTTGATGTAACCAGTGGTAACGTTGAGAAAATTATTGCTTCATACACTATACTTGCAAGCGGTGGCGTGGGGCAGGTTTATATGCACACCACAAATCCCGGTATTGCTACCGGTGATGGAATTGCAATGGGATATCGTGCGGGTTGCGAAATTGCGAATATGGAGTTTATACAATTTCATCCGACCTCATTTTATGAACCCGACAGCGAGGATAAAGAAAGTGTTTATCTGATTACAGAGGCAGCGAGGGGAGCGGGTGCGATTTTAAAGACAGCAGAGGGTAAGGAATTTATGAAGGATTACGACCCGCGCGGTGAACTTGCACCACGGGATATTGTTGCCCGGGCAATTGATGACCAGTTGAAAAAAAGCGGGAATAAATTTGTTTATCTTGATATGTCCACTATTGACGATGAAAAAATCAAATCCGAATTTCCCAATATATATAAAACCTGTCTGCAAAAAGGTTTAGATGTTACTCGAGAACCTATCCCTGTAGTACCCGCTGCACATTACGTTTGCGGGGGTATCAAGACTGATTTGAAAGGTAGAACAAACTTGAAAAATCTATTTGCCTGCGGTGAAGTTACAATGACAGGTGTTCACGGCGCTAACAGGCTTGCGTCTAATTCATTGCTCGAGGGGATGGTCTTTGCAAATGCAATTTATAAGTTCATTTACTCGGTTTATACTGAACGAAAACCCGTGAACGCATCTAAACTTTACGATGCTGTTTATAACTGGGATGACTCAGGGACCGAGAATGCAGAGGAATGGATTTTGATTTCACACGATAAACGCGAGATTAAAGAATTAATGAGCGATTATGTTGGAATTGTCAGAAGTACATACAGGCTTGAACGTGCGATGCGCCGGATAAAAATGCTGAAGGCTGAGATTAATGAATTTTATTATAGAACGAAAGTTTCTGTTGAACTACTTGAGTTGCGTAATATTGTTACCACAGCTTATTTAATAATAAAATCTTCGCTTAAGAGGAAAGAGTCGCGCGGGCTTCATTACGTGACAGATTTCCCTGTACCCAAAGATGAATTCCTTACAGATACAATTCTAAAAAAGAAAAACCCATGATTAAAAAATTCATTCTGTTTCTCCTGTTGGTATCAACTTATGGTACGATCTGGTCGCAAACAGCGCAATACTCCGATCGAACCGCAAATTTCCAACTTGTCAATATTTCAATGCATATTATCCCTGATTGGGATTCAAAATCAGTATCGGGCAATGTGAAGACTACATTGGTTCCGGTAGCAGATGGATTCAACAGTTTTGAACTCGATGCAATTGCTTTCGAGATTAAGAAAATTGCGTTGGCTGATAATGAATCGTTTAACCCCGATCAAACCGAAAAGTATGACAGGCGACTGATGTATTCTTACGATGGGAAAAAAATAAATATTGAACTCGGGCAAACGTATAATACCTCAGACACCATATCAGTTTTCATTTCATATTCGTGCAGGCCGCAGCGGGGATTATATTTCATTTATCCGACAACCCTTGACCCGTCTCATCCGTATCAAATCTGGACTCAGGGGCAGGCTGAAGATAATAAACACTGGTTGCCGATTTATGACTATCCTGACAATAAAGCTACAACGGAAATGTACGTTGATCTCCCGCCGGGCATGGTGTCAATTTCTAACGGCGCACTCATGTCTTCTGAAAAACTTACTGACGAAAAAGTAAGACATCACTGGAAACTCAATAAACCACACTCAACATACCTGATAATGTTGGCTGCAGGGGAATATCATATAATTAACGATACATACAATAATATTCCGATTCAATCATTTGTTGCCAAAGATAAAATTAATACCGGTGAATATACTTTCCGAAATACGAAATCAATGATTGATCTGTTCTCGGATAAATTCGGCGGATATCCGTGGGTAAACTACAAACAGGTTGTTGTAACCGATTTTATTTTTGGAGGTATGGAGAATACCACTGCTACGGTGCTGAACGATCGGGTATATTACACACCTGAAATTGAAACAAATTATTCCGGCGACGGATTAATTGCACACGAGTTAGGTCACATGTGGTGGGGTGACAATACAACCTGTCGTACCTGGCCGGAAATCTGGCTGAACGAAAGTTTTGCTACCTACGCATCGGCACTCTGGGAACAAAAATTGAACGGAAACGATGCGTTTGATTATGAAATTTTAAATTACATGGATAACTCAATTTGGATTGATTCCGCTTTCGGACGTTTACCAATACGGACAATTAATGGACATTCCGGGAATACATACGGCAAAGGAGCCGCTATTCTGAACACAATGAAGTTTATTATTGGTGAAGAAAATTTTTATAACACGTTGAGAAATTTTCAGAAAAAATATTCAGGGAGAAATGTTGTTACGGGTGATTTAATTGAGGTTATGAATGAAACTGTAAATAGTGGTAGAACCGGTGACCAACCACTGTTCGACTATACATGGATGTTTGATCAATATATTTTTAAAGCAGGTTATCCTGAACTCAATGTGTTCTTTGATATTGCAGATTCAAAGGATATGCTGAATATGACTGTAAAACAGGTACAACCTGAAGATTCCATTACACCTGTCTTTAGAATGCCGGTTGATATATTGATTAAATATAAAGACTCTGAGATAATTCAGTCTGTAATTTTATCGCAGCGGAAGGACGAATTTAGTTTTCCTCTCAAATCGGAACCTGAATACATTATCTTCGATGCCGGAAATCATTACATTAAGAAGCTATATACAAATCTTCCGGTTGATATGTTGCTGAAACAAATTGCTTATGCTACAAAGGCAGTTGATAAAATATCAGCCATTCGACAACTTTCAACCTATCTGTTTAATACCCAACTGACAGAAGAGGCAAGACGAAAGTTAGATGCAAGGCAGGAGACACTTTTTGAGTTATATGAGAAGATTCTCAACAGCGAAGTATTTTACGGCGTAAAAATTGAATTGATAAAACTTATCAGGAATTATCCGCCTGAAATTGCTTCCAACTTTCTCAAAAAGCGATATAAAACTGAAACAGACCCGCGTGTTAAAGGTGAAATTTTAAAAGCCATAGGAAGGATTAAACAATCGGTAAATGCTGATTATATTTATTCAGAAATTCTTAATGAATCAAATCCGTACATCGTGTCCGATGGCATAAATGGTATTATCGAATGTGCGGATAAGGATAAACTCTACGATTATATCTCACCGTTTATAGGTCGAAACTCTCACAGGAACGTGATCGCTAATGCTGTAATAAATGCATTAGGAAAGATGGATACACAAAAAGCGAAAGATAATTTAATCGGTTACGCTTTCGGTATAAACGTGAACGGAAGGGTGAGAACCAATGCAACGAATGAGCTCAGGAAGTTTGCCTCAGATGAAGATGTTAAAAAGCTGGCAATGGAAAATTTTGACTGGAACTTTAGATTTATGAAGTATGCATTGATTGGTTTGCTCGGTGATTCGGGAGATTCGGAACTAATCCCGTTCCTTGAAAAGAAAAGAGACTCTATAACTGATGAACCGATTTCAAAAGCAATTGACAGAGCGATAGAAAAGCTAAAAGCCGGAGAATGAATGACGGTAAGACCAATGTTTCATTTGTAATTGTTACCTGGAACAGTAAGAATGAAATAGCCGAATGTATCCGGTCGGTTAAAAGTGATGTCCCGCAAGCAGAGTTGATTATTGTTGATAACCATTCATCTGACGGAACAATTGAAATATTAGAAAAATTGTGTTCTGAATTTTCAGGGATAAGGGTAATATTAAATGAGGATAATTTCGGTTATACTAAGGCATGTAATCAGGCGATGAAACTTGCTACTGGTGACTATATTTTCCTCCTCAATCCTGATACAATATTAACGAATGGAGTTACGGGTACACTAATCAGTAGCATGAAGAACGAAATTTGCGCAGCAGCACCGCAATTAATAAATGATGACGGTTCAGTTCAATTCTCCTGCCGTACATTCCCTCGTTACAGGGATATGTATTTTGAAATTTTTCAATTGCCACGATTATTCCCCGCAAGTTCATTTTTCAATCGTTGGAAAATGGGTGGATTCAGTCATGACGAAAGCAAATTAGTTGATCAGCCTATGGCAGCAGCGTTAATACTGAAACGGGAGATATTAGCGAAGGTTGGTTTTATGGATGAGAGATTTTTTATGTTTTTTAACGATGTTGATCTATGTAAATCGGTGAGCGATGCAGGCGGAAAAATTTTATTTAATCCGGATGCAAAAATATCGCACTCCAAAGGTGTTAGCGTTTTTAAAGTCCGTAAACAAATGATTGATATTTGGAAAAAGGATTGTCTTTCATATTTTGAAAAATATTTTGGTCTGAATTTAAAGTTTTATGTGTTCAGAGTTGTATTAAGTTTTGTTACATTTATCAGAAATCTAACTGCATAAAATGAAAGTTGCCGTTGCGCAAATTAATAGTGTCCTTGGCGATTTTGAGAAAAATATAAATCACCATGCGGAATTTTGTCAGATAGCAATCTCTGAAAATGCTGATGTGATAGTCTTCCCGGAGTTATCTTTGACAGGCTATTCGCTTAAAGATTTGAATTACGCAATAGCACTCAATCCCGGAACAACCGATAAACTTGACCGTCTAAAAAAACTCAGTCAGGATATCTCAATTATCTGCGGTTTTGCGGAAATGGGAGAGGATTACGGTATTTACAACTCTGCCATGTATATTGAAAGTGGCGAGATAAAGTTTACACACAGAAAAAACTATCCACCGACTTACGGTTTGTTTGAAGAGTACAGATATTTCTCATCCGGAGATGTCTGTAAAGCCCATGACACAAAATTAGGTAGGGTTGGTTTATTAGTATGCGAAGATCTGTGGCACATTTCGTTACCTTACTTACAGGCGCTTGACGGCGCTCAGGTTTTATTTGGAATTGCCGCTTCACCAACCAGACTCACAGCAGATACCAGGGATTTCAAAAATGATACAATCAATTCTGAGCAACACCGGGTTTTTTCAAGGTTATTATCCGTTTATTTTGTCTTTTCAAACAGGGTAGGATATGAAGATGGAATTAACTTTTGGGGTGGAAGCGAAATTATTGATCCATTCGGTAGAATTATATCGAAGGCGAAATTGTTTGAAGAAGATATTATTTACGCAGAGATAAACCGTGGAGAAATAATGAGGGCAAGACAACAGGCAAGACATTTTCTCGATGAAGATATAAACTTAACCATCAATAATCTTGTTAGAATCAGAGAGAGTAGGAACAAATAAACACATTTAAAAATAAAACTATATTATTTAACTTTATAGTTGCTCTTGTACTTAAAATGACAGTAACAGATCTAACATATCGCGAGAAAGAAGTTTTAAAGTTTATCATTGAAAACTTCGTAAAATCTGCTTTGCCGGTAGGTTCAAGGAACGTTTCCAAACAAACTGAACTTAACTTGTCCCCTGCATCAATAAGGAATATAATGAGCGATTTGGAGGAAATGGAGCTCATATCTACGCCGCATACATCGGCCGGGAGAATTCCAACAGACAAGGGTTACAGATTTTATGTAGATTCACTGATGAAAGATGAGAAACTTTCGGAAGAAGAGAAAAAGTACCTTAACACATTATTTAACGATAGCGAAAATATAGGTTACGATAACACGAAAGTTTTTTCGGAGATTTCACTGATCCTCGGAAAAATTTCGCATCAACTTACAATTGTAACGCAACCGTTCCTTAATGACGGAGTACTTGAAAGTATAGAGCTGGTAAGCCTTTCATCAAGTAAAATCCTTGTAGTCCTTAATATCTCAGGCGGATTCGTCAAGACTGTTATAATGGAAATTGACATTGAAGTTAGTCGCCGGAAATTAGTGGCATTCGGGTTATACCTGAACGAGAAATTAAGCGGTTTGTCCTTAAAAGTTATTAAGGAAACTTTTATCGAGCGAGTGAAAGATTCCGCTACGATTGATTCAAACCTCATTCAGATGTTCATAAACAGCAAAGATAAAATTTACGGCGATACTGATGCTGATAATAAGATCTTTGTTGGAGGGCGTGGGGAAATTATACTTCAACCTGAATTTGATGATCCGGCAAGTTTCAAGAAAATCGTAGATATCGCCGAAGACAGAAACCTTGTTGTACACGTGTTGAATAATAGTGGGATAAAGGATAATACCGTTATGGTTAAGATTGGCGAAGAGATAAGAGAAGGGAAGCTAAAAGATTACAGTCTGATTGTCTCCTCTTATAAAATGGGTGACGTTTCAGGAAATGTTGGTATTATCGGACCTAAGCGGATCAATTATGCAAAGATGATTACCCTTTTGAAATATACGTCACAGTTATTATCAGAAATAAAAACATAAAAACATTCATAAATATGGAAGAGAAAATTGAACAAAGCAACGAAGTAGATAAAAAACTCCGGCAGACTACAGAAGATGACCTTGAAAAAGAAGAAGTAGATAATGTAGGCAATACATTAAATCCTGACATTTACGATAAACCGGATGAAGCAGAAAAATATAAAGATCTTCTGTTACGCACTAAAGCTGAGTTTGAAAATTACAAGAAGCGAACTGAAAATGAAATTCAAAGCTATATTAAATATGCCTCTGAAAACGTTCTGAAGGAATTGCTACCGGTATATGACGATATTTGTCGCTCTGTTGAATCTGTTGAAAAAGGTGAAACTAAAGATTATGAAAACCTTAAGCAGGGAATTGAAATGATTAAATCAAAATTCTGGAAAGTTCTTCAGGAAGAGGGTATAACTGAAATTAATTCATTTGGACAACCTTTTAATGTAGATACAAGCACAGCAATGCTTCAGGTTGAAAGGGAAAACACGGAGCCCAATACGGTTGTTGAAGTTATTGAAAAAGGTTACAAGCTTAAAGACAGGGTGATTATTTTTGAGAAAGTAATAGTTTCAAAATAACGATAACGGAATTTTAAAATGACAAAAAGAGATTTTTACGAAATTCTTGAGATTGAAAAAACTGCGTCAGCTGAAGAGATAAAATCTGCTTATAGGAAGAAAGCAATGAAATATCACCCTGACCGTAATCCGGGTGATCAATCTGCTGAGGAGAAATTCAAAGAAGCAGCAGAGGCTTATGAGGTATTAAAAGATCCGAACAAGAGAGCAAGGTACGATCAATACGGACACCAGGGAGTCAATGGAACTGGATTTAGCGGCTTCCATGACATTAACGATATATTCGCACACTTCAGCGATATTTTTAGCGGTGTCGGCGGGAGCATTTTCGATGATTTTTTTGGCGGCGGATCGCGCGGAAGGTCACGAACACGTTCACGAGGTATCGCAGGATCTGACCTGAAAGTTGAAGTATCACTCTCGCTGAAGGAAATTGCGGAAGGTACGGAGAAAATTATTAAATTAAAGAAGTATAAAACCTGCTCAACATGTAACGGAATTGGTGCAAGCTCGGAAGACGCTTATATTCAATGCAGCAATTGTGGCGGATCGGGAGAAATCAGACAGGTATCGAGATCAATTTTCGGTCAATTCGTTAATGTGAACTCATGTTCGGCTTGTAATGGGGAAGGTAGAATTATTAAAGAGAAATGTCCCGATTGTCACGGTGAAGGAAGATTACGAAATGATGTAAAAATTAAAGTAAAAATTCCGCCCGGTGTTTCCGAAGGGCAATATATCCCGCTCAGAAATCAGGGTAATGCGGGAATTCGTGGTGGAGAGAACGGCGACCTTTACGTATATATCAGGGAGAAACGGGACGATAACTTTATCAGGGATGGAGACGATATAATATTTAATTTAAAGATTTCAATCGTTGATGCCATAATGGGGGCTGAGGTATTTGTTCCGCTCCTTGACGGAAAAACAACTGTAAAAATTGCTCCGGGGACTGAGCACGGGACTATTATAAAAGTTAAAGATAAAGGTATAAGGCATCTCAATGAATTTGGCAATGGTGATCAACTTGTCAAAGTTCATATCGTCATCCCCAAAAAGATCTCCTCTAAGGAGAAAGAGTTATTAAAGCAACTCGGAAAGATGGATAATTTCAAACCTGTCGGCGAGAAGAAGTCTGAAAAAAGTTTTCTCAACTCAATTTTCAACTGATGATTTAGTGCCGGAAGTTGAACTCCGGCTCTGAATTTCATTTCCGATTTTCAATACTCAAATTTAAACTTTTGCAAACGAAGTTTCTGTTGTCCGGGTGTGGGTTAAGTTCAGTTAGGAGTTCAATGCGCGTTTTAACAGTTCTTCAGTTGAGAGTTTATGCGCATCGTTGTTTTTTAAAATATCGCGAATAATTTTTTCAGCCTCTTGCCTCTGAAAGCCGAGATTCAGCAGTGCATTGAGCGTTTCAATGCGTACTTTTTCAGAATCAGTGTAAATCGTCGAAATTCCATCTGCACTTTTCTCTAATGAATCTATCTTGAATATCTTATCCTTCAAAGTCATTGAAATTAGTTCGATTTTCTTTTGACCAAGGCCGGGTATTTTAATTGAACGGGTTGAGATATTTCCTGAGATCAATCCGACAATTTCGTTGAAGTTTAAGTGAGAAATAATCGTATGAGCCAATTTAGTTCCCACACCGCTAACTGTCAGCAAAAGTTTGAATATTTCCCGTTCGCGTTCATCAGAAAAACCAAACAACAACATTGAATTCTCTTTGACGTCGAGGTGAGTTAACACCGTTAATTCGTTTCCCGGCTGAAGCGGAAGTGAGGCTATTGATTTTGAAACTGAAATACCATATCCCACGCCGTTTACATCGAGGTGAAGTTCACCGTTGCTGTAACTGACAATTTTTCCTGTCAGGCTAACTATCATCGTCAGTTTCTGTTGAAAATTTTATCCGGATTTGAGAGGATAAAATCAGACCAGCTTACTTTGGATATTTCAGAAACAAGCATATTCAGGTGGTCTGACCTTTTGAAGCTGTGACAAAGAGCGACTGCGAGCGCGTCGGAAATATCGTGTGTATCAAGTTCCGTTTTAATAGACAGAATTGATTTCACAACACTGCTCACCGTGCTTTTGGTAGATGCACCGTTACCGGTAATTGATTTTTTAATCTCCCTTGGCGAATATTCCGATACGGGGATGTTCTGATTCAGTGCTGCAATTATTGCAACTCCCCGCGCCTGACCTAACTTCAGCAGAGATTGGACATTCTTACCGTAAAATGCAGTTTCAATTGCGAATTCCTGAGGTTTGTATTTTATAATTTTTTCTGTGCAGGTGTCATATATTTTTTTCAACCGGTCGGGGAGTTTTAGCCCCTTAAATGAAGTTACTGCATCGAAATCCACAATTGTTGCACCTGAGCCGGAGGTGTCAATAATTCCAATTCCGGTTATAACTGTACCAGGGTCAATTCCGATTATTCTCATTGTTCTTCTATTATTATATCAGCATTTGTGTAAACGTTCTGAACGTCTTCATAATCTTCCACTGCCTCAATACACCTCATCACTTCTTCTGCGTTCTTACCCTCAACTTTAATAAGGTCTTTTGCGATGTATTGTAATGATGCCTCTTCAATTTTAATACCACTTGTTTCAATTGTTTTTCTCACCGGTTCAAAATTTTCCATTGAAGTAATAACTTCGTAAAACTCATCCTCAGTTTTCAAATCGTCGGCGCCGGCCTCCAGAATTATTTCCATCAATTCGTCTTCAGGTTTTTCGCTTTGCTGAATCATAATAATTCCTTTTCGCTCAAACATCCATGCAACCGAACCGGATTCACCGAGGTTACCGTTTTTCTTTCCGATAAGGTGCCTCAGATCAGCAACCGTCCGGTTCCTGTTATCGGTAACACTTTCAATCAACATTGCAATTCCGTGCGGTGCGTAGGCTTCATATTTAATCTCCTCATATTTTACTCCCTCAAGCTCGCCGGTACCTTTTTTTATGGCACGGGTTATATTTTCTTGTGGCATATTTGCGGATTTCGCATTTTGTACTGCAAGCCTCAGTCTAGGATTTGTATCAGGGTCGCCGCCACCATCCCTTGCAGCAATTGTGATTTCCTTTATTATCCTTGTGAATACTTTTCCTTTGGCTGCATCTGCGGCCGCTTTCTTTCTTTTAATTGTTGACCACTTTGAGTGTCCTGACATTAATGTAAATTTTAATTGTAATAAAACTTTGCATCCCGTACCCGGAGCTTTGTGGTAGAAGTATTTCTCCAAATACTTTTCTCAATTGAGTAACATAAATCGCACCTCTTACCGGGTACAATATCTTTTACGTACTCATCCGAAGAAAAAAATACGCAGTCAAAAGCAACGTTTGAATAGCTCTTGGGGTCATATTCCCTTACTTTAAATAATAGTGTATTATTTTTAACCTCTCTCACTTCACCTACGATCTGAACATCTCTAGTAACAAAAACCGGTGTCATATTAGCGGGTCCAAAAGGTTCAAAATACTTTAGAATGTTTACCAATTGCGCGGTGATGTCGTCAAACCGCAATTCAAGGTCAATAAATAATTCCGGTTCAAGCTGTTCGTTCGTGAGGGTAGAGGAAGCAATTTCATTAAATGATTTCCGGAATTCGCGGACATTACTTACTTCAAGTTCAAGTCCAGCTGCGTGGTAGTGACCACCGAATTGAATGAGTTGATCTTCACATTGTTTCAATGCATCGTAAATATTGAAACCATTTATACTTCGGGCGCTTCCTTTTGCAACGCCGTTAACTTTAGTCAGAACAATTGACGGTAAATGAAATTTTTCGACTAATCGTGCTGCAACAATTCCAATTACACCCGGATGCCATTCTTCATTGTAAACCACCAGTGAGTTGGTATTCTCCTCTTGAAAAAACTGTTCGCATATATTAATTGCATTTTCAGTGATAGTCTTGTCAATTTCCTTTCTGTTATTATTTACTTCGTTTAGTACTTTTGCAAGTTCCTTCAACTCTTCTTCTTTATCGCTGGTCATAAGCTCAACAGCCCGCTTGGCATCTCCCAACCTGCCGACTGCATTTATTCTTGGCGCGATAGAATAAACTATATTTGTTGAACTGATATTCGGGTTGGTAATCTTACTTATTTCTATCAGCATTTTTATTGATGGACGAATTTTATCACTATCGTTAATCATGGCTAAACCTTCGTTTACGAGGATTCTGTTTTCATCTATCAATGGCACAATATCCGAACAGGTCGCAATTGCCACGAAATCAAGTAAACTGAACGGGTAATCATTTTTGTCAAGTTGTTTACAAACTGCCTGAATCAGTTTAAAAGCAACTCCTGTACCGCTAAGGAATTGAAACGGATATGTATCATCATTCCTAAGCGGATCGAGCACTGCAATCGCATCGGGAATTACGTCCGGCGGTTGATGGTGGTCACAAATTATAAAATCAATACCGAGAGAATTTGCATATTTGATTTTGTCAACTGCGGTAATCCCGCAATCAATGGAAATTACGAGATCTATATTTTTCTCTTTGGCGAAGTCAATTGATTTGAAAGATATACCATATCCTTCGTCAATTCTGTCGGGTATATAAACCTCTGGTTCAATACCGAAATTTTTCAAAAATAGGTAAAACATGGAGACACCGCAGGTTCCGTCGACATCGTAATCACCGAGCACCATAACATTTTCTTTGTTGTTAATAGCAGCAATAATCCGGTCTGCGGCGGTCTGAGCATCTTTAAGGTCGAAAGGATTGTAAAGTTTTTCCCGGGTAGGTTTGAAATATTTATGAATTTTTGCGTAGTTATCTACTCCCCTCATGTATAGAAGCTTGATAATTGCATCGGGTAATCGTATCTTATCCCTGAGTTTTCTTACTTCTGCCTTAAATTCAATGAAGCTTTTCTCTCGATCATCAGAGGATGATGTCTCCTTTAATTTCCAATTGTTGTTTCTCAATTTTCATTCAGATTATTTTAGTGCTCAAAGAGGGACTCGAACCCTCACCCGAATACTCGGACTGCACCCTGAATGCAGCGCGTCTACCAATTCCGCCATTTGAGCTGTTTGACTATGAAGTTAATAATACAGATCACGATATTCAATTTATAATCAATTTAGTTTAACGCACTTTTGACTTAATAAATTTAACTTGCTATGATTTTTTAAAATGATTTTATTTGAGAATGATTGTTGTTGAAAATCTCTCAAAATCATTTGGCAATGTTAAAGCATTGGATGAAGTTTCCTTTGAAGTTCAGAAAGGGAAAATAGCTGCATACATTGGCGTAAATGGAGCAGGGAAGTCCACAACTGTTAACATTCTTGCGGGGATTACCAAACAGGATTCCGGACAGATAACGATGTGCGGGATTGAACAAAAGTCAAATGAAAAGGCAATCAAATCGTTTGTCGGGTATGTCCCTGAAAATGCTGACTTGTTTAACTCACTTACACCTGTAGAAATTTTCAACCTCATTGCACAATTGAGGGAGATTCCCGCAGATATTGCCAGAAGGCGGTATGAGTACTTTGCGGAACTCTTCGCCTTTAAAGACTTACTTAAATTATCCATTGGCTCTCTTTCAAAAGGAGGAAGGCAAAAAATTCTCATTACCTCTTCACTCATCCATAATCCTGATATCTTATTACTTGACGAACCGCTCAACGGACTTGATGTTTCTTCAGTTATGATTTTCCAGAATATGTTAAGGGAATTAGCTGATAATGGTAAAACAATATTGTATTGTTCACATTTACTTGACCTGCTCGAAAAGGTAGCGGATACGGTGATTTTTATTGAATCCGGGAAAATTCGACTTTCTACATCAATTCCGGATTTAAAAAACTTGCCCGATTACGAAAATCTCAGTAGATTGTTTTCGAGCCTTGAGGATCCGTCTTCAAAAAAAGTGTTCAAATATGATGAAGCTTTTGTTTAGCCTGAGTTTCCTTTTACCGTTTGCTCAAAGCGTTGCACAGTTCACCGTTGATGAAGATACGCTTCAGAATTCCAACATTCTTTCGACTGATCTTCAAAATGACGTAACAAATGCGAGCTTGAATTCACGGCTCAGTTATAAAGCAGAATTTGAAAAATACACTTTTACGCTTTCCAATATTTTTAATTCCGACATTACCAAACTCAGTTCCAATTTTATTCGTGATAAAGAGCAATTGGAATTCTCAGTCAGGTATAAACTGAGCGATAAGTTATCCGTGGGACCCGGTGCAGGGTTGCGGTCATTATCTGACGATAGGAGCGTGGAATTAAACAGAAACTACTCCAATTTTATTTTTGCAGACGTACTTTATGAACCAATCAGAAACTTTAAAATCAATTCCAAATTCGGGTTTCTTCGCGATGAACAAATAGGTGAATCAAACTCCGGCGTGAAATTTCTCATTAACGCGGAATATCCGGATTTTTTTATTGACGATTATTCGTTGAGCAGTATAGTTGATATCAATTACGAAGATTTATCTGTAAAGAAGAACTACAATGTTGGTTTTGTCTCTGACCTTTTTAAAAGCTTCTCAGGTTATGCTGATAACCTCGGGTCAATACGGGCGTATATGAATAAAATTGATTTGTTTTTTCCCGCATCTGCTGATGTGCAAAAATCGTACGGCATAAAAAGTAATATTGAAACGAGAGCTGAAAACATGGTAGAACTTGAAGATAAGCTCCGTTATCTTATCCATGAGAATATCTTATTAAATGTTTCCGGCGGGTTACTTTTGCGGTCTTCGAAAAGAGAAATCAGGTTTAAAACCTTTTCAAATACTCTAAACTTTGACAGGAACTATGATGCATCAGTGAGTGAAATAGGAATTAAGTTCAGCGGGGAAATGCAAAATGAATTAGGAATGTTTTTAAATAAAATCAAACTTCAGTTTATCGAAAAAGATGAAACCCACAAACCGGTTAACCTTAATGGGTTCACGCCGGCACAGGTAAGGGAAATTGAGAAAATTGAACGAAATAAAAATTATTCGAACTTATTGACTACCTTATCAGCCGAAACAAATATCCGTCTTAGTGACCTGCACGGAATTTCCGTTACAGGTTCCGCTTCAATTTTCAGATACGATACCAATTCCGATGAAAATTTTGATGACAGGGATGAACAGTTTCTGATCGGGGAGATAAAACACAGATATTCAAATTTGAGAAACTTCAGCATAGAGACTGCATTTTCGGTCAATAGAGCGAGCCTTAAATATCTTTTCGCTGAGCGTAGTTCTAATAACAATATAAATACAATTTATAAACTTTCGGTTAATAGCGTTTTTAAACCTTTTGAAGCGCTGGTAAGCCGAAGTTCGTTTCAGATCTCGGCTAATTATACAGTCTATGATTTCGAGGATATACTTTCACAGGTACAAAGTTTTTCCTACAGACAGTTAATACTGCGGGATTCTGTGGATTTTACTTTATCACCGGCAATTATTTTTAAAGTGTTCGGTGAGTTCAGGTTATCGGAGCAAGGAGAATTTAATGATTTAGAATTTAGCCTCAAACCGCTAACACTTTTTGATGACCGGTTCATACGGGCTGATATTAACGTGAAAATTTTCGGTGAAGCTGAAGCATACCTCGGTTACCGGTTTTATCAGCAAATGAGATATAACTACAATCTCGGAGTAAAAGAATTGTCGAATACATTTCGAAATTACGGACCTATTGGCGGGATTAAAATTCCTGCAATTAATAGAACGTTAATTAACTTTCAGGGTGGTTTGGAAATTCTTAGATTCGATAACTCATTGATGAATACAGAATCAACTTTTTTTTCAATTAATATTTTCTGGGAAATCTGAATTATGGTTAATGAAACTCACACCTTAAAAAGTAACCGGTCAGAAATTAACTTTATTGAAAACCGGCTGAACGAAATTAACGAAAATATTGGGATTGATATGGTGCGGTTCTTAAATTTTCAGATCGCTGTTTCCGAAGCGCTTGTGAACGCTATAGTACATGGAAATAAGGAATCTTCGGATAAAAAGGTGCAGGTTAAAATCACAGAAAATGATAATTCACTTAACATTGAAATTATTGATGAGGGTGAGGGGTTTAATCCTGAAACATTACCGGATCCAACCGA
The DNA here is from genome assembly GCA_002050165.1 of Candidatus Tepidiaquacellales bacterium OLB4/UTCHB1. Taxonomy (GTDB): domain Bacteria; phylum Bacteroidota; class Ignavibacteria; order Tepidaquicellales; family Tepidaquicellaceae; genus OLB4. Next base: position 129,022 of record MWSW01000011.1, read on the forward strand.
TCAAGAAAATCTTCTCAAAGAAAGTGGCAGAGGAATTTTTATTATTAAATCTCTTGTTGATTACTATTCTCTATTGAACACCGGTGGCGGTATGAGAATTGAATTACGCATAAACAAAAAAGCAGATTCCGGAGAATCTGCCTTAGAGTTTAGATAAAAGCTTAGGTTATTGTTTCATATTATCGAGCACTTCCATAACGTCCTTCACAGCGTTAGCTGAATCCTTCAACAATTTCATTTCACTATCGTTCAATTTCAGTTCAATGATTTCCTCTATACCATTTTTCCCGAGAATTACCGGAACGCCAAGGTAAATATTTTTCAACCCGTACTCACCGTTCAGCCAGGCGCAAACAGGAAAAATTCTCCTTTGGTCTCTTACAATTGCTTCGACCATTTGAGCTGCCGCAGATCCCGGCGCATACCACGCTGAGGTTCCCATAAGATTGACAATTTCCCCACCGCCTTTTTTTGTTCGCTCAATTATAGGGTTTAAGGTATCCTCGTCTAAAAATTCCGTAACCGGAATACCGCTGACGGTTGTATATCGTGGCAACGGTACCATTGTATCGCCGTGTCCGCCAAGTAGCATCGCCTGAATATCTTTGGGTGAACAGTTAATTTCTTCTGCGAGAAATGCCCGATACCTCGCCGTATCTAATATTCCCGCCATACCCATTACTTTTGATGAAGGGAGTTTTGAGTTAAGGTATGCACAATATGTCATAACGTCCAGCGGATTTGAAACAACGATAATTATCGTATCAGGAGAATATTTTACAATATTTTCTGTAACGGATTTTACAATAGTTGCGTTTGTTGATATAAGGTCGTCACGGCTCATACCCGGTTTTCTCGGGAGACCTGAAGTGATGACAACCACATCCGAACCCTCAGTTACAGAATAATCGTTTGTGCTTCCCCTTAACCTCGTATCGTAATTGTTGATCGGCGCCGTCTGCCACATGTCAAGTGATTTACCCTCTGAAATTCCCTCTTTAATATCAAGCAGAATTACTTCGTTTGCCAACTCCTTTTGTGCAATTGCATTTGCACAGGTAGCCCCTACGTTTCCTGCTCCTACTACAGTTATTTTCATTTTATAGATTGTTTATTTAAATAAAAAAGGGTCATCTGTTATAAATGACCCTATTTGAAAATTCCTTGTACATAAAAACTTAATTTGCCGGTACTGATTCTACGTTTACAACTTTCCTTCCGGCTTTAGTTGTGAACTTTACTTTTCCGTCAATGAGAGAATAGATTGTATAGTCAGTCCCTAACCCTACATTTGCTCCCGGTAGAAATTTTGTACCTCTTTGCCTGATAATAATATTTCCTGCAATGACTTTTTCACCACCAAATTTTTTGACCCCAAGACGTTTGGATTGTGAATCTCTTCCGTTCTTTGAGCTGCCTAAACCTTTTTTATGTGCCATAACTTTTTCCCTTTATGAAATTTTATCAATTGATATCTGTGTATATTGCTGACGATGACCACGTCTTACTTTATAACCCTTCCGGCGCTTCTTTTTAAATACAATGACTTTATCATCCTTTACGTGCTCTATCACAGTTGCTTCGATTTTCTTTTCAAGTTTCGGCTGACCCACTTCAAATGTATTTTCATCAGTTGAAAACATGAGCACATCGTCAAAAGTAACTTTACTTCCCGGATCTTCCTTTAATTTCGGGACATATATTTTGTCGTTCTCTGATACTCTGTACTGAGAACCTTTGATATTTACAATCGCAAACATATAAAATTAAAATTTAGAACTTCAAATATATTTGAATTAATTTTGAATTCCAATGTCAAAAGTTTAAAATAATCGAAAAATGTGCTTAAACGTAACTTTGTACTATTGCTTCGGTTTGATGTGTTTAGTCTAACCTTAAATCCTGTAAACTTATAATAGAACACAACCGGAGTAAAAATCCGAATAATACAAGCCCGAAAAAACCCCTTGCAATTTAGACATGAATGAATTAAATATGAGCAAAGATAAAACAAACGAAATGAGAAGCACAATCGTAGCTATTGCAATAGCGCTGTTGACAGCTAACGCGCTTGAAGCTCAGAACCCGCAGTGGATTCATTATAGAACAAATAATTCGGGATTACCAAGTAATTTTATACAATGTTTGGCAATTGAAGTTGATAGTAGTAATCGTAATGTTGTTTGGATAGGTGACGGCATAAGATTAACCAAATTTGATGGAACGAATTGGACGGTGTATGATAGTTCAATAACAGGTCTTAATTTTTTTTCGGCACTTTCGATAAGGTTTGATTCAAAAAAGAATATTTGGATGGGGACTACAGATGCTGGTCTAATAAAATTTGATAGAAATTCCTGGACGGTTTTTAATACATCAAATTCAAAAATACCTTCTCATTACGTTCCTTATATAGATATAAACCCTGATGATTTAATTTTAATTGGATCACCACTATGGGGAAATCAAGCATATTGCGAATTTGACGGAGTTGACCAATGGACAATTTTTGATACTAATCAAATACCTGCTAATCTAAGAGTACAGAGAATATTACATGAACCCGGCACAAATAACAGATGGATTGGATGTTATAGAAGTTTAGGGGCTGTATTGTACAACGGAAATGAATTTATTATTTATTCTACTACAAATTCCGGTATAAGTGCTAACTCAATATTCGGGTTGGCAATTGACGAACATCACAATAAATTTTTTGGACCCGAATTTATCTCGGGTATAAGCAAGTTTGATTCAACGAATACTCAATGGTCAGTATATGGACCTTCGTTATACGGTGCTCACGACATGGCATTTGATCAAGAAGGTAATTTATGGTGGATAGTTGAAGGTGTACAGGCACTTGGAGGGTTATTCAAGGCAACTAAAGATTTTGACACAGTAAAAGTATGGAATGCAACAAACTCACCAATGATTACTACTGAACCAAGAACTATTGCAATTGACAGCAACGGTAATAAATGGATAGGAACAGGTGGAGGATTGTTTGTCTTTAATGAAGACAGTATTGTAAATATTGACGACAACAAGACTACATTACCTGAAAAAATTAATTTATTTCAAAACTATCCGAATCCATTCAATCCTGTTACAACAATTAAATATGATTTAAATACTTCAGGAGTAGTAAAGCTGAATGTTTATGATTTAAAAGGGAAACTGATAAAGATATTAGTAGACAACTGGCAGGCTATAGGGAGTTACGATGTTGAATTTGACGGAAGTAATCTATCCAGTGGAGTTTACTTTTATGAACTAAAGTTGGAAGGTTCAATAGAACAAAACTTTAGAGAAACGAGGAGAATGATTCTAATCAAGTGATAAAATTATCGAATGCAAGTAAAGAGAATAAGAAATGATATTGTGGGTTCAATTTTTACTTTTTCGAAAACGTTATAAACGAATAATTACGTAAAAAAGGATAACCTAATTTTAAAGATTAAAAACACTTTAGTTAAATAATCAAAAAAATCATGAAACATTTAATTTTATCAATTGCATTATTTTTGTATTCCTCATCTTTCTCTATTGAAGCATACTCTCAAGGTGCTGGAGGCGATTTCTATTTAATAAATGAAGATAATTCAATCATTGTGGAGTTTGAGATAACTTGTGTATCTATTCCATTTGAAGGATTAAATAATCAACTGAATGGTTTTGCTCAGTATAATAGAGTTGGTGTACAACAAAATGGAAGTAGTGGAAGAATTTTTGAAAGTAATACTGTGACTAACTATAATGGTATTTTACGTTATAAATTTGAAGGAGGATATCACATCAATTTTTTGGGGTTTTTAGCAACTGCAGATTTACAACCACCGGTTAATGGGAAAGCATTGCCGTTAGGTAAATTTAAAATCACAGTCAAAGTTCAAGGCACAGATGAAAAGTATTCGTTGTACTTCAATAATCTTGATTCAAAATATGGAACAGGTAATTGGCAGGGAGAAAATATTTACGGTGCAGACTGGTATGTTAAATTAAGAGCTGATCTACCGGCTTATAACAGGCTAGCTATACATTATGCTCACGGAGGGCAATATGTGTACGATACAGTTAGCTCTGCCGATACACTTGCAAATGGTGAGCCGTCTAAAGAGTTTAAAGTTTGGGAAATACTTTATGATAGGGATGAACCATGGGAGAAAAATTTTTATGCAAGGACAATTCCATTTCCTGTAAAAGATTCAATAATTAATCCGTCAAACGGAGATACACAGTATGAATATATTCTAGGAACTACTGTTACACTTGATACAATTTTTCCAAATCTTGGAGCTAACGATAAATATGGATATAATACAATACCGACTACTGATTATTACTTTAATCCTGTAATTGACGCTACGGAGAGAGGAAATCATACTTTTACACCTGGTGTAATTTCATCGGTTCATTGGGCTTATGATCGAATATTTGCCTGCAAAATTATTGCAACTACAGGTGATACTTTGATAATTTCGAACGATAAACATTTTTGGGTGAACGGGACAAACACTGTTCACTTAGGGGCAATTCGTGGTGATACATTGATTTTTGAGACGGGTTCACACTTGATACTGAATGATGATGCAAGTCTTAGGGCAATGAAAGGTGGTACTATTATTGACAAAGGAGCTACAAAGGATTTCTCATCGGGTTCATTTGTAACAGTAATGGCGAATTCAAAACTTATAGTTGATGGGCTCAATGTCACCTATCCGGCAAACGCAAGAATTGAAATTGAAGCCAACGGATATTTGATACTTAAAGACAACTCAACTCTTATCTTTGACGGTGAAGGTGCTCACCTTGAAATCCATCCCGATGCAAACCTCATCCTCGGCGAGAACTCTAAGATTGAGTTCCGCAATGGCGCTTACCTCGACGCAGACGGGATCACCTTCTCAGGC